>JAEWQO010000123.1 GCA_023460315.1 Actinomycetes bacterium
CTGTAGCCCTGAACATCGATTGTCAGGTCTGTAGCCGTAAAACGCGCAGCACCATTGGCGTTATTGCCGTTGAGACCACCGATATAAACACCTGTACTTCCATCGGTCGTGATTTTACTTCCGCTTCCAAGATCGACACTGGTGCCATAGTCATTGATGGTTAGGCCTATACCGTTCGAGTTTTCAATGGTGAATTGAGTGGCTGTTAGTGTTGAGCTATGCCCAATAATGATGCCGTCATCGTTACTCTTAATGGTGCTGCCTGTGCCTAAGTCAGCATGGGTATAGTCACCAATTAAGTTAATGCCGATGGCAGAGGTTTGACCAACAACATCTACTGTGAGTCGGTTAGCTGTCAGGGAGCTGTTTTTGCCCTGAATAATGATTCCTTTTGCATATCCAGAGGCGTCGTTGACATTGACGGTGACATCATTACCCAGGTTGATATTGCCAGGCGTGTTTCCTGCTGGGGTCATTACACCATAGAGGTTTCCTGATGGATCGGCGGTATCTCCTGTAATTCTGTCACCATCATTAATAGTAATATTGGTGCCATATTGACTTCCTGTATCTGCAGCTATCAGCAGGGGGGAAAAGATAATTGCATTCAAACCAATAGCGCCAAATTTTATCAGTTGAATTGAGGGCGAACGGATTTTTAATTCAGCGAGACGATCTGCTTTGGTATTCCCATTGTGTTGTTTGATGCCCATACCACTCCTATATAGTACCCAGACTATGGGTCTATGGATTTTGTCATTTTGTTTAAATCAATGAATAATATCCTCTTATCATCATGATATTTGTATGGTGCAATCATGATGAGCTTCTCAGAGAATAATTCTCTATTACCGGGCAAAATCAGGAACACAGGAATTAATATATATTTAACATCCCCCTTACAAAGGTGAGTTTATATCGAGTTATTCCCTAAGTTGTCGTTGCTTATTCCAATTCGTTACTATAAATATGGCAAAAATATTACAACAAACAGCGGTTAAAAAATTTGGTGAAGATTTTTTGTAATAATCCTAATTAGTTATGGGAATTTCGCTTGATGTATCTGCATAACAAAAACAATATGCGCCATTTTTGCATTACTAATAAGAAAAAGCAAAAAACATCGATATTCATTTTTGGTCAATGGGTTTTCTGGCCTATCGTTGTTATTGTGCTACTGGTTATCATTTTCATCTTGCCAGCATATTGGAGCGTGATCAATTTTGATCAGCTGTGAAGGGGGCTGATGTGTAGTGATACAAAAACTTACGTTATATCACTGCTAATGAGATATCCG
This sequence comes from Actinomycetes bacterium, assembly GCA_023460315.1. Taxonomy (GTDB): domain Bacteria; phylum Actinomycetota; class Coriobacteriia; order Coriobacteriales; family Eggerthellaceae; genus JAEWQO01. The sequence continues at coordinate 1,298 of JAEWQO010000123.1, forward strand.
TCATCTGAACACTTATGTCTTTAATTATTCTCGTGGTTCACTATAGGCAATAAGCACAAAAGTGTAGGATGTTACAAGAATGATTAGGACTCGGTGAAATGAAAAATCCACGCAATTGCGTGGATTATATATACTTTTGCGCTCTTCATGAGATTTAGCGAAACCTCATGAGACAATAAATTAATTAGACGTTGAAAAGGAAGTTCATCACATCGCCATCTTTCACGATGTAATCTTTACCTTCTGCACGCATTTTGCCTGCTTCTTTCGCGCCTTGTTCACCTTTGTAAGTGATGAAATCTTCAAACGAGATGGTTTGTGCACGGATAAAGCCTTTTTCAAAATCAGTATGGATTTTGCCCGCTGCCTGCGGCGCGGTTGCTCCAACCGGAATGGTCCATGCACGCACTTCTTTCACCCCAGCGGTGAAGTAAGTTTGCAGGTTCAGCAGCTTATAACCGGCACGGATCACACGGTTCAGGCCCGGCTCTTCCAGCCCAAGCTCCTGCATAAACTCGTCACGTTCTTCGTCGTCCAGTTCGGCAATGTCTGCTTCAACAGCAGCACAAACCGGAACCACAACAGAACCTTCTTTCGCCGCGATTTCACGCACCTGGTCAAGATATGGGTTGTTTTCAAAACCGTCTTCGTTGACGTTGGCGATGTACATTGTTGGTTTCAGCGTCAGGAAGCTCAGGTAACGAATAGCCGCTTTCTCTTCAGCGCTTAAATCCAGCGCGCGCAGCATACCTGCATTTTCCAACTGGGGCAGGCATTTTTCCAGGACCGCCAGCTCAGCTTTCGCGTCTTTATCGCCACCTTTGGCTTTCTTCTGTACGCGATGAATCGCACGTTCGCAGGTGTCGAGGTCTGCCAGCGCCGGTTCGGTGTTGATAACTTCAATATCGTCAGCCGGGTTAACTTTGCCGGAAACGTGAATGATGTTGTCATTTTCAAAGCAGCGAACAACGTGACCGATCGCTTCGGTTTCACGGATGTTGGTCAGGAACTGGTTACCCAGACCTTCGCCTTTCGATGCGCCTTTTACCAGACCGGCGATATCGACAAATTCCATGGTCGTGGGAAGCGTACGCTGCGGTTTTACGATTTCAGCCAGTTGATCCAGGCGAGGATCAGGCATTGGTACGACGCCTGTGTTCGGCTCAATGGTGCAGAATGGAAAGTTGGCCGCTTCAATACCGGCTTTGGTCAGCGCGTTGAACAGGGTAGATTTCCCGACGTTGGGCAAACCGACGATACCGCATTTGAATCCCATGATTTAAATCACCTTAATATCTTAATAATCAACCTGTTATTGCTAACAGATTGCAGAAATGGAAATAACTTTGCCTATTATACACGGCACTCGGCAAAAATGCCGCAGACAACGACTTATTGCGCTTTAAAGGCGTGCAATCGGTTCGTTGCTTTGGTCAAGCCATCTGTAAACCACATTTCAGTACAACGCGCCGCTTCGTCGATGGCTTCATCAATTAACTTCTGTTCACTAACAGGCGGTTTGCCTAACACAAAACCGACAACTTTATTTTTATCGCCCGGATGACCGATTCCGATGCGTAAACGGTGAAAGTTAGGGTTATTACCCAATTTACTGATGATGTCTTTCAGTCCATTGTGACCACCATGGCCACCGCCCAATTTAAATTTGGCGACGCCAGGAGGCAGATCCAGTTCGTCGTGGGCCACCAGAATTTCGTCCGGATTAATGCGGAAAAAACTGGCCATCGCCGCAACGGCTTTGCCGCTGAGATTCATAAATGTAGTCGGGACTAACAGGCGGACATCTTCGCCTCCAAGAGTGACTCGCGAAGTATAACCAAAGAATTTAGCCTCTTCGCGCAGCGGAGCGCGCAAACGCTCTGCCAGTAAGTCAACGAACCAGGCACCAGCATTATGTCGCGTTGCGGCGTATTCAGCACCGGGGTTCGCCAGGCCGACAATCAATTTAATCGTCACGTTTTTTTGTCCTGAGTGTGTACATAACTGGCGCGTAGTTTACTGGTTGCGGCCCCGCTTGACAAAAAACTGCGTATCAAATGCAGATAACGTAATAATTGCCTGAGTGGACTATTAGAAAGTCAAGGTGTTCAGGCGTTTATTTGTAAAGTTTTGTTGAAATAAGGGTTGTAATTGTGATCACGCCCGCACATAACCCACAGGGTGTTGTCTATACTTTACACATAAGGAAGAGGGGTATTCCCTGTTACAACCCAGAAAGTTCCGGAGGTGACATATGAAACGCAAAAACGCTTCGTTACTCGGTAACGTGCTCATGGGGTTGGGTCTGGTGGTAATGGTGGTCGGCGTGGGGTATTCAATCCTCAACCAGTTACCACAGTTTAATATGCCCCAGTATTTCGCACATGGTGCAGTGCTAAGTATTTTCGTCGGTGCCATTCTCTGGCTGGCGGGTGCCCGTGTTGGCGGGCATGAACAGGTGTGCGACCGTTACTGGTGGGTTCGCCACTATGACAAACGTTGCCGCCGTAGCGATAATCGCCGTCATAGCTAACAAATAATGCAGTTTGCTGACCAGTCAGTTTGCGCTGACTGGTCAATCTCGTACTTATAAATCCGCCATCGCCGCGCGACGATTCGGGAAGAACGCGAGGCGTCCCGGGATCGGTTGAATGCCTGCGCGAGCCATAGTGCGCAGTGGCTGGAATTCCACGTTGCACACGCGCAGTTCACATCCCTCGGGCAGACGCTTCACAAAACGCTGGAACGCATCAAGACCACCAGCATCAAGTACCGGAACCGCATCCCACTTCAGAATCACAATCCGTTTGCCTTCAAGACGTGACTCCAGGTCCGTGAACAAGCCTTCAGCAGCAGCAAAAAACAGCGGGCCAATAACGCGCAGAACCAGGACATCGTCTGGAACATCTACGACTACCGGTGCCAGGCGAGTCATACGTGCGATACGACGCATAAACAGCAGCGATGCCAGCACGATCCCCACGCTGATGGCAATAACCATATCAAACAGCACGGTCAGCGACATGCACAGCAGCATGACAATGATGTCATCTTTCGGTGCATGACGCAGCAAGTCGACCACTTTATGCGCTTCACTCATGTTCCACGCCACCATCAACAGCAGGGCTGCCATAGCGGAAAGCGGCAGCCAGGAGAGCAGCGGTGCCAGTACCAGC
>JAEWQO010000124.1 GCA_023460315.1 Actinomycetes bacterium
GAAAATCGCCAGCCGCGAAGAGATGCAGGTACTCGGCTTCGGCATCCGTACGCGGGAGAATGTAGCGCGTGATGAATTCTTCCGCATCCGACATGAGACTCTGCAGAACCGGACGCTCGTCAGCATCCCCTAATGTCGACTTCTAAGTTACTAAACACAGTCGTCTTCCGCATCGAGGACGAGATGGGGCTTATGCCCGTTGACAGCACCGATGGAGTGAGCATCGGCATAGACCCATCGGCGCAGGGCGCCCAAAAGGCACAGGCCGCCCTCAAGGCGTGGAAACGCATGCGGGATGACGTGGATGCCGGAAAGATATCCAAAGCCGAGTGCGAGTCTTGGAAGACATCCTTCGGATTAGCCGAATAGCTTTTTCGTCCAGGCGTAAGTCCCTTGGAACTCGCTTCCGGAAACGTGTGTTTGCTTCAAGGACCGCTTTGGGGACGCCCAGAGATGCTTCCAGGCATTACTCCTACCATTCTTCAGGGCAATTTTGCGTACCTGGCGAGTGCACTCAGAGCTTCAAAATGTCCGATTCGGGTCGATCTCGGACAAAGAGGTCAATCTGTTGCTCTTAAACTGTGCCAGGAGAAACGCAGCAGGGGGCTGAAGGAGATCCGGAGGTCGGAGTTGCTAACCAGGCTTTCTGCGTATGAGCGCTTTTGAACCAAAAAATACCCGACGGCTGCATGATAGGCCATTATCACGTAGCCGCTGCCAAGCGAACGGCGGAGTGCCATAAGACTGGCCGTCGTTTACGATGCAAGGAGCACGGCGACCAACTCTCTCGTGTTATTCCGGTATAAAGATGGCTGCCGAGTCTTTAGGTTGTTGGAAAAAGATGAGTAAAGTGGCCTTGACATGACAAAGAAGGGCCGTTGACCATGCTGCGCAGGCGCTCTTCCTTCAAAAGGACTCCAAAATCCGCCAGACGATCATCCCCGTGAGGAGAATCGAAAGTATACAGACCACGAAGCGCAAACAAGTTCTGTGCTTTCGGTCTACATTCATATCTTTCAGTAAGGATTTGAGCCCTATGCAAAGGTGACAAGCGAAAAGCCCCACCACGAGGAGTGTCGTGAACAGGAATGCCGCGTCACCTTCGGGTGAAGCGAAGCCTTCGAACTTCCACACATGAAAGGCGGCGCTTGCGAGGAGAAGCCCTCCCGAGATCCATTTTAAGGCTAGGTGCCCCTTCTTCCTAGCGCTTGGCGGACGGTCGGTGTCGGCGAGCATGCGCCGGCTGGTCACAACGCACGCAGCCACGTGCGCCGCCATCAGACAGACTCCCGCCCACACGAGGAAGGAGAGCTTGCTAGGCAAAAAGATTAGGAGAGACACACTGCCGAAGAAGGCATGTACGAAAAAGAAACAGGCAAGGGCTGCCGAGATGATCCCGTTCGTGTATCTGATGTCGACCTTTCTCTTTGAGGAAGACATATCTATTGCTCGCACATCAGAAGCGCCAGCTTTGCGAAATGCCCGACATATGATGTCTCGTTGTCGAACCAAGCGGCTACCTCGATCAGCGACTTCCCGCCTTCAAGAGGGCAGACCTTGGTCTGGGTCGCATCAAACACCGACTCCATGGCCGTGTTCGCCACATCTTCGGACACCACTTCCTCTTCGGTGTATCCGAACATCTCGTCGGAGCATCCCTTCACGGCGGCGTTGAGATCTGCCGCTGTGAATCCTTCGCCCGTGACCACGGCGTGAAGCGTGATGAGGCTTCCGTGCACGATGGGCACGCGAATGGCCGAACCTGTGAGCTTCCCGGACATCTTTGGCAAAACGAGTCCCACTGCCTGTGCGGCAGCCGCAGTCGTAGGAATGATGTTGGTCATCGCCGTGCGGGAACGGCGAAGGTTTCCTTTTCGCTGGGGGTTGGCCAAAACCATCTGGGTGGCCGTGAGTCCATGGATGGTGGTTGAAATGCCGCGCTCGATCGATGCGAACGCGTCGACGGCCTTGACGAGCGGAGTCAACCCCACGGTCGAACACGATGCTCCTGAGACGACGAGGTCTTCGGATGTGATGATTCCCTCGTTGATTCCGAACACGACGGTCGGCATATCGGGTCCGGCAGCAGCGGAGATGAGCACACGCTTCGCACCTGTAGCCAGATGGATCTTGGCCCTCGCCGACGATGTGCAGGCTCCGGTGCATTCGACGACCAGGTCGATGCCCAGTTCGCTCCAAGGAAGGTCCTGAGCGTCGGCACGGCGATACGCTGAGATTTCCCTGTTCCCGTAGACGAGCGCGCCCTCACCGTCCTTCTCGCCCACAAAGGCTACCGATTTCGGCCAGGGCGCATGTTCCCCGTCGTGGGAAAGCAGGTAGGCCGTCGTCTCAAGTGATTCCACTTCGTTGACCGCGGCCAGCTCGACAGTGTCCGAATCCACCAGCTCCCGGAACATAAGCCGGCCAATCCTCCCCATGCCATTGATGGCAACCCTTTTCATGTCAGCCTCCTATCGCGAAGCATATCGCGTTGACTATCTGTGGGAACACCGCCATGACGACGACGGCGCGCACGACCTGCATAACGACTATATCGGTGTTTTCCACGCCGATGTCGTCGATGATGAGGGCCATGTCCGATGCGCCGGCGGGAGAGGCGATCAGCATGCCCTCCTTGCGACCATAGCCGAATATCTTGCTTTCCAGTCTTCCCGTGATGAAGCAATTGGCGGTGTAACCCGCCACCAGTATGAAAAGGGGAACGGCCAGCTGCCCCAAGGCCATAACACCATCGAAGGTGAGCAGCGTGCCCAGATAACATCCTGCTGCAACCTGGCAGACCTTCTTGACCCGTTTGGGCAGGTAGGCGAAATCGAAGACGAGCTTCAGGATGAGGACGCCCAAGATCGCAGTGGCGAACGTGAGGCCGGGAATGCCCGATGCTCTGCCCAGCAGGCCGGCGGCAGTCGCGACGGCCAGCGTTGCGGCGAGCGCTGCCCAAGAACTCTGCTTCGACTTCGCGCGGCCTTCGGTAGACGAGCGCGCGCTGCCGCGCACATCGGCAAATCCCCTTGCTGCGCGATGTCTGTCGAACGCTACTATCATCAAGGGGAAAATGCCGATGCCCAACACCTGGCGCACCAGTTGCAGGATGGCGACAGAGGGTGCGTCGGCTCCCATGTCGGCAGCCACGACAGGAGTGTCGTTGACGCCTCCCGGCACCGCGCACATGAGCGAGGTCACCAGATCAAGCGGGCTTACCGCCCAGATGGCGAAGCCGACGGCCAAGAATAACATCAGGAATGAGCCTAGCATCAGCACGACAGGTCCTCCTAGGGATTTCAGGCGAGTCACGTCGCTGCGCTCCACAGAACAGCCGACAAAGGCTCCTGCGATGATCTGAACTGCTACGGATGTGCCGGCGGGAACCCAGGCCCACCCAAAAGCGACGTTGAGGCAGGCAACACCGACGAAGGCCCCGATCATGAAGGCAGCGGGAACTTTGAGTTTCTTGAACAGGAATCCGCATCCGATGCCGACAGTCAACGTGAGTGCGAGTCTCGCCGCCAATTCCATCGCTTTTGACTCCTGTCTTCTCGAATCGCGACTGCGATGCACGCATTCTATTTCGCCTCGACGATCCAATCAAACTACATATGATGGTCTACACTGTTTTCGTGTCGTTTCATACCAATTCATCACATCACATCGAGGCGAAGGGAGGAAGTGAATGCGAAATGACGACGGGCTCAACGTGGACGAGGTCGCGGACATCCTTCAGGTGAGCCGGAACACCGTCTATTCCCTCAAGAACAAGGGGGCGCTGAATTCATACACCGTGGGACGCAAGCTCCGTTTTACCTACTCCGACGTGCAGGCCTACATTGCATCGTCCAAGAAGGTCCGGCCCTCGGGCGCACGTTTCGCGGCTGTTCCGAATCGAGGGGAGCGGTTCGTCATCTGTGGCCAGGATATCATCCTCGACGTGCTTTCGAATTACATCTCCCAGGCCGGTGTTGACTCGCTCCGCGCATACATAGGAAGCTACGATGCCCTCACCGCCCTCTATAAGGATGAGGTTCAGGTCGCGAGCACGCACTTGTGGGATGGCGCGTCCGGCGAGTACAATGTTCCCTATGTGCAAAGGCTCCTTCCTGGGGTGGAGACGGTGGTCATCCACCTCACCTGTCGGACACAGGGATTCTACGTCCGGCAGGGGAACCCCAAGGGCATACGAACCTGGGAAGACCTAGCCAAGCCGGAAGTCACTATCGTGAACCGAGAGAAAGGCGCGGGCTCTCGAGTGCTGCTTGACGAACACCTCAAGCTCCTCGGTGCCAATCCTCGCGAGATCACCGGGTACTCGAATGAGGTGCAGTCGCACATAGCCGTGGCCAGCGCGGTGGCACGCGGCAGGGCGGACGTGGCCGTCGGCAGCGAGAAGATAGCTCGCCAAGTCGAGGGCATCGACTTCGTCCCCCTGCAAAAAGAGCGTTACGATCTGGTGGTCAAGCAGGAGAACTTCGATTCCCGTCCAATTCGGGTGATGATGGGCATTCTGGAATCCGGCATCCTTCGCGAGGAGTTCGCAGGACTTGGAGGGTACGACACGAGCGAGATGGGGAGAATCGTGTCGATACGGTAAGCCCTTTCCTCATTATGGCAAGAGTGTGATTCCAGATAGAAGCGAATGGGCAGATACCAAATTGGAATAGGTAAGAGCAACGCGCCTGTCAGTGGAGAAGCTTAGAGGCTAGGCTGCTAAAAGTTAAGAACCAACTTGGATTGGGGATAACTGATTATGTATCATACAGCCTCTTCTTCATCTTGAGAGCAGCGTTCACGAACAGTATGAGCGCGGGAACCTCAATCAATGGCCCCACTACCGCAGCAAAAGCCTCACCTGACGAGAGCCCAAATATGGCAGCCGACACGGCGATGGCAAGCTCGAAATTATTGCCCGTGGCAGTGAACGCCACAGAGACGTTTCTGGGGTAGTCGATGCCACGCTTGCGTCCTGCGAGGAAGCTCGTGAAAAACATGATGGCGAAGTAGCAGACCAGCGGAATGGCGATTCTCGCTACATCAAGCGGTATCTGCAAGATCATCTGCCCTTTGAGCGAGAACATCACGACGATAGTGAACAATAGAGCGGCAAGGCTCACCGGCGATATCTTGGGTACTACCTTTGCCTCATACCAGTCGAGTCCCTTCGTGCGTACGAACAGAAAGCGCGTGAGAACACCCGCAGCGAGCGGGATGCCCAGGTAGAAGAGCACGCTCTGCGCGATCTGTCCCATGGTGATGTCGATTGCCACCCCCTCGATCCCGAAGACGGGTGGCAGCACGGTCACGAAAAGCCAGGCCATCGGGGCGTAGAAGATTATCTGGAAGATCGCGTTCATCGCAACCAACCCAGCGGTGTATTCGTTGCTTCCTCCAGCGAGCTCGCTCCAGACGATGACCATAGCGATGCATCGAGCAAGGCCTATCATGATGAGTCCGGCCATATACTCAGGATGGTCGTGCAGGAAGACGAGTGCCAGTGCGAGCATGAGAACGGGACCGACCACCCAATTGAGCAGGAGGGAAAGCGAGAGCGTCTTCCTGTCCGAGAAGACGGAGGGCAGCTCCTCATAGCGTACTTTGGCAAGCGGCGGGTACATCATCAGGATAAGCCCGACGGCGATGGGAATGTTGGTTGTTCCGACAGAGAGGGAGTCGATGGCGGATGCCGCGCTGGGTGCGAAGTAGCCGATGGCCACCCCCGCCGCCATCGCCAGGAATATCCACAACGTGAGGAATCGGTTGAGGATGCCGAGACTTCTTCCCACGCTCTGCTTTGCCTGTACTCCGCTCATCGGCCTGTCCTCTCCGGGCCGTCGTCTACTGAGTGTCCCGCGATGTGCTCGACGAGTGCGCCGAGCTTTTCCTCAATTGCTTTGACGCATTCGACATACCCTTCGTGGGGCCCGCCTATGGGATCATCCAGCCCCCAATCCAATCTTTCCTTGACGGAAAGCGTCGGGCAGGAAACGCCGCAGCCCATTGTCACGACGACATCTACGGGCGGGAGCTCCGACAGCGGCTTGGCGCGCTGCAGGCCGCGCATGTCAACGCCGTAAAGATCTTTGATGATCTTCGCGGCCGCAAGATCGATATCTTCCCCAAGCTCGGTGCCGGCGGAATATGGCTCGATTATGTCGGGGTAGCGGAGCCGTGCGATGGCCTCTGCCATCTGCGACCGGCAGGAATTCCTCGTGCATACGAACGCCACTTTCGGCAATGCCGACACAGTCATTCCACGTCACCCGACTCGCTCCAGGGAATCCCGACGGTAAGGCCGCCCGACATCGCATCGATGTGCTCGATCCATGGCTCCTCCGATTCAGCGCGCGCCCTGAGGACGGGATCTTCCACTTCCGAAAGCGACAGGCACTGGTTGACCACCCACCAGCGATTGTCGATGCCCGCGCGGCCGAGGTCCTCGCGCAGGCGCTGCGCCTCGTAGACCGGCGTGGCTTCGGGAAGCGTCACGATGACAACCTCGGTCTGGCTGGAATCGTGCAGGCGCGGGAGCAGCCGTCGGATCGACCGGGGCACTTCGCCGCCCGTGCTCTTCATCTGGTCGCTGTAGCTCTGCGCGCCCTCGAGCAGCAGCAGCGTGTGCCCGGTCGGCGCGGTGTCGATTACCACCACCTCTTCGTCAGCCTTCTCCACTATCTCGGCGAAGGCCCGGAACACCGCTATCTCCTGGGTGCACGGCGAGCGCAGGGATTCCTCGACATAGGCGAAGTCGCTGTCTCCCATGGTCCTTCTCGCCGTGGAAAGCACTTCTTCCCGATAGGCTTCCAACTCACGTCTCTCATCGATGTGGCTTACCGAGAGGCCCGGCACGCCCAGCTCGAAGCCGCCTAGGTGGTCGGCGGGATCGGTCGTGGTCAGGCGCACCCTCTCCCCACGCTCGGCAAGTCCCGTGGCCATATGCGCCGCCACCGAGGTCTTGCCGACGCCTCCCTTGCCCATGGCGAAGACGACGCGCCGCCCGCTTTCTGCCAGATCGTCGATGAGTTCGTCGAGCGAGCGCACTGCGGGCCGTCTCAGCTCGCCGGCGTCTGGAGCTGCGCCGGCGCTGGAGAGGAACGCGCGCAAGAGGGGCAGGCCTGTCACGTTGTAGGGCTTGAGGGGTATCTCATATGTCGGCATTCCCTCGAGGCTTTCCGGCAGCAAGGAGAGGGCCAGCGACTGAGCGGCGAGCATCTTCCCCGAAATCCCGTCAGTCGCCTCCTGGAGCACGCCGTTGACGACGAGCATCTGACACGGAATTCCGAACGCCGACAGCTCCTCACGCGAGCGAGCGGCTTCGAAGAGCGTCGGCACCTGCGGGCGGGCGACCAGCGCCATGAGCGTTGATCTCCCGTCCATAAGCGTCTCAACTGCTTTGGCGTAGGTCTCGCGCTTGTCGCCCAAGCCCGAAAGCTGCCCCAGGCATGAGGTGCCCGTCGAGTTCTCGTCCAGGTAGCTGCTCCACGCCGACGGAAGCTCCAGCGTGCGCAGCGTGTGTCCTGTGGGAGCGGTGTCGAAGACGATGTGGTCAAAGCGGGATGCTATGCCCGTATCGGTCAACGCCTCGGCGAAGCGGTCGAACGCGGCTATCTCGACGGTGCAAGACCCCGAAAGCTGCTCCTCGATGTTGGCGATCGCGTCGTCGGGCAGGACGCCGCGATAGGGGCCCACCACGGCCTCGCGGTATGCGGCGGCGGCTTTTAGGGGGTCGATATCCATGACGGTGAGGTTCGGGCATCCGCTGATGACTGTGCCTTCTTCGGAGATGGGGGTACCGAAGACGTCCAGCATGTTCGAGGCCGGGTCGGTGCTTACGATGAGAACCCTCTCGCCGGCGTCGGCGAGAGCGACGGCTGCCGCGCAGGAGACAGATGTCTTGCCCACGCCTCCCTTTCCCGTGAAAAACAGGTACTTGTACGGCTTGATCGCCTCTATGTCGAAGATGTCTTTGCCTGGCATGGCTCTTCCTCTCTGTCCTCGGTCTGCAGGATCTCGCCGTGCCGGTTCAGCAGCAGCGCGGAGTGTCGCTTGACGCCGAATCGGCCGAACCGCAGCAGGCCGGCTTCTCGGCATGAGCTGCGTCGAGCTTCACGCCGAGAAGCTCTGAGAGCCGCTCGGTGGACGGGTAGGAACCCTTTGCGACCACCTCGCCGTCGACAAACGTGAGGGGGAGCGCGTCCATCCCTTGCTTCTTGAGGATCTCGGCCACGATCCCGTTCGTGACGAATATTCCCGGCTCGGATTTCAGATTATGGCGAGCCGCGCTAAAACCTGCCTTGGCCAGGTCTTCCATGACGGTGGCTATGCGCAGCAGCTCCGGATCCACGCCTGGGCCGCAGAGACCAGTGTCGCAGCACATGGCGGGTTCGTAGAATTCCAGCTTCCTCATCGTTTTCCCTCCGCTTCGTCGTTGTCCGTTTCCGGATCGGGGCAATTGCAGGTTGTGGGTTTGCAGATGCAGTCTTCCTTGTCTGTCGAAAGCTGCCCGATGTAGGAACGTAGTTCAGGAAATCGTCCCCCATCGAGGCGGTAGTAGGCCCATGACCCCCTCTTCTCGCCGCACACGAGGCCGCACCCTGTGAGCGTCTTCATGTGATAGCTCAGCGTCGGCTGCGAGATGTCCAGGTGTTCCAGCAGTTCGCAGGCGCATAGCTCGCCGCATGAGAGCATGTCCACGATCTTCAAGCGCGTCTCGTCCGAGAGCGCCTTGCACATCCCCGCACAGGTTTTGTAGTCCATCTGGCTCCTCCCTGTATCTGACATATCGATAACTATCGATATGAAATGCTAGACAACATATCGATATCTGTCAATGTGTTTTTTGATGTTTCTCAGGAAAGCCCTAAGACCGACCCCCTTGGTTTTCGAGCTCGGCGGCAGGGCGGGGTGGGGCGAATCACGATTTGCAGTTGTGCCGCGGCAGCGCATGCCTTGCACGGTGTGCCATGCTCTGAGGAGGAGGATTAGCGAAGGCGTGCAGGTGATGGAGCGCCAGCCCGATGCGCAGATCATATGCTACGAAAGCGTGCCGCCCCAACTTGCCATAGACGCCATCTGTGAAACACCCTTCGGATTGGATGAGCAGCGTCTACCGTTACGTGCAAGCCACTTGGAACTCAACCCCTAAAATCATCGATCTGTCCTCAGAGGTTTCTTTCGGGACGTCGGGCGGCGCCTCCGGATGTCTTCTCTGGCACTTTCAAGAGTAATTCTGCGTGCACGGCGTGTGCTCGAAGGTCTCCGAAATGACCGGTTTTGGGGCAATTTCGGCCAAAATGGCGATTTGTTACTCTTGGCTTGTACTTGCGGAAATGTTAGGTGGAGGGAAGAAAAGGGGCAGTGAGTTCCAACTGAGTTCCAGTCGGGCTGGATTCGGCGCACCCAGCCACTTTCAAGAGTAATTTTGTGTCTACGTGCCGTCCACGTGTTGGGATCCGTTACACGGTATTAGTACCCGTTGACACCCCGTGAAGCGGTTGGTGCCGAGCCAAGAGTAATTCCAAGCTCGTTTTCGCAGGTAACAAGGTAATAAAATGACCCCGAAATCATCATTTCGAGGCCCTTTTCCGGTCTGTCATCCTTCTCAGTCCCAGCGGCTTGCGGGGACTCCGTGCCACCAGATGACAAGAGGTGCTAATCGGTGCTAAGTGATGGAATGGAACCCAAAATAAGCCCAGGTCATTTCCACTCAACTGTGGTGATTGTCCAGCTGGTTCGATATGGTTAAATCTCGTATTACCCCATCCGTCCGCTGCCATCTGGAACGAATCATTCCCGAATCAGTCATTGATTCGGACGGAAAAGAAT
>JAEWQO010000125.1 GCA_023460315.1 Actinomycetes bacterium
CTCGTGCATACCAGGTAGTTTTTGTCTCCGATGAAATTCAGGCCGTGGCCGCTTTCGTAGTCGGCCATGCAGGACTTGACCTCGTAGGCTTCGAATGTGCCAAGCTCGACGCAGGCAGCACCTATGACGTTGTGATCTGCGTACGGATGAAAGCCCATGTAGTCTATCCGGCACTCGTTTGTCATGCCTCGATCAAAGGACACTTCCGCGCCCCATAGCTGGCATCTTGACGACAGCCGTTTTTCGACCAGCTTTGACAGCATGGCGGTAGTTTCGCTGCGGCTCATTCGCCCACCACCAGCTCTATCACGTAGTGCACGCCCTCATGGTCGAGCACCACATAGTCGGTGCCTCCGTGGCTCTCGATCACGGCGTTGCTCGGCTCCGGCATGAGGCTTGCGCCCACCCCAACGCCGATTGCGAATGCCACGAGGGCGACGCAGGCGGCTATGAGGACGGTGCCTATGGATTGCTTGCTCATGATTCCTCCTCCTTTTGGCCGTCCTTCAGGATGCCCATGAGGTCGAGCAGCGACGGAGGCTCCTTGTCGATGTTCTTCGGCATGCCGTTCTCGTCAAACCGCGCGGCGTAGGTTCCAAGGAAAAGTTTCAGCTTGAAGTTGAATTCCGCGAGAATGCCTTTGAGATTGCGGTTCTCTATCTTTGCCTGTTCCAGCTCCTTCGCCCAGTTGTTGGCGTTTTTCCAGTACGCGGCCGCGTTCGCCTTTTCCTCGGCAAGCTGCTTTTTGGTCTCCGCCAGCTCGCTTTCGAGAGCCTTGATCCGCTCGTCAGTCAGGTTGGGCCATGGCCACATGATCGGCTGTATGCGATTGTGTTCGAACTCTCCATCTACGAACATGTCAAACAATCCGCTCATGATTCCTCCTGTATCGTCACGCGAAACTTTCTCCTGAAAAGCCTCCCGTTTTCAGGCGACTCAGGAAGACGCAGATACGCTGACACCCCGTCTCCGTCTGTACTTGTGAGGCTTATCTCGTCCTTTGGTCCCTCATATGCAGTAACATCGGTGCATGTGGCCTCGAAAGTGACCGCTAAGGGCTTTTCTTCGTTCATCTCTCAACCTCCCAATCTCCCCAAAACTCCCTCCACACCATCTGCCTCCCGACGATCATGTACCGGTCGTCCACGGCGGTCACGGTGCCGCGCTCTCCCGTGCGGCGGTTGATCACTTGCATTCCGACCGCGGCGACTGATGGGGTCATGACGTCTCCTCTATCCTCTCGCCGATCCAGCGCATCACGGGCACCGCCATCGAGCTACGTCCGGGTACCGGTGCGCCAGGACCGCGCCGGGGAAAGGATCGATCTCGCTGAATGCAAGCGGCTCCCACCCTGACCATTCGACGCTCGCGGCCTCTATGCCTGAGAACAGGCTGATATATCTCATGGCGTCATCTCCAGCACCGGTATCCCGCACGCCTTGGCTACCGCCCGCTCCAGCGTGGCTCCCATGGAGGCCTCCCAACCGGGAAGCATGACGACGAGCACCGAGCAGTCGAGGATGTGCGTCAGGCAGGTGTCCATGGCCTCCTCGTGGGACGCGTCTGGCGGCACGATGTCGTGGGGAATCGTGATCGTGGTCGTCTCGTCGAGCGCCTGGTAAATCTTCCTAGCCAACGCCTCGAAAGCGGGCCTGTTGAGGTCGGCGTGTCCAGTGACGGGACCTGATATCCAGATGTCAGCCATGTCTTCCCATCCTCACTATCATCCCCGCGAGCAGCAGGGCGAGGATGATCCAGCCCAGGTGCGCCATGTGGTCTTCGTCTTTCATGTGTCACTCCTTGTATTCTTCGCAGTCGATTTCGGCTGGGATGTCTCCGAGCCGCGTGTATTCCCCGTGCTTGAGGCACCAGCCGAGGTCTCCGTGCGGCGGAAGCTCGCACCAGTCGCACCACTTGCAGCGGCCCTCGCGAAGCTGCTTGGCTCTGGCGGCGTCCTGGCGGATGCACAGGCGCTCGTAGTCTTCGGCGCTCATTGCCTGATCTCGATCACGTCTCCGGTGCGCCTGTCCTCGATGAGCCAGCAGCCAAGGCCGTAGAGCCGCTTGCTGTGCGGGTACATGCCTTTCAGCAGCTCGCCCGACCACCAGGCTTCCGCGATCTCGTCGGAGTCCCAGTGCCAGCGGGCCTTGAAGCGCGCACCTCCGTGGAAACCGTCGTGGCATCCCGTGGTGCCCGAACCGCAGACAGCTATGAGCGCGGGCTTAAGGATGTGGATGCCCCAGTCCGTGCGGAGGACGAACGTACGGCCTTTGGAGAGCGGCGGGCAGTGATGCGAGTTGGTGGCCATCCTGCCGCAGCAGGCGCACAAGGCTCCATCGTCAAGCCGGTTTGACTTGACGATGTCTGCGGCGTAGTGGGCGTTGATGTTCGGCTTGCCGTAGCACTCGGCGATTTCTAGGGGGAGTCCGCGAAGCTGCTCCCTCGGCGGCGTGTAGGTCACTTGAACACCACCTTCTCCCGCTCGAAGCTGTCGTGGCATGTGGTGCAGTCGAACTTCCCCGTCTGCGGGTTGTGGAACACCTTGACGCCGCAGAGCGGGCAGTGAGGCGCTGAGGCAGGCGCGGCATCAGCCGCAGCCGCGCCGTCCGAAGCGTTAGGTTTTTGGTTTTGTTTATCAAAACCAAAACCTTTGTTTTGTTTTGTTGGCATTGCGTCCGCATTGCGGTTGCTTTGCTTGCGCTTTCTGCCTTGCGGTGCGTCCGCATTGCTCCATCGCTTTTTAGCTGCTGACGCGGCCTTATCGCATTTTTCCCTATACTTCTCGATGTTTTCAGTCGTGCGGGTTGACGACAGGTTTTCGCGCTCCTCGTCGTATTCGAGCAGGCCGACCGAAACCATCGCGTCGAACCACTTTTTAAGGGTTTCAACGTCGGTGCATAACGTGTGGCAATGCACCCGCATTGCGAGCGCATCAGACACGCATAGCGGTTGCTCGTCGCGGTGAAGCTGCTCGACAACGTACCAGTAGGCGTCAACCGCCTCGCCGCCGCATTCGATCCTTAGAGCCATCACTTTCGTGTCGTTGGCCGCGTCTGTCGAGTGGTCGAAATACTGCATCTCGACCGCCTCAGAACGGTATCGAGTCGTCTGCGTCATACGCTTGGGAAGCTGACTCCTGCGGCTTGTCTCGCTGCGACATGAACTCGATCTCGTCCACGATCACCTCGAGCTTGCTGCGCTTCTGCCCGTCACGCTCCCACTGGCTCCACCGCAAGCGTCCCTCTATGGCGACCTTCGTCCCCTTGCTGAGGTACTTGCTGACCGCATCCGCGCGGTTGCCGAACATCGTGCAATCGATGAAATTCGCGCGGTCCTCCCACTCGCCGGTCTGCTGGTTCTTGTACCGCTCGCTGACCGCGACTCCGAAGCCGAGGACGGCTGTTCCTCCCGCCGTGCTCCTCAGCTCAGGGGAACGCGTGAGGTTCCCCGTAAGGTTCACTCGATTTATGCTCATCTGTTCCTCGTTCCTGCCTGCTCCCATTCACGGGCAAGCTGGTCGTTTTCTATTTTCAGGCGCAGCTTTATGGTCATGATCTCCTCGCGGCAGCAGTCATACATCGTCTGCGCGCGCATCCTCGCATAGAGGAGCTTCGTGACCTCGACGGCCCCCTTTATGACCATCTCTATGAGGGTCACGGGGTTCCTGTCCGCCTTCATCTCAAGCGCCTTTTTCGCCTTCGCGGACTGGTAGTCGCGCTCAGCCGCGTCCTTCTCGGCTCCGAGCTCCTTCAGCTCGTCTATGGCGCTGTCGAGGCGGTTCAGGTCGCGCTCTATGGCCGTCCAAAGGTCGCTCATAGCTCGCTCTCGAACTCCTCGGCCACCGACACGAAGAACTCTTGCGTGGCCACGTAGTCGGGACGCTTCTCGACCCCTGCGGCCACCTTCTTCGGGTCGCTGTTATTCTTCTCTGAATAGGCTTTGACAGCCTCCCAGAGACGAGCTTTCGCGTCCGCCAGCCCGTCTTTCTTCGGCGCTTTCATCTTGGCCGGCTGCTTCTCGTCGGTCGGCTCCCGCGTGTCGTCGTCCTTCTGGTCATCGATGAGGAACAGGCCGTTCAGGGCGTATTTACGCGCATAGGACGATGCCGTGCCCGTTATCTGGGACTCGTCCATGCCCTTCTTGGTCTCGGACTCGCGGGCATATGCGTCGATGGAGATGCTCGCGTCGCCGTCGACCACGGTCGCCGTGGCCTTGACGTAGTAGCGTCCTCCCACGAGCACTATCTTGTCGGTGAGAGTGAGCGCCAGCCCATGCTCCTTCAGCAGGGGTTTCAGGGCCTCCAAGATGTCCTCGCAGGACCGGTAGCTGTATTTCCCAAACGAGTTGTACTGGCCCTTGGGAGCCTTGAGCTCAGACTGGACGGCAAGCAGCTTTTCCGTGAGCTCACTCATCCGGATCACCGAGCAGCAGCTGCTCGACCCCTCCGGGAAGTTCTCTCAGGATGGGAAGCACGTCGTCGGGCTTGCATCCCCGCACCATGGTGCCCTTCGGGGCCTTGGGCCGGTGGACCATTCCGGGAACGACGACCCCAGTGTCCATGAATGCCACCATGCCTCCGCAGGGTGTCATGGACTTCTCCCAGTCTTTGGAGAGGATCACGTCATCCTGGACGGCCTCTGCGAGCACCTCAGGCTCGAACACGCTTTCAAGCGCCTTGATGCACGTCTCCATCATGTCGGGCCGTATGGTGCGCTTTATGGTGCCCAGTCCGTAGTCCAGGGCGAACCCGTTGAAAGCTTCCCGGTCGGTGATTGCGAATCCCTCGGCCTGGTACGTCACGAGGATTTCCCCGACCTTAATACCGCCTACCTTGAGTGCGATCTTCTCTATGCCGTCGTCGTCGTATGCGTCCTTGAGATGGTCGTCCACGTCCGTTCTCACATGCTTTATCCGCTCGTCCACCGCCTTTTTGATGGCGGTGAGGATGGCGAGCTGTTCTGTCGGTTTCATGCATCCTCCAAGTGTTTGTAGTAGTAAGCTCCGTGGCATGCGGCGCTTCTTAGGTGATCGTTGCTCAGCCCCGCGAACGTCGTTGCCTTGAGCTTGGCGACGTTCCCACGAGTCTTCGGATTGAGCACCTGCCGCGATGTCTGGATGACGATCTCTTCGCCCGAAAGCGCGGCGTGGAGGTAACCGCAGAGGTAGGGGGTCTGAAACGCGTAGCCTCCCTGCTTGCCGGTGTAGCCGACGAAGCCCTCCATGACG
The DNA here is from genome assembly GCA_023460315.1 of Actinomycetes bacterium. Lineage (GTDB taxonomy): Bacteria > Actinomycetota > Coriobacteriia > Coriobacteriales > Eggerthellaceae > JAEWQO01. Next base: position 5,227 of record JAEWQO010000125.1, read on the forward strand.
ATGCGCTCATGGGGCTTGTCCGCCATCCAATCCGATATCTGGGCCGCTATGGCCTCCGCCCTCGCCTTGAGCGCGTCCTGGTCCTGCTTCACGGTGCTCTTGTAGGCGATGGTCTTGCAGCAGATGATCCGTCGCTCGTCCATGTAGACGATGCCGGTGTGAGCTGTTCCTGGGTCGATTGCTATGATGCTCATGCCGCGCTCACGTCGTCCATGTCGCAGAGCCTTTTGGCCTCATCGCGGCTTCGCGCGAGGAAGAACGTCCCAGCGTGCACGTTGTCCCACCACACGGACGCGAGGTCTACGCGGTCGAACTTGCTGTCGCGGAAACGGATGGTGCGCGCCCGTCTCGGCTGGAGCATGACCATGTATCTCGTGATGCAGGGCCAGAAGTTGTGGTTGCGCGTGATGTCCGTCTCGCTGACGGTGCCGTCGCCGTCAGATATGCGGATTCCCTCGTCCTCGGCACGGCTGTACGCCCGGCTCCGCGTCAGGCGCGGGTTGCCGCGCCTCGCCTCGCCGTCGACGATGCGGCAAAGCGCGCGAAATTTCCCCGGGTTGTCATTGATCCAGCTGCAGACCCGCTCGGCCTGCAGCTGCCCGTCACTCATGCGATCAGCTCCATCATCGGCACGCCGCTGAGCCTCGCAGGATGCTCATCAGGTGTGGCGCGCGGCGACATCTGCCCCGCTATCGCGAGGTTGAGCGACAGGGACGGCTTGACGTATGTTGGCGCTGAGGCGTGCTTGTTGGGACGCGTCTTGGGCTTCATGACGCCACCTCCGAGACCGCCACGAACGCCATGGCTGCGATCAAGAGGGCCGAGAGCGCCCAGTAGCCGCGCGTCAATGTGGCTTGTGATATAATTGGTGGGTCTTTCGGGACGGATGCGCGCTTGCCTTGGACGGATGGCGCGCTTTCCTTTTCATGCCGCATCTGGTGCCTCCTTCTCGTACTCGCCGCGAAACCGGATCATCTCAAGCTTCTCGATGAGGCCCGGCCCGTCGCAATACCGATAAGACGTGTCGCTTTCCCAAAGGCTGGTGACGACGAACTTCCCGAGTCCTTCCACGGTCACGACCATTCCCTCGTCAAGCTGCATCCGGTGCCTCCCCTCCTATGATCCCGTCGAGCACCACGTCTCGCGGGATGTACCATTGCGTGCCGATCCTCTGTGACGGGATCGTGCGGTCCTTGCACATGCGGCGTATCGACCGCTGCTTGGCCTTCTCGTCCTCCCCCGGCTGCGTTATGAGCCTTGCCAGGGTCGGGACGGTCAAGAGCGGCGGGACGCTTATCTTCGCCATGACTTCCATGGAGACCTCCCTTCTTGATTGATTCCCTTCTTCTCGACTCAGGCCAACTTACGTACCGCTCCCCTCCTTGAGGCAGGAGGATCGTCGCGTTTCGCGTTGTGCGCCGTCGCCGGTATGGGGTTTGTCAATGTTCGAAGATGCTCTTTGCGATTAGATGACTTTTACAAACGACTTCCTATTCTTCACCGCCCATATAGCCGACGGCGTTACACCATAAATCCGCGCAAGCTTGTAGCAAGACATACTGCTGTCTCTGATTTTTCTGACTTGAGAATCGGTCAGCTTTCTGTTAAAAGCATGCCCTTTTGCAGGACTTATTTTCCCCAGGTAGTCGTACGCATGCTGGATGTTCTCGCTTGCGGTCACCCATTCGAGATTCGACAGCGCGTTGTTTGTCTTGTTTCCGTCAATGTGATTAACCTGGGGCTTGCCGTCTGGGTTCGAGACGAACGCTTGAGCAATTATGCGGTGAACAGCCACCGTCCTGTATCTGCCGTCCATATAGATCGAGGCTCGCATATAGCCATTGCTGCTGATGTATTGATGAACGAGTTTCTGCGTCGCAACTTTACGAATTGCTCCAGCGTTGCTCACCTCGTATCGCCCGTCCGATCCACATACTTCACGCCAGATTGCTTCCATGCTTTGTCACCCCCTTTCAATGTGCGTCAGTGCTGTGCTAGCTTGCTTTGCGGTCTCGGCACGCCAGCCGATCTATCGACTGATTACGGCTTCTTCGCCTCAAGCATTTCTCTGGACCAATCACGGAGCGGCGGCAATAGAGCCGAGGCCAGCGCCACCTGTTGGGAGAAGTAGGCAGCCGACATCTCAGCCATGTCGCCGGTTGGAAAAGGAGATGCGTCCATAGCCGCCCTGAGCATCTGACGAGCAACTGACTCGGCAGCTGACGCTAGGTCGCCATACATGCTCTCGTAGTTCGTTTGCGGTATGGCTGCTTGCTTGTTCTCCATGGAGGCTTCCCTTCTAGCTTGCTTTGTATTTTTCTTTTGGCAGCCTCTAAAGCCGATATATCGTCGACCGATTCTTAGTCGCTTACAATCAGGTGTGATGAATGTGTTGGACGACACAGCCAACAACCTCCTCTTCAGTTAGGTAATCAAGAGTGGCATCAGGCATGAGACGGTCCCGGATTGTTTTAATTTCAGGAACCGTAAACGGAACTCTCCCATTAACTTTTAACCCAAAGTTCTCTCGCGTCATTCTCAGCAGAGATGCGGCATCTCCATAGGTCGCTCCAACGCGTTTGAGCTCAGCTTTTATGTTTTGGTAAGTCATATATCCCTCCTTTCAAAATTACCAAATTTGGGATTTTGAATATATTATACGAGCTTTGGTAATTATGCAATATGGTATTGCTATAAATTTATAATTTTTGGTAAAATTAATTATTATGTTACCAAAGGTTAGGTTTTGAAATGGGAAAACTCGAAGAAGCAGTCAGGGCTTTGATTAAGACTGAATACGGCGGAGTTCCAAAATTTGCAGAAGAAGCCGATCTTCCACCGACAACCGTTTACAACGCCTTAGATCGAGGGATGGCAAATACAAGAACAGAAACGACCGATAAGATATATCGAACTCTTAATATCGATCTCGAAACAGTTTCGCTAACTGATTTTCATAAGTTACGGAAAAAAGGTGAGGGCCGTAACAATTTCATCGAGGTCCCCCTCTATGGATCAATTGCCGCAGGCATACCGATTGAAATGATCCCAATTGATGACTATCACCCAATTCCCACCCAAATGCATGACAAGTATCCGAACGCATTTCTGCTTCGTATTCGAGGTGAATCTATGAATCGAATTTTGCCAAATGGATGTTATGCGCTTGTAGACCCTCGCGATGAAATCAATGAGGACAACGACCCCTACGCCGTTTGCGTTGATGGATTTGACGCGACGGTAAAGCGAGTCAAAAGACTCGCTAATGGGTTCCAGCTGGTTCCCGACTCAACCGATCCAACTTACCCAACCCAGACATTCAATTACAACGATCCGATGACGGAGACTATTACGATAATTGGCAAGATTGTTTGGTACGTGATCCCTTTTGATTGGGGGTTCTGATGAATCTCGGAAAACTATCGAGTATTGTCTCGATCATCGGCCTACCCATAGGGATAGTTGGGACGATAATTGGCTTTGTTGGCGTAATGGACAATATGAGCAATCCCGACAAGGTTGCAACGCTCATAGCAGTTGCTATAGGGTTTAGCATCGTTACTGGCTGCTCCATTACTGGATTGATATATGCATTGTTCATTAAGAAGAGAGTAAAGAGCATTACAAATGACACCTTGCGTTCTCAAACATGCGACGAGAAAAAACGCATATGTAGTGCGCTAGGCGTTAATGAAAGCTTGATAACTCAAGAAATAATGACAATATCAAAAACATTAGATAGCAATGATCTCGAAATGTTCAGAAAGCTCTGTTCGATTTGCATTGGGGGGTGTGCGGAAAGAAATGGACTAACTGATAGTGATCTAAGATTTGTAGCGCCGATTATTGACAGTACAACAATATTGTTTGCCGGAATGACAGAGTCAGACATACAAAGGCTAGCCGATCATGGACTAGTTAATTACAGCGAACCGGTTGGGTTTACCATTGTTGAATCGGGGACGATCGGGAACACGGACGAGCCTCCAAGGGTGACCGTTGCCGGGAAAATCTACGTATTTTCTCCAAGTGCAATTCAAATCGAAATTCATAGATTAACCAGCAAGGGGCGAATGATTTCTGCAATCTGCCAACACGGAGATGCTCCAGGATTTGAGCAGTATATAGTTCGGCGATTTTCTGAATCGGGAGGGAACGTTCTATCCGTCTCAATAATTCACGAGCAAAAGTAATTTGGAGGCAAAATGAAAAAGAGGGGAAAGCTCGCACCAACGCTACTATGCCTATTCCTGGGCCCACTTGGCATACATGACTTCTATGCCGGGAAAACGGTTTCAGGAATCATCCATCTCGCACTCGTTGTAGCGACTATTTGGTTTATCGTCTTCGGACCATTCATCGCCTACGGCATGGAGTTCATAGGATACGCGGCCGCCGCGATAAACGGGGTTTTCACCCTTGTCGAATTCCTCGTGCTTCTGATATCGCCAACATACGGGAACTGCGAAGGATGGTAGCCTAAAGAAAGGAAGCCCCGCGCTGGGTCGCACCCCATATGCGCGAGGCCATGGTGTTGAAATTGCTGCTTATATGATGGATAGGATAGTAACATAGGGACTGGCATGGGTAAACGATATTACATGTATCTTGACGAGGCGGGAAACTTTGACTTCACCCCAAGAGGTTCGAAATATTTCATTATGACGTGTGTCGTTATGGAGAGGCCGTTCAATCATGTTGTTGACTTCGCATCATTGAAATACGATTGTCTCGAAAAGGGTCTCGACGCGAAAAAATGCAAGGATTCCCATAAGTTTCATGCCGCAGAAGACGCGCAAGTTATTCGCGATTCTGTCTTTGATGTGGTGTCCCAGCATTTGGAAGATATGTCGGTTTACTCGGTTGTCATACGGAAGAATATGACCAACCCTGCCATAAGGGATCAGCCAACTATTTATCTCAAGGTTTTCAAATGGCTTGTCGGGTATGTGTTCAGCCATGAGTATTTTGATGACATAGAGGGAATAGTCGTTGTGACAGACACGATCCCCGTGAAGAAGAAGCTTAGCGACTTGAGAAGCGCGTTAAAGAAATACATGAACGAGCGGTCGGCAAAAATGGGAATACCCTATAGGCTCTATCACCACAGATCGGAAAGCGACATAAATCTCCAAGTCGCTGATTATTGCTGTTGGGCGATCCAAAGAAAATGGGAAAGGGACGACGATAGGTCGTACGTAATTATCGAGGATGCAATTGCAGGAGAGGGCGATTTGTTCAAATACGGAGACACCGTCTACTACCGGTTCGAAGAGTGACCGACCCGCCTATCCTCTTTTGAGGAAGAGCCCAGGGGCTCTTGTCGGCGGGCAGGAACGTTTACAAGAGCATTATAGCAACATACTAAGCGGCTGTTTGTGTGATTCGGCGAACGGCTTAGATACGAACAGCGCACCGTGAGTTTACATTGACGGCGCGGGGCAGCGTCCCGGAGGACAGGAGAATCATACCATGAAAGTGATAGGCGAAGGCTCGACCACGAAGCTGGAAAAGAAGGAAAACGGCAAGTGCCGCAAGTGGAGGCTGCGCGTCCAGACGGACAATGGAGAGAAGACCAGGCGTTTCGACGGGACGTGGAGCGAGGCGCAGAAAGAGCTCAAGGCATTCATCGCAGAGCTGGTCACACCCACGTGCGCTCTCAAGTTTTCTGAATACGCCGAGACGTGGATGCGGCGGCGGGAGCTGTCGGGCGAGATAGCGGGATCCACGCTGCTGAAGAACAGGCAGCATCTCCGCGTCATCAACGCCCAGTTCGGGGACACCCTGCTCGCCGAGATCGACAAGCCGACAGCGGAAGACGGGCTTCTTGCAATCAAGCACAAAGACGGCAAGGTTCTTTCCGGGACGTACATGCAGCAGCTATACGCCACCACAAAGGCCATCTTCCAGTCCGCCGTGGATGACGATCTGATACTCAAGAACCCGCTGTCAAAGATCAAGCCGCCTAAGAAGGATACCGCGAAGCGTGCCGCGTTGTCGCGCGAGACGCTAGGTCGCTTTCTCTCCGCCCTTGAAAGTATCCCCCTGGACTCACATACCGTCGGGTTGCATATCGCCGTCTTAGCGGGCCTCAGGCGCGGCGAGATAATCGCGCTGCAGTGGGGCGACGTAGACCCCGGCGTGATACGCGTGCGCCGGTCGATGGAGGAACACAACATGCACATCAAGGAGCCGAAGTCTGTCAGCGGCATCCGCGACGTGCCCATGATCGAGGAACTTGAGGCCACGCTCGCAAGGTGGAAAGGCATCCAGCGCGCCAAGTTCGAAGCCCTCGGCATCGAGCAGACGGACGATACTCCCGTCATGTCGTCTGACGCCGGGTCGTACATATATCCGCAAAACTTCGACCGCTGGTGGCGCAGGGTCCGCCCCACTTTCGGCCTTGATGGAGTGGTGATCCATGAGCTGCGGCACACCTATCTCACCATGCTCGCGAGCGGCGGAGCGCCGACCCAAGTCATCAAAAGCCTTGCCGGATGGTCGAGCATAGCTATGGCTGACACGTATGTCCATGACGACGCGGAAGCCAACCGCGAAGCGTCCAGAAACCTCGGTAAAATGATCCGGGTCGAGATCGCCCGGGCGAATGATGTACCAAAACATGTACCATCTGATGTACCAGATGGTAACGTTAGCAAGAGAAAGCAAGCCTGATCTGCGTAAATTAAATGGTGCGGGCGAAAGGACTTGAACCTTCACACCTTGCGGTACCAGAACCTAAATCTGGCGCGTCTGCCAATTCCGCCACGCCCGCACATGCACGCCACAGAACGTGCAGCGACCATGATACCAGAAGATGGTGAGACGCAGCAGACCTTCCAATCAAGCCATGCAGAGCCGAAGCGCTCGCCTGGCGCGACGCAAAAAGTAAAAGAAGGGCGGGATGCCGGCAACCACCCCGCCCTTCCTCACGCATTCGAGAGGCGCACTACTCGCCCAGAACGGCGTACGTGCCCTTTCCGCGCTTTTCCACCTCAATGTCGCCAAGATCGGCAACGTAGTTCTTGAACTGAGAATAGCCCAGGTCGCGCAACTTGAACGTGCGATACCGCGCGCGCACCCGCTTTCCCAGCTCGGCCAACGCAATGCCCTCTGCACCGGCATCCACGATGAGCTGTCGAATGTACGCTTCGACGTTTACGCCATTGTCGGGCGAGGCCTCCTTTGGCGGTGCCGCGACTTCCGGAACGGTCTCAGCCTGCGAGACCTGTCCACTTGAAGGCTTCGCACCTTGTTCCGGGCCGGCCACCTTGATCGAGCGTCTGCGCCGAGGCACGCGCTCAGGCTGCTGTGCACCATCCTCGGAACGCTGCTTCGAAGCGGCGGCCTTCTCGGGCTTTTCCCCGGAAGCCTGGACACCACCCTGATCCTCCGAAGATCCTTCCGCAGAGGCCTGCCTGACGTCCTGGGGCTTCTTTGCACCTTTCTGCCCCTTGAACCCCTTGGAGCCCTTGCCCTGCTCGACGGCCTCCTCAGTCGAATCATTCGCTGCCGTGGCCGGGGCATCTTTGTCCTTGCCCTCCGTCAACTCGACGGTCACCGAACTACCATCCTTGGTGATTTGCACGCTGCCAAACTCATCGAGCAATTTGGAAAGCAGATTTGTCCCATAGCTGCGCACGTCGAAGTCGGGATACCGCTTGAGCAAGCGGCTTCCCACCTCACCGAGTCCCGTCGACTTGCCGTTGTTCTGATTGTCGGTGATGATGTTGACCACAGCCTGCTCGATTTCGTCAACCGTGGGACCGGCGCTCTGGCCGTTGGCGACAGACCCATTCGGCCGGTTTTTGCCTCGGGCAGCCTTGCCGTTCGAGTCGTCCAAAAGAAGCTCAAGCGTGGTGAAGATATCGCATGCCTTGCGAAATGCCGTGGGAGTCTTCTTTTCCCCCATCCCAATGACCGTGAGGCCGCTCTCGCGGATGCGGCTGGCCAACCGGGTGAAGTCGCTGTCGCTCGACACGATGCAGAATCCCTCGACCGAGCGCGTGTACAGGATGTCCATGGCGTCGATGATCATGGCCGAATCCGTGGCATTCTTTCCCTGCGTATAGCCGAATTGCTGGATGGGCGTGATGGAGTTCTCCAACAACGCTTCCTTCCACTTGTTGTGCAAGGTGAGCGTCCAGTCGCCATAGATGCGCTTGTAGGTGACCGTACCATACTTGGACAACTCGTCCGTGATGGGTTTGATGTACTTCGCCGACACATTGTCGGCATCGATCAAGAGCGCGAACCGCTTTTCCAACGATTGCTTTATATCCACGTTGACCGCTCCTCGGTTCTGCATCGGGTATGTCGTGCCGCTTGTCCAAAGCGCTGGAATCCAACATCTATACTACTCGATGTCCACAGGTCAACGTCCAATTGCAGGGATGCTGATACAATTTGTCCATATTCCCCTTGCGCTCAGCCGCGAAAATCCGTATACTTCCTCCTTGCGCCTTGGTGGCTATAGTTCAGTTGGCTAGAACGCCAGATTGTGGCTCTGGAGGTCGTCGGTTCGAGTCCGATTAGCCACCCCAGCGCTCCTGAAAATCGGGGCTTGCAATGAATGAAGGCATGCCTTAGAATAACTCAGCGTTTTGTGTACTTTGACATATGGTATTCCTTTTGGACCGTTAGCTTAGCTGGTAGAGCAGGGGACTCTTAATCCCAAGGTCCGGGGTTCGAATCCCCGACGGTCCACCATCCAAAAGAAAGCAAACCACCCGACTGAAACAGGGTGGTTTTTTTATTCCCCGGCAATTGAATGCCCTCTGCTCGACCGAAAGCTTGGACATCTGGCGCGCCGACGCGTCGCGGCAACAGGGATCTCGGAGGGCGGCCGCGACGCCGACGTCCGACGGCGGCCGCCCCGAGAATCAGCCCTTCCGGGTAAGGCCCGACCCCCCTCCGATCATCCGCTTTGCACCGAAGTAGGTTACGACGAAATACACGCCATAGGTGGCCAGAAAGGCAATCGCGACCGTCGCTGCCATGGCAGTGATGTCAAGGTGGCCGAACACGGCGACGACATCGGCAACCACCTGCATGGCACACGCCGCATGCGCCAGCGCGAGCACCAGCGGAAACAGGAAATAGATGAGCACCTGAGCGAACAAGGCAGCATTGATCATCCCATTCGGAGCTCCCAGCTTGCGCAGCAGGCTGTAGCGTCGGGCATTGTCGGAAGCGTCGGAAAGCTGCTGGATAGCGAGTATCGACGCACAGGCTATGACCAGAACAAAGCCCAGATAAATAGCCAAATATGCCACCATTGCCGACAGTCCCAAGCTCTGCTCGGCGACAAGCGTGCGAGACTGGGTCATCGTGATGGGCCACGTATTGGGATCCTCCGACTCCTCGACCGCATCGCACAGCGCTTGGAAGGCGCGCTCGTCCTCTTCCGTCCTGCATTGGACGTCCAGAGTGGAGTACATGCGTTGGGCCGCCGCCGGCATCGCCTCGTCAGGAACGACCACCGTTCCCGCATTCATGGGAAACGACGTCGTCTCCAAGCATTCGTCGCTGAAGGTTGACGCAACCAGTTCCGTGCCTCCCACATCAAGCGTCGGATGGCGGTCGACCACGCTCTTCATGAAATCAGCCGTGATGTCGAAGTCGGACATGATCGCGCACTCCCCCTCGCCCAGCTCGATCTTGTCCTTGCCTGCAAGCTCCAGCGCATGGTTGACCTGAGAGAGCGACACCAGATAGAGAGGGAGCTCACGATAGTTCGGATTGATCTCCTGGTTTGAAGTCCCCAAATCAAGAGACGTGGCATCTTCGACAGCTCCCATCGTGAGAGGATCTTCGGCATCCACCATCAGATCGATCTGCGCTGTGCGCTCCACAATCGCATCGAAGTCACCCGCGCCAATGAGCTGTGCACTCGACCGCAGCCCCTCCGTCATGTCATAGCCGACAGACGCTGCATATGCGCCAAAGGATCCCAGATCTAAGGATGAGAGCCCACTTTCTGACGAGTAATCCGCAAACGTCGTGCGCACGCTTGCCGAATACGCCGTGCTCTTCTCCAGATTCCCCTCAATCGTGTTGCGGATACCTACGCCGCCACATACGCTGGTGATGGCGAGAAACAGCGTCAAGCACACGATCGAGAGCGCCACAAAGGTCGTGTTGACCTTTGCGTTGAGCTGCCTGAGCGTGAACATGTTGAGACCGCGCAGGTACACGGGGCGAATCAACTGCATGAGCTTGAGAAGAAAGCCCGAAAGCGAATAGAAGAACAGCACAGTGCCGATGCACACGAGCACGGTGGCGGCGACAAACTCCGGCGAAAGGCTCAACAGTCCATTGTCGATGAGCAGCTTGTACGAAATGCCGATGAGGACGAGCGACACGAGGAACAGCGCGAGAGACAGAGGCAAGCTGCGCAGCTTCATGTGCTCATTCACGCTCTCGGCATGCATAAGGTCGATAAGTCGCGCATGCGACACCGCACGCGCGTTCAACAATCCCGCCAGCACGAAGATAGCCCCGAACACCAGGACTGTCTTGACAAGGGCATCGGTGGAAAAGACGAAGGCGGAACCGTTCGACCCCGCAACGTCCGCCTGAAACATGAGCGAGGTGAAGTAGAGCAGAAGCTGTGAAATCCCCACGCCGGCAACCAGGCCGGCAACCAACGAGGCGGCGCCGACCACCGCCGACTCCAGGAACACGACCGTCACCACATCGCCGGTGCCCATGCCCAGCGCCAAGTAGAGCCCGAACTCCTTCTTGCGACGGCGGATGAGAAACCGATTCGCATACACCACCAGAAACACCAGCACAAAAGCAATGAACACCGACACGCCGGAGATGACCGTGCCCAGAAGCTCGAATATGCGATCCCCCGACTCGGAAAAATCCAACACGCCGCGCTGTGCCGACATGGAATTAAAGGCATAGAACACGGCAACGCCCAAAAGAACGGTGAGGAAATACACGCCAAAGTCACGCACTGACTTTCGAACGTTGCCAAACGCCAGCTTAAAGAGCATTGTCAACCTCCGCGTCCTGCGATCCCATGCCGGTGACGGCATCGGCGACTGCACGGTAAAACGTGTCGCGGTCGAAGCCCTTGCGCTGCAGCTCTCCGTAAAGCCGGCCGTCCTTGATAAGGATGATGCGGCTGCAAAAGCTTGCCGAGAACGCGTCGTGCGTGACCATGAGAATGGTTGATCCAAGCTCGTTCAGGCGTCCCAGCGATTCGAGAAGTTGTTCCGCCGACCTCGAATCGAGAGCGCCGGTCGGTTCGTCCGCCAGAACAAGCCGTGGATCGGTCACCGTGGCACGGGCAGCGGCAACGCGTTGCTTCTGCCCTCCCGAAAGCTGATAGGGATACTTTTTCAAAACTTCTTCGATTCCCAGCTGCCGGGCCGCTCGCTGCACGCGGCCGCCGATCTCTCGAGCGGGAGCTTTCTGGATGGTGAGCGCCAACGCGATGTTCTCAAACGCCGTCAGTGTATCGAGAAGGTTCGAATCCTGAAAGATGAAGCCCAGCGAATCGCGACGGAATTTCGCAAGCGCTCCGCCCCGCAACGCACCTACGTCACGTCCTCCGACGACAATCTGGCCACTTGTCGGAGCGTCGATCGTGGCCAGACAGTTAAGGAGTGTCGATTTTCCCGATCCGCTCGGTCCCATGATGCCCACGAATTCGCCCGCAGAAACCGCAAAGCTCACCTGATCAAGCGCCTGCGTCACCATGCCTCCGCGCTTCCCTTCCGGGGCCCCATACCGTTTGCTCAGCCCCCTCACCTCGACAACCATCGAAGCGGGCCTCTCTTCACTGTTCATGATAATTCCTTTCTATAAGTCGAGATCAGGCGCACGGAAAGCCGGCTGCGGCAGTGGCACCATGCCCTCCCGTCCGCCGCCGCAATTCGGCCTCAGACAATCGTAGCTGCCCGACCTTACGCGCTGCTGCGTCCAACCTTGCACCTGTCTTACATCGGAAGGACACTGGTGAAAAAGCCCTGGGCTGTGCTTTAATGTAATTGGCTGAAAGAGAGGTGCAATGATGGCGACCTACGCATGGGCGGGAAGCTTCGACAGAGTGGAAGCTCATCTGCGCAATAAGCGCATTCTGCTGGTGGACGACGAGCAGGAACTCGTCGGCATGGTGGAAACCATTCTTCATGGCGCAGGATTTTCCCATGTCACGATAGCCTCAAACGGTGCCGAAGCACTGTCAATCCTCGACGAAGCGATTTCGCAGGGATCGCCATTCCATCTGTTCATACTTGATGTCATGATGCCGCATATGGATGGGTTCGAGCTGTTGACGCGCATTCGCGAACGAGCCTCCCAAGCCGACACCTCCGTCCTGTTCCTCACGGCAAAAGACGAGCCCTTCGACCGGGTGAACGGCCTCTCGCTTGGAGCCGACGACTACATTGCCAAGCCTTTCCTTCCCCAAGAGCTCATCTTGCGGATCTCCGCCGTGCTGAGACGCTGCTATGCTCAAGAGAGCCCCCTTCTTGAACTCGCCGCATGCCGCGTCGACTTCTCAACGGCAGAAGTGTCCCGCGCAGACGGGCAAACCGTGGTGCTCACCGCAAAGGAGCACGAGATACTGAAAGCGCTCGCCCGCAACGCCGGGCGCATCGTCACCATCGATGCGCTGTGCGAAGCATGTTGGGGAACGTCATTCGGCTACAGCAACTCGCTCATGGCCCATATCCGGCGATTGAGGGAAAAGATCGAGCAGAATCCCTCAAAGCCCGTCTCGCTCGTCACCATGAAGGGGCTCGGCTACAAACTTGAGACGCGAGGTTAGAGGTACGCAATGGCCCGTTCCGCCACCGGGAAGTCCCGCGCAAGGAGACACAAAGCACCCGGGCTGCCGCGCTTTTTCACCAAGCAACTGCTTGCCTTTTTGCTTTTGGCCTTCATCGTCATCGTGATAGACTTCATCTTGTATGCGTTCGTTGCCTATCACGAATCCATGCAGAGCATCAATGATGGCACGCCCGCCACCATCGTGAGAGCCATCGACGCAGGACTTTCCCAGCAGGATGGATTGTATGCTCTTTCCGACGAAGCCAGTGCGACCCTTGCCGAGCAACAGGCCTGGGCGCAGCTCGTCAATTCCTCCGGGACGGTCATCTGGTCGCAAAACCTGCCTTCCGACGTGCCTCTCTCGTACACCGCAAACGAGGTGGCGATGGCCGCTCACTATGAGGCCATCGCCGATTATCCGGCGTTTTTCTGGGATCGGGGACAGGACCTCCTCATTGTTGGGTTTCCTCAGGGAACATACTGGCATATGGGCGTGACCTTCCCCACGCAAACCGCCGGCAATCTCCCCCTGTACGCCCTGATCCTCTTTACGGTCGACATCGCCATCTTCTTTGCCGTCTACTTCGTGTCACGGCGCCGCACACAACGTGCCGTTGCGCCCATTCTCGATGCCCTTGACGACCTTTCGGAAGGCCGTCCGGCAATTCTGCGTCTCAGGGGCGATCTGAGCGAAATCGGCAAGCAGATCACTGAGACTTCGATGCTCATCGAGCAGAAGGATGCCGCTCGGGTGAACTGGATTCGCGGGGTGTCCCACGACATTCGCACCCCCCTCTCCATGATCCTGGGGTTCGCGGACGGAATCGCCCAGGACGAGGATGCCTCGTCCAGAACGCGGGCAAACGCTTCGGTCATCAGGTCACAGGGATTGAAAATAAGAGATCTCGTCACCGACCTCAACACCGCATCGCGGCTGGACTATGACATGCAGCCACTCAACCTTGAACGCGTCCACCTTGCGCGCCTGCTTCGCGGCATCGTGGCAGAACATATGAATAGCGGACTCGATCAGGATCATTCCCTTGATCTCTCAGTGTCCGAGACGGTCGCCGACGCCGTCGTGCTGGGAGACGAGCGACTGCTGACTCGAGCGGTTGAAAACGTCATCGCAAACGCGCGCGTACACAACGAATCCGGATGCGCCACCGCCATCGAGCTCAAGGAAGGAACCGGGGCACAAACCGCCGTCATTCGCATCGCCGACGATGGACGAGGCGTCTCACCCGACGTCCTTGCAGATTTGGAAGCGCGGCTCGCACGGGCTCGCACGGCTCAAACCGCAGCGGGCTGCGCGGTCGGATCGTCGGGAGGAGGCACGGGGGCCGAGCACGGCCTCGGGCTCGTCTTGGTGGATCGGATCGCACGCGCCCATCACGGGCACCTTTCCCTTTCAAGCCTTCCTGCACAGGGCTTCGCCGTGGAAATAGAAGTGCCGCTCGCGTAGAACCCGCCTTGAGCCGTGCTGCCATACGGCACAGACCAGCCCCCAGCGCCGCCGCGCCCGCAACGAACACGCCTACCCAGGCGCAAGGCCAGGGCCCTGCCTCAGCAAGCCATCTCCCCCAGACAACTTCCCTGTCAACGAAGCGGAGATCAAGGAATGCGGGGAAATACCGGCAAAATGAGAAACTCTCGTTAATTAACGAGGCAATCACCTTCCAATCGGATACAATCAAAAATCACCCATCAAACAGCCACATGAGGAGGAGGACTTCATGGAAGCACTCGTGCTTGCCCTACTCCTGCTGGCAGCCGTCTTGGTCTCGTCGGTCATCGATCAGCTTGTGCCTAAAATATCCTCTCCGCTCATACAGATCGGTCTGGGGCTGCTCATCGGTTTGTTCGTTCCTTCCCAAATCAACATCACCCTTGACCCCGACCTGTTTCTCGTGCTGTTCATCGCGCCCCTCCTCTATGACGAGGCAAAAAACGTGGACAAGACAGCGCTGTGGCACAACCGTCGGCCCGTGATCTCTCTCGCCATCGGACTCGTCATCGTGACGGCTCTCATCATAGGATTTGCCGTCCACTGGATCGAGCCAAGCATCACCTTGTTCGCCGCCTTCGCCCTCGGCGCGGCGCTGGGTCCAACCGATGCCGTTGCCGTGGCATCGCTGTCAAAGGACACGGGGATTCCCGCGCGCAACAAGAGCATTCTTGAAGGGGAATCGCTCCTCAACGACGCGTCGGGCATCGTGGCATTCCAGTTCGCCATCGCCGCTGCGACCACCGGCACGTTCTCCCTCATGGAAGCGTCGGTCGATTTCGCCGTCAGCTTTCTCGGAGGCATCGCCATCGGCGTGGTCATGGGCTATCTGGGCAATTTCCTCGTCAGGCGCGTGCGTTCATGGGGTCTTGAGAACACAACCTTCCATGTCCTGTTTGAGGTGTTCACGCCGTTCATCATCTTTCTCGTAGCCAACGCCCTCGGAACGAGCGGCATCATTGCCGTGGTGGCGGCAGGCCTCATGAATTCAATCTCTCCACGCACTTTGGGACCTTCCATCTCACGCATGAACATCGTTTCATCGAGCGTTTGGCGGGTGCTTTCCTTCGCGCTCAACGGCATCGTGTTCGTGCTCCTTGGAACGCAGTTACCAAAAGCCATGCAGAGCACCTGGGAAGATGTCGGCATAGACAACGGCATGCTCGTTGGCTACATTCTGCTCATCACCGTCATCTATATCGTCGTTCGTTTCGTATGGCTGCTCGCCATGGAACGCATCCATGGGCGAAAAACGCCGGCTTCCGAGCGTCCGAGATGGAAGGCGGACATGCTCTCGTCTCTGGTGATGGCACTTGGCGGACCGAAGGGCACCATCACCCTTGCCGTCGTGCTCACCATTCCCGTTTTCGTCACGGTCTCCGACCCGACAACGGGAACGTCCCTCGTTGGATTCCCCCAGCGGCAACTCATCATCTTTCTCGCCTGCGGCGTCATCTTGGTCACCCTGCTCCTTGCGACGTTCGTCGTCCCTTTGCTCGCGCCCAAAAAGGACTTGCCCAACGCCGATTCCCGGCGCGCCGAAACTGAGGTCGGCTTGGAAATCCTGCGGAGCGTCATCGAAGAGCTGGCCGCTCGCCAAACCATAGAAAACCGTGCGGCCACACAGACCGCCATCCACTCATACAATGTGCGGATCGCTCGCATCAAGGAGCGCAATGACATCGCGAACGAGCCCAACGATGAACTGAGGCTCAAGGCGCTGCACTGGGAACAGGACTACGTATTGGGTCTCGTCGATGCCGGAAACGTCTATCCTCTCGTCGGCTATCAATACCTCAGCCGCCTCGCCCATATCGAAAACCTGCTCAAGCACCACACGGGACACCGAGCCCCCTCAAGCGCCGTCATGCGCCTGCGGGCGCTGGCAAGAACAGGGTGGCGTCGCGTTCTCATCGGACTGCCCGGCGTAAGCCCCACCGAGAGGGCGGAATCCATCCGGGAGTTGCAGGTCAAAGGTTCCGAGCATGTCATAGGAAAGCTCCAGGCCATCTTGACTTCGCCCGGGCGGGACGAGCCCACCGAGGACGTGAGCGCACTCATCATGGAGTACCAGCGCACCGTCACTTTATTGCGCAACGCCAATCCGTCCATCACGGCGTTCACCCGAACGGCTGACAAGGCCGCCGAGATCGAGCGCCTCGGCCTCCGTCTGGAACTCGAGCAGATACAGTCCCACTATGAGGAAGGCTCCCTCAGCCGCGCGGCCGCGAAGCGACTCCGCGAGAACGTCTACCTCATGCAGGTGGATCTGGAAGACAACGTCTAGAAACGGTCGGCTCTATCCCCAGAAGGAGGCCCGCCCATCGTGCTGGGCGGGCCTCCTTCTGGGAAAAAACAGGATGGGAAACCGCGAATGAGCGGGTTCTTTGTCTAGCTCTACATCTTCGTTGGCGCGGAAACCCCCAGAAGTCCAAGCGATGTGGACAAGACGATACGGGTGGCATCGACCAGGGCGAGACGTGCGAGCTGCACGTCAGCGTCTTCGCCAAGAACATGGCAGTTCACATAGAACTGATGGAACAACGCTGCCAGATCCTGGGAATAGTGGGTCAGGCGGAACGGAGCACGGTCGCGGGCAGCCAATGCCACCAGCTCGCCGAACTCAGCCATTTTGCGCATGAGGGCAAGTTCCGACTCATGTACAAGCGGCGACAGGTCGGCGTCGGCCGGAACCAGCTTTGCGGCAAGATCGTCCATAGACATCTCGCCCGCCTCAGCAGCGGCGGCATCCGTCGAATCGGCAGCCTTGCGCAGAATCGAGCAAATGCGTGCATGGGCGTATTGG
The DNA here is from genome assembly GCA_023460315.1 of Actinomycetes bacterium. Lineage (GTDB taxonomy): Bacteria > Actinomycetota > Coriobacteriia > Coriobacteriales > Eggerthellaceae > JAEWQO01. The sequence continues at coordinate 22,329 of JAEWQO010000125.1, forward strand.
ACGTAATAAACCGGGTTGGAAGAATCCTTCTTCTTGGCAGCCTCGATGTCGAAGTCAATAGGTTGATCGGACGAACGAGACAGCATGAGATAGCGCGTGGCGTCCACGCCCACCTCGTCGATGAGCTCGGCGAATGTGACCATCTCTCCCGTGCGCTTCGACATGCGCACAGCCTCTCCGTCGCGATACAGATTGACCAGCTGGCCGAGCACGACCTCAAGCGCACCGGGACGGCCCCATGCCGCCAGCATGGCTTCGCAGCGTTTCACATAGCCATGGTGATCGGCTCCCCAGATGTTTATGAGATGGTCGAAGCCGCGCTCAAGCTTATCGTAATGATAGGCGACATCGCTCATGAAATAGGTGAACTCGCCGTTCTCCTTGATCATGACACGGTCCTTCTCATCCCCAAATGCCGTCGACCTAAACCAGGTGGCACCGTCTTTTTTATAGACATAGCCCTTGTCGTCCATGGCTTTGATCGAACGGGACACCGGGCTTGTTCCATCGTCGCCCTCGACATAGAGGCTTCGCTCGCTGAACCAGCGCTCAAAGCGGTTGCCGAAACCAGCCAAGGTCTCTTTCATGAGGTCGAGCATTTCGGCATAGGCAATTTCACGAAAAGCAGCCATGCGCTCCTGATCGTCGACATCGACCCATTTGTCGCCGTCGCGGTCGATGATGCCTTGAGCGATATCCTTCACATAGCTTCCGCCGTAGGAATTCTCCGGCATATCGATGTCATTTCCCAAGAGTTGCAGGTAGCGAACGGCCACCGACATGCCGAACAGGTCCATTTGAACACCATGGTCATTGATGTAGAACTCTTCGTACACGTCATAGCCCGCATGACGCATGACGCGAGCCATGGAATCGCCGAGAGCGGCCCAACGCCCGTGGCCGACATGCATGGGACCCGTGGGATTGGCCGACACGTATTCCAGATTGACGTAACGCTCCCCCTCTGGCATCTCGCTCTTGCCAAAATCTCCCTGGGCTTCACGCGCTTCCTGCACGACCGCCTGAAAAACCGGAGGGGCAAGACGAATGTTGATGAACCCAGGACCGGCTATCTCCGCGTTCTGGATCATATCGTTTTCCGGCAGCCGGTCTATGATGAGCTGTGCAATCTGACGAGGGTTTTTCTGAGCCAGCTTGGCACAACGGAGCGCAACCGTGGAAGCCCAATCCCCGTTAGCCTCGTCGCGCGGTCGCTCGAGAGCCGCCTCGGGAGCCTCGTCGAGAGCGAGCTCACCCTCGGCCATCGCCTGGGCGACGGCAGCATTGACCAGCTGTTCGAGTTCTTCGCGAATCTGCATGTTCTCTTCCATCTTTCGATCGGGAAACCCGCTGTCATCCCGCGGGCGCTTACCTTGCTTTCGTGTCCTGATTCTACCATCTTTTACCTGTTGCGCACCATAGCGTCACCAGAGGCGACTCCCCAAACGCAGTTATGCAAGAAACGTCCACACGGCCTGTCAAAAGCATCCGCCTTCGCCACGGACCGCGCGGTTGGCGAGGCATCTCGCCCCCCTCTTCCAAGCTGTGGTATCGTATTTGCTCGAAAAGAGACGATTTCAGGAGGCTCATCTATGGCACTACGCTTCGAGCAGGGAAACTTTGAGGATGCACGCCTCGTACGAACCGCCGTCTTCATTGAAGAACAGGGCTTCAATGACGAGTTCGATGCGACCGACCAGGACTCCCGCACCATCCATGTGACGCTCTACGACGGCGACGAGCTCGCCGGCTGCGTGCGCACCTTCCCCGATCCCGACTCCGCTGCCGACTCAAGGCGTTGGATCCTCGGACGGCTTGCCGTGTTGCCAGCCATGCGAAAACGGGGCCTCGGCGCCGAGCTTCTGGCGGAAGCGGAGCGCCTAGCCCGTGTCGCAGGTGCAGCCGAGATGCATTTGCATGCCCAGTGCCGCGTCACTGCTTTTTACGAACGTGCCGGATACACGCACTATGGCCCCGTCGAACTTGACGAACATGTGGAGCATATCTGGATGAAGAAAAGCTGGTGAAACCGTGCGGTGCGCATCTCTGCGCCCTGCACAGGAAGGCCCTCTCGCGAGGAGCCTTCCCGCAAGCCCAAGAACGTTATGCTGAACCAGGAATGATCATCATCGCAAGGGTGAGGATGATCGCGCAGGCAATGCCGAGGATGACAAAGAGCTTCGCCCCAAACTTGAGCCAGGTCGAATATTCTATCTTCGCCAACGCCAGACCGCCCATGATGGCGCCACTCGTTGGTGTAAACAGGTTCACCAAACCGTTGCCAGCGCTGAAAATCATGATCATGACATCGGTGGAGAATCCGAGAGAATGTGCCAGAGGACCCATGATCGGCATGGACACCGTGGCCATTCCTGACGATGAGGGGATCAGGAAGGACAGCACGATATAGAGCAGGAATGACAGCGGCGCGAAAATGATCGCCGATAGGCCGTCAAGCGCCTGTGCCGCATTTTCCAGAATCCACAGGTCAAGACCCGTCTCTCCCATCAGCACCGTGATGGAGCGTGCCAGCGCGATGATCAGAACAACACTCATCATATCGGCAGCACCGTTGATGAACGCCTTGACAAAACGGCTTTCGGAGATTCCTCCCACAACCCCGATGATGAGGGCCATCACAAGAAACCATGTCGAAGCCTCGTCGAAATACCATTGGCCGAGCGGAAGCCCCGTCAAGAAGGCGGACCAGCCTTCGGACACCTGCTCCTCAGTTGTCACAGTTCCCTCGACGTCGCCGTCAAACGAGATCTCTCCCCCAACCTCTTTATCGGCCCAGGCGGCAGAAATGTCATCGCCAGCAACCGTTTCGGCGACCTCTTCGGTGGCTGATCCCGCATTGAATACCTCAATGCCGAAATCCTCCCAAGGGATGAACCCGACAATCATGACAACGAACGTGAAGGCAAAGACGATGAGAGTCCATTTCTGACGACCGGTCAGAAGCTTTTTGCCCACCGTTGCTTCAGCTTCTTCGGTCTCTTGCTTGACCTCACCAAACTCAGCCTTCATGATCTCCTGTTCTTGAAGAGAGAGGATGGTCGAGCCCTTGTCGGCCTTGACTTTTTTGGCATATCTCATGACGAACACGATGGATATGGCCAAGGTCACCAACCAAAGAACCACTCCGAGCATGATGATGGTGCCCTGATTGATGACGATGCCTGTCGAACTGAGCGAGTCGACGGCGGCGCCGACCGCAAACGGATTCACCGTCGAGCCAAGCACGCCGCACCCCGCGCCCAACAGGACAACCGAGGCGCCGACGACGCTGTCGAAACCAGCGGCAACCATGGTGGCAGCCAACAGGAGATAGAACGGAACGGTCTCCTCGCACATGCCATACGTCGTGCCGCCGATGGAGAAGATGAACATCAGGATGGGAATGAGGATGAGCTCATTGCCTTTCAGCTTCTTCACCAAGGCGGCAATGCCGGCGTCCAGCGCGCCCGTTTCCGTCACAATGCCAAGAAAACCACCTAAGATCAAAACAAACAGACAGACGGGAAGAGCATCGGCAAAGCCCAACACAGGCGCTGTTGCCACATTTGCCACCGTTGCCCCCGTGATGCCCTCAACGCCGGTAAACGACATGAAGACCGTGATGAGGGCAAGGGCGATCAAGATGATCAGCAGGATGGAAAACGAGGATATCGATCGCTTCTTTCTGCTTTTTTCTTTCTCGGTCATAACGCCCCCTCCTTAGCAGAGGATCGAGATTGATAGATGAGAATGAAAACGAGAAAACACGATGACACGACAGGAAGCATAACCGCTGTGTCATCGGGGGCTCAAAAGAGCCAGACCACTGAACCGGCCTCCTTTCCGGCAAGCCGCTCGCGGGCAAGAACGCGGCCCGCGAAACGACAATGAACACACCAAAGGTATCCCCCCGAAACCTATGCCGTGATGACCGTGCCCGTCGTGCCCTTCAGGCCTTCGGCAGCCAGCTCAAGCGACGTGATGAGCGCCTTGCCTTCGGGATGGGCCTCTACGAACTCGATGCACGCCTCGACCTTGGGCAACATGCTGCCGGGAGCAAACTGTCCCTCTTCGATATACTGACGCGCCTCAGCAACCGTCATGGAAGAAAGCTCTTCCTGCTCCGGCGTGTTGAAATTGATGCAGACTTTCTCCACCGCGGTCAGGATAATCAATATGTCAGCTTTGAAGTCGGCTGCCAGCTTGGCACTGGAACGATCCTTGTCAATGACCGCCGGCACCCCATGATAGCTGTCGTCCCTCTCGATGACGGGAACACCGCCGCCGCCCGTGGAGACGACGATGTAGCCATCATCCATGAGATCCTTGATGGCATCAAACTCAACGATGCGCTGAGGCTTCGGCGAAGCGACCACCTGCCGCCAGCCGCGACCGGCATCTTCCTTGTAAACGTAGCCCGTTTCCGCAGCGCGGCGCTTTGCCTCATCTTCGGTGAGAAAGGCCCCAACAGGCTTTGTCGGATTCTGAAAAGCGGGGTCCTCCGGATAAACCACCGTCTGAGTGATGACCGTGGCGGTCGAGCGCATGATGCCGCGGCGCTTCATCTCATTGAGAATGGCTTGGGACAGCTGGTAGCCGATATATCCCTGACTCATGGCTCCGCATTCGGGAAACGGCATGGCTGGCGTCTTCTCATCATGGGTCGATGCATAGTCGAATGCATTGTTGATCATGCCCACCTGCGGGCCATTGCCGTGACTTACCACGACGTTGATGCCTTCGGCAACCATGTCGACAATATGTTCCGCGGTGTCCTTCACCAATTCAAGCTGCTCCCGCGGCGTGTCTCCGAGCGCGTTACCGCCCAGCGCGATGACGACGGATTTTCCATCGCCCTTTTGATAGGCCATGACCGATCACCTTGCCTAGGAAAGCGTCGCGTACATGACAGCCTTGATGGTATGCATGCGATTCTCCGCCTCGTCGAACACCTTGGACCGCATCGACTCGAAAACCTCGTCCTCAACCTCCATCTCGGTCACGCCAAATTTCTCGGCGATCTGAGCTCCAATGGCCGTCTTGGTGTCGTGGAACGAGGGAAGGCAGTGCATGAAAATGGCATCGGATGCAGCGAGGGACATGAGCTCCTTCGTCACGCGATAAGGCTCAAGCAGCTTGATGCGCTCGGCCCAGATGTCGTCGGGCTCGCCCATTGAAACCCATATGTCGGTGTAGATAACGTGAGCACCCGTGCATGCCTCCGCAACATCCTCCGTCAGGGTGACGCTGCCACCGTTCTCGGCGGCAATCTCACGGCACGCCGCCACCAGGTCCTGGCTGGGCATGCGCACCTCAGGGCCGCATGCCACAAAATGGAGCCCAAGCTTGGCACAAACGACCATGAGGGAGTTCGCAACGTTGTTTTCGGCATCCCCCATGAACACCAGCTTGAGACCCTTGATGCCGTGGGGGAAATTTTCCTCGACGGTCAGCATATCGGCGATCATCTGGGTGGGATGGAATTCGGTCGTCAGGCCATTCCACACCGGCACTCCAGCATTTGCCGCCAGATTCTCGACGATTTCTTGAGCATAGCCGCGATACTCTATGCCATCGTACATGCGGCCAAGAACGCGTGCCGTGTCCTCGATCGACTCCTTTTTCCCCATCTGAGAACTGCCTGGATCGAGGTAGGTGACACCCATCCCCAGGTCCATGCCTGCAACCTCAAACGAACAGCGCGTGCGTGTCGAAGTCTTCTCGAACAGCAACACGATGTTTTTGCCCTCAAGATAGCGATGGGGAGTCCCAGCCAATTTCAAAGCCTTGAATTGCTTGGACAATCGAATGAGATAGCGAATCTCCTCGGGGGTAAAGTCCAAGAGTTTCAAGAAGCTGCGACCGCTCAGGCTCGTCGGCATAGTCTATTCCTTCCTTTGTGATGTCCTATCGGTAACACGATAAACGGCGCAGGCCTGTCACCTGCCCTCTTTTCGGTCGAGAGGAGGTGCTTCGCACACCTCCGGTCTTCCCTGAAAGAAAACGTCATACACCCTACAACCGCCTTGATGCCACAGCTTTCAGGATCAACCGCTAATCCTCGCGCCAAAGCGGCATGCTCATGCAGCGAGGGCCGCCCCTGCCTCGGGACAGTTCAGCAGAGGGCATTTCGATCACGTTCAATCCCTTTTCCCTCAGCACGGCATTCGTAACCTCATTGCGCTCGTAGACGACGATGGTGCCCGGCGAGAGGCACAGCGTGTTCGAGCCGTCGTTCCATTGCTCGCGTTCCGCCGCAATGCGATCGCCACCACCGCAGGGGATAAGCTCAACCGGGTGGCCGACATACTTCTCGAGGATGGACTCAAGCGTGCCGTTGATCTCGCGCACCTTTGTCCCACCCGCATCGGGCGTTATCTCAAATACAGTCAGCGGACCAAGAATGCCCGGATGAACGGTGAACTTGTCAAAATCAATCTGGGTGAAAACGGTGTCGAGATGCATGAATGCCCGCGAATTCGGAATATTGAAAGCCAAAATGGTGTCGATGGGAGAATCCGATTCGAAGATGTTTGCGGCAATGGCATCGATGGCGTCAGGCTCGGTTCGCTGGGATATGCCGATCGCCAAGACCTGCTCGTTGATGTTGAGAATGTCGCCTCCCTCAATGTGGAAGGTGTTATAGCGGCTGTAGTACTCGGGAACGTTTCTGAATTCCGGGTGGTACCCGAAAATGTACTCCCCATAGATCGTCTCCCTATTCCGCGTGGCAGAGTACATGCGGTTGATGGAAATGCCATTCCCGATCATGGCAAAGGGATCTCGCGTGAAATACAGATTCGGCAGGGGGGCCACAACCATCTTGGATGCCTCGGAAACGAGGTCAACAAGGGAGTTCGACTTGTCCGCATGGAGCTCCGTGAGGTTTATGCCTTCCATGGTCTTCATGACAAGGTCAAGATTGTCGGGATAGCGGTCATTCAGGTAGTCAAAGATAATCTTTTGATAGCGGTCAGTGCGGATGCCCGCTTCTTCGATGAACTGTTCGAGAAAACGTGTGCGAATCGCAGGATCCGCATCCAAAACCTCGGCCATGAGCTTTTCGAGATAAACGACTTCGATCCCCTTATCGCGCAATATCTGCGCAAAAAAGTCATGTTCCTCTTGAGCAACCTTCAAAAACGGAATGTCATCGAAGAGAAGCTCTTCAAGCGTGTTCGGCGTCAGGTTCAGGAGCTCTCTGCCAGGTCGGTGGAGCAAGACTTTTTTCAAAGGCTTGATCTCGCTCTTGACGTTAACTCCAGCCATGTGCAACCCTCCCTTTCTCTATGCATTTTCAGAATGCCGGCATTCGGAACCGCCCGTTGCGCACCGGGCATCCGGATGACATCGCAAAAATCTCATGGTTCCCTTCAAAAAGCAACCACCATTTCTCAACAATATCGAGTTCCGAAAGAAACCCTGTCGGTTTTTGGCAAATAGCAGTTCCCGTGACATTTTACCTTCATATTTTCTTCATATTTGCTCTTTCGCGCTAAAGCGATTCTCAAGATGCAGCGTTATCGATCCGGGATTTTCCCGGGAAAATTCCCTCCCCCGTTCAAGCACGGCGATTCATGGACATGCATAAACGAGCGTCGGGATGCAGCCCCGATGCAAGCGGATTCGTCATGATCCCCTCACCTCTCCCGTGCGGCGAAGCCTTTCCTTCACAGCTTGTCGCGCTTGCCAAAGACCACAAACCACATGCGGTTTTTCATTTTTTCCATCAAGGCGGAACCTCAAAGCATCCTTGCTACGGGGATCGCTGTTTTAGGGTATAATGCCGCTATTGCCGAAAAGCGCCCGTGGCTCAAGGGATAGAGCAACGGACTTCTAATCCGTCGGTTGCAGGTTCGAATCCTGCCGGGCGCACCAGCTGTCTTTTCCGTTCCTTTTTTCAAGGACATCTCAATCATATGGTAAGAAAAAACTTTTAACTATATCATAAATTGATTCGATGAACAACCAAAAGACGAAATGAACCTTTGATCCTTCTGCAAACATGCTCCCAGAAGATCCATCGAGCCAGCCATTCCCAAGCTCCTCCCTCCCCCGCCTCACAGACCGATTGCTCGCTCAAACGCATTGTGCTAAGTGAATTCAAGTAAACTATATGGAAACGGATTGGGTATACCGCTTTAACGTTTTCGACGTTTCCTTACTATGGTTATCATTGCTTTAGTACAATATTAGGATTCGCGCTCGGTTACCGAGAGGAGTTGGCTCATGCCTTACTTAGAAGACCACGTTCTTTATTATAGGAAGACATGCCCTTACTGTCAGAAAGTTCTCCGCTTTATGGATGAAGCAAAGATCAATCTCGACATGCGAGATGTGCTTCAGCCGGGCAATCAGAACGACCTTGTCCGCATCGGCGGGAAAAAACAGGTGCCTTGCCTTGTCATCAAAGGAAAACCACTGTATGAATCGGATGACATCATTGCCTATCTGAGGGATTTCTCTTAGAAAGAAAGGCATCCTTCATTCAGCCAATACGCTTGCTGAACCAGCGTATTGGCGGGCACCGACCAGCTTTCTGTGACGCTCTCCCTGATGACAGATGCTCTATGCCCTCTTTCTAAGGCGCATGACTCGATTCTGCAAGTACTCCGCGAATTCACCTTCGATCGAACTCAATTCACGCGTTTTGAGATGAGTTATCCCGAATCCCCAAGAGGAATCGCGCAACGGCACGGCGCATACGGTGTCGTTCTCTTCAAAGACTTCGAGACGTGCCAGATGCGGCAGGGTAAAGCCAATGCCTTGGCCATGAAGGACGAATTCGTATATCCAGAAGATTTCGGAATACTTGACAATCTTAGGCAAGGGCATTCCCTCGCATTCGAATTTGTCGACAAGCGCCTTGAAGCATTTGAAATCGTCGCCGGGAATAGCAATGGACCGTTCGCCTATGTCCTCGATGCCGAGAGAAGCCTTGTCGCTCAACGGATCATCCCGATTGATCCAATACCAAACGGATGAACGATAGAGGGGATGTGAAATGAATTCGTCCGCCCCGGGCAAAACGGTCAAGGCGAGATCGTAGAAACCGTCCCGAAGCGCCGACTCGCAGAGCTTGTCCGGCATCTCATGCAAAGAAATCACCACGTCCGTATGGCTCTTGATGAACCCCGTCAGAAAATCATGGCCCAAGAACCCGGGAATCCCCAAAGAACAGGCTATGCGAAGTTCCGTACGGCTGTTTGCCGCGACGCGCTCAAATGCAGCAGACAGCAGGTTGCGCTCCGAGCGAACATGGCGGGCATACTCATAAAACTCGTCAGCATAAGACGTGGTGCGACGGGTACCGTCCTCCTGCAGGGAAAACAGCGGCACGCCCAATTCGCGCTCAAGGTTGCGCATTGATTTCGCAAACCCTTGCGGCGACATCGGCACTTTGGCCGCCGCTGCGCTAAAGTTAGCCGATTCGTAGGCCAGCATGAAGTAATCGCATTTGTCCTGAAGCATGAGCCCTCCCCTTGCGGCACCTCACCTGGATGCATCAAGCCTTCATTCGGCAAACCGAGCATTCTTGGCCTTCCTGGGCCCCTGGCGAGCGTTTCCCCTTGCGCCCAACCTGCCGCACGGCAACATTGTCATTGTACAATGCCTTCGAGCCATCCTGGCGAAACCAACTGTTTCACTCCTCATCTTTTTGCTACCTGTCAAGGTGTTGCATGAATATTAACACGAACCACATTATAGACATGAAGGGGAAAGGCAGCGGCAATGCCTTTCATCACGAAGGTTCGACAGGGAGGAGCACCACTATGGAGGCAAATCGGAATTACCCCAGCAGAAGATCATTCCTCGCAGGCGCAGGAATTCTTGCCGTAGGGATTGCAGGAACGGGGCTTGCGGGATGCAGTCCCCAGCAAAAGAACGCAGGCGATGAAGACCTCGCGGCGCAAAGTTCCAATGCCAGCTCGGAAAACCAGGCGGACGACAACGCCCTGTGGGAGATTCCCGAACTCGCAGAGCCAAAGCAGACGATCCAGGCGGACGTCTGCATCATCGGTGCAGGAGGGACGGGCACGGCTGCCGCAATTCAAGCCGTCGACCTGGGATTGAAGCCGGTCATCATCGAACGGCTGAGCGGCTATGGCGGATCGTTTATCGGCACAGAGGGCATGACCGGCCTCGAAACTCACTTCACGGAAGCGGACGGCGGCGTGAGCTTTGCAGGAGCATACAATCCCCAAGCGCCCTATGGCGTGAAGAACGCCATCAACACCTGCCTCAACTATCACCACTGGATTCCGCAGCATAGGCTCTATGAAAACTTCTTCGGACAGACGGCCGAGACGATAAGCTGGCTCGAAAGCCATGGCATCTCGTTCGAGGGAAACATTTCGATCGGCACGGGCCCGAAGATCTGGCATGTCTACAACAAGGGAGACAACGCCAGTCCGGGAGGATATTTCATGCAGTGCTTCGGGCAAGAGGCAGACAAGCTGGGCGTTGAAGCCCACTTCAATGCATTCGGCCGGAAGGTCATCATCGAAGACGGCACGGTGGCAGGCGTGCTCGCCGAAGATGCCAACGGCGAGGTGATCAAGATCGAGGCACCGGTCGTAATGATTGGAACCGGAGGCTACGCAAACAACTCGGACATGCTCTACCGCGTGTCCGAAACCAAAAATGCCAACATCCAGGCTCTCGGAATGGACTGTCGCGCAGGAGACGGTCTGAAAATGGCCAAGGACGCGGGAGCCGATTTTGCCGAGGGCCTGGGCACGGTCATGTGGTGTGGGCCGGTCGTGCTGGGTGCCGTGACGGCCACCTGGACAACCGACGCCTACTCCGCCGGAGTGCAGCCGACTCTCTGGCTCAATGAGAAGGGCGAGCGTTTCTGCAAGGAGGATTTATGGCTTGACGATTTTGCCGGAGCGGGAATATGCGTCCGCAACCAAGAAAGGACTTTCGTCTTGTTCACGGAAAAAGACTTGCAGCGATGGGAAGAATCAGGGCCCGACGGTCAAGTGTTCTCATTCGGAACTCCAGGAAAACCGCTGTCGGAAGCACGTCAGGTCCTGGAAAAGTCAGAAGGCTGCCACACGGGTGAATCCCTTGAATCCCTCTGCAAAGACGTGGGGCTTGATGCTTCCGTCGTGGAAGAGACCGTTACTCAGTACAATGCATATTGCGATGCCGCCGCCGGCCTTGACGGTGACGACACAAGCGCGGACGTCGAGTTTGGCAAGCGTGCAAAATACCTTCAGGGAGTAGCGGAAGGCCCCTATTGGCTCTGCGAAGTTGCCGATGGCTTCTACACCACCTGCGGAGGAATCAAAGTCAACGAGAAAACTCAGGTTCTCGACACTGACGGCAACGTCATACCGGGTCTTTACGCAGGAGGGTCCGACGCAGGCGGCCTCTACGGAGATTCTTACGACGTCAAATTCGCACCCGGATCGCAAGCCGCATGGGCGGTCAATTCAGGTCGCTTGGCCATGAAGGATGCAAAAGAGTATCTGAACTCGTAAAGCGCGCCGGCATTCCTTGCCAACCGCTGTCCCTCACGGCAGGCCCCCTGGCACACGGACCAGCCTCGAGGAACGTCATTCGAGGCATCTTCACCCTGAAGAGATCGCCCCTGATGATGCAAGCTAAAAAGGCCAGCCGTTTTTAATGGCTGGCCTGCGGTTTTAATGGAGCGGGTGACGGGAATCGAACCCGCGTCATGAGCTTGGAAGGCTCAGGTTCTACCATTGAACCACACCCGCATGAAAGCGCGGCGACTATTGTACCGCAAGACTGGCCCTCATGCGAGAAATATCCTCATATTACCTTGATCGCCGACAACAGCTTGAGGGCGTCGACCGAAAAACGCGGCTTAACTCCCGATCAGAGCAACGCCTTGATGTCTTCTTCAATATCTTTCGGCTCGACCGGGGGCTCGAAGCGCGCGACGACCTTTCCGCTGCGATCGACGAGAAATTTCGTGAAGTTCCATTTGATCTGGTCATCCGAGAAGCCGGCTCCATACTTTCCTTTGAGCATGAGTTCCAACGCCTTCGCCTTAGCTCCCTTGCCAAGGCCTTCGAATCCTTTTTGGGAGGTGAGATACTGGTACAGGGGAATGGCGTCCGCCCCCCTCACGTCAACTTTTTGGGACAGGGGGAAGGTGACGCCGTAGCGAATGGTGCAGAATTCGGCAATCTCCTGCTCAGTGCCCGGCTCTTGCTCCATGAACTGATTGCATGGAAAGCCGATGACAACAAGCCCTTGGTCTTGATATGCTTTGTACAGCGCCTCAAGACCCTCGTATTGGGGAGTGAAACCGCATTTGCTGGCAGTATTGACAATAAGCAGCACGTTGCCTTCGTAGTCGCTCATGTGCACAGGCTGATTTTCAATCGAGGTGTACTCGTAATCGTAGATGGACATAATGGAACCTCCTTGTCTGATAGGCGAAGAATGCTGGTGCATTCTGACCCTAGAATGACAGAATTGTCCCGTCAAGCAACATTGTGCTTACGACTGCCGAAAATCCCTTCGCACCGCTGGTCAACCCCATTCTGAAAAGAGACTCCCGCGGAACCGGTGACGGGCTGATGCGGTTCCGGATCAGCCCGTCACCGGCAAGAGATCCCCCAACCGTCGGAAAGAGTTTGAAACGAGCTCCGCACGGCGGCACAAGCCCGTCCCGATCCTCTCATGCAATGCGAAAATTCCGCGATTCCCCTCTTCCCTGGCATGGAACTTCCGATACACTTGTCAGCAGCATGACAAAGAGAAGCATGACGACCGTCATCGAGAAAGGCCGTGTGTGGAAATCGAATTGGGAGCGTTTCTTGCCCAGCTTGCATCAAGCCCCATGCTCGTGGTGGTGGTCCTGCTCAATATCGGTGTCATTGCCGTCAATGGCGCCACCGATGCACCCAACGCCATTGCAACCGTCGTCGGAACCAGAAGCATGTCGCCTGGCGCAGCCATTGTCATGGCGGCACTCTGCAACTTCTTCGGATTGCTGATCGTAACGCTTCTCTCATCGGCCGTCGCCACGACCATCTTCAAAATGGTCGACTTTGGAGGCGATGCGCATTTGGCTCTCTGCGCTCTCATGGCAGCCATGGTTGCCATCATCGTCTGGGGAGTTGCTGCCTGGTACTTTGGAATACCGACAAGCGAAAGCCACTCTCTCATCGCCGGACTCACCGGAGCAGCGATAGCCCTTCAAGGTGGGCTGGCGGGAATCAATTGGTCCGAATGGATCAAGGTCGTTTACGGCATCGTCCTTTCCACGCTTCTCGGTTTTGGAATGGGATGGGCCATGACGAAAGCGGTGGCACGCATCTGTCGAGGGTTTGATCGCAAGAAATCAGACCGGGTGTTCAGGTGGGCACAGATCGCCGGCGGAGCAGGCGTTGCCTTCATGCACGGTGCCCAAGATGGGCAGAAGTTCATGGGAGTGTTCGTGCTCGCCGTGTCCCTCGCTGCCGGCGTGGGGCAGGTCGACCAATTCATCCTCCCTGTCTGGCTCATGCTGTTCTGCGCCCTCAACATGGGTCTCGGCACGGCCGTTGGAGGAAAGCGCATCATCAAAAACGTCGGGATGGACATGGTCAGGATGGAGAAGTATCAGGGCTTTTCCGCCAGCCTGACGGGAACCATCTGCCTGGTCATTGCGACCTTTTCGGGACTCCCCGTTTCAACGACGCACACGAATGCAACTGCCATCATGGGCGCTGGTGCAGCAAAACGCAGAAGCTCAGTCAAGTGGGGCGTTGCCTTCGACATGGTCAAGACGTGGCTTTTGACCTTTCCCGGCTGTGGCCTCCTCGGATTTGTCATGGCAAAGGTGTTCCTGCTCTTTGCCTGACGGAACCATTTGTCATTCTGCCGAAGGCCTTATCCGGAAAGGCATGCCCGGAAACTCGTCAGATCGCCATGCCATGGCGATCTCGCCTGACTCAGAGTGTTGAGTAGGTGTCGGGACGCTGATCCATACAAAAAACGCCCACCCCACCGATGCCAAGATGAGATCCAAGAACGCTGCCGATTCGTTGGCACAAGACGGTACAAGCAGGCAAAGCTGATCGCAAAAGGGTCTCCACCGTCTCTGCCTTGCCCCGGTCGTCAGCATAGGCCAGCCCGATGATCTGATCGTCGAAATTCCCCACCGCACGGACCGTCATGTCCACAATGGCCGAAAGCGATTGCTTGGTGCCATGCACAACTTTGCTCAGGTGAAGCATGCCGTTCTTCACGTCGAGCACCGGCTTGATGTTCAGCAAGCCTCCGATGCTTGCAACGGTTCGGGCAGGCAGTCTGCCTCCCTGCAGCGCCCATTTGAGATCATCGATGGTAAACGCATATTTGACATGGTCCGCCATCCAGCGACCCTTCGCCAGCATATCATCAAAAGGAAAACCCTGCTCGCTCATCAAGCCGAGTTGCAAGGCAATGAGCCCGGCGCCGATCGAGCCGCCTTTCGAATCAATTATCTCCATTCGCCGAGAAGAATAGACAGACCGCAGCTCATCCTGAACCAGGGACGCCAAATTGAAGGTCCCCGACATCTCGGCCGAAAAGGAAAGGTAAATAAGGTCCTCTCCCGAATCCAAGATCGAAGAGAACGTCGCCTTGGCATCATCTGCCCGTATCTGAGCGGTCCCCGGCATCTCTCCCGCGCGCATCGCCCGATAGACCTCGTCAAGTCGAATCTCAATGCCGTCACGATACGACTTTCCTCCAAGTATCACGGACAGCGGCACGACGAGAATGCGAAACCGCTCACGAAGGCTCGAAGGCAGGTCGCAGGTGCTGTCGATAACTATCCTCGCCACACTGCGTTCCTTTCCCAACCGATCATCGCATGCCGCAGGCCCGGTTGCCGACACAGGGCCTGAGCATGTCAACAATGCCATCAGAGTAAAGAATAGCCCTGCGCACAAGAAACGGCCACCCTTTGCTCCGTCTCTTCACAGGATACCGTTTCTCCTGCCTCCAATCAGCAAAAGAGTCACAAATTGACATGAAGATGCGCCCATTATGAAAACAGCCGCCGATATATTCCCTTTGGCAAGAGCTCCAAGGATGGCTGCAGTCTACGTGTCCGCTACGAAGAGGGACCTTCACGGCAGCTTGGCTGAAGACTTTCTGCTTCCATGGACCCCAGAGCATGCCCATTGGTTCACCGGAGCCGGCAAATTCCTGTCACGCTTCGAATTTGTCCGACACCCAGCTGAGCTCATTATCACAGGTGAAGAATAGCAGGCAAAGAGAGCGGCTCGATGCAGCAAGCATCCGCCATGCTGGCTCTTGCATCGATCGACAGACCAGCTTAGCTTCAAAGAAATGGTCGGGACGACAGGATTCGAACCTGCGACATCCTGCTCCCAAAGCAGGCGCGCTACCAAACTGCGCCACGTCCCGACGGCCAAGACAGCGAAAAGCATTATAGCAGAACTGGAGGGCAAACCCTCCAAAACGCTATGCCATTCGCGCAGTCAGCATCTCCCTGAGAGAGCGCAGGGCGTTTCCTCGATGAGACATGGCATTCTTCTCCTCGGATGACGCTTCGGCAAGCGTGCGCTCTCCGCCAAACACAGCGGGCAGAAACAGCGGATCATACCCAAACCCGCGTTCTCCCCGTCCGTCGAATCCGATCTTTCCCTCCAAGGCGCCATGGGCGACTGTTTCCGCACCATCCTCGTCAATGAACACCAAGGTGCAGACGAAGCGCGCCGCACGCTGTCCTTCGGGAGTGTCAGAGAGTTCGGCAAGCAGCTTGGCATTGTTGTCGGCATCGGTGGCTCGTTCTCCCGCATAGCGAGACGAGTATACGCCTGGAGCTCCCCCCAAAGCGTCCACAACCAATCCTGAATCGTCAGCAAGAACGGCCATTTCCGGGCAAAGCTCATGTGCCGCACGAGCCTTGATGCGCGCGTTCCCCTCAAACGTTTCGGCATCCTCAATCGGGTCAGAGTTGATGCCGGCCTGACGCAGCGTACGGAACTCCCAACCCGGAAAAGCAAGTGCCGAAGACAGTTCCTCCACCTTATGGACGTTGTTGCTTGCAATGATGACGGTTTTCATGAGCATCCTTCCTCAAAACGCCTGTGGAGTCCGACTTCTCTTCGATCAGGCTGGAAGAACAACCCGTCCGACCTCGTCGATGGGAACCCGAAACACCCGGCTGCCAAAACTGGCGAACTCGGCAACGTCCTCCCCTGTCGTGAAGAACTCGTAGCGCGCCTCGTGGTCGTCCCGCGCGACCCCACCACGCCGCAGCAGAATTTCGGCGACATCTCGCGCTGCCTCCCGCGCCGACGAGATAAGCAGGACATCGCGCCCCACAACGCCCCCGATCAAGGCTTTTAGCAGAGGGAAATGGGTGCAGCCCAACACGAGCGTGTCGATGTCGCACCGACGCAACGGCTCCAGGTACTCTTTCGCGATTTCCTGAAAGGCAGGCCTGATATACACCTTCGACGCGAGGGATGTGTAGTTCTCGATGGGGCCTTCGGCCATGCGGATGCCCTGTTCGGCTATTTCCACAAACCGCGGCGTGGCCGTCGAGAACACGGTGATGCCGGCATCTATATGGCGAATGGCCCTCGTGTAGGCATCTGAATCGACAGTTGCCTTTGTGGCAATAACCCCCACACGGCCGTTCTTGGTGGCATGGGCAGCCGCGCGCGCTCCCGGCTCCACAACACCGATGACCGGTACGGGAAACGTGCGCTGTGCGTGGGCGAGACCGGCCGCCGTCGCGGTGTTGCAGGCGATAACGATGAGTTTCACGCCCCGATCGACCAGCCACGATCCTATCTGTTGCACGAACCCGTCCACTTCGGACAAATCCCGTGGACCATAGGGGCAGCGGGCCGAGTCGCCAAGATAGACGATGCTCTCCCGCGGCAGCGCCTTCGCAATCTCCCGCGCGACGGTCAATCCGCCAAACCCGGAATCGAAAACGCCGATGGGGGCATCGTCGAACGACTGAAAGCCGTCGCCATTCGCCCAGCCAGCAGAGGCATTCGCCCCCGAAGGCGCTGCGGTCGATAAACATGCTGCAGGACTCCGCGCAACAGAGTCTTCGACAAGCAGTTCTTCCTTTGAAAATGATGTCGTGAGGTCGTCCATTGCGCCAGTATACCGCAGACGGCCACGCTGTCGTAGCATGGTCATAGTATCTGCTTACCCGGCATGCCCTCACCCCAGATCCCACCGCTTTGACACACTTCGATAGGCCACTTATGCTACCCTTGCATGCAAAGGGCGGCGCAGCGGCATGACCGATAAGACGGGATCCGGACGCAGGGAGCGGCAGGCCGGGAAACCCCAGGAAAAGCAGCGTGGTCGCCACCATGCAAAAGATGATCGTCCAGACGAGAACGAGGAGCATGTCATCATGAAGGTTTTGCTCATCAACGGATCCCCCAACAAGCGGCGGTGCACCTACACGGCACTCTCCGAAGTGCAAGGCGCCTTGGAAGCCGAAGGCATCGAGACGGAAATGGCATGGATCGGAAACGGTCCCATCCGAGGCTGCACCGGTTGTGGCACCTGTTCGAAACGCGGCGATCACCGCTGCATCTTTGATGACGACGTGGTGAATGGACTGATCGAGAAGGTTGAGGCATCGGATGGTCTGGTAGTGGGCACGCCGGTCTATTATGCTGGGGCGAACGGCGCACTGCTGGCCGTGCTCGACCGGATGTTTTACGCCGCGTCAGCCACATTCCGCTTCAAGCCGTCCGCAGGCATCGCCTCGGCACGCCGGGCGGGAACAACGCCAGCCATCGATCAGATCAACAAGTATTTCCAAATCAATTGCATGCCGGTGGTCTCATCGAGCTACTGGCCCATGGTTCACGGTCAAAGCGCCGAGCAGGTTCGGCAAGATCAAGAAGGAATGCAAGTCATGAGAGTGCTCGGCAAGAACATGGCATGGATGCTCAGGGCAACGGCAACCATTCCCGCACCCGACGTTGAGCCAAAGGTCATGACGAATTTCATTCGCTGACCCGCCCGCGCAGCCCCTTTGTCCGCGAGCGTCGACGTTTCTGGTCAAGCCGGCGCGCTCGTGCGGCGCGACTCGGACGCGTAGCGTGCCGCACCTTGGGAGGTATCGCCTTTTCTTGGAAAAGGCGATGAAGCTTTTGCAAGCATAGCTGCCGGTTGCGAAATTGACTGCGCGATTCTCTGCTGGTCACGGTGATGCCCGTCGGAACATGGGTCATCCGCACCGCCGAGTCGGTGGTATTCACGCACTGTCCTCCCGGGCCGTGTGCGCGAAACACGTCGATCTCGCAGTCACGCGAGACTTCCTCGGCGGATTGACGGGCAAACCGGGCGAAGTCCTGATATGTCGGGTCCTTTTCATCCATGACTCCATGATATCGTGCGTGTCAAAGCAGTCGGGACCATGCCTGCGCAAACCAAGCTCGCATACCGTGCGCGAGAACCTCGCGATCGAAATCTACAAGTGTGCGATAGCGACGAGTCGACTGCTCGCGCACATGCCACACCCCATAATCGGAACCCGCACGAAAAGATCGATTCCCTGCCTCCTGTGCCCGAACCTTGCCGCATTGCACCCGGCGAATCCCTCCGGCTCATCGGAAGATTCATCTCCGGCGGGTATCGGTGCCGCGACCGAGAAGAGGCCGCTCCAGCCAAATGGAAGACCGACAGGCCCGGCTTCCTCTGCGCTATAATCACGACAGGCTGCATGAAGGTCGGCGAAGGAATGGAACATGGCAAAGGAACACGACCATAAGACAAATGCGATGCGCATCCTCGATGTCGCAGGCGCGCCATACAAGACGAGGTTCTTCGAATGCCCCGAGGCTCTTTCCGGTGTGGAAGTTGCCAACCTGCTGGGAATCAACCAAGATCAGGTTTTCAAGACCCTGGTCACACAGGGAAAGTCTGGTGACCATTATGTGTTCATGATTCCCGTCGCGTGCGAACTCGACCTGAAAAAGGCAGCTCTCGCCGTCGGCGAGAAGTCGGTTTCCATGATCAAGTCGAAAGAACTGCTCCCCCTCACCGGATATGTCCATGGCGGCTGTTCTCCTCTCGGCATGAAGAAACCGCTTGTCACGACCATTGACGAGACCGCCGCCCTGTTCGACACGATCACCTTTTCCGGCGGACGCATCGGATGTCAGATCGAGATGGAGACCGAAACCCTCCGCTCCATCATCGACCTCTCTTCAGCGGACCTGACGGTCATCTAGAAAGGCGCCAATCTGTTTTGGTGCATCTCCGGCTTCTCGGGCCTCTTGGGCTCTGGTTTGTCCATCTGGAAAGGCGCGACGATCAGTTCCGCGCATCAACTGGCCGGCTACCTCACTTCGGCGCTTCTTCACTTCGGCACTTCGGCACTTCTTCAGAACTTTCGGCGCTTCTTCAAAGCCCAGTCGCAGCCTCAGTCCGTTCGCCGCTTCGCCCATAGGCAGGCGTCCACATCCCCGCTCCAGGCCGCCAACGCGAGAAATGGAAAGGTTGGCAGCCTCAAAGCTCTGTTTATATATCAATATCTGAGCAAATAGCCAGTTCAGAGAACTGCCAAGAGGGTCCGCCCGCCAGAAGACTTTCCATTTCTCGCGTTGGCGGCTCCCGGTCACAGCCGGTCCCGGCCTCGCACCGCCGGCTCCGGCCTCGCACCACCGGTCCCGAGATCGGGTCACCACCGGTCCCAACCTCATACAGCCGATCCCGGCCCCAGGCCGCGTGCCGCTCGACTGAAACGGGCCATCCTACCCATCGGGTTGATTTTCTTATGTGGTCGGCGCTTTCTATCCCCGATCTTGTAACCCGCCGTTAACAGGCGAGGAGTATCCTTGTCTGCATAGCATTCATCCCTCCGTCTAAGATAGCCGGCTCACTCGCACAGCGTTGTGCAACATCCTCAGGAAAGGAATGGCCATGACGCTGTACACAAGTTCTGTCTGGACGGATTACCATGAGGCAAAAGTCAAGCGCGATGATGAGGCATATTGGGACAAACGAGCACTCGGGTTCTCCCGTCATGCCGGCGTGTCGAATTATGCTCAAGAATTTGTGGAGCTGTGCCGCATCAATCCAAACTGGACCGTCCTCGACGTCGGCTGCGGCAGCGGGTCGCTCACCGTCGACATAGCTCGCCATGCAAGACAGGTGACCGGTATCGACATCTCAAGCGTCATGCTCGAATTGCTTGAGGAGCGCGCCCACAACGAGGGAGCAACCAATGTCAACACCATCAAGGCTGCATGGGAAGACGACTGGGATGCCTGCGGTGTTCCACAGGCTGACCTCGTCGTCGAGAGCCGCGCCCTGCTGACGGCAGATCTGCCAAGGGCCCTTTCCAAGCTCGACGGGCGCGCACGTCGTCGGGTGTGCCTGACAACCGTCTGCGGCGATCTGGCATACAACGACCGCAAGGTCATCGAAGCCATCGGACGCACCCTTCCCCAACCCCCCGACTATATCCATGTGGTGAACTGCCTCTACGATCGGGGAATCAAGGCGGACGTCCGGTTCATCTCCAGCGTGAAGCACGACACGTATTGCAATCGCGATGCAGCGAAGACGTCGCTCGTGAAGATGCTCGGAAGCAACGTCACCGAACAGGAAAACCTGATGCTTGATTATTTTCTGGACCGGCATCTTATCCAACGCGAGGACGGTTCCTGGATGAAAGACTACGAGCGCCGCACCGACTGGGCCTTCATCAGTTGGGATAAGTAGAGCAAACGGGATCTGATCGACAACCTTGTACCGATAACCTGCTCAATCGGCGGTTCCAGGAATCGGAATGCCTCAGAGGCAGGTTGTCGGCCAGACCACTCCCCTTTCCGTCGAGCTGCCAGAGATACGGCAGACATGCTGACAGCGGGGACGCCTCCCAAACCGGTCCTCCGAGCCAAACAAAATTCGACAAGAGTCAGGCCTGCCGGAGAGAGCTTTGCAGGATCTTCGCTCGTCAGGACCCCCTTCTAAGAGACTATCGAGCCAGCATGCCCCGCGCGTGCCCCTGAGCATGCTCAGGCGAAGGCTGGTTGGTCCAACCCATCGCGCCTGATTTGTCAAAGAATCAGTGACCTCTCAATTCGTCACTCGTGATGACAGCGGAAGCTATGTCCTTGATGGGTTTGCGGGCATTCATGGCTGATTTCTGCAAACGTTTGAAGGCCTCGGCCTCGTCCATCCCCTCGCGCATGAGGATTCCCTTTGCCCGTTCGACCAGCTTGCGCGTCTCCAGCCGCTCTTGCAGGCCTTCGACCTCAGCCTCCAACGCCTGCGTCTGTTCAAAGCGGGAGCGCGCCACATGCAAAGCCGGCATGATGTCCGCCTCGGAAAACGGTTTTGTGACATAGGCCATGACGCCCGCCTCGGCCGCCTCTTTCACAAAGGCCTCCTGAGAGAACGCCGTCAGCATGACAACGGCTGAGAGGCCTTCCTCACATATGACGCGCGCGGCATCGAGACCGTCGCGCCCTCGCATCTGAATATCCATGAACACGCAGTCCGGACGCTTTTCGCGCACAAGTTCAAGGGCTTCGGCGCCGCATTGGGCCTCGCCCACCACCTCGCATCCGTTCTCCTGCAGTATTTCTCGCAAATCCATACGGATGATGGCTTCGTCTTCAGCGATTACGATCCTCATGGCCTTGCCCCTCTCGTCCCGTCACGCACTGTGAGGCGCCGTCCAACTCGCCCGCTTGATATCTCTCGTCCGATTCAGTCGGGTCCTCAGCCCAATTCTCGTCGTCGACGAGCGGAACTGTCACAATAAAGCGCGTTCCCTGGCCGCCTGGCCGGGGGCCGCACGTGATAGTGCCCGATAAATCCTCTTCCACCAACGTCCGCATGAGCACAAGGCCCATGCTTGTTCCCGCACCGAGAGAGAATCCTGCAGGCAAACCACAGCCATCGTCCTCGATGAAGGCAACCAGTTGCCGGTCGTCACGCATAAAGGTGAGCGTCACCGAGCCCTCGTCACGCCCCGCAAGACCATGCTCAATGGCATTGTGAACGATCTCCGCAACCGCAAGAGCGAGGCTGCTCGCCCCCTGCGCGTCAACCAAGCCCGCACGGCCCCGTGCGACGATGCGTATACGCGGATTCGAACCCGCCAGGCCCGTCTTCACCTGATTTGCCACCGCCAAGGCCAGAGGCTTCACGGCGACCCGCTCATCGTGAGCATACGACAGCATTTCGTGGGCGATTGCCATGGCCCCAATTCGTGCTATGGCCTCGGAAAAGGCATCTGCGACTTCGGGGCTTTTCGTGCGGCGCATCTGCATGCGCAGCAAGGATTCGATGGTCTGGAGATTGTTCTTCACACGGTGGTGGACTTCCCGGATGGTGGCTTCCTTGACACGGAGCTCCCGTGCGAAATCGGCTGCGTCTCTCTCGTCACCGTCGCCGTCCACATCAGCACACCGATCCACTGCTGACACGCAATCCATCGCCATCGCGCTCACCCGCCTTCGTCGCCTGTGCCAAAGTGTATCGTTTCTCTGTTTCGATTCGGTTGCCCTTGCGTAACGCCTGAGAAAATAACGAATCGTGAACGACCGGCACAAGCGACGTTCGCCTCGCGGCGGCTTGCGCACTACCGACGCACGCCGGGAAAGGAACCGTGTGGCTCAGATGCGATATTCCTCCACCGGAGATCCTCCCTCGATGTGCTGCTCCATGATCTCTTCCACGGCATCCTCGTCGAGAGATCCGTACCATACCCCTTCAGGATAGACAACGGCCACAGGACCCTTGTCGCAGATGCCAAAACAGCCGGTGTTGGTGAGCATGACCTCTCCGGACAACTCGCGGTCCTCTATCTCCTCCATGAATTTTCCAACGATTCCACGTGCGCCCTGCGAGGCACAGAAACCCTTCTGCGTGCCGTCAGGCCGGCAGCTGGTGCAGACGAAGATATGATGTGTTGGCTCGATCATTGCGATGCCGCCTCCCTGTATATCCCCAAAGGGGATTCCGATAGATCTCGTTGTGCCGCTTGCACCGCATCGGCAATCGCGTCACAGCTTGCGATGGGCGCAATGCCTCGGTTGAGAAGCTCGCGCGCAGGAGCCTCTCCTATGCGGAGGCAGAGAACCGCCGCACAGTCCTCAACGGTGGCAATGGTCTTGTCCAAATGGCTTTCCTTGACCGCCGGATCGCAAAACTCCTTGCCGACGCAATACTGCTCCACATCCCGCGTCTCGCAATACCGCACCGTGACGCCGTCCGTCTCGTAAATCATGAAGCTGAGGGCGTGTCCAAAATGGGTGTCCACCACCATTCCCGACCGGCTGGCAACGGCGATGCGCTGTCGGCTGCGGCGCGAACCGTCAGGAGCCACCAAGGTGGCAATGATCGGATTCGCATGGACAGGCTTGAGCGCGCGGCGCCCCTCTGCGGCCTCGATGAAATGCGACAGGTCATCGGTCAGCTTTCCCACCGCGTCGGCGCGGCACTGCTGGCAATGGTACATCTGGGGAAGATGATGGGAGCAGCGCTTTCTCACCTCATCCAAATGGCGCCGGCTGACCTGCTGAAGGTTGCCGAACACACTCCCTTCCACGGGAATGTGTTGCATCACATTGTGATAGGAGGCCCCGATACGCTTGACGAACTCGGCCACCTCCTCGACATGATCCTCATTAACGCCAGAAATGAGCACCGTGTTCACTTTGACCATCACATCGCGTGCAACCAGCCGCTTGATGCCCTCGACCTGATTGGCCAAGAGAACCGCCCCCGCGGCTTTTCCGGTGTAGATGATCCCGTCCAACCGGACAAACCGGTAGATTTCGGCACCGATGGCTGGATCGACCGCATTCACGGTAACGGTGACATGCGTCACGCCGGCATCAGCTATGGCATCGGCGTAGCGAGGAAGCAGAAGCCCGTTGGTCGAAAGGCAGAACGTCGCGTCCGGCTCGGACGCGCGCACGAGGCGCAAAGTCTCCTG
This sequence comes from Actinomycetes bacterium, assembly GCA_023460315.1. GTDB lineage: Bacteria > Actinomycetota > Coriobacteriia > Coriobacteriales > Eggerthellaceae > JAEWQO01. Next base: position 46,252 of record JAEWQO010000125.1, read on the forward strand.
CGTGTTCCCCCAATCGGCCAGCGCGTCCCCCGGGCCAGCAATGCCAACCGTCGTGAGGTTGGGAATGCGCTCCTTCGCCAACCGAAAGCGCTCCAGGGCTTCAGTCGGCGTGAGCACCGAAGACGTGACGCCCGGGCGGCTTTCATTGACGCAGTCATACTTCCTCACGCAATAATTGCAGCCGATGTTGCACCGTGGCGCAACGGCAAGATGAATGCGGGCGTTGTCGCTTGCGCACCCCCCATTAAAGCAAGGATGCTGGGCGGTCTTTTGCTGGAGGGAAAGGCCCGTCTTCGGGGCCGCAACCTCACTGTCGGCAAGACAGTCTTGCCGAGACTTCTCCACCAAGGCATTCCTTGCCTCAGCCTGCTCGCGCATGCGAAGGGATTCGCTGTCAGTCATAACGGCCGACGCCTCGGCGATAAGTTCATAGCTTTCCGTCTCCCGATGGCGATGCGCCTGCGCGAGAAGGGTGTTGTCGTAGAATTCGTCACGGATGGCCGCGCGGAAGCCGGATTCCTTACGCTGCAGCAACGTATTGGTTATGCGGTCGAGCAGCATGAGTGATCCCTCATAGCCCATCGTGCGCACGCGCTGCCCACCGATATGGTCATGAATGGGAAAGGCACAGCGGATGAGGGGAATGCCATGCTTCTCCTCCACACGCCTTCCATCCGACGAGCCGATCATGACGTTCGCGCCGTTCTTCACGGCAAGACGCTCGATATCACCGAAGTCGGCTGCATCGACGATGTCCCACCGGTCCACCAAAAAGCGATCCGCGACGCCGCGCACTTCATCGGCGAGCGCATCGAAGAGCTCGCTACAGCGCGACCCCGCCGCAACCACCACCGGCACAATACCGTTTTCTACACAGAGGCGCGACACGGCGTAGCAGAAGTCGGGCTCGCCAAACACGACAGCACGCCCCTCGGCATTGTATTTATGGGAGTCTATCATCGCATCCAGATAACGCCCCCGTTGCGCCGCAAGCGCATCGGGAACACGAATCCCCGCGAACGCCGCAAGCTCGTCGACGAGCAGATCGATGTCCCGCAGGCCAACAGGCATGTTGAGCCGCGTATAGGGCACGCCATAACGGTCATGCAGCAACTCGGCGGGCGAATACCCCGCCGGGATGAAACTTGCCAGCTCAATCGTCAGATCAGACCCCGCCATGCTTGAGATGCGCTCGATCGGGGTGCCGCCTTGGGGCGTGCGGTCGTACACGTCAAGCCGCTGCCGGTCGAGATTGTCAGACAAATCCGGCACGAACACGGCCTCGATGCCAAACGAGGCCACCAACTCCTTCAGGAACCGCATGTCTGCCGGGCTCATGGGCCCACACACGACATTGAGCTGGTGGGGCTTCGCGGCATCAGGATGCATCTCCACATTGTCCAGCAATGCATGGATGAACCGAAAATGGCCTTCAAACTGAGATCCGCCATAGCCGGGCGACGCCACGGGAACGAACGTCACGGTTGATTCGGGATGCGCTTCGCGCCAGCGATCGATCATTCCAGGAACGTCTTCGCCGATGGTCTCGGCCAAGCAGGTGGTGGAAACGCAGACAACGGCCGGATCGTAGAGCCTCACCAGATTGTCGATGCCTTTATGCAGGTTCTTTTCTCCCCCGTACACCGTTCCCTGCTCCGTCAGCGCCGAAGAAGCGATGTCAACCGGTTCGTTGTAGTGCGTCGCCATGTGTCGCCGGATATAGGTAGCGCAACCCTGCGATCCATGGAGGATGGTCACACAGCCCTGCACGCCATAGGCGGCGGTCGACGTGCCCATGGGCATGCACATCTTGCAGGGGTTCACATTCAAGTCAACGAGGGCGCCGCTCTCCTTGATCAGTGTTTTATCGAGTTCTGCCATCGTTTCACCTCGTCTCTATACGTACGCCCACACGGGCGAGTTCATGGAGGAGTTGATCTCCTCGGCAAAATTGCGCACGCCCACGAATCCAGCAAGCGGATGCTTCCTTTCGTGGTTGTGATCGCAGAACGCCACCCCCAGCTTGTAGGCAAGCGGACGCTCCTTCACTCCCCCAACCAAAATGTCCGCCCCCTTTTCGGTGAGAAACTTCTCCAGCTCGGAAGGATTGGCATCGTCAAGCACCACACATCCTGGCGTGACAAGCGAACGAATGACGTCATAGTCTTCGGGGCGCCCGGTCTGCGTGCCGACCATGACCGTATCCATGCCAAACTCACGAAACTGCCGGATGAGTGAAATGGCTTTGAACCCTCCACCCACGTAGATGGCGGCACGCCGTCCTTCCAGCTGGGAGCGATAGCGCTGCACCACTGACTCCAGCTGATGCGTCTGATCGGCGCAAAATGCCCGAGTACGCTCGATCGTGTCGGCATCGCCCAGCGCCTCTGCGATACGCATGAGCGACGAAGTGGTGTCCTCGATGCCGTAAAAGCTCACCTTGATGAAAGGTATTCCCAAGTCGGCTTCCATGCGCTTGGCAAGAGCCGTCATGGAACCAGCGCACTGCACCACATTGAGTTTGGCTTGGGGAGCGCACATCAGCTCGTCGTAGCATGAGTCCCCCGTGATGCCGGTGACCACATCGATGCCAAGCGAGGCAAGATAGTTTTTCACAATCCACATCTCGCCCGCCAGGTTGAAATCACCCAAAATGTTGATGCCATGGGCCTTTTCCCGAGGGAACGGCACCGACCCGATCAAATTCATGATGGCATCGCCGGCAAGCCGGTACCCAATGGCCTTATGACCCGAGAATCCCGGAGCCTGCACCGGAATCACCCGGATGCCGTGCCGCTTCTCGGCGGCCTTGCATACCGCCCCCACGTCATCGCCGATGACGCCAGCAATACAGGTGGCATAGACGAAAATGACTTTGGGACTGTGAGCCTCGACAGCCTCGTCTATTGCACGCGCCAGTTTCTTCTCTCCGCCAAAAATGACGTCGGTCTCGGAAAGGTCGGTGGAAAAGCTGTGGCGGTAAAGCTCATCTCCGCTGGTCAGGCTTCCGCGGATGTCCCACGTGTAGCTGGAACATCCAATGGGGCCATGTATGATATGAAAAGCGTCGGTGATGGGATTGAGCACCACACGCGCACCGCAGAAAACGCATGCACGCTGGCTGACAGCGCCAGCGGCACTCTCCTGCTCGCATGCGATGCCCGGACCGCTGCATCCGTCCGCGTTGAGGATAGAGGCCTTGCGCTCGTCGAGCACCACCGCCTCACGGGAAGAGCGAACCTTCGTCGTTCCGGGCATGATGGCCATCTCCTTTCTTTATTGCCTGCCTAGTTGCCGCAAATCGCCACCGTCTTCAGAATCGTCCCTGTTCTCCGCTGGAGAACACGCGCCCTGAAGCGAAGAGCCAATCGAGCGACAACGAGCGAGATGCTGAAAAGCTGCAGCATCGAGCGGTTCTGCCGGCCGGCTGGCCGGCAGAATCCTTTACATCACGAACTCAAGATCCTCATCGTTGCAATCGCGGTCCTGACGATCCATGAGCGCATTGGCGATGTCCTGAAGCAGATGCATGGCACCCTTGTAGCACACCATCGGTATATAGGAGTGCACGTAGCGATCCATGATGGGGAAACCGCACCTCACCAGAGGAATGTCTTCCGCTTTGGCAATCTGCTTCCACAGGCTGGGGCCCAACAGCAGGTCAACCGGCTCTTGAATGATGCGCTGATGAAGCTCGAAATAGTCCGTCTCGCTCTTATACCAGCACGTTCCCTTTTCCACTCCCGCCTCGTCGAGCACCGCTTTGATCGCGCCTGCGAAATCTCCTCCCGGCGTGCCTGTTCCCACAAAGGCCGGCACCATGCCGCATTCGAGCACGAAGCGTGTCAAGCCGATCACCGTGTCGGGATCTCCGCAAATGGCAACCCGTTTGCCGTCGAGGTATTGATGCACGTCGAGCATGCAGTCAACCAACTGTCCCCGCTCGACCTCAATGGCTTCCGGCACGCGATGGTCGGCATAGCGAGCCAATGCCATCACGAATTCGTCAGTGGCGCCTACCCCGATGGGCAGTCCCAGCGCGGTGTAGTCAACGCCATGCTTGCGCTTGAGAGCGTTCGCACAGGCCTCGGAAGCCCACGTGCCCAGCGCAAAGGAGTAATCGGCGTCCCCGAGCCTCTCCACCTCGGCCAGCGGAGTGCCGCCCTTTGGATAGAGCTCAAAAGTGCCCGTCATGGGAGCGTCCAACACGCCAGTCGTATCCGGCATCATGGTGTAGTCGATGTCGAAAGCCTCCAGGTAGCTTTTCATCTTGCGCATGTCGCCCGGGTTCACGAAACCCGGCACAACCATGACCTTGCCGCTCGATTCCCCCGTCTTCTCGGCCATATGGTCCACAAAAGCGGCCGCCATAGCTGAAAAGCCGGTGATATGCGACCCCACGTAGCTGGGTGTGGAACAATAGATGACGCGCTTCCCTTCGGGAATCTCGATAGCCGACACAAAGGAATGAAGGTCGTCTCCAATAGTCTCAGAGAGACAGGTCGTGTGAATGGCAATGACATCGGGATCATAGATGTCAAAAACGTTCTTGACGGCGGTCTTGAGATTGGCTCCTCCCCCAAACACACTCGCACCTTCGGTGAAAGCCGAGGTTGAAGCCATGGCTGGCTCCTTGAAATGGCGCGTCAAGAACATGCGGTGAAAAGCAATGCAGCCTTGAGAGCCATGGCTGTGCGGCATGACACCATGCACGCCAAGGGCCGCATAGACAGCCCCAACGGGCTGACAGGTTTTTGCGGGATTCGCCACGAGTGCATGGCGCTCCATGACCGAATCGCGCGGAGTTGCCTCAAGCATTATTCTCTCCCTCCTATCGCTGCGGCGGCCGATGGGTCAGGCCGTCCAGCTTCCACAACACCGGAAATGGCCGGCTCGGTGCGCCACGGGGGAACAATCTTCTTCCACACCGGTGTGTAAATGTTCATGACCAAATCGTGCCCGAAGTTCACGGCGCCTTTGAATCCAGCGTAAGGGCCTTTGTAGTCATAGCTGTGCAGCTGACGCGAATGCACGCCGCCCTTCTGCAACACATAGCGATCCTTGATGCCCGAAAAGAACACATCGGGCTTGAGCATGCGGACAAACTCCTCAGTCTCGAAATGGTTCAGGTCGTCCACCATGAGCGTGCCGTTCTCCATCTCTTTGATCATGCCTTCGTAGTACTCCAAGCCATCGATCTGGCCCTTCAGCTCTTCATACTTTTCGGGGCTGAAACGCACGCGATACTTGCCTTCCACCGGTTCGACCGTCAGGTTCTCGATGTTTTTGCTGTCCGCATCGATCTTGATGCTGTCGATGACCTCACGGCCCTCGTAATCGTCGCGATGGGCAAACTCGTAACCGGCAAGCACGGTCGATACGCCAAAGTCACGCAGCAGTTGCTGGTAGTGATGGGAGCGCGATCCTCCCACATAGAGTGCAGCCGTCTTTCCGACAAGCTTCTCGCGGCAATAGGCCACCTCGTCGGCAATGTCTGTCAACTCCTCGGCAATGACAGCCTCGATGCGATCCTTGAGTTCCTGGTTGCCGAAGTACTCGCCGATAGCCCGCAGGCTCTTGCAGGTGGCATTGATGCCGACGAAGTTCACCTTGATCCAGTCGAGGCCATACTGGGTCTGCATCATCTCGGCAATGTAGTTGATCGAGCGGTGGCATTGCACCAGGTTCAGCCCCGCCATATGAGACCGCTCCATCTCGGCAACGGAGCCGTCTCCCGTCATGACAGACACCACTTCGATGCCACAGCGATGCAGGATGCGCTCGGTTTCCCACGAATCTCCGCCGATGTTGTATTCTCCGAGGATGTTCACCGAGAACTCTCCTGTGGGCGGCGTGTCATCCTCGCCGATGATGCGACGGATGATCTGGTTGTTCGCAATATGGTGCCCCGCCGACTGTGACACGCCTTTGTACCCTTCGCATGAGAACGCGATGCATTTCACGCCGAACTTCTTCTCGGCACGCGCGGCCACCGCATGGATGTCGTCGCCGATCAGACCAACGGGACAGGTGGAACAAATCATGACGGCTTTGGGATGAAAGAGCTCGATGCCTTCCTCGATGGCCGCCATGAGCTTCTTCTCGCCACCGAACACGATATCCGTCTCGCGCATGTCGGTCGAAAAGGTGTAAGGCACGAGATTGATCCCGTCCTCCTCCGCCTTCGCCTTGTGGCGGCGCGTCCCCCACGTGTAGAACGAGCAGCCTATCGGGCCATGCACAATGGTAAGCGCGTCCTTCAAGGGGCCGATGACCACGCCTTTGCACCCAGCATAGCAGCAACCGCGATGCGTGAGCATGCCGGGAACCGTGCGCGCATTCGCGAGTATCTCCTGAGGGGTCTCCAGCGTATGGTCGACCGTGACGATGTGCTTCTTGCGATTCTTGTATACCTTCGCCTCGTACTGATCGAGAACGGCATCCATAGCCTTGGTAGGCACGCCGCCTTCGTCCAGTTCGCAGGCTCTCTCCAAAACTTGCTCAGTCATATCCTTCACCAACCTTAGTAGGCGTCAGCGGCACGTTCGCCATTACGGACGCGATAGCTCTCATTGATAGGCAGAACGAATATTTTGCCATCGCCGGGAGAAGACGTGGAATTCGTCTCGATGATCAGCTTAACCACCACCGGAACGTCCTCTTCTTCCACCACCAGCGTGAACATGCGCTTCGAAATGAGGCGCAGGGGCTCCGACAAGGCTTCGCCCACATGATCGACCGGCAGCTCTCCCTCTTCGAGAATGACGCTTGCCAGCGTGCGGTCCATGAGCTTCTTGCCGCGGCCGAGCACCACCTGGCAGGTGAACGAGGGGAATCCCGCCTCAGCCAACGCGCTTTTCGTGGCACCAACCTTGCCGGGTCGCACGATTGCCATAATTTCCTTCATGATCCATCTCCTTTCGGAATACGCGGAATGCGGAGATCGCGAGAAGCGCTCCCTACAGACCAGCCTTTCCGTTCGAGACGGTATAGGTCTCTTCCACGGGGGAGACAAAGATGCGGCCATCTCCATAGTTGCCGTTCTCGCCCGTGCGCGCCGATTCGAGAATCACGCGAATGGCATCGTCGGCATCGTCGTCCTCGCAGACGATCATCAACATTTCCTTGGGTATCTCGTCATACACCAAGTCACCGACTTTCACGCCCATCTGGCGGCCACGGCCGAACACGCTCATTTTGGTGATGGCGGGAAAATCGGCTTCCAGCAGATCCTTCATCACGTCCGACGCCTTTTCCGGTCGGACGATTGCACGTATGAGTTGCATGGGACATTCCTCTCTCGTCATGGTCTCGTCAGCAAGCACGCGGTAAAACGGAGCACAGGCGAACCTTCATGCGCCACAAGGCCATGCGTTCGCTCTGCATCACAAGGCGACAGAACCCGCCGGGGGCGTCTGATCATGACGCGCATAGCCTTCGGAGCACCTGTCGCATCGGGCCTAGATCCCCAAGAAGCCATGCTCCATCATGAGGTCCTCGAGGTCATCCTGCGTGAGCGGCTTCGGGATGGTGAACATGTCATTGGCGTCGACCGCCTCGGCAAGGCCCCGATACTCGTCAGCTTGGGTACATTCCGGATCGAACTCGATGACGACCTTCTTGTTGATCTCGGCATGCTGGACGATGTTGTCGCGCGGCACGAAGTAGATGAGCTGGCTTCCCAGCTGCTTGGCGAAAGCTTCCAGAAGCTCCCGCTCGCCGTCGACCTTACGCGAATTGCAGATGACTCCGCCAAGACGCACGCCGCCGGAGTTTGCATACTTCTGCACGCCCTTGCAGATGTTGTTGGCTGCATACATGGCCATGAGCTCGCCAGAGGCCACAACATAGATTTCCTGGGCCTTGCCCTCGCGGATAGGCATGGCGAATCCGCCGCACACAACGTCGCCCAAAACGTCATAGAACACGTAGTCGAGGTCGTCGGTGTAGGCACCCATTTGCTCAAGCATGTTGATGGAGGTGATGATGCCGCGCCCCGCGCAGCCCACGCCTGGTTCCGGACCGCCTGACTCGACGCAGTGGATGTCTCCGAAACCGTCCTTCATGATGTTCTCAAGCTCGATTTCGTCACCCTCCTCGCGCAAGGTGTCGAGCACGGTCCGCTGCGCAAGACCCCCCAAGAGCATACGGGTTGAATCCGCCTTGGGATCGCAGCCGATCAACATGATCTTCTTGCCGAGATGGGTGGCCAGAGCACTCGTGAGGTTCTGAGTCGTGGTCGACTTCCCGATCCCGCCCTTGCCGTAGATTGCTACCTGTCGCATGATGTTCTCCTTCTCACTCGTCCTGCATGCAACGTACGGATCGAGACATGAAAAAAGCCCGCACCCCGACCTTCGTCGGAATACGGGCTTCAATGCCTCCGTTATGCCTGTGCTCGTTCACAGAATTCGTCGCGCATCCTTGCTGCGACTGACCTTACTATAGGGGAAAGCGAGGGACGGTATGTTTCAGGCGGATTAATCCTCGTAAAATGCGGCACTCTGCGCACAAGTCAAACAAACGTGGCATCCCACAAGCGATCCAAGGCGCCAAAGAACAATCGGACGATCAAAACATCCGGCCCAACAAAACGCACGGCATCACGCGTCCTCCCAAGACGCGCCTCCCTCGCTTCGAGAAGGATGGGCTGCATCCCAGAGTGCAAGCAGCTCCTCGTCGGAAAGCGCCCGCTTGAGGAGGTTCGCCTCCCGGTGAACGCTCGGCACGAGGGCACGTGCCTGAGACGGCGAGGGATCGCGACCAAGCTCCGTCAGTTTCGCCAGCACGCCGTGAGTCCCCGAATGCGCCCCGATCACCACCTCGCGCTCGCCGCCCACCAGCGCCGGATCATAGAGCTCGTAGGTTCGGGCGTCTTTCAGCAGACCGTCGACATGGATTCCGCTTTCATGCCGAAACACATTTGAACCGATAATGGGCGCATCGAAGGGAATCGGCAGACCTGCTGCTCCAAGAACGGTCTGCGCGAGCTCACGCAAGCGGGTGACATCGACCGAAGGCCGAACTCCCTCATGAAGCCACAGCGACATGACCACCTGCTCGAGCGCCGCGTTTCCCGCACGTTCGCCGAGGCCTGCCACGGTCGTGCTCACCCAGGTTGCCCCACCTCTCACGGCGGCCAGCGTGTTTGCCGTCGCCATGCCGAAGTCGTCGTGCATGTGAACCTCCAACGGCAACGCCACGTCCTCATGGAGCTCACGTATGGCTTGAAGGGTTCTGTCCGGATCAAGCACGCCCAGCGTGTCGCAGTAGCGAAACCGATCGGCGCCTTCGGCCTCCGCGGCGCGGGCAAGCTCGGCAAGGAATGAGGAATCGGCACGACTCGCATCCTCAGCATCGGCCGAGACGTAGAGCCCGGCCGCCTTGGCCCGCGCGACGCAACGGCACAGAGCGTCAACGGCCCACCTGCGATCCTTGCCCAGCTTGCCCGACAATTGAATGTCGCTGGCCGGCACGGAAATGCCAACCGCGTCAACCCCACAGGCTACAGCAGCGTCGATGTCAGCTTCCTGCGCACGGCACCAGGCCAGCACGCTTGCCCGCAGCCCCGCTGCCGCCAAGTCCTCCAACAGGACACGCTCGCTGCCGCCCATGGCGGGAATGCCGGCCTCAAGCTGGTCAACGCCCACATCGTCGAGAAAACGCGCAATTGCCAGCTTATCTTCGTGGGAAAACACGATCCCCGCCGCCTGCCCGCCGTCGCGCAAGGTGGTGTCATCATAGAAAACTGTCTTCGATGCATGCTCTTTCATGGGGAAAAGTATGAACGTCTCCGTTTCGGCGGACAGCCGCGGTTCTGCTCCGTAATGAAAATTTAACGGAAGGAAGCCGCGGCGGCGCGCTTCAAGAGGGAAAATGCCGTATGTTGAGACAACCTGTGACAGGAGGGGGATCAGGCAGCAAAGCTTTCTCTACCAGTGACAAACCACCACGTCACCGGACTGAATGATGCTGTAGAGCGAAGCGGCGAGCGCAGGAGGCAGGTTCACGCAGCCATGGCTGCCGTATCCTTCTTGATACATGGTGCCCCCAAAGCTCGGTTGCCAATCGGCGTCATGCAAGCCAATGGTGTTTCCCACAAACGGCATCCAATACTGAACGGTTGACTCGTATATCTTCTTGCCATTCTCGTAGCCGGTGAGTTTCGAGGGACTCGCTTTCTGGTTCACCCAGTAGATGCCCGTTGGCGTGTCATGGGTTCCGTCGGGAATGCCGGAAATGCAGTCGGACTCCCATATGAGCGTGCCTGATTCGTCGTAGAAGCGAACATGCTGTTCCGAAAGGTCGATGTCGCAGTAGCGGGCAGACCAGTCACGCGCGCCCGCGCCGTTAAACGCCGTGCCGGTGGTCGTGCAAGGCACGTCCACCGTGGCGACCGTCCCGGCCGACACCCCGTCCTTAACCGTGGTGAGCAAGGCATCCCGGTCAACCGACCAGCCATACACTCCACCCGAAACCGTGACCACCTTGCCATCAGACCTCGTATAGGTGCGCGATGTCCCCACCGTGCTGCATGACGTGGCAAGATTGTCAACCCATGCCGTCAGTGCGGACTCGTCAAGGGTGGCCGAAAGGTCATCGCCAAGACGTATCCATGAGGAGACAAGTTCGGGAGTGACCGACCCAACCACGGTGCCTCCCATGACGAGCTGCATGTTTGCCTTGATCATCTGATTCGCAGAGTCAGCGGCGCTTTTCAGAGACGCGTTCGTCGACAGGACAGCCGGCTGCAGCAAAGCATCCTCAGTCAGCTTTGCCGTGGGCTGCAAGGAGATGACCGCCTCATCGACGGCCTCAACCACCGCGTCGGCATCAAGAGCCGTGCCGACGGCTTCAGACTGCACCGTATAAGCGGCGGCGGAGGTGCTGAACGCGATCGTTGCATCCGTCGGTTGGACTGCGGTGGCATTGAACTCCTCGACGGCTGTCCGAACCGCGGTATCGAGGCCACTTTCATTGTACGATGCGGCCAATTTCTCCGTCTCGTCGTGCGAACCCATGATCTCGAAGGGCCAGAGCCAAGGGTTCGTATCGGCGAGCATGCTCTCGGTGATGCCTTTGCTATCCATGGTGATGCCCGCGTCACTCGCGGACAGCTTCATCGAGAATCCCTGGCCAGAAACAGATACGACATAATTGGAAAGTTCTGCCGAAAGATAGTCCTGAACCTCGCTTGCCGTCTTCAGCGAAACATCGTGTTCGCCAAGCGTCGTGTTTGGCATAAATCGTCCGCTAAAATAGATTCCCCCCGCGAGATAAACAACCAACAACAAGCCGACGAGAACGGCCAGCACGATGCCCGCGATTTTCAGAACTCTGTGACCGTGGGAAGCTTCCGTCCCATCACCTGTAGATGACAGAGAGCTTGCAGGGATGAAACCCTGCGCGCCGTAAGGAACCCCCGTCCGATCGCCAGGCAACACGCCACCCTGCCAAGAGCTCCCAGGAGCGACGGGCAAAGGCAAGGCGACGGCCGGCTGCGGAGGCCTCGGGTAACGCGCGCCCTCCATGCCGTCCTTGCGTGGAAGGGGCGCGGAATCCTGCGACGCCGACTGAAACCCAGCATCGTGCGATTCGCCCCTACCAGTTGACGACAGGGCTTCCGCAGAATGGCGGCCATGAGAACCCTTGGTTTTCTTCTTCTTATCCATAACCGCTCACCTGAATCGGGGACAGTGCCATATTGTACCAAGACATTGCGCTCTACTATCCATGATAAAACGATTGTCGATAACAATTCATGACACTCGCCACAAATTCGCCATCAAATGCACGAGAAGTCGGCTGATCCGTGGCTTTAGGAGGCTTGTCGACAGCCCTCTCCGCTTGACAAAAGCCTCCGCGTGACTAGAATAGAACCTCCTCATGAGGCGAGCGGGAGCAGTCGGCTAGCCTCGGGGGAAACGCACCGAAAGACAGCCGCAAGGCCACGTTTTCGGCGGTTCTTTGACAAGGTGGACCTTCGCGACCCTTGGCACGCGACCGCGCTTCCCGCGATCGTCCTGAACAAGCAATGGGGGCGACTGGTTTCGACATGGTACGTTTGACATGAGGAGCAGGCCGTGGTCTCCTCGCCACGCTAAACAGGGGTACCGTCAATTTAATTGGCAACAAGCAACAGCTCGCTATGGCTGCTTAATTGCGCCTAGCTGTCGCCCTGAGATTTCTCCGACCCAGGATCCGACATCATCAAGGAGAATGCACCTGAGCACGTAGCCGGTATGGCTTGGGTAAAGACTGAACCGACTAGGATAGGCTCCGTTTGTCGATGGACCTCGCCCATCCGAACTACGACCATTGACTAAGCTTGTAGAGCCTCATCGAAAATGTAGTATGGACCGGAGTTCGATTCTCCGCGCCTCCACCAACGGCAACATTGCGGAAAGCGCCTTTTGATAGGGTATTTCCACAATGCTGAACCCGACTCTCACGCAGTCGGGTTCCATAACGACCCGCAACACGAAGCTGCTCATCAGCCGTTGCGGGTCTTTTCTTTTTTGGCCCGCCCAAACCGGACGGCGGCATGGTCGCGCGCGATGCGGAATGTCCCTTTCTTGAGCTCGGCAAGCTCGACGCTGAACTCAGCCTCTTTTTGGCGAAGTCCATCCATCCTTTCCGCGATCCTCTTGCCGGAGCTTCCGCACACAGCCAGGCCATCTTCAATCGCCAAACCGACCTCTCGGTGTCCGCGCGAATCGCATCACCTCGTCATGGCACAAGATCAATAGTGTCCGCAAGATGATTCGCACCTGTATACGTCTCGTTTATTGTGCTTCGGTACACCATTGGTAAGATTATCGCAAAAGTTAAGAGATACACCCTTCTTTTTGGCACAAGACGAGAGATAGCGCAATTCGAAAACGTTATGGCTTCAGTTGAGTATCCGCTCGACACGACAACCTAACTGGGAACATGCAGGTGGTACTGTCAGAGCGGCCAAATATAAAGGGAGGAGTTTGACATGGACCCTCGGCATGCAAGCAAAGGGATGAGCCGGCGTGACCTGCTCAAATTCGGAGGCGTGGCAGCAGTGGGTGCGGTGGGCGTAAGTGCACTCGCGTCCTGCACACCCAAAAGCTCATCGGAAACATCAGGTGGAGATTCCGGCACTTCGGGCGCTTCCACCACAGCAGGCGGACATCTGACCAAGGGTCTTCCTGACTTCTTGGCAACTCCGGACACCATCACCGACATCAAGGAAACCAAAGAGTACGACATTGTCGTCATAGGAGCTGGCTCTCCTGGCCTGCCCTGCGCCTTAGCTGCAAAAGAAGAAGGTGCATCGGTGGCCGTGATCCAAAAGGAATCGACGGCTTCGGCGTATGGCAATTCCGGTTCTGGCATCGACCTTGCTCAAAGCGATCCGGCCGATATCGAGAACCTTGTGTCTCAACTGATGGCCGACAGCCAGCATCGTCCCACCCGCGCCTTGATTGACATGTGGGCGCAAAACTCAGGGGAAGCCGTGAAGTGGGTCATCGAAAAATCAAAGGCTGGAGGCGCACAGGTCATCGATCAAGGCATGGTCCAACACATGCCTCTCGTCAACAAGAATAACTACGCGATAACATTTGTGACCTCATTTTTTGGACCAAAGCCCTACACGGTGGGCGATGGCATGCAGGCGCTGGCAAAACAGGCGGAATCTGAAGGCGTCGAAATATTTTACAGCACCCCCGCGCAACAACTCGTGATGGAGAACGGCGCCTGCACGGGCGTCATTGCCGAATCCAACGGGGAATACCTCAAATTTGTGGCAAAAAAAGGCGTCGTCCTGGCAACAGGCGACTATCAAAATGATGAAGAGATGCTGTATTACTACCAACCCGACATGATGCATTTAGGCCCAAAGCAAACCGGCCGTACGGGCGATGGGCATAAAATGACCGTATGGGCTGGCGGGAAAATCGAGGATCTTGCCCATACCAAGATGCTGCACGATTTCGATGCCGGGCCGGCTTCCATGTGCGACATGCCGTTCTTGCGCACCAAGCTGGACGGCACGCGTTTTTGCGAAGAGACCGTCGAGATGTCACTTATGAATTGCTATCTTCGAAGCGAAGAGGACCAGGGGAATTACTGTCAGATATTCGATTCTGACTATATGGAAAAGGCGGCAAATTTTTCCGGCAAGCTCGTCGATCCCGAAGCGCTCAAAGTGTACATGCCCGAGGAAGACGTGGAGCGCGAAGGTGTGTTCGAGGGTCAAATCAACACCTTTAAAGCCGACACTCTGGAAGAATTGGCCGAAAAGCTTCAGATCAACGACACTCCCACCTTCGTGTCCACGGTCGAGAAGTGGAACGAGCTGTGCGCAGCAGGCAAGGACACCGAATTCGGTCTTCCTGCCGCCTATCTGAAAACCATCGACACCCCACCGTATTACGGCATCCACCGTCATGTGCGCATGAGTGCCATCTGCTCCGGTGTGGACGTCAGCGACGAACTGCAATGCCTGACTCCTGATGGGACTGCGATCGAAGGCCTCTATGCTGTCGGCAACTGCGCCGGCCACTTCTACGGGGGCATCGACTACCCTCTCACGGTGTTTGGCTTGAACTTGGGCAAAAACTACACCCAGGGCTATGTGGTGGGAAAAAAGCTCGCCCAAAGCTAGCCATCCCACAGGGGCTTGTCGCATCAACCGACCGCTTTGGTACGTCACTTTGGTACGTCAGTCGCGAAGGCATAGACACGTCCCTCTTGGGCAATTCGCCATCCCTGTGGCCCACCTGACAGAGGGTGGGCCACAGGGTCATTGTTTTCTCGAAACGTGCGGGACTGAGCACCCTGCACGTTTCGAGAAGCCGGCAGCGCGCGCACGGCACCTCGCGCTCCCTCAAACAGGAAAAGCGGCAGGACCCTTCCACAGAGGACGTCCACCACACTCATACGATGTCGGTTCGATGCCAATCGATCGACCGAAAGCGCAGCGGGGCTATGATGCGGTCAGAGCACCCAGCCAAAGGAGGATCCATGGACAAAAAAGTGATTGAAGCAATCAACGACCAAATCAACCTCGAACTGTATTCTGCCTATATCTATCTGGCATACTCGGTGGCTATGGAACAGGCCAATTACCGAGGCTATGCCAAGTGGCTCATGGAACACGGCAAGGAAGAGATCGGGCACGGGATGGATTTCTTGGAGTTCCTGCAGAAGCGGGACGAGTCGGCCACCCTCCAGGATGTCAAGGCGGAAAACTTCGTCGAAGCGGAACCGCTGGCAGTGGCGAAAGCCATCCTTGCCCATGAGAAAAAGGTGACGGAGAGCATCTATCGGCTTCATGACATCGCAAAGAAAGCCGGGGACTATGCAACCGAAATTTTCACCCATGGCTACATCAGCGAACAGATCGAAGAGGAGGACCTGGCGCTGACCATCGTTGACAAGTTCACGTTTGCTGGCAAAGACACTTCGGCAAAGTACTCCGCCGACCAGGAGCTCGAAAGCATGTGACGCACTGGGCGTTCACGGCACGCGCAAAATGAGTCGAGGCGCTGTCCCGTCCTCATCGAGGAGGGGACAGCGCCTCTTTCCTCTTATTTCTTAGTGAATGCGCTGAAGTCAAACACTGATTTGATGTCGGCAAACGCATCCTTCAGTTCGGCCGCCACGGCAATGCCGTCCCGATAGATGGCATTCATGTCGTCGGTTGCCTGAGCAACGCCTTCGCTGGTGATTCCGAGGCCCTCCTCGTCGTCACGGGCACCCTCGTCTTCGGCAACGTAATAATACTCGGCTTCCTCGCCGTCCTCAAGCAGTACGAAGCCAATCCTGGTGCCCTCGTCATCCTCGAGATAGCGCACGACATCATCCTCGTCGAGCTCGATTTCGACCAGCTCGTACTCGTCTTCGACATCCTCAGCTTCGGTGGAAGAATCGGCCTGGCCGTCCGCTGCCTCATCGGAAATTCCAGCAGTCACGCCGCCTCCACCTTGCTCGGGCTCTGTCTCAGCCTCATCTTCGAGCACATCGCGATCTTCGTCACGAACCATGACAGCCTCCTTTCCTCTGGCGCACCGTCGCGGCGCGCCCTTCCCGGTCTTCCTAGCGATTCCGCTCCTTGAGCGCGCGCTCAACCTCCCGCTTCGAATCGCGGGCCGCAGCGGTGGCCCGCTTGTCGTAGAGCTTCTTTCCGCGAGCAACGGCCAGTTCCACCTTCACGAGGGAATTGTCCTTGAAATACATCTTGAGGGGCACCAGTGCCATGCCCTTTTCGCGAACCTGCTCCTCAAGCTCGCGAATCTCCTTCTTATGCAACAGGAGCCTGCGCTTGCGGTCAGGATCGGGATTCGACAGATTTCCCTGCGCGAAGGGAGGAATATGCACGTTATGGAGCCATACTTCCCCGCCGCGGACAAGCGCGAAGCAATCCGTCAGCTGGCAGTTGTTCTCTCGCAGCGACCGGACCTCGGTGCCCGTGAGCTCGATGCCCGCCTCATAACGTTCCATGACCTCATATTCATGGAACGCCTTGCGATTCTTGGCAATGATCTTCTCTTCGCGCCTCATGGCAGTCCTTATTCCACCGTCTCCGCAGGTGCGCTCTCGGCGTCGTCAGCCCGTTCCGCGTCTGTCGAATCTTCAAGCATGCAATCCCCCATGCCGGGAACGAAGCAGGCATCCTCATTGAGGTCAAGGGCGAAGCGCGTGATGAGCTTCACGGTATCCTCGAGGTCGGAAAGGCAAACGACCTCGGTCGGAGTGTGCATATAGCGCAAAGGAACGGACACAAGACCGGTGGGAATGCCGCCGCGCGTGACCTGAATGGCACGGGCGTCGGTGCCCGTGACACCCGGCTCCGCCTCAATCTGATAGGGAATGCCCTCTGCCTCGGCCGCAGCGACAAGACGGTTGAACACGGCGGGGTTGATGTTCGGCCCACGAGCGATGACCGGCCCCTGACCACACACGATCTTTCCATGCTTCGTCTTTTCGATCCCGGGGTAGTCCGTCGCATGGGTCACGTCGAACGCAAGGGCGACATCGGGATCAACGCCATAGGCGCTCGTCGTCGCGCCACGCACACCGATCTCCTCCTGCACGGTGCCCGCCGCCACAAAGTCACCCAAAGCCCGTCCCTCTTGTGCCAAGCGTTCGAGCACACGGACGGCCACATACACTCCGGCCTTGTCATCGAAAGCGCGAGAGACGGCCATGCCGTCGCCAAAACGCTCAAAGCCGACACCGAACGTGAGGGTGTCTCCTATGCGCACAAGCTTCTTCACCTGCTTTGCGGGAAGGCCGAGATCTATGACCAGCTGGTCGATGGGCGTGACCTTCTTGCGCTCATCCGCCTCAATCAAATGGATGGGCTTGCGTCCCACAACGCCGCGCACGTCGCCTTCCGATGTGTGCACATCAACGCGAAGGCCTGGCAAGATGGCGGCATCGACGCCGCCCACCGCCGAAACGCTCAGAAACCCTTCGTCGCTGATGTAGGTGACCATGAGGCCGATCTCGTCCATGTGGGCCGAAAGCATGAGAGAAGGACCCGAACCCCTGCCCTTGAGCAACGCATGGACAGACCCCATGACATCGGTCTCGATTTCGTCGGCAACTCCGGACAGACGCGTCCGCACAAGATCAGCCACAGCCTCTTCAGTGCCGGTGGCAGAAGGTGTCTCAAGCATGCTTTTGAGAAATTTCACGTTCCTTTTCTTCATGGTGCTCCCCCGCTCGTTCGTCGTGAGGTGGCGCGCCCGCAATGCGGACGCCTTCTTTGTTCCACCACATTATACCCGTTATGCGCGAACGCGCTCACGCCGCTGTGACAATGGCGGACATCGGGCAGCAAAGAATCGGGTCCCATAAACGGTCCCGCCCTTTCAGCGGAGAAGGACTACCACCATTCCTTCTTCTTGGCGCGTTTGCGCTGGGGCTTCGGTGCACGAAAGTCCAGTTCAAGCTGTTCGTCACAAGGTGCAGCAGCAGCCTTCTTGCGCTCGACGCGATCGATGTTCCACGAAAGGGCATCCTGACCATACAGCTCGAGCATCTTCAGGCGAGCGTCGCGGAGGTTGGCCTTCGTTCCGGCACGCGAGGAACTCTCGAACTCAAACAGTCCCATGCCACGCACGTCTGCCGCCACGGGCGACTGATAGTGGGCGATGTAGACCTGCATGTTCAGCTTCCTCCTTCGCGCGAATCTTTCCCAACGATCATACCGCATTCCCGGAGTCTGCACCTCTTCGCGCAAGCCGGCAGGCAGGGGACTTCGCGGAAACGCCACGATGACACAATGGCCACGCAGCCGTTTCTGAGCGAGGAATCGCTCATTCTACTATAATGAAGAAGATCGAACGCACAGAAGGTGGCTTGTATGGAAAATCGTCTCATCATTGTCTCCAACCGTCTCCCCTTCCATATAGAACTCGGTGACGACCAGACAATGAAATTCACCCGCAGCGTGGGAGGGCTGGTGTCCGGCCTGTCTCCGCTGCATGACCATCCGGGCAACCTCTGGGTAGGCTGGGCAGACCCGCCCGGTGACCTCGACGAAAAGACAAACGAAAAGTTGCGCGCGGAGTTGGCCGACCGAAGGTGCGTCCCGGTGTTCTTGAGCGAGGACGAGGCCGAGGGATACTACGAGGGGTTCTCCAACTCCACCATTTGGCCGCTGTTTCATGGATTTTCCCAATTCGCCTGTTTCGAGGACAAGACCTGGAAAACATACGAGAGCGTCAACCAACGGTTTTGCGACATCGTTCTGGACGTCGCCAAGCCCGGCGACGTCATCTGGGTGCAGGACTATCATCTCATGCTGCTGCCTTCGCTGCTGCGCGCCGCGCTGCCCGATGCCTCCATCGGCTTTTTCCTCCACATACCCTTTCCGGGATACGAATCATTTCGCATGCTGCCCTGGCGGTCCGAGATCATTCATGGCATCATGGGGGCAGACCTCATCGGCTTTCACACCTACGATTACGTCAGACATTTCCTGTCGAGCTGTCGGAGGATCGCCGGCCTGGAAAATCGAACCGGCACCATTCTCGATGAGAACCGCGTCACGCAAGTCGACGCATTTCCCATGGGAATCGATTACGAGAAGTATCGCCGAACGGCCTCCGCGCCCAATGCGCGACGAAAAGCTGGCTGGTTCGCCAATGAAAAGGGACAGGAAAGCCGAAAGATCATGCTGTCGGTGGAACGTCTGGACTACTCGAAGGGAATCCCAAACCGTCTCCAAGCCTTTGACGCATTCCTCGACCGTCACCCCGACTGGAAAGGACATGTCGTCCTGGTATTGGTCACGGTGCCGTCGCGGGAAAACGTTGAGTCTTACCAGGAGCTCAAGCAGCAGATCGACGGATTGGTGGGCCTCATCAACGGCAAATATGCCACCATCGACTGGACGCCCATCGACTACTACTATCGGTCACTTCCCTTCGAGCAGCTGGTCAGCATGTACGCGGCAAGCGACGTCATGCTGGTGACCCCCTTGCGCGACGGAATGAATCTGGTGTGCAAAGAGTACCTCGCCTGCCATGATGGGCGCGGCGGTGTGCTGGTGCTGTCTGAGATGGCTGGCGCCGCCTACGAGCTGCATGAGGCGCTGTGCGTGAACCCGTTTGATGAGGAAGCCATGGTTTCCGCAATCGAACGCGCCCTGACCATGCCGGAAGACGAGCAGCGCAGACGCAACATCCCCATGCAAAAGCGCCTTGCGCGCTACACTTCGGAGAAATGGGCCCATGAATTTTTAGACGCGCTCGCCGACGTGAAGCACCGCCAGGAGGGAATGAGCGCTCACCTGCTGGGACCGACGTCCGCAGGACGCCTCATCGATGCCTATCGCGCCGCCCAGCATCGCGTGCTGCTGTTCGACTACGACGGAACGCTCATGCCCTTCTCCGGCGATCCCGCACTGGTCGCCCCCGACGAACAGCTGATCAATCTGCTGACCCAGCTGGGATCATGCCCCAACAACGAGGTGGTTGTCGTGTCGGGACGCGAACGCGCGACGCTCTCCGCCTGGCTGGGCAACCTGCCGTTGGACCTGGTGGCCGAACATGGCGTATGGTTCTGCGACAAGGAAGACCGCATCTGGACCTTGCAGGAACTGATGAGCGACGAATGGAAAGACCAGGTGCGATCCCTTTTGGACGACTTCGTCGACCGCACGCCGGGAGCGCTGCTGGAAGAGAAGGACTATTCCCTCGCCTGGCATTATCGCATGTGCAGCCAGGAACTTGCCGAGCGGCGCGTCATCGAGATCAAAAACGCGCTCGCCGACGGTCTGGGCAATGCAGGACTCTCCATACTCGACGGCAACAAGGTCATTGAGGTCAAGCCGCGAAACATCGACAAGGGACACGCCGCCCATCGTTGGTTTCGCAACCCCGAAAATGACTTCCTCCTGGCGGCAGGCGATGACCGCACGGACGAAGATGTGTTTGAAGCCGCCCCCGACACCGCATGGACCATCAAAATAGGATCGGGTCCGACGGCGGCAAAGTACGCCCTCAAGAACACAGCCGAAATGCGCGATCTGCTGGAGGCGCTCGCCCAGGCGTAGAGGCGACGGCATGTCTCTCACACAAACCTTGACCGGCAGCTAACCGTTTCGTGGCGGAATATGGGCTTTCGTCTCCATCCTCGACAACACATCCCGGGCGACGGATAATGTTGACATCATTCAGCACGCCACGACCACGGCGAAAGCCAAGCGAAGGAGCCCCGCATGATCAACAACTTCTGCAAGAAACCGCTCTGGGAGTGCTCGCAGACGCTCGTTGCGGTGGCACAGGGCCAGAAGCCGGCCGACACCGTGATCAGAAAGGCAAATCTCGTCAACGTCTGCACAGCCGAGATACAGGAGAAGGTCGACATCGCCATCGCCGAAGGCCGCATCGCCTACCTTGGCGATGCCGACCATTGCATCGGCGATGACACCCATGTCATCGAGGCGGAAGGAGACTATGTCGCTCCCGGATTCCTTGACGGCCACATCCATGTGGAATCGTCGATGATGGGTGTGGGCGAATACGCCCGAGCCGTTGTTCCCCATGGAACCACGGGCATCTACATGGACCCTCATGAAATCTGCAACGTCCTCGGACTGGAAGGCGTGAAGGTGATGGGCGACGATGCCCGGCGCACGCCGCTCAAAACCATGATCACCACACCTTCCTGCGTGCCGGCAGTGCCCGGCTTCGAGGATACCGGATCATTCATAGGCCCCGACGACATTGCCGAAACCATGGAGTGGCCCAATGTGGTGGGTCTGGGGGAAATGATGAACTTTCCCGGCATCCTGTCCGGGGCCGACCATCCCCATCGGGAGGTGGGAGAAACCCTGCGTGCCGGCAAAATCGTGACCGGCCACTATTCCATGCCCGAAACCGATCGCGGACTGAACGCCTATATTTCATCTGGCATACGCTGCTGCCATGAGTCAACCAGGGTGGAAGACGTCTTGGCGAAAATGCGCTTGGGCATGTATGCGCAGCTACGCTACGGGTCCGCATGGAAGGATTTGCCGGTGCTGGCGGAAGCGATCGTTGCACACGACATAGACACGCGCTATGCGATGTTGGTGTCTGACGACACGCATCCCCATACGCTCGTCGCGGACGGCCACCTCGATCATATTGTACGGACGGCAGTTGACCTCGGCATTGATCCCATCACGGCCATTCAGATGGTCACCATAAACTGCGCCCAGTGCTTTCAGATGGATCACGACCTCGGATCCATTGCCCCCGGAAAGTGCGCCGACATCGTGTTCCTGAACAACTTGGAGGACCTGCGCGTCACCCGCGTTCTCATCGACGGAGAAGTCGTCGCCGAAAACGGCACGGCCACCTTCGAGCTGGAGCCGTTTTCCTTCCCGGACTGGGTCACCCACTCCATGCACCTTGGCTTCGACATCGTTCCCGAGTCGTTTGCCATCTCGGCGCCAGAAGGAGCCTCCGGCTCCACGGCCCGCATCCGTGCCATCGAAGTGGTTCCCGGCAAGGTGGGAACGAAAGAGACGCACGTCGACATGCCCATCGAGAACGGTAAGCTCGAGTCTGACATCGGTCAAGACGTGCTGAAGACGTTTGTGTTCGAGCGCCACCATGAAACGGGGAAATTCGGCTTTGGATTTGTGAAAGGATTCGGCATCAAACATGGCGCAATGGCGTCCACCGTGGCACATGACGCGCACAATCTCCTGGTTGTCGGGACGAATGACGAGGACATGGCGCTGGCCGCAAACGCCCTTGCAAACTGCGGCGGAGGCATGGCGGTTGCCGCCGACGGAAAGCTGCTGGGTTTGGTCGAGTTACCCATCGCCGGACTGATGAACACATTGGATGCCGAGCAGATGAGCGCAAAGGTGCATGCCCTTGAGCGGACCTGGGCCGAAATCGGCTGCACCATGCCCTCCCCGTTCATGACCATGGCGCTGATTCCCCTGGCCTGCCTGCCCGAGCTGCGGCTGACAAACCGCGGCCTCGTGGACTGCACGACATTCAATTTCACGACGTTGCTGGTTGAACAGCCAGGCAGAGATAGCTGACGATCCGATTCAAAGCACCTTGTCGGGAGGAATCAAGTCGCACCCGACAAGGTGCCTGCGAAGGAGACGGCAATGCGGATACAGACGAAGCGGGTCTACGACCCGCCCGAGGATTCCGACGGATACCGCGTTCTCGTTGACCGGTTATGGCCGCGAGGCGTGAGAAAGGAATCCCTCCCCTTTGATCTCTGGGCTCAATTCCTTGCGCCATCAACCGAAGCGCGCAAGGAATTCGGGCATAAGGCAGAGAATTTTCCGACATTCAAGACGCGCTATCAGGCCGAGCTCGACGCCAATCCCGAAGCTGCCCGTTTCGTCCAGGAAATGCTCCCCATGAACCCCTCGGCGATCACCCTTCTCTATGCAGCGAAAGACCCCCATGTCAACCATGCGGTCGTGCTCGCGGAATGGTTGCAGCGATGGCTTCCGTGATCGCCGGAGTCATCACCCACGGCCTCGCGGCAACGGGAAAGCATCTGTTCGGCATCGCTCGGGCACGGCTGATCAAATCTGATTTTTCAAACACGTCCACCCTGGTTTCCTATTATCTTCTGCTTGCGCTGTTCCCCCTCATAATCCTCGTGGGAAACGTCCTTCCCTATGTGGCGGTCAGCGCCACGACCGTTCTCGACTACCTGCGCTACGCCTTTCCGGATCCGGTCTGGAGCATGGTGGGACCGACCATAGAGAAGCTGCTGACGACTCCCAATCCGGGACTGTTCCTCGCAAGCCTCACCGCTTTCGGAGGAGCGGCTGCAAAAGCCGTGCAGCAACTTTACAACGGGCTCATCAAGACCTACGGCATCACGAAGCATCGGGGATTTTGGGCAAGCAAAGTCGTGACCATACTGTCCATCCTCGTAATTCTGGCATCTCTGCTGGCCTTCGTGTTGCTGTTCGTCTTTGGGGAAATGCTCATGAGCGCAGTTTCATCAGCGGCACCATGGCTGTCACCCGTCACCTCGGCCCTTTGGGATGCCCGTGGATTCATCGCCATCCTGTTCCTTTTTGCCCTTCTCTGCATTCTGTACCTCGTGCTCCCCCATGGCACCCTTAAGTTACGAGAAGTGTGGCCAGGAGCAGCATGTGCGACGATAGGCCTTGTCCTCCTGTCTGACGGCTTTGCAATCTATGTGCACTTTGCGGCGAACTCGCTGGCGATCTATGGAGCCATCAGCATTTTCTTTGTCCTGATGATCTGGCTCAACTTTTCCACCACCCTCCTGATGGCCGGCACCCTCATCAACGCAACGCTCCGTCAATACCACAAAGGCACGTCCTCGGACGACATGGCTTCAGAGGAAAGGGGAAAGGGAGCTGTCGAGGAGGAAAAAACAGGCGAGGGAAAAGAAGCTCAGAAAGATGGTCACCGCACCCGAAAGACGAGGTAGGTGTTCAAATTGCCGGTCCGGCCATCCGAGGCAAAGCGGCGCACGAGGACAGCCTCCTTTGCAACCGATTCGGCAAGCCTGTCGATCTCGCCCTCGGAAAAGCTGTGGCAATATCGATACGCTCCGGGAAGGTTTTTCCATCCCAGCAGATAGTCGCCCTCGTCCAAAGCAGGAAGCCCCCATGCTTCCCTGGCGCGTGCATGGGTTGCGCATGCCTTCTTCGCCAGATTCTCGTCCCGCATGAATTGCCAGAGAGACACGATGACATATCCGCCTGGGCGGGTCTGCCGCACCAGGTGAGCCAAAAGGTCCTCGCGCCACCGGTCTCCCGGCACATGATGCAGGAACCCAAACGAGACCGATAGGTCACACGGAGGAACTCCCCTCAACCCGTCAAGCAACACGCCGTCGAGCAGAGCAGAGACCACGTCGAGGTGCCGGTAGTGCACCGAAGAGGCCGCAGAAAGCAGCTCATCGCAATTGTCGACGGCATAGAAGTCTGCTTTCACATCAGGAAAGGCATGTTTGAAAAAGGTCTCGAATCTCAGGTTGCCACACGCCAGATCAAACACCGAGACGGCATGCTGGCCCTGGGGAGGCATTCCGCCAACAGCCTCAAGACAAGTGGACCACCCCGGCCAGGGAGCAACACGCGTGGCGGAGAAAGAGCAGGCATTGGCCCGATAAAACGCGCTGTTGATCGAGCAGAGTATTTTGGCTGTCTGAATGTTCATGCGGCATCAGAGCCATTCTATCCTATAGAATAGGCCTATGATGGAAACGCTTCTTATGGACATACTCGCCGCAATCAGAGCGGAAGGCAAGCTGGATGACAAGGCCCTCTCGAAGATCATCCACCAACATGACAAGGGCCTCGCCACAGGCAGCCGCCCTTTTTCAAAGAAGCGGATCCTCCCCTATTATCTCAAGGTCAAGGAGTCTGATCCCAACCTCTGGAGCACCTGGAACATCGATCCCGAGCTTGAGAAGAAGCTGCTTGAGACCTTGCGCATGAAGCCTCGCCGAACCGCTTCGGGAGTCGCGACCATCACGGTGCTGACAAAACCTTGGCCCTGTTCAAGCGCATGCGTCTACTGCCCTAACGACGTGAGGATGCCCAAAAGCTATCTGAGCGACGAGCCTGCCTGCCAACGGGCGGAGCGCAATTACTTTGACCCGTATCTCCAGGTGGTGTCGCGCCTGCGGGCCTTGACGCACATGGGCCATCCCACCGACAAGATCGAGCTGATCATCCTTGGCGGCACCTGGAGCGACTACCCGCCTTCCTATCAGACATGGTTCGTCTGTGAATTGTTCAGAGCCCTCAACGATGGCGGCGAGGCGGAACGCAATGCCCGAGAAAGACGGGCATCCTACCGCCATCACGGCCTCAGCGCTCAAGGGGAAGACCTGAAAAGGCTCGTGGGCCCTCAGCAGGCCGCCGTCGACGCAGGCCGCCTCACCTACAACCGCGCCATCGACCTTCTCTATGGGGACGCCAGCCCCTGGAAGGACATCGCAAAATGGCAGACTTCCGACTTTGACGTGCTGGCCAGTCGCCAGCGAGCCAACGAGAGCGCACGGCATCGGGTCGTCGGGCTGGTCGTCGAGACACGGCCCGATGTCATCACGGCGGAGGCCCTCATGCTCCTGCGGCGGCTTGGCTGCACCAAGGTGCAAATGGGCGTCCAAAGCTTGGACCCTGCCATTCTCAAGGCGAGCAACCGTCGCATTGACGTGGAACAGATCGGCAAGGCCTTCGATCTTGCACGCGTGTTCGGATTCAAGATGCACGTGCATGCAATGGTCAACCTGCCCGGATCAACCCCGGCAAGCGACAAGCGGGACTATGCCCAGCTTGTCTCGGATCCCCGGTTCCTTCCCGACGAGGTGAAACTCTATCCTTGCGTGTTGGTTTCCGGCACGGCTCTCGGCCAGCTCCACGCTGACGGACGTTGGCAACCCTACCGCGAAGATGACTTGATCGACGTGCTGGCAACCGATCTCACCGCCACTCCTCCCTATATGAGAATATCACGTATGATCAGGGACATTTCCGCTCACGACATCGTCGCGGGAAACAGGAAGACCAATCTTCGCCAACTGGTTGAACAGCGGGTGAAGGAAAAGGGCACACCCATCTCTGAAATTCGCTATCGTGAGATCAGCACGGACGACATCGACCTTGACAAGCTCGACCTCGTGACGCTTTCTTACGAAACGACCGTGGCCGACGAGCACTTCATGCAATGGGTAACGGCAGAAAACAGGATTGCCGGCTTTCTGCGACTCTCCCTCCCAAGGGAGGAATACCTCCTCCAAAACCAGAAGGTCCTGCCCATTGGTCCACAAGAAGCCATGATCAGAGAAGTGCATATATATGGCAGAACTTCTGAGCTACACGAAAGCGGCGCGGGCGCACAGCATCTCGGTCTCGGCAGAAAGCTGGTGGAGAAGGCCAGCAACCTCGCACGAGACCGAGGCTATCGGTGGATCAATGTCATCAGCTCGGTGGGCACGCGCGGATATTATCGCAAGCTTGGATTTGAGGATCACGGTTTGTATCAGCGCAAAGACCTCTGACACACCCATCTTCGGCAAGGGTGACCACCTCTCGAAAAGCGCGCCAAGCGCACTGGCGAATCTGCGAGACATGCAGACATGAGGTGGATAGCGGACGATATCTTCCTTTGGCACCCCAACTCTCAAATCAAGCGGAATTCCCCAGACAGAAAACACCGCAGAAACCTTCCTCGAGAAGAAACCGTCTCCCCCGGCAGCCCGGCCGCCAATCCGGCTCGTTGCAAGCAGAGGCAATTTGGCCAGAACCATCTCAACGAGTCCGCCAATGCAGCAGCACCACCATGCTCAAACGGACCGACCCTGCAACCTCCGATGAATCCTATGAGTGCGCTAAACTGCTGGAGGTGGTAGAAGACTGTACCGTGGAACCGGAAGATGTTGTTCCCGTCGAAGTCCCGCTAGAAGTCCCAGAAGAAGTCCCTGAAGATCCGTCAGAGGTCCCCGAAGACCCTTCCGAACCGCCGGTTTCCGTCTTTCCTGATTCAGAAGTGGTCGTGCCGGAGCCAGAGGAGCCCGTTCCTTCCTGAGTGGACCCCGACGAAGAGCTATTGTCCGATCCCGTTGCACTGCCGGTCGCTCCCTGTGACGACGAAGAGGATGAGTCTTGGGATGACGAGGAGTCCTTCGATGTCGACGAGGAGTCCTTCGAGGAAGTCCCCGAGGAGCCTTGCGAAGAGTTCTCGCTTGAAGAAGGGGTGGACGTCGAGGAAGCCGTAGTGCCGGGGTCGCTCGACTCGCTTGACGAAGACGTGTCTGCGGACTGGCTCTGGGTAGCGACAGGCACAAGGGACGCGGCCTTCGTGCCGATTCCCTGCCCCGTGGTCGCCAAGTTGATCACAGCTGCAGATATCGCGACAGCCACCAAGGCCGAGACCATGGCTATGGCCACAACACGGCGCTGGATCGCCGTCCGGCGCTTACGTGCAGCACGCTCAAGAAGCACCTTGTTGCCCACATTCGCATTTGCGTCTCCGATACGTGGAGTATGCGAGCAAAGAGAAGTGGCCAGTACGTTCGGCGAAGCCGACCTGAAAGACTGCGTTGCCGAGGATTCTTCTCGATTCGGGACAGCGGCCGTTTGGCCTTCCGCTTCGGCATGTCCTTGCGCCAAGGCGACCGTGGCATCGTCCGAACAATCGCTCCCTGGCCGCAAATCGTGCAGCTTTTCTGCGGAGGCGGATAAGAATTTCTTATAGAGCTGCGAGGTGACCGTGGCCACAATCGAACCGACGGCGACTCCAATCACCGAGCCGGCAATGCCTATCTGGGAAGCCAGCAGCATGGAAGTGACGGCCGCAAGAGCGCCTGAGGCCACCTGAGCGACCGACAAATCATCAAACAATTTGCCTGTCTTTTTCCTGATGTTGTTTTCAGCCTGCGTCATGTGCATCCCTGTTGCTCTAAGTGTCTTCCGGGCATCTTTTTCCCTTCGAACATACAACAGACAGACCAGAAAAGCCACCCTCTGCGCAAAGGTCTCAGAGTGGACACAAGGCATTCGCAATTGCTCCGCAATTGGCAGGCCGAAAGACACTCAGCCGGCCAATTGCGACCGATTTCTTCCTATGATTCCGCATCCATCTTGACAAACAAATTGCACTTGCAAATGCCCTCGCCCACGAATTCGTCGCAGGGGCAGAGCGTGGTGTCGTCCACGTTCACACGACACGGGCAGTGCCCCTCTTTTTTCAAGATGCCCTTGATGATGCCCGCCACGTAATCAGCGTCTTGATTGAGTCGGTAACCTTTCATGGCCTATGCCTCCCGTCTGTATCGGATGCAACCATCCGATCGATCCGTCAAAACCCAGTTTCACCTTCTGAATGCGGTAACATCCGCAGAGCCCCTTGCCCGGCATGCCGCCTTCGATCCGTCCCGGCGAAACCGTGTCTATACTATCAAATGGAGGCAGGCTATGGACACCTCGTTTGCAAGGGATGCCATACGGTTGATGGACAAGCGGCGTCATGCAGCCCAAAAATCGTGCGGAACCAATTGAATCCTGCTGTTTATTTGCCCAAAATGACACTGATCCAAACCAGTTGAGGATATTCGAAAATCACGTACCAATTGTTGATTGATGCATGATCCGGTTCTTTGCCGCCGAACGCCACAAACCAATACCCTATGCCACCTTGTCGTTGCATTGGTCGGCATGCTCAGCGAAGACGACAGCGCCCGCAATGGACACCGGGAGTGAGAACTTGTGACAAGCTCCGGAGAAATCACGATGGGAGTTCCGAAGCTGCCCGTCGAAACCTGTCCCAATGACATGATTGAATGCTACTCGCACACGGGCAGAACCGTGACTGGCGCTGGTACGAACACGTATTCCAGCAGTGCATTCGCCCACAAGATCGAAAGGACTTCAAACAGACTAGGTGCCAAAAGACAAGCGCTGGCCAGGTGAGCCGAATCCACCCGACACCCGACGAGAAGACAGCGGACCTGCAAGACCAGGTTCTCGCCAACTCGAAACTTCCCTGCCTATGGGATCGACGCGACTCATCTAGGATCAGAAACGATGGGCACGTTGCGTCCATGACCATTGCGGCCGTAACCGGCCATGGCAAGAAGGGCTCCTATCGATTCATGGCAT
This sequence comes from Actinomycetes bacterium, assembly GCA_023460315.1. Taxonomy (GTDB): domain Bacteria; phylum Actinomycetota; class Coriobacteriia; order Coriobacteriales; family Eggerthellaceae; genus JAEWQO01. Next base: position 75,356 of record JAEWQO010000125.1, read on the forward strand.
TCAACGTCATCGACACGAAAGCTTGCAGATTTTAGGATATCTTTCCTCAAGGATCGAGAACTCGCGGAACCCATGATATCTGCTGTGCGATATTCGATGCCCCTTAAGGGTTGAGGCGGAAAATAGGCGATGCTTCCCAGGGTCGGCATGGCAGCACCTTATCGTCCATCTGAAACGAAATGTCTGTTCGACTCTCAAAACAAAACAACAACGCGCCGTGCCAGCAAGACGCTTCGGGTGAAATTCAGGAGAGTCGATTGTGCTACAGCACATAAGGCCTGCCATGGCATAATCGAGAAACCGATCGATTCGATAGCCGATCTTCGCAAGGATCGGGCAAAGTCAATATAGCCAACCAAAGGCATCCGCCAAAGGACCATGAGAGTGATGGCTGCGACAATGAAGTCAGTAAGCTACGCAAGGAGGGCCATGCAGGATTCGATGACGCATAGACAGTGATTCTAGGACGTTTCAATCCACGCGTCCGCGAGGGACGCGACTGTATTTCCATTCCAACAGGCGGCTCTGTCCCTAGTTTCAATCCACGCGTCCGCGAGGGACGCGACCGCACAACGCGAAACGCGACGATCCTCCTGCCTGTTTCAATCCACGCGTCCGCGAGGGACGCGACTGCAAAAGCTGCTCGACCACGCCGAGGAATTGACCGGTTTCAATCCACGCGTCCGCGAGGGACGCGACCAACGAGACGGTTTTGCATTGGCACACACCAAAGTTTCAATCCACGCGTCCGCGAGGGACCCGACAAGGTTCGGTAAACTCGGCAAAGGGCGCTTGGGAGTTTCAATCCACGCGTCCGCGAGGGACGCGACATTACCTACACGATCAATCTCAACGGCGAGCGTCAGTTTCAATCCACGCGTCCGCGAGGGACGCGACGCCAGCCGCGACCGCTGGGCAATATATGTGGACTAGTTTCAATCCACGCGTCCGCGAGGGACGCGACAAGTAAAAATGGAAATCGAGATCAAGACATCAGGTTTCAATCCACGCGTCCGCGAGGGACGCGACTTCAGCTCGCCCCATATATCGACAACCTGGAGAAGTTTCAATCCACGCGTCCGCGAGGGACGCGACTTGGACATATCCACTCCCTGGATATCTCCAACGCATTGTTTCAATCCACGCGTCCGCGAGGGACGCGACAAGCATTCAGCAAGGCATATCTTGAGGAGACCAAGTTTCAATCCACGCGTCCGCGAGGGACGCGACTAGGGGACATTGTCCCCCCTGGTGTCCCGACTGGTTTCAATCCACGCGTCCGCGAGGGACGCGACCCCTGCCAATCAAAGCAAGGGGAAGTGTTTGGAAGTTTCAATCCACGCGTCCGCGAGGGACGCGACTTAAAATCATGAGTCGTCATTGTCCTCTGATAAAGTTTCAATCCACGCGTCCGCGAGGGACGCGACGATGGGCCGTCGGGATGGGCATCATCAGGTCAGGTTTCAATCCACGCGTCCGCGAGGGACGCGACATGGGTGCAGGGTTGGGACGGCTACGTAAAGCTGTTTCAATCCACGCGTCCGCGAGGGACGCGACCATCGCATATGAGCGCATCATACTTTGAGTAGGGGTTTCAATCCACGCGTCCGCGAGGGACGCGACACATGTAAAGCCGCTCTCGACCATGGGGGAGCTGTTTCAATCCACGCGTCCGCGAGGGACGCGACCACGTCTGGGTGGTCAACAACCGCCCCGACTTGGATTTCAATCCACGCGTCCGCGAGGGACGCGACGCCTTATGTGATGGCCTCCTATTTCATCGCGATAAAGTTTCAATCCACGCGTCCGCGAGGGACGCGACATTTTCTCGGCCCTTGCAAGCGCCCGTGGAAAGATGTTTCAATCCACGCGTCCGCGAGGGACGCGACTGGGAAATTTCGCACCAAATAAATCATACTGCTTGTTTCAATCCACGCGTCCGCGAGGGACGCGACCCCTGCCGGCAAAGTTCCAACCGTTCTCGACTGGTTTCAATCCACGCGTCCGCGAGGGACGCGACAAGCCCATCGGCATCGAATACTGCCGGGCGTTTTCGTTTCAATCCACGCGTCCGCGAGGGACGCGACGGTCGGGGTTTTCGATCTCGCTCCATGCCTTGGCGTTTCAATCCACGCGTCCGCGAGGGACGCGACATGGTATCGCATATATAGGCAGACCACATTACGATGTTTCAATCCACGCGTCCGCGAGGGACGCGACTGGATCGCCGCCCATGCCGCAAGGACGGCATTGCGTTTCAATCCACGCGTCCGCGAGGGACGCGACGCCGAAATTGCGCACCTCTGTGGCTTCATCCCCGTTTCAATCCACGCGTCCGCGAGGGACGCGACTCCGATCCGATGGAGTACACCTGCCCCGGTATCTTGGTTTCAATCCACGCGTCCGCGAGGGACGCGACGCCGCATTCCACGCGCTCGAAAGAGCCTCAGCCAGTTTCAATCCACGCGTCCGCGAGGGACGCGACTATGATGCCGACGATTGCCATTGATGTTTTGAAAGTTTCAATCCACGCGTCCGCGAGGGACGCGACCTCGCCAGTCTCGCTAACGGTCGGAGTTGCGTTGAGGTTTCAATCCACGCGTCCGCGAGGGACGCGACTCTTTTTTTCGTATCTTTGCTTTCCGTCAGACTTAGTTTCAATCCACGCGTCCGCGAGGGACGCGACCCAGGCCGCAAAGGCCCAGAAGGCGCTCGAGATGTTTCAATCCACGCGTCCGCGAGGGACGCGACGACGGAAGAAGGGTGGTGGAGCGGAATGCTGATGTTTCAATCCACGCGTCCGCGAGGGACGCGACGAGGTCTTGCACCGACGCTGCTTAACCGACATGGAAGTTTCAATCCACGCGTCCGCGAGGGACGCGACCCACATCGTGCCAAAGGGCATGGGCGGGGGATCGTTTCAATCCACGCGTCCGCGAGGGACGCGACTCGGATACCCGATCCCCACCGGGGCCGAGTACATCGGTTTCAATCCACGCGTCCGCGAGGGACGCGACCTCCGAAGCCGAGGGCAAGCGACGCACCGACGAAGTTTCAATCCACGCGTCCGCGAGGGACGCGACAGAGTTAGACAATTTAGATCCTTCCGGGGACAAGTTTCAATCCACGCGTCCGCGAGGGACGCGACATTGCGTCACCGGTGACAGTCACATCGTCCGCTACGTTTCAATCCACGCGTCCGCGAGGGACGCGACGCTCCACCTACTGCTACAGCATTCGGGGACTTCATGTTTCAATCCACGCGTCCGCGAGGGACGCGACCGTAAGGATCCCCACATCATCATTGGTGATAGCTTCGTTTCAATCCACGCGTCCGCGAGGGACGCGACTGAGTCTATTGGAGTCTCCAGCCTGTCTGCTACAGTTTCAATCCACGCGTCCGCGAGGGACGCGACGCTCATATCACTCAGGCAATTGGTCTTCACATGGTTTCAATCCACGCGTCCGCGAGGGACGCGACTCTCAAGACAACCTTGGCAAGAAGTCCACTCCGAAGTTTCAATCCACGCGTCCGCGAGGGACGCGACCAGGAGATCATAGATGGATTCATGGGGGACAACAAGTTTCAATCCACGCGTCCGCGAGGGACGCGACGACGAGATCGACGGTCTTTCGAGCAGTGCCTCGGACACGTTTCAATCCACGCGTCCGCGAGGGACGCGACCGGGTGGTGTGCGCTCTATGACTGCCCAGATGCCGTTTCAATCCACGCGTCCGCGAGGGACGCGACTCGGCTTCAAGCTCAAGTACGCCGACCAGTTCGTGTTTCAATCCACGCGTCCGCGAGGGACGCGACGTTCAATGACTTCGATGTCTTCGATCTACTTGGGGTTTCAATCCACGCGTCCGCGAGGGACGCGACTGCGGCACCAAGGTGGTGACGGTGCCTGCCGGGGAGTTTCAATCCACGCGTCCGCGAGGGACGCGACGCAGGAGACTTTCGGCGAGGCCGCCGCAGGGGCGTTTCAATCCACGCGTCCGCGAGGGACGCGACCGCTGCATGTCTACAAGGCAGGCGTCGAGTTAACCGGTTTCAATCCACGCGTCCGCGAGGGACGCGACTCGTCGGAGACGGGAGCTACATCCTCTCGGGATGCGTTTCAATCCACGCGTCCGCGAGGGACGCGACGCTTCACGCTCCACGCAGGCGTGACGCTTTCGGTGTTTCAATCCACGCGTCCGCGAGGGACGCGACCCAAGGTGGCTTCGGCAAGCTATCTGGGCTAGGCGGTTTCAATCCACGCGTCCGCGAGGGACGCGACCTTCATTAGCTACAACAAAAGACAAAGGTACAGGAGTTTCAATCCACGCGTCCGCGAGGGACGCGACCAATGGACAGATGGCCACTATTCCTACTCAACAAGGTTTCAATCCACGCGTCCGCGAGGGACGCGACTCACCCCGGAGGAAATGCCTCTCCTGTCTGAGGAGTTTCAATCCACGCGTCCGCGAGGGACGCGACAGCGGTCATGGCAGAGAAGATCGACACCCTCTCGTTTCAATCCACGCGTCCGCGAGGGACGCGACACGACGAGCCTCAATGCGGTCGATGTGACGTTTGCGTTTCAATCCACGCGTCCGCGAGGGACGCGACGAGCACGATCCGCCTGCTGCGGGCACGGAGTACGAGTTTCAATCCACGCGTCCGCGAGGGACGCGACTTTTGGTTCGTCCTTACCCATCCGCTCGAAGTCGGTTTCAATCCACGCGTCCGCGAGGGACGCGACCCGCAATAAATCTCGACGTGGCAGAGATAGGCGTTGTTTCAATCCACGCGTCCGCGAGGGACGCGACGCTGGGCCAATGACGTTGTGATCTGCGAACGGCTGTTTCAATCCACGCGTCCGCGAGGGACGCGACTGGCCCCGGCCTCTTTAGCGCGTGGGTCGCCTTTGCGGTTTCAATCCACGCGTCCGCGAGGGACGCGACCCATCGTGGCGATACGTCTTGCCGACCTCGAACTGTTTCAATCCACGCGTCCGCGAGGGACGCGACGTGGGTGGATGAGATCGATATGTCCGACGACGAGAAGTTTCAATCCACGCGTCCGCGAGGGACGCGACTCCAAAGATCGCCCAGAAATCTTATGGCGAGAAGTTTCAATCCACGCGTCCGCGAGGGACGCGACGCGCGAGGGAGGCTGACATCAAGGGGGCAAGCAAGCGGTTTCAATCCACGCGTCCGCGAGGGACGCGACTGTCAAAATATGCACTATAGCGCATATAAAATAGATAGTATGCAAATATCAAGGTGCCCGCTACTATTGAGATGAAATCAAACGCAAGAATCTAGTCATCCCGTGCGCGAACCACATGAACGATCAAGCATAGCTTCATGTTCGCGCAGAGCTATATGCATAAAAAACCTTCGGGGTCATAGGTTTCTTTGGCACCGTAGTTTTCAACTTTTCGATGCCAGTTTTTTCCAAGATTATATAAGCGAAGGCTGTCCTTGGTTGTATCGATCTCTTTCAATAAATCGTGCTTCAATAACTCATACTGCGCCGGATCCAGCAAGCATTCAAAAACAGAATTTTGCACTCGCTGCCCATGCTTCACACACAACTTCGCGACACGGCGAAGGCGTCGCTCCCCAGCAACATCCTTTGTTGATACGTCATAAGTAACAAGCACATACATGAGCTACCTCCACAAAAATGCAGGATAATCATCCAAATCGCCGCGCAACACGCGAGCAAGTAGCTGAGCCTGCAAGAAAGGGACGAGTCCCAAAGGAACCTTCTCCTTAAGAAAGGGGTGTATCACCGTTTCCTGCTTGCGTTGCTGCCATGCGTTCAGCGACTTTTTTCTCGCCTGATCCGAGAGAGCCACACCATCCCCTATTTGTTCGAAATCGCTATCGGCAACTTGCCTGCGATTGAACAATGACAGCACAAAACGATCTACAAAGGGAACCCTTAATTCCTCCATCAGATCGAGAGCCAAGCTCAAACGCCCCGGCCTGTCTGCATGCAGAAAACCAACCTGGGGGTCAAGTCCCACCGATTCACAAGCAGCACCACATTCTCGAGCAAGCAGTGAATAATAGAACGACAACATGGCGTTGACCGGATCTTGCGGCGGTCGACGAGATCTTCCCCTAAAAAGCAAAGAAGAATCCCCCACGCGAATGAGATGACTAAAAACGCCGAAATATGCATGAGCCGCATCACCTTCCACTCCGCGCAGCTCATCCAAGCTCTCGATCCGGGCAACACTTCCGGATGCGTCACTCAACCTGTCAGCTGCATAGGCCACATCACAATCTTCGCCATAATCCCTTATGCATCGTCGTAAGGCTATTCTCGAATTGTGCAGCTTGCCCAAAACAAAGCGTTTCGCCATTTCAAGAGCATAGTCGCAATCACCGGATTTAGAAAACTGAGCTCTCCTCAATAAAACATTCCCAGAAACTGGTCCTTGAATACGTGCAAGGAAATGGCCTCTTTCATCCAGCAATGCAACGGCAATTCCCTTCGCACCACACTCACGAAGCAGCGCCGTGCTGCACCCCACATGACCAAACAACACCATTCCTTCCAAGACATGAAAAGGTATGCTCATGGTCACATCGTTGTTCACAAGAATATTGACAGCGTCATCTTGCTTTCGAACATAAGCATCGGGATTGGTAACATATAAGGTATTAAGCAGCTTTTTCATGACAATGGATTTAACTCCTCCCCCTCTCTTTTCCAATATTCAGAAGCACCACAGGCGAATGATTCGGGAATACATACTTCACGCAAAGAGCATCGGGCACATCTCCTTGACTTTTGAACCACTGGAGTCAGTCCACCACGATAGAGAGTATGCATCCGTTCCGTCATCCGAAAAACCTTAGCACGCAGTCCCGCTTCTATAGGAACTCTTTCTCTGCGTCGCGTTTCCCCATAGAAAAGTACCCCTTCATCTATACGCACACCACGCATCTCTTCAAGGCATATCGCCTGGTCAGCAACCTGGATCCTGTCCCATGCCTCAATTTTTGGTTTGCCTACTTTGTACTCGACGGGAACGATGCGGTTGGAGTCACCCTGATCGTATTCAACGACATCGGCAATTCCATATATTCCCAAATCGAGGCTTCTGACGTGTACTCCACGCTCGGCACATATGCCATGAGACGATGAATATCCAGCGGCATGCGCCCGCTCATGAAACAGATCACCACGCACCGTATCGAAGTTTTCGATCCATTGCTGCTCAAGGTGAATCAAAGCCCACTGTCGCTCGCAATAAGCCAAATGTTGCAAGCCTGATAGCGACAACAGCTCGTCTTCCGAGTACATATTGTCATCTGCTATTCGAACACCGAAACCGTCACTCCTTCGGGAATGGCAGTTTCGTCAATCTCAATTTTGTAGTCGGAAAATGACCGCGCCTCTTGCTCGTTCGGGATCAGCCGTTTAGCGGAAACGGTATCAAACAACTTATATGCCGGAGCGTTGCCCAGTTTGCTTTCATGCTTAAACATAACAAGTTTTCTCGAGGACATCAAGCCACGCGCTGCACTGTGATCATTTTCAAACATTGTCATCAGCGCCTCCCGCAGCAAAGAAAGATCAGCATCGCTGAAACCCGTTTTCTCAGCGAGGGATGCAGAAATAAAGCCCTCGACGCGATACAAGCCATAAGATATATACTGCTTGCGCCCCATGGTTCTTTCTTTCTCAATATCCTTTTCATTGGTGACCGCCATACGAGTGATGCTCATATCCATCGGCATCACTCTGTCCACCGATTCAGCAAAGCACAGCTGGACAGGACCGCGTACTTGCCCGCAATTGATCTCTGTAGTCATAACGGCACCAAATGCGCGAATATCAAAAAAATTATCACACATGAATTGTGTGACTTTTATTTGGTCTTCTTTATTTTTAGGAAGTTTCTTCGAATCGGGCTTCATGTCGTAATGCACATAAGCCTTTTTATTGCGGTTATTGAGAACTGCGGCCTCTTGCACATATATTTTGTAGCCCTTTTCTCCTTCTGACGTATCGGGATCATCGATCGACTCCCCCTTTACCAAGTCGACATAGTTGCGTATCTTGCGTTTCAGACATACATCAGAAACGATTCCCTTGCCAGTTTCTGGATCAATGCGCGGCAAGTTGCCCGCATCGGGATCACCGTTAGGATTTCCGTTTTTCACATCAAAATACAAAACGAAATCATACCGGTTAGAGATAGCCTCATTCATGATTACTCCTTTTTCAGTTTTCGGAAATTACGTCAGCAAGGGCAGTGTCATTCGCATCTTTTTTCTGCCATAGCTTCTCACGCTCTTGGTAGTACCCAATAAAAAACTGCCCTTGTCCTTCCTCGTCGAGAAATGCCGGAAGAGACTGGGTCCCATCCATGAGGGAGACGGCCGCACTCATTTCTTTATCGAGATTAACCGCCCAGCCAGGCTTGTTCTTGCGAATTTTTGACATGTTGTTTTGCAAACCACGAAACAAATTGGGGAACACGCGTCCAGGCGTAGTCGACGCAGCTCCGATATATCTATCGGTTATAGAAGCACCCACCGAACCAATAGCGGCGCTCTGAGCACGTTCCATGACCGCAAACATCCTACCAAGCACATATCCTTGATTATCGTTCTCGTTGCTTAGACTCATTGTCAGGCCCTTTCCATCAGAATCGTCAAATCCCGTCAACCGTTGCTTTCGAACAAGATACGCCTTCATGACAGATGCCCGCTCACCCATATCCCAGGGTTTGCCTCTGCCTTGATCAGCCCGCATGCGCGTCAGCATGGACAGGTAAAGCATGCGGGGAAACGGAGTCCCCTTCAACATCGCATCCGCGCAGGAATGCACCAAGGTATACGGCATATTCTTCAAATCACCCAATACCGCCGCCTGACGCATCAAGCTGAAGATAGATGTCTTGTCGCATCCCACCATCTGTATATCCTGTAGGTAGAGTCCGAAATTTCGCGCAATATTATCAAGTGAGTCAATGGAAAAGAAACGAACCGATAGGCGTGCGGCATTTGGAGACAGACCCACGATGTAGAAACGTGTTGCCAAATCAAGATCCTCAAGCGTTCGACCTGCCCTCATGTCGACGAAATAATTTCTCAAGCGTTCGACAGCAGCAGAATCCTCGGCATCCTTTCTACCCAGTATCGCACGGAACAAGCCCTCTTCTGTCGGTGCGGGACGGTCGGTCCAAAACAAGATTGTCGTGTCGCCAAATCGCATTCGATGCTGCTCGTCGCGAAACAAGTACCGGAGCGCCGAACCAGCATCAAGGGCTGCTGCATGAGAGATCGATGCATTATATGCCTGTTTTTTGCCATATGATGCGAATGAGTCACAATTGAATGACACGAGGCTTGCGCCCGCCGATTGCGCACCTGGAATACCAGTCACCTGAGGAAACAGACGCTCAATAGGTCCATGCTCGCCCGTTGCCGAACATTGTCCCAGAACCACATCTTCGTCCGGCTGATCACAATAAGCGCTCCACGCACTCCGCACGTCAGGACGCTGATGCAGCCACCCGGCATCACCAGACAATTGAAAGACGGCAAACCCCGAGTTCTCTCCAAGCTCCGTCAGAGTGCCTTCATCAACTCCGTCAAGCGGATGTTCTTGGTTAAAATAATTGAGAACAGCCTGAGCCCCTACATCACTGCAACCGTTTAAGACGGCCTCATGTAAATCCTTGGCGGCCTTAAATTTCTCGATGCCACGCTTCTCATCCATACCGGCAAAATACGCCGCACTGTCACAGAGAAAGAAGGGGATAGGCTTCGTTCCACTGCGAGTAGCATGTTCTGGGACAGCCATTAACCTTGTTACGACATGACCGTCATTTTGATCGTCGGTAAATGAGTGCACGTGGAGAAGTTTGCCCGCCTCATTTATCTCGAATACCCAGCGTACATTTTCGCTAGTGTAGTTCCGTGGAGGTGCCGTTTCCTCGCCGATGGAAGAGTCGTTCACAAGACGTTCGTACAACTTTCCCAGCTCTTGAATGATCATCGGACCACCTCCGCATGATTGCGGCGAGTGTCAATGATGCCATCACGCATGATTGCTCGGAAGAACTGCGGCTCCATGCCATTATCAAAATCGATGTCGTAAAGCATGAAACCCAAATCCCGCTCACCCGAACCTGCGTAGAAGCGCGTGAGACAGTCGGCCTCGTCAACAAGATCAACTTGAGCGGGAAATTCCCGACAACCCAGTACGGGCTGATTAAAGCACTGCCCTTTTCTCAGTCGCCGGAGTGCAATGTTGTAATGCTTCTCTTCAGTGTCGCCCTCACTAGCATCAGCGGTCAGGTCAAAATGAGCCTGCACCACATAGGAAACGTCTTTTAAGTACATCGTGGCACGCTGCTGTCGATCAGAAGAGGCAATTTCGTACACATCCGATCCCCGCTCCATCGCCGTCTTGGCATTGCGATAGCTGAGCTTGCCTCCCACTTCATTGCGGCGAAACGTGTCAAACTTTATTTCGTTCAACACCTCTATGCTATCGATGCGCCATCTGATTGCAGGCTTCCAATACACGCTTTCAATGAGACCCCGCGCCGCCGAAGGCGTCATGACGTCGTAGCTTACGCGCTCGGCCTTCATTTCCGGGCGCGTGAAACACGCACGCGGACCTTGCACCAAAATGGTAAATCCATATCCCATGGTTCCTCCTTCCCTGTTTAAGCATCGAATGACTAAATTAGCTAATCAGCGAATCCATCACCCCCTCTCCAGGAGTCAGCAGACCGACTGCGTCATCGTACAAACGCTCCCCTCCTGCATCATCGCGCAAAACATAGAAGGGGGGCACCTGCTCGATTGCACCGTTGCCGCAGTACGTCCTAAATTCACGTTCCCGCATGCTTACGCTAAAGCGCTGTGCCTTCGTGGCAAGTTTTGCGGGAAAGGTTGAAGCACGTATTTCGCGAAGCATCTCTCTACCCTCCACACCCCACGGGACAACCACGCTAACAGTGCTGTCTTCAATAAACTTATAGTCGTATGCAATTTGTTCAGGCTGCATCTCTGAAACCCCTCGCAGTCCAATCATGTGCTCAAAAACCCCGCGCGAGTCGAGTTTGGCATAGCGATACCGCTGCATAAAGAAGCGTTCTACCAGCTCATTGCTTATGATTCCTCCATTATCTTGAATGACCATGCGGGTTATTTTTTTCATATCTTCCAACCACGGGGTCGTTTTCTGCACTTGACCGTCCACGTTCAGCTCAAAGACGACAATCGTCCCTTGACCGGAAGATCCTTCTCTGTTGCACCGTCCTGCAGCTTGAACGATCGAATCCATACCAGCCAACTCGCGATAAACTACAGGAAAGTCCACATCAACTCCAGCCTCCACCAATTGAGTCGAAACGACCACGCATCGTTTGCCTGCATCCAGGCGTTCTCGAATCTCCTTAAGCACCCACAAGCGATGAGACGGCACCATGAATGCGCTCAGATGATAATAGCCGGCGGTAACCGCCTCTTCCCTCGAAGAAACCTTGCCTTGGGCAATAAGCAATCCAACTATGTCTTCATAAAGCATGCGAGCCTCTTTGCGGGTGCCAACTATGCATAGACCCTGAGTCAAGCCAGCCAGTTCATTGACCAATGCCTCTTCCGGAATTTCACCTCGGTTCTCATATGAAACGCGTCCGTCAAACGCCCGTGCAAAAACGTCATGCTGTTCCACAATCTCGCGCGGTTTCGAAGAAAAGGGCCAGAGACCGTCAAGCGGGGGTTGCGTAGCCGAGCAAAGCACCATACTGGAGCCATAGTCGCAAGCGAGCACCTCGACCATTGCGAGCGTCGGTTTAAGCAATGAGTCGGGGATCATTTGCACCTCGTCCAAAACAATGACGCTGTTTGCCATATTATGAACTTTACGGCTTTTCCCCGGTTTGTTTGAAAACAGCGATTCGAACAGCTGGACATTGGTGGTTACGACGATCGGCGATTCCCAGTTCTGGATGGCAAGTCTCAACGACGTCGCCAGTTCTTCATCAACGTCTTCGAAATCATAGGACGATTGATGCTCCAACACGTTTTTCTCACCGAATATCGCACGAAGGGTTTTTGCGCTTTGATCCGTGATTGACATATACGGTGCCGAAATCACTACGCGCTCCATACCGTGTCGAACCGCATGCCGCAGTGCAAAGGCAAGGGAGGCAAGCGTCTTGCCCCCTCCCGTCGGCACCTTCATGCTAAAAAGACCCGGAGACCACTCAGCAGCTTTGAGGCCATCTTGCCGAACCTCGACGCGTGCCTGATTGACGGCACTTGACGCAGATCCACCAATCAGGGCATCCATATAGCCGTCAAGCCTATCGGATAGAACTTCGAGACTATCCGTCTGAAGCGTGTTTCTTGCATCGGAAACATCGACAGCCATGGCGGCTTCTGAGTCCAAATAGTCAGCATCCACCAACGAGGAATAAAGCATATGCAAAAAAACATAGAGAGAAACTGCAGTTTTATGACCACGCTCATTGTCCCCGCATGCTGGCGGAATCTTCATCAAAAAATCCGGAATAGCTATATCGTCCTTAGCTGGAAGATTTACGCCCCTCTTTTCTAGCAGATTTCTTACTTCTTCAAGTTCTTCTGCCGCCTTCGCAAGATCGAGGGATCCTAAGCGTTTGGATAGAGGATTTTTAGAACGGGGAGCCTCGATCCCGCCTTTCAAAAAGCTACGTTGGAGTCCATTGGGCATGCCACCGTGATGTCCCGCGATCGCAAAAGAAAGCAGGTTACCTATGTCCTCGCCATAAAGATGCCGGGCGCCACACGCTCCAGCATTAGAGTGGATAACCTGCTCGCCCGAACCTCGCAATCGCCGCTGGAACGCATCGTCGACTTTCCCGACATCATGCAAAAGCGCGGCAACGTAGCCCCAATCCCCGCAGCCAAAAGTCTGCGCGAAGCGCGCCGCCCTCTTTGCGGTTCCGATAAGATGGTCTTCAAGCAGTTGCCAGCTCTGCTCAGGTTCCCCGTCCACCGAATGCGCATATCGTCTCATGCCAATCGCCCCTCGAAAAGAATGCCCCCAAAGAATGAGTCAAAGCAGCCCTTCATAGGCAACCTTGGGCGTCGGCCTTGTCCATTCGACAATCCGGCAGCCTTCTTGCATCAAAAAAATCACAAGGGCCTGCAATGCACTATGCCAATTCTTTCGAGCTCGTCAATTCATTGCAACATCTCTGATAGGGAAAGAGAGAAACCAGAAGAGACTTGCCCTCGCATCCCACGATCCAAAGTATAAGTTAATGATCAACGATAACTCATCAAGATTGAGCATTTTTCGATTTCGAGCCAAGATTGCTCCACCGTCCGCGTTACCTACCCGCCCTTGCCCACAAGCACGACGCCTCTCCCTCTTCCCTTCACATTTGACATGGCATACCCGCGAACGAACGTTCTCTGTAGTATACTGGGAGGATTACCTCGAGATGAAAGAGCCGTATGATATCCGACACCGAAATCGGGCAACATTGCTATCCCCGCACATTGAGGCGGGCCCGGCAAATCGCGTCGTCAGACAGGAACATCCTCACCAAAATATGTCGCTACAACGGCGACGAAACCATGCTGAGCGCATTCGTGGCCAGCAGCAGCGGATGGGACGATCGATACCGCACCTCGGTCAGTTTTTCTGAAGCCGAGGATGCCATCATCGATTACTCGTGCACGTGTCCGGCCTCCTATGAGTATGGCGGCATGTGCAAACACTGCGCAGCGCTCATTCTCTCCTACAACAAATCACCCGAACGATTTATGGGCTACCAGGAAAATCGACGCGCCTCGACATCGTCCTGTATAGCGGATCTTATGAAACGCACGGCGCAGGAGGCGAATGCCGCCGAAGAGGAAGAGGTCAGCATTGAGACCATTTTCTCATACGGCTTTCGTCTGTGGTCGGTTCACTTCAAACTCGTGGGCCCCCAAGGCACGTACGTCCTGAAAAATATTTCCGACTTCGTCCAGCATATGAGGACAGGAGAACGGTTCTCCTACGGCAAGAAGCTCGCCTTCGCCCATACGCCCAACGCGTTGACTCCTCAGGCACGGGCTGTCGCACGCTTCTTGGACCGTGCGGTATCACTTCGAGCGCAGGCAAGCAGGACGATGCATGGATACTACAGCTCTCGCAACGAAGCAGCCCGTGATCTTGACCTGTCTGACTCCGAAGTGATCGAGTTGCTTGACACGCTTGAGGAAAACACGTTCACGGTCGAAGGAGCCGACTACGGCACCCGGTCCCTCACCAAGGCCCATATCGTCGAAGGCGACCCATCTCTCGAAATTCGTCTACATCGCATGGACGAGGGTGGTTACGCCATCGGCCGAACTGAAAACATTGTCGTTGTGACCAGTGGAGATCGCTCGTATATCTGGCAAGATGACCTGTTTTACCGTTGTTCTCCAGCGTTCTCCCCCTGCTCAGAGTTTCTCCGTAGCGTGTACGAAAGCGAAGACGACCAGGTGATCGTGACCGAAGAGGACATGCCCCTGTTCTGCGCAACCATACTCCCTGCCATCGAGCAGGGCCTCGCCGTTCAAGCGCCTCGCAGCCTGCAAGCCTACCGGCCAGTGCCCTGCCACCTGGAGTTCTATTTCGACAGAACCGACCAAGGCGTATCGTGTGACCCCCAAGCGCGATACGGAGACAAGCGCCACCATCTGAGCGACCACGCTTCTGAGCAAGAAGACGAAAGCACCCCCGGGCCCTTGCGCGACGAGCTCATGGAAATGAAAGCGAAAAGCCTCGTGGAGAACTACTTCGTCGACGTAGGATCCCCTATCCCTCTCGACGATGACGAGGCGATAGCAAATCTGGTCTTCGGAGGCCTTCTGAAATTCCGTGCCTTGGGAACCGTGTTTACCACCCCTGCGTTCGACCGCCTCATACGAGACGGCAAGCCACGCATCTCTTTGGGAGTCTCGCTCACCGGCAACCTGATCAACCTCACGGTCTCATCGGACGACCTTCCCGCTCGCGAGCTGGCGGCAATGCTTGCAAGCTATCGCAAGCACAAACGCTACCATCGCCTCAAAAGCGGCATGTTCCTCAACATGGAAGGATTCGACCTCTCCCAGCTTGATCGCCTGGCTTCCGATCTGGGCATCACATCCAAGCAACTCGCCTCGGGTTCGGTCGAGCTTCCCTCATACCGAGCATTCTATCTTGATGAAGAGGCGGATCTTGATCGAGATCGATCCTTCACGCAGTACGTGGAGGATTTTCGCAGCGTCAACGAGCTCGACTATCAGGTTCCCCCCTCGTTTGCAGGCACCTTGCGGCCTTATCAGGTCGACGGGTTCCGCTGGCTTTCCGCCCGCTGCGATGCCGGTTTTGGAGGAATCTTGGCAGATGAGATGGGACTGGGCAAATCAGCGCAGCTCATTGCATTGCTGCTCTCGCGTCAAGAGGAAGCGCGAGCCACCGGTCCCAGCCTTATCGTCTGCCCCGCCTCGTTGGTTTATAACTGGTTGGCCGAATTCGAGCACTTCGCCCCCGACCTGACCGTGTGCGCCGTCGTCGGCACCAAGCGCGACCGCGCGCGCATTCGCACAACGCCCGGATGTGACATCCTGGTCACATCCTACGATTTGCTTCGCATCGACGCAGCGGACTACACCGACCGAACCTTTTTCTGCTGCGTGCTCGACGAAGCGCAATATATCAAGAATCCCGCCACACTCACCACAAGAAACGTGAAGCGCGTCAACGCGCTTCACCGCTTCGCGCTCACCGGTACACCCATCGAGAATCGATTGAGCGAGCTCTGGAGCATCTTTGACTTTCTCATGCCGGGATTGTTGGGACCCTATGCGCGGTTTCGGGAACACTTTGAGCTCTCCATCGTCGGCGGCGACGAGGAGGCGGCGCGGAGGCTGCAGGCCCTGGTCGGCCCCTTCATCCTTCGACGTTTAAAAATCAAGGTGTTGCGCGACCTTCCGGAGAAGCTGGAATCCATCGTGTACGCACCGCTGGAGGGCGAGCAGAAGCGCCTTTACACAGCCCATGAACAGCGGTTGAGAGAATCGTTGACCTCCCAGAAAAACGAGCGGAAGAAAAACGGCAAGCATGGCGGAGAAGCCGAGAAAAGCAAGGTCGAGATACTCGCAGAACTCACCAAGCTGCGACAGCTGTGCTGTGACCCCCATCTGCTATATGAGGACTACACCGGGCACGCGGCAAAGCTCGATGCCATCATGGAACTGGTGGAGTCAGCCATGGATGCAGGAGAAAAAACGCTTGTGTTCTCCCAATTCACCAGCTTTCTCAGCCTCATTGCGGACCGCCTGGACACACAGGGCATCTCGTATTACACCATAGTCGGGTCCACGCCGAAAAAGAAACGCCTTGCGCTGGTGAACGCATTCAATGCCGATGACACCCCTGTGTTTCTGGTCTCATTGAAAGCGGGAGGAACGGGCCTCAATCTCACCGGAGCCACCGTGGTCATCCATGCCGATCCCTGGTGGAACGCCGCCGCGCAGGATCAGGCGACCGATCGGGCCCACCGCATAGGGCAGACTAAAGTGGTGAGCGTGCAAAAGGTCATCGCGCAGGGCACCATCGAGGAGCGCATCGTCCACCTGCAAGAGGTGAAGAGCGAGCTTGCGGGCCAGATCATCGGCACGAGCGGCATCTCTCTCGCCTCCCTGAGCAAGGAGGATCTGATCGACCTTCTGCAGGGCTAGGATATGTCGGTTTCGCCAAGCGCGGCCTTTTCAACCCGCTTTCGATGTGCGGCTGGTCGCCTCCGATAACAAGGCCATATCCCACCATAATGCCGCTTCCCTGCCGGATTGGTTGGGAAACGGCCTGAGGGGCAGTTTTCTCGAAGACAGCGCCCTATCAGAATACATAACCGGGGGTTTTCGTCAGCTTCGCGGACCTACAGCCAAAAAAACTGCCCCTCGGAAGAACTTTCTGCCAATCCGGCCCGGCCTAGTCCAGCACAGCCAATCGGACCCAACCCGGCTCAGCCCGATTCGGCTCAATCCGGCCCAGCTCAGCCTACCCCAGCCCATTCCGGCCCTGCCAATCCGATCCGGCCGAATCAGACCCTCCTTCAGGGAGGCGTCAGAATTTGCCGAACCGTTCGTAGCGGTTCTTCAAAAGATCATCGAGAGGAACGTCGCACAGCGCGTCCAAGGCCGTGACGATATAGTCACGCACACGCTCCGCCGCAATGCGGGGATTCTCATGAGCCGGCGCAGGTCCCTCGCTCACAACTTCGTCCACAATGCCCATCTCGCACGCTTCCCGCGCGCTCATCTTCATGACGGCCGCGGCTTCCGGTGCACGGGCCCGATCCTTCCAGAGGATTGACGCAAAGCCTTCGGGAGAAAGCACCGAATAGACGGCGTGCTCCTGCATGGCCACCCTGTCGGCCAAAGCCAGCGCAAGGGCACCGCCGCTGCCTCCTTCTCCCAGAAGCACGCTCACCACCGGGACGCGAACGCTGGCAAGCGCCAGCAGGTTGTCGGCGATGGCATTGCCCTGTCCTCGTTCTTCGGCCTCCATGCCACAAAACGCTCCCTGCGTGTCCACCAGGCAAACCACCGGCCTGCCAAACTTCTCCGCCTGGCGGATGAGCCTGAGCGACTTTCGGTAGCCTTCCGGCTGAGGACAGCCGAAATTGCGCCGAATGCGCTCTTTCAGATCCACGCCTTTCTCCTGAGCTATCACCGTCACCGCGCGGCCGTCTATCCAGCCGAGGCCGCACATCATGGCCGCATCGTCACCGAAGGCCCGATCGCCATGCAATTCGATGAACCCGTCGACGAAAGATTCTATGTACGCCTTCGCCGTCGGGCGATGCGTGTTGCGGGCCAACTTCACGCTTTCCCATGCATGGTTCGATCCATCAACGGGCACATCGGCCGCCGCACCCTCAAGCGATTCACCCGCCTCGGCATCAAACTGGCCGGCGAGCATCGCGTCCTGCAGGCGCTTCAGAGACAGCGCGTCGCGCCTGCGATCAAGCTGACCGGCAATCTCCGAAAGACGGTTCCTCAGAGATCGCGGCCCCCAACCGGCAGCCTCGGAGAGAGGTTGACGCACCGGTTCAAGGGCACCAAATGTGACCGTGTTGTAGGTATCGGTCCCCTGCTCAAGGTTTTCCCGCACCTTCGCATAATCGACGAATATTTCGTATCCGCCGGATTCCGGCGTGTTTCGGGCCGCAGTCGCAAGATGTATGGCAAGGATATGAGCGAGTTTCTCGCGCAGCTCTTCGCGAGGCACGATGGCATCCACCAGACCATGCTCGAGAGCGAACTCTGCTGTCTGGAACCCCGCGGGCAGTTCCTGCTTGATGGTGTCCTTGATGACGCGCTGGCCCGCAAAGCCAACAAGTGCATGAGGCTCCGCTAAAATGACATCCCCCTGCATGGCGAACGAAGCCGTCACGCCACCGGTGGTGGGATCGGTGAGCACCGAGACGTAGGGAAGGCCCGCTTCCCCATGGCGCGACAGGGCGCAGGACACCTTGGCCATCTGCATGAGAGACAGCAAACCCTCCTGCATGCGCGCGCCGCCCGATGCCGTGAAGATGACCACCGGCAAGCGTTCGTCGGTGGCGCGTTCCACCATGCGGGCGATCTTCTCCCCCACGACGGATCCCATCGATCCCATGAAGAATTGGGAGTCCATGATGGCAAGAGCCGTGCGAAGGCCCGCAATGCGGCCCTCGCCCGTGCGCACAGCCTCCCGCAAACCGGTCTTATGGCGTTGGGCGGCCAATTTTTCACGATACCCGGGAAAATTGAGCGGATCGGCCTCGGACGTGTTCCTGTTCCACTCGGTGAAACTGTCGGCATCCAGCAAGTCATCGATTCGCTCGCTTGATGACATGCGGAGATAGCCTCCGCATGCCGGACAGGTGTAATGGGCGGAAGAAACGCAAGCCGCGTCGAAGGTCAAGCCGCAGTGCGGGCAGGTACGCCATGAACCGTCGTCCGAGATGACCTTGCTTGTCGAGCAGAGAATCCATCCCATGGGCGGGACCGAGGAGTCCGTGGCCCGAAACACACGCATGCCGCGCGCGGCAGCTCGGGCGAGGAAGCTGTCCACGTTTGCCAAGGGAAGAGCCTCGTCACACAGCAGCACGACCGCGGCACCGCACTCATCAGCTGCCGCAAGCACGGCATAGCTGTTGCAGAGGAGGGCATCGGAGTATGTGTCGCCCAAGCACACCGATCCCTGAGCCGCCTTGCAGCGCGAATCGAAGCGCTTGTCCTGTGTGTAGACCGTATAGGCGGAAAAGCCGGCATCAACGATGGAAGGCACCAGATGCTTGGTGGTTTTGGCGCGCGCCATGATAAGGGCAACAGGATGCATCTCCTGTTCGTCGGGCACCTGGCTCGCGTCGGCCTGCTGAAAAGATGTCGCCGGCCCGGTCGAAGACGTGATGAATTCAACCGCATCGGCCGCATCGATGGCATTGGGAGCAAGGGGCAGACTCGCAGAAGCCTCCTCCGCCATACGGGGAAGGCGATAGGCGACGTCGACCCCTCGAGAAGCAGGCTCGGGCGTCACCTGAGAGGCGCCCTGCACGAGCATCGCCCCATCCGAGCCGATGGTTATGTAATCCTGCTTGCGCTGCTTCATCGAACAACCTTCCGCTTTCTTCCCACCAGCACTTCATTCAACGGGCACGCCGTGCCTCCGACGGGCCGCATGCAATGATGCCCCTCAGCAAGAGACACCTCGACAGGCAGGTTTTTCACTCCCCCGCTTTCGCTAAAACATATTTCTGGGTCGCCGTCGCACACACATGGCCGTCGACCGAAGCTTCCACTTCGGCCACGCACAGGCGTGACGAAGCTTTCACGATTCTTCCCTTCAGCGTGAGCGTCTCCCCCGGCGTCACCTGGCGGCGGAACTTCGCTCCGTCGATGCCGGTGAGAAAGCCAAGTGTACCCTCGGCACCACGGTCGACGAGAAGGCAGAACGAAGCCGCCTGGGCAAGCGCCTCCATGATGATGACGCCCGGCAAGACCGGGTGCCCGGGGAAATGCCCTGCGAACAGCGGCAGATTGGGGTCGACGTCAAGCTCCGCCTCCACGGTCTTGCCCGCATCGCAGGCAACGACCCGACTTACCCAGCAGAACGGGTCGCGATGCGGCAGCACGCGCTGCACCGCTTCCTTGTCGCAGGGGTATTCGATATCCATGGATTGCTCCTTTCAGCAAACGTCACGGCATGCCGAGCGGCACAGGATGCTCGGCATGCCAGCTCAGACAGCTTCTGCTTCAAATGGGGAGAGGGCAAGCGACGCGTTGTGCCCCCCGAATCCCAACGAGTTCGACAGAGCCACCTTCTGCGGATAGCCCGTCTTGGACTGTGTCAGCACGTTCACGAGACACTCCGGATCGGGTTCCATGAAACCGCAGGTGGGAGGAACGCAGTCATGTGCCACCGACAATGCCGTGACGATGGCCTCCAGAGCGCCGGCTGCGCCCAGCGTGTGGCCTGTCGACCCCTTCACGGAAACGACCGGCACTTCCCTGCCAAGCTGCTCTCCGCATAGCGCAAGGAGGGCCTTCGCCTCGGTCGCGTCATTTGCCGGCGTGCCGGTGCCATGGGCGTTCAGATGCCCGAGATCGGCCGGGGTGAAACCGCCCTCCTCAAGCGCGGCGAGCATCGCCCTGGTCACACCCTCTCCACTTGGTTCGGGCGCCGTCATATGATAGGCGTCGCCCGTCGATCCGAAACCGGTGATTTCCGCCAGCACGGTGGCTCCGCGCCCAAGCGCATGTTCAAGCGACTCGAGAATCACCGCACCGGCGCCCTCGCCGGCGACGAATCCCGCGCGGCGCACGTCGAACGGCAGAGAGGCGTTGGTGGGATCATCCGCCTTCGACAAAGCCCCGAGGTTCGCAAAGCCTGCCAGGCAGATGGGAGAAACTGACTCCTCCGACCCGCCTGCAAGCGCCGCGTCGATGTATCCGTGGCGAATGTCGCGCACAGCCGTGCCGATGCAGTGCGCACCCGTTGCACAGGCCGTCACCACGTTGAGGCACTCGGCCTTCAATCCGTAGCGGATGGAGAGGTTGCCCGCGGCGATGTTGCCGATCATCGTGGGTATGAACAGCGGGCTCACCCGCTTTGGTCCCTTTTCGGCCAACGTCTCGAAGCCGCGCTGCAGCTCATCGATGCCCCCGATACCGGTGCCGAACACGCAGGCGACACGCGTGGCGTCTTCGGCTTCCAAATCAAGTCCCGATTGGGCAAGTGCCTCGTCAGAAGCCACGATGGCATACTGCACAAAGCGCTCGAAGCGGCGGGCCTCCTTTTTGGTCAGGCCATGCTCGCACGCATCGAAACCGTTGATTTCGCCCGCATTATGCACATCATAGTCCGCCGTGTCGAAGCGCGTCACGGGACCGATGCAGCATCGCTTGCCCATGACTGCGTCCCACAGCGCCTCCACCCCTATGCCGGCAGGCGAGATTGCGCCCATGCCGGTGATGACCACACGATGCGTGCCATCGGGCCGACGCGTCGAAGAAGCCCGTGCCTCCGGGGAGATGTCCTTGCTTTCGCTCATAATGCCATACCTCCGTCGATGCAAATGACCTGTCCTGTAAGGTAGCTGGCGTCGTCACTTGCCAGAAAGCCCACGAGAGACGCCACGTCCTCGGGCGTGCCGAAACGTTTGGCGGCGATATGTCCGAGCATGGCCTCCCGCTGCTTTTCGGAAAGCGCATCGGTCATGTCTGTCGCGATGAATCCCGGCGCGACGGCATTCGCCGTTATGCCACGCCCGGCAAGCTCCCGCGCGATAGACTTCGTGAGCCCGATGACGCCTGCCTTCGATGCGGCATAGTTTGCCTGGCCCGCGTTGCCTGCCACGCCGACGACGCTGCTCAAGTTGATGATGCGTCCGTAGCGCTGCTTCATCATGCGCTGGGCGGCCGCCTTGCAGCAGTTGAACGTGCCTTTGAGGTTGACGTCGATGACGGCGTCAAAATCCTCTTCCTTCATACGGACGACCAGTGCGTCACGGGTGATTCCGGCATTGTTCACCAGGACGTCGATCCGACCGAATGCCCCATAGGCAGCATCGATCAATCCCTGCGCCTCGGCGCCATCGGCAACATTCGCGGCAACGGCAAGGGTGCGCACGCCATGCACCGAAGCCACCGCGTCAGCAAACTCCTGCGCATCGTCCAGGCCCCGCTGGCTCGAGCAATTCACACACACGTCAAACCCCGCGTGAGCAAGCTGCTCAACAACGGCGCGGCCGATGCCCCGGCTCGATCCGGTGACGATCGCGCTGCGACGCGTGAGATCGGGGGATGAGGCGCGGTCTGCCAAGAAAGATGGCGAAACAGGGTCGTGAGAGCCGACGGCGGCCGAGCCGGGAGAACATGCTGCAGCGGCTTTGGCAGCCGCCGCATTCAAGTCGTTTGTCTCAATGCTCATAGGAACGAAACTCCTTACTCGGAATCGGGAGAAGCGGCCACGAAAGGTTGCGCTCGGGCAGCGAATTCGCCCGTCAACTCCTCAAAGCTCGAACGGTCCTGCACGCACGCACGATGCGCAGTCCTGTCGATGCGGCGCACCAGGTTCGCCAAAACTCCTCCGAAACCCACCTCGACGAACGTGTCCGCGCCCGCCGTGCGCAACGCCTCGATGCTCTGCTGGAAACGGACGGGGCTCACGAGGTGGCGGGCAAGATGGCTGCGTGCATCCGATGCGGCGAGGGGCTCGGCATCCGTGTTGCATATGAGCGGCACGCGGGGCTCAGCAAACTCCACCCGCTCAAGATAGGAAGCGAGTTCTCGGGACGCGTCGGCCATGAGCGGGCTATGAAACGCTCCCGACGTGGCGAGGCGCGAGAATCTCCGCCCACCAGCAGACCATGCCTCCTCTGCGCGGGCAACAGCTTCGACCGTGCCGGCAATCACGATCTGTCCCGGACAATTGAAATTCGCAGGGACAAGCACCTCCCCCTGGGCACATTCGTCGCAGACCTTCCGCACCGCATCCTCATCGGCCTTGAGCAGCGCGCTCATGGCTCCAGGATGGGCTGCGGCCGCCTGGGCCATGAGCTCGGAGCGTGCCTTGACGAAGGAGAATGTGTCTTCGTCGGAAAGCATGCCCGCCACGGCCAGGGCGCTCACCTGGCCCAGAGAGAATCCCAAGACCGCAGCAGGTGCCGTTCCCCGCGCTTCAAGCGCACGCGCTATGCCCACCGACAGCGCGCAGAGCGCCGGCTGGGCATAGCGCGTGTCGTTCAGCTTGTGGGGATCCGCGTTCTCCAGGAGATCGGCCACATCGTAGCCAAGCACATCCGACGCGCAAGAAAACACTGCCGCAACCTCAGGCACGCCCTTGAGGTCGCAGCCCATGCCGGGGCGCTGCGAGCCTTGGCCAGACAACAGGAACACCGGGGAAGCGGGAGCGATGGCAGCAATCTGTCCAGACATGCGTCGCCGTCCTATGCGCTCGGTGTCGTGCCGAAGCGCGCACGCTTCGCATTGGCCTCAGCCAGCGAGGACAGGCTGAGGCCGCCAAGAGCTTCAGCTTCGGCGACCAGGCCAGACACCACTTCTGCGGCAGTTTGCCGCTCGTGCACGAGGGCGGCTGACTGTCCGGCCATCATGGTCCCATTGTCGATGTCACCCTCGACGGCACGGCGCAGGCTGCCCACATACATTGCCTCCAGCTCATCGCCATTGGCAGCGACATCCCCTTCGAGCTTGCGAACGGTGCGTGCAAACTTGTTCTTGATGCAACGCACCGGATGCCCGCTGCCACGGCCGGTGACGATGGTATCCGCGTCCTTCGCGCCGAGGACCTTTTCCTTGTAGGCATCGGCGATGGTGCATTCGTCAACCGTGAGAAACCGAGTTCCCACCTGCACACCCTCTGCTCCAAGGGCGAACGCGGCCGCCATGCCACGACCGTCGGCAATGCCGC
The DNA here is from genome assembly GCA_023460315.1 of Actinomycetes bacterium. GTDB lineage: Bacteria > Actinomycetota > Coriobacteriia > Coriobacteriales > Eggerthellaceae > JAEWQO01. The sequence continues at coordinate 99,318 of JAEWQO010000125.1, forward strand.
CGGCGGCGATGACGGGAATGGACACGGCGTCGCACACCGCAGGAACGAGCGCCATCGTCGTGAGCTCGCCGATATGTCCACCGGCCTCGGTGCCCTCGGCGACGACGGCATCGGCGCCGAGGCGCTCCATGCGCGCGGCAAGGGCGCTTGACGCCACCACCGGCACCACCTTGATGCCGGCTTCCTTCCAGAGGTCAAGGTAGTTGGCCGGGCTGCCCGCTCCCGTGGTTATGACGTCAATGCGCAGTTCAGCCAAAAGTTTCGCAACCTCGGCGGCATGGGGATCCATGAGCATGACGTTCGCGCCAATCGGTTTGTCGGTCAGGGAGCGTGCAAGGGACACCTGCTCCTTGACCCAGGCGAGCGGAGCGCCGCCGCATGCGATGATGCCCAGACCTCCGGCCTCGCTCACCGCGCCAGCCAGGCTCGCGTTCGCGATGCGCGCCATCGCTCCCTGGATGACGGGCACCTCAATGCCCAGAAGCTCCGTTACCCGCGTCTTCATGAATGTCCTCTTCCCCCGCTCGCCGAAAGCGTCGCGTTTATCGACAACCGTCCTGAACCGATGCTACTTGAGCGAGTCGATATGCGCGACCAGCTTGCCGATCGTGTCAATGCCCTCCGGTTCGCCGAACTCGATATCGCACTTCTCTTCCAGGTCGCAAATGAGCTCGACCATGTCGAGCGAATCGATGCCCAGGGAATCAAGCGTCGCATCCTCGGTGATCTGCCCAGCCTCAAGATCGAGGTTTTCCACAAGGACGTCTTTCACGATGTCGATGGTGGCCATATCGGTTCTCCTTACGATTGATTTAGTTTGATAATCAAAGTATTTCCTCGTTCAGTATGGTACGGTCCCCCGATGCGGAATGCAAGCACTTTCACGATTTCTGCGACTCTGCCGCCCAGTTGCCACCCGGTGCCGCCTGGTGTCGCGCGGCTGTCGCCTGGTTGCCACCCAGTTGCCACCCGGTGCCGCCTGGTTGCCACCCGGCTGTCGCCTGGTTGCCGCCCGGTGCCGCCTAGTTGCCGCCCGGTCGTCACCCGATGCCGCGCGGCTGTCACCCGATTGCCGCCTGGTTGTCGCCTGGCGGTCACCCGGTTGCCGCCTGGCGGTCACCCGACTTCCGCCTGGTTGCCGCCCGATGCCGCGCGGGCCCAAAGGCATCGGAACGCGCAGAAGCAGAGAATCGGCGAGAGCGCCCCTGACGAACTGCTCGGGATAACAACGGACCGGAATGTTTCACGTGAAACATCTGTTCGTGAAAAACCGCGGGATGCCGAAGGTGATCAAGAAGGGAGCGCAGCGGCTGACAAAGGGGCATGCAGGCCAAAGACCGAGGCAATCACGCCTGGGTGTCAAAGAATGCCTTGACTTTTGACAGCCCTTCGACGAACACGCGCTCCTCTTCTTCAGAGAGGTCGGCAAGGGCCTCATCAATCATCTGGCGATGAAACAGATTGTGGGCACGAAGCACCTTTCTCCCCTTTTTTGTCAGGGAGACAAGCACTTTGCGACGGTCGTTTTCCGACCGCGTGCGCCTGATGAACCCTTTTTCAACCAGCTTGTTCACTGCCGTCGTCAAGGTGGCAAGCGTCACGTTCAGCCGCGCCGCGACAACATTCATGGGGTTGCACTCATGAAGCCCCACGGCCACGATCGTATGGACCTCGGTGATGGTGAGGCCGTGCGTCAGGCGATTGTCGAGCGACTTCTCCTCAATGCGCAGGATGGAGTTAAACGTGCTCGAAAGCAGTTCGTCCACCTCATCGCGTCGCCGCCTCGTGGCGCGCTCGTCACTTGATCCGCCCTCTTCCATCGCACCCCCTCACGAAACGCACCCGAACCATATAAACCTCGCAACTCTTTCCAACGCCGCTCCTCTTACGCAGGAACGGCGGATAAGCTCGCGCGACGCAGCCGCAGATGCGCTGCAGCCCACGTGCAGAAACAGCGCGCTTCGAAGGATAGGTCTGTCGAACCTCGCGCTTGGAACCAACCCCGCCTCAACCCCACGCAGAGACAGCACGCTTCGGCGAGCACGCCTCGCACATGCATGCGCATCATACCGTACTTCATTCGACAATCAAAGTATCTTCAGCATGATCACGCAGGGCGTTCAGAAGACCGCATGACTCCCGCTCGACTTCCCTCTGCGGAATCGGAATGAGGGCACGGACCGGGTGAGAGACCGCGCACGTGGCAAACGAGGCACCGGAGGCCGCCACAGGGAGCTCAGAGCGCAGGGACCACGGAGCTGCGCCTCTCTTCCTCGTCAGCCAAGCGAAAGTCAAGGCGGCGGGCATGCACATCGGCGCGGACCAGCACGACGGAGAGGCGTTGTCCCAAATGGTAGACTTTACCGGTATCCTGTCCGGTCAGACGATACAACACGGGATCGAGCGCGAAGTATTCATGTCCCAAATCCTTCATGCGCACCAGTCCCTCGGCCGTGTTCTCCAGACGCACATACAGGCCGTAGGAAGCCACGCCCGAAATGACGGCGGAAAAGACTTGGCCGATGAAGCGCTCAAGATACTCGATGATCTTCAGTTCATGAGACTCGCGGGATGCAGCTTCGGCAACGCGCTCCATGACGGACGAATGCTCGGAAAGCCAAGCGAGGCTCGAAACCTCTTGATCGAACCATTCGGGACGCTTCGTCAGCTGAGAGCGGAGCATGCGATGCACGACAAGGTCGGGATAGCGTCTGATGGGAGAGGTGAAATGCGTGTATGCCGCACTCGCCAAACCGTAATGGGGCTCGCACAGAGGCCGATACACGGCGCGCTTCAAAGAGCGCAACACCAGCGTGGAAACCAGCTCTCCCTCGGCCCGTCCGGCGCTGGCTGCAAGAACAGCTTGGACAACCAGGGGGTTTCCGTCCACAAGACCCTGCTGATCGATGTCTTTGAACCAAACGAATTCCTGAAAGACGGGGACGAGAGCGGCAAGGCTTTCCGCAGAAGGCTGCTCATGCACACGGTAGATGCAGGGAAATTTCGCATCGCGCAGGTGCGACGCAACCGTCTCGTTCGCGAGGATCATCGCCTCCTCAACGACCGACGTCGCTTCGGTCTTGCGGCGCAGGTCGAGAGACACCGGCCTCCCCTCGCCGTCGAGGCGCACTTTGGCCTCCGTCGTCGCGAAGTCAATGCCGCCTGCCGCCTTGCGCGCGCGGGATCGAAAGCCTGCTATCTTCGAGAGGGCCGAAAGCCTCCACCCGAGAGCAGCTGTCTGCGCAGGAAAAGGGTGCGAGACTCCTGGGCGGCCCGGGCCATCGTCTCCATCACGACGGGCCGCATCCAGCATTTCCTGTGCCTGATCGTATGAGAGACGCGCATCGGACCTGACGAGCGCAGGGTACAGTTCGTAGCGAACAAGACGGCCCCGATCATCCAGATAGAGATCGGCAGTCAGGGAACGACGGTCCTCTCCCGGTTTGAGCGAGCACAGTTCGTTCGACAAGCGCTCGGGCAACATGGGTATGACGCGGTCAACCAGGTAGACGCTGGTGGCCCGGCGACGTGCGTCGAGGTCGACGGATGAGTTCCACGGCACGTAATGCGACACGTCTGCGATGTGCACGCCCAGCCGCCACACAGCCTTGCCGGCACCCGCGTTGAGCACGCCCGACCCAATCCCCCGACCTGCAGCGAATGCTTCGCCAGCACCAGAGGCCGATCGCGCCGACCTCACTGGCTGCGGCATGCTTTCCCCACCCGCCCAGTTCTCTTTTGGACTTTCACCTGCACCAGGAGAAGGCGTTTCGGCCTCGCCACGCCCCCCTGCCACGGGCGCTTCCGCCAGCAAGGAGGTCCCCCCGTCCGAAAACGGGTCGGCATCCGCCCAGCCCGCAGCCCCCTCCCCCGCCTCAAGGCGGTCCAACGACAGGGCATCGTCAAAGTCACGTGCATCCGAGGGATCGATGGTGAACACGAACCGGTCGCGCACGTCTCGGTAGCCATCCGCAAGCGCACCGTCCACGTCAAGCGTCGCATCCAGCGCCTCGGCCTGCGCTCCTTCGGAAAATGTCGTCTCCAGCTTATGGCGCGCAATGATGAGCTCAATGGCCGCACCCTCATCATCCGTCAGGCCGATGACCTCCTCGATCACGCCGGTCGCCGCCGTCGCGCGACTGGGAAACGTAGTGATGCGCACGCGGACAAGCGCCCCGTCAGGCACCTGGGGATAGTCGGCCCGCATGGTGAAAATGTCGTAGGGAATGCGCGTGTCTTCTGGAACGACAACGCCAAACGGCTCCGCAATCTCGTACGTGCCGACGATCGTGTCATGGGCCCGGTCGATGACACGCACCACCCGGGCAGCCGGCTTCTCGTCAAAACGGGTGGAGCTGCCGCCCCGGCTTTCAGGGGCTCTCGTCCCACGCTGGTCTCCGCGTGAGGCGACGGGCAAAGGTGCAACTTCAACCATATCGCCATGGAAGGCACCGTTCATCTTCGCCTCAGGAACGAAGTACTCGCCCTCAGCCGTCTGAACGAAACCAAAGCCGCCCTTGCGCACCGAAAGCACGCCACGCGGATTGCTGCGGGGACGCTTCCTCGTGCGAGACCTTGTCCGCACCATGATGCCTAGCTCTGTCCGGATGACTGGGCGGTGTCAATGGCAAGCGTGAGCTGGTTGTCCCCCTCATCCGAAGCCGTCACGGTCATATCGGGCGTCACGCCAACGCCGTCGATGCCATGTCCCTGAGGACTCTGATAATAGGCTGCGGTATACCGTAGCGCACCGCCGAAGCTCAGATCGCGGATCACCTGCACGGAGCCTTTCCCCAAAGTTGCCGTGCCCACCAGCGTTGCGCGCTGGCTGTCCTTCAAGGCAGCCGCCAGCACTTCGGCAGCGGCGGCCGTATGCTCGTTCACCAGAACGACGAGAGGCTTGTCCGTCACGGCAGACCCCGTCGCCGACTTCACCGTCTTGTTATCCTTGGTCTCAATCTGAACAATCGTGCCACTTTTGATAAAAAGGCTGGCGACATCGACTCCCTGAGTGAGATACCCGCCCGGATTGTCGCGGATGTCAAGCACATATGAAGAAGCGCCTTGATCAGCAAGATCGGCGAGAGCCTGCTTCACCAGCGTAGCCGAGTTCTGGGTCAGCTGCTTGAGCTTGATGTAGCCCACCGACCCCGAAAGCTCGCTCTCCACGTTTTTGACCTGGTATTCGGAGCACACGAGCGTTTTCGTGAACTCCTCTCCCCCTTCCGCCTCAAGAGTGGCGGGACGACGCCAGGTGACGACAACGCTGTCGCCTTCCTCACGCGCCAGAGCGGCCACCACCTCGGTCTGCGACCAATCGTGATCCCGATCCCCGTCGATAGCCTCGACGAAGTCACCCTGCTGTACGCCAGCAAGCTGAGCCGCCGACCCATCGAACACGTCCACGACATAGGCGCGGCCGTTGTATTCGGAAAACAGCACACCGATGCCCGCATAGCTCTTCGAGCTGTCCTGCAGAAGCTTGTCATAGCTGGACGCATCATAGTAGCGCAGGTAGTTGTCTTGCGTGCTGTCGGCGAAAGCATCGAGCACGTTCTTCGTCACCGTGTCAAGATCATAGGAATCAAGGCTGTCGGTCTGCAGCACTCCCTCGACTTCCGCAACGCGGGCGCCAATGGAATCATAGGTGTCTCCCGACGTGGTCGCTCCAGGATTGCGATCGACGTCCACCACGAGCGACGAAAATCCCAGTCGCTCAAGAAGATCCTGGTCACCGCGAACCGCAAAGCCAACCACAAAGGCAACAAAGACGATGATGATGCCCGAAAGCGCTTTCGCAACGTGAAGGCTGTGACTCCGCGCTTTATTCGCGGATGTCACAGCCCGCCTGTTGTCACCATGCTTGGCCATGCCAGCCGCGCTATACCTTCAGATAGCGGCGCATCGCAAGAGCCGAGCCGACCAGGCCGATAAGCAATCCCGCCAGCACCAGGGCGCCATAGATGAGAAGGAACGTGTTGAGGCCCATGTTGATGGGCAGCCAAGGAAACGCGTCCTGCAGCTTGGGCAACGCCAGGCTGCGCAGCAGTTCCAACGCCCCGACCGCCAGAAGCGAACCGATGATGGCGTGCAAGGCGCCTTCCATCAGGAAGGGCCCGCGAATGAAACCGTTGGAGGCACCCACCAACCGCATGATGGCAATCTCCTTGCGGCGCGCAAGGATAGCCAACCGAATGGTGTTGTTGATGAACACCATCGCGATGAAGATGAGCAGCGCGATGAGCGCGATGCCGATATAGCGCACATAAGTCGTGAGAGAGAACAGGCGGTCAACCGTCTTCTGCCCGTACTTGAGCGAGTCGGCCGGCGTGTCGTAGCCAGCAATGGCCTTGAACGTGTCATTGTTCTCGATGGATGATGCCACCTGCTCGACAAGCTGAGGCTCGGACAGCTGGACATCGATGGATGCCGGCAAGGGGTTCTGGCCATCAAGAGCATCGATGATGTCGGTGTTATTGGTCTCCTTGAAGTTCTCAAGGGCCTGGTCCTTCGTCGTGAAGCCCACCGATTCGACGCCATCCAACCCCTCGATGTAGCTTTCAAGCGTCTGGATGTCGGCTTCAGACGCATCATCGGCCACGTATGCCGCTATGGACACCTGGTCCTCGACCGATGTCACGATATTCTCCACCACAAACCCGCCGATGAAGAAGATGCCAATGATGAGCAGTGACAAAAAGATGGTGACGATGGAACCGAGGGCGGTCGACAGGTTGCGGACAAAGCCCTTGAGCGATTCTCTGATGAAATAAAAGAAACTAGACATCGAAGCCGTACACCCCCCGATCCTGGTCGCGAGTCAGATGTCCACGGTCGAGCGCGATGACGCGACGACGCATGTTATCGACCATCTCCCGGTCATGGGTTGCAACGAGCACGGTCGTACCCGTGCGGTTGATGCGTTCAAGCAGGTCCATGATGCCTCGCGAGGTCTGGGGGTCAAGATTCCCGGTAGGCTCGTCACAGACGAGCAGAGGCGGGCGGTTGACGATGGCGCGCGCGATGGAAACGCGCTGCTGCTCGCCCCCTGAAAGCTGATCGGGGCGCTTGTTGAGCTTGTCCTGCAGCCCGACGAGACGCAGCACCTCGGGAACCTGCGTCTTGATGACGTGGCTGCTTTTCCCGATGACCTCAAGGGCGAACGCGACATTCTCAAACACCGTCTTGTTGGGAAGCAGCTTGAAGTCCTGGAACACGCACCCGATGTTGCGCCTCAGGTAGGGCACACGCCAATTGCGCATGGTCACCAGGTCCTCATCGGCCACATAGATATGTCCCTTAGTAGGCTTCACCTCGCGAATGAGCATGCGGATGAACGTCGATTTGCCCGACCCGGAATGGCCGACGAGAAAGATGAACTCGCCGGCGTAGATCTGCAGGGATATGTCAGAGAGCGCCGGCTTGTTCGGCTGCGCGGGGTACACTTTTGTCACATGGTCAAACGTGATGACAGGTGTTCCTGTCTGCTGGGGGATGTCATCCACCTCCAGCGTGGGAAGCGACGCGGAAAGCTGCGATGTCACTTGCCCCGAGTGAGCCGCATGGGCACCGAGACGCCCGGCAGGGCGTGCAGGTTCCATTTGGCTGGTATCATTCGTCACAGAATGCTCCGTTCGAATCGCAATGTGCTGAGACGCTTGAATTTTAGCAGATGCCCTATCGCGCCATAACCCTCTTCACAGCTTCGACAATCGCCGCAGATCCCAGATTGAAGTAGTCAAGCAACTCCTCAAACTCGCCGGATTTGCCAAAGACGTCATGCACGCCGACAAATTCCTGAGGAGTGGGCGCTTCCCTAGCCAGCAGTTCGGCAACCGCCGAGCCCAAACCGCCGATGATATTATGCTCCTCGGCAGAAACGACGCACCCCGTCTTGGCAACCGACGAAAGGACGGTCTCGCGATCGAGGGGCTTCACGCAAAACGCATCAATCACTTCGACCGAAATGCCCTCTGCAGCAAGCAGGTCGGCGGCAGCCAGAGCTTGCTCGACCTCGACGCCATTGGCGATGATCGTGGCGTCGGAGCCCTCGCGCAGCACGTAGGCGCGCCCCAGGTCGAGCTCGACGTCATCGGCATAGACGGCGGGAACCGAAGCGCGACCCATCCGCACATACACCGGCCCGGGCGTCCGTGCTGCAAGCTTCAGCGCCGCACGTGCCGCCGCATAGTCGGCAGGCACCAACACGCGCATTCCCGGCAGCCCGCGCATGAGGGAAACGTCCTCGAGCATCTGATGGCTTCCGCCGTCAGGACCCACGGACACGCCAGCATGCGTGGGAGCGATCTTGACGTTCAGCCTGCTGTAGGCAACGGTGTTGCGAATCTGGTCATACACGCGTCCCGTGCCAAACACGGCAAACGATCCGGTGAATGCGATATGCCCCGTGATGGAGAGTCCCGCGGCCACGCCGATCATGTTTTGCTCGGCGATGCCACAGTTGAACAAGCGATCGGCATTGGCGGGATCGGCATCGGAGAACTTCTTCGTCGTGGTCGATCCTGTCAGGTCCGCATCGACGGCCACAACGGGCAGGCCCTCCTTCGCAAGCTCCGCGAGCGTGACGCCATACGCGGCGCGTGTCGCGCGTTTGACCAACCTCTGCGATTCGTCCGCACGCTTAACCACGGGGGGCCTCCTCTCCTGCCGACACGCCCAGATCGGCGAGCGCAACCTTCAGCTGTTCGGCATTCGGAGCCTTGCCATGCCAGCCGGCCTGTCCCTCCATGAATGAAACACCCTTTCCCTTCACCGTGTGAGCAACCAGCAGATGGGGTTTTCCGGCATGCGTTTTCTTCGCCAAGCTGAGCGCATCGACGAGCGCGGGGAGGTCATGACCGTTCACGTCCCGCACATCCCAGCCGAACGCGGAGAACTTCACATGCAGGTCGCCAGGACCACATACGACTTCCGTGCATCCGTCGATCTGCAGGCCGTTGCGGTCAACGATGGCCACCAGGTTGTCAAGGTGACGGTGCGCCGCGAACATGGCGGCTTCCCACACCTGGCCCTCCTGACATTCGCCGTCTCCCAACAGGCAGAACACCGTCGCATCCGATCCTTCGAGGGAAAGGCCCGCAGCGGCGCCGGCGGCAATGGAAAGTCCCTGTCCGAGCGAGCCTGTGGACACCTCGATGCCAGGAAGCTGATTCGAGTCAGGATGCCCTTGCAGCCTGCTTCCCAGCTTGCGCAAGGTCATGAGCTCCTCCCGCGGAAAATATCCCGCCTGGGCCAGCGCGGCGTAGAGCGCAGGAGCGGCATGGCCTTTGGCCAGGATGAAGCGATCACGCCCCTCCCAATCGGGATTCTCCGGGTCGTGCTTCATCACGCCACTGAAATACAGCGCACAGAGGATATCGGCAGCTGAAAGAGACCCTCCCGGATGCCCGCTCCCCGCCTCTGCGATCATGCGCACGATGTCGATGCGCATCTCGTTCGCGCGCTGTTCGAGCTCGGTCATGCTTGTTCCTTCCCATAGCGAATGCCAACAATCCCATTCTAACGAATGAGCGCGCCTTGTTCTGATGAAATACGAAAAGTGCATGGCCCCACACGCGACTTTGGGCGGGAATGGCGCGGATCGAGCTCAGAACGCAATTGCGCGCGACGCGATCCTCGGCACGCTCCAGCACCCCTTCAAGAAACGCGGAGCGCGTTATTGCGAGACCCTCCATCGGTGATAGCCGATGACGAACTCGTCAAGGTCGCCGTCAAGCACCGCGTCGACATTGCCGGTCTCGATGCCGCTGCGCACGTCTTTCACCATCTGATAGGGATAGAGGACGTAGTTGCGTATCTGGCTGCCAAACGTGCTCTCCATACGCTCTCCACGCAGTTCGGCCAGCTCTTCGGCACGCTTCTGCTCCTCGCGCTCGTAGAGCTTTGCCTTGAGGACGCGGAAGGCGGCCTCCTTGTTCTGCAGCTGAGACTTCTCGTTCTGGCACGTCACCACGATCCCCGTGGGAATGTGGGTGAGGCGCACCGCGGAGTCGGTGGTGTTCACGCATTGCCCGCCGGGACCGCTCGAGCGGTAGACATCCACGCGGACGTCGCTCACGTTGAGGTCGACCTCGATGTCATCGGGAAGGACCGGCAGCACCTCAACTCCCGCGAACGTGGTATGACGGCGCTTCTTGTCGTCGGTCGGCGAGATGCGCACGAGCCGATGGACGCCGTTTTCGCTCTTCAGCATGCCGAAGGCGTTGCGGCCTCCAATTTGGATGGTCGCCTTGTCAAGGCCGATGCCTTCGCCCGGCACCACATCGAGGACCGTGACCTTCCACCCCTTGTTCTCAGCATACCGCACATACATGCGATAGAGCATCTCGGTCCAATCCTGAGCCTCCAGCCCGCCCGAACCGGGATTGACCGTGACAATGGCGTCGCCGGAGTCAAAGCGCCCCGCAAACCATGAGTTGATCTCGAGTGAGTCCAGCATGTCCTCAAGCTTCGTCAGAACCTCGTCAGCCTCGCCGGCAAATGCCTCATCCTCTTCTGCCAATTCGAGCGCGGCGCGCGCATCGTCCAGGAGGGAAACCGCCGCCTCGTATTCCGCAATGGTGTCACGGAGGTCGCTCGCCTGCTTTGACACCGACGAGGCATGGGACGCATCGTCCCAGAAGCCTGGAGCAGCCACTTCGGCATCGAGCCGACCCAGCTCGATCCTTTTCTCGTCAATGTGGAGGTACGCGTGCGCATCGGCGACGCGATCGGCTATCTGATCTATGTTCTTGTCTTCTCTGTCCGTCATGATCCCTACAGGTTCTGTCCGTGGCATTTCTTGTATTTGAGGCCCGAACCGCAAGGGCAGGGGTCATTGCGGCCGACGTTGGCGAACGGATCGTCCTTGTCTTTCACGATGGTCTGAGGCTTCCCCTGCGCAGGCTTCGGCGCGGGAGCAGAAGCGCTCGCGCTCGGCGCCGGCGCGGAGTTCGACCGCACCGCACCCCCCACACCAGTTGAATCAAGGGCCTGCTCAGGAGAGGAGTAGCTCACCTTGCCGTCCAGCGGTCCCGCGGCATCGGGCATCTCGGGGGGCTTCTGCACCGCTATCTGCAAACGGAGCAACGTGCGCATGAAGTCCTCGTACATGGAAGAGGTGAGGTTCTGGAAGGCGCTGTATGCCTCGTTCTTGTACTCGACGAGGGGATCGCGCTGTCCGAAAGCACGCAACCCGATGCCGGCCTTGAGATAGTCCATCTCTTGAAGGTGGGCCATCCAGCGCGTGTCGATGATGCGAAGCATCACCTGGGCCTCGAGTTTGCCCATCGCATCAGCCCCCAGCAGGGCGGTCTTCTCGTCATACACGCCCGTCAGATACTCCGAGACGGCTTCCGCCAGCAAGGCGGGATCGTCCTCGTGGTCAACGTCGGCCGTCGCATAGTCCGTGCGGCCGGTCATGTTGGCGACCCACGTGTCAAGAGCCTTGATGTCCCAGTCGTCGCTCGGACACTTCTCGGGACAGTCTTCAGACACCACGGCATCCACCGCCTCTGAGACAATGGAGGGAATGCGATTGGCAAGGTCCTTGCCGTCCAAGATGGCATTGCGCTCTTCGTAGATGGCCCCGCGCTGCAGGTTCATGACGTCGTCATACTCGAGAACGTTCTTACGGGCGGCAAAATGCATGCTCTCCACCTGGCGCTGCGCACTCTCGATGGCCTTTGACACCATGCCGGCCTGAATGGGCATGTCTTCAGGCATGTCGGTCTTTTCCATCATGCGGGCGATGGAGTCCATGCGGTTGCCACCGAACAAGCGCATGAGATCGTCTTCGAGAGACAGGTAGAACTGCGTCACTCCGGGATCTCCCTGACGGCCCGCACGACCTCGCAGCTGATTGTCGATGCGGCGAGACTCGTGTCGCTCGGTGCCGATAACCGTGAGGCCACCCGCCTCGATCACTTGGTCATGCTCTTCCGAACACACCCGCTTGGCCTCGTCAAGGGCAGAGGCGCGCTGTTCCGCAGTGGGTGCAGGAGGACGCCCTTCCTCCGCCGTCTCGCCGGGACCCAGGTCGGGATCGAAGCCGCGCGAGCGAAGCACGTCGTCGGCAAGCACCTCGGGATTGCCGCCCAGCAGAATGTCGGTGCCACGGCCTGCCATGTTGGTGGCAATGGTCACCGCGCCCACGCGGCCCGCCTGCGCAATGATATGAGCCTCCCGCTCGTGGTTCTTCGCATTCAATGTCTCATGGCGAATTCCCCGCTTGTCCAAAAGGCGGGAAAGCTTCTCAGAGCTTTCGATCGACACCGTGCCAATGAGGCAGGGCTGGCCGTTTGCGTTGCGTTCGGCAACGTCGTCAGCCACAGCGTTGAATTTGGCCTCTATCGTGCGGTAGATGAGATCGTCTTCGTCCTTGCGGGCGACAGGCTTGTTGGGAGGAATGGCCACGACCGGCAGCTTGTATATCTCGCGAAACTCGGCATCTTCGGTCATGGCCGTGCCGGTCATGCCCGACAGCTTCTCATACAGGCGGAAGTAGTTCTGCAGCGTGATGGTGGCGAGCGTCTGGTTCTCCTCGCGCACAAGCACGCGTTCCTTCGCCTCAAGCGCCTGATGCAGGCCTTCGGAATACCGACGTCCCTCCATGATGCGGCCCGTGAACTCATCGACAATCTTCACTTCCCCGTTCACCACAACGTAGTCGACGTCGCGATGGAACAGGAACTGCGCCTTCAAGGCCTGCTGGAGATGGTTCGCCAACTGTCCGGAAGGGTCAGCGTAGATGTCATCGATCCCGACCAGAGCCTCAATCTTCTCAAGGCCGCTCTCGGTGGCATTGATGGTCTTCTTCGCCTCGTCCATGTCAAAATCAACCTCGGAGACCAAACTGGGCATGACGCGCGCAAACTTGTTGTACGTGTCGGCGGCCTGCGTCCCCGCTCCCGATATGATGAGCGGAGTACGCGCCTCGTCGATGAGGATGGAGTCGACCTCGTCGACGATGGCGAAGTGATGGCCGCGTTGCACGCGGGCATCCGCCCTGGTCACCATATTGTCGCGCAGGTAGTCGAAGCCGAATTCGGAGTTCGTGCCATAGGTGACCGCAGCCTGATAGGCAGGCTTCTTCTTGTCGGGGCGCATGCCGTTTTGGATGAGGCCCACGTCCAAACCGAGGAAACGGTATATCTGGCCCATCCATTCGCTGTCGCGCCGCGCCAGGTAGTCGTTGACGGTGACGATGTGGACATTGCTGCCCGGAAGGGCATTCAGGTACCCGGCGAGCGTGGACACGAGCGTCTTGCCTTCGCCGGTCTTCATCTCGGCGATCTGCCCATCATTCAAGGCCATGCCGCCGATGAGCTGCACGTCGAAATGCCTGAGGCCCAGCGTTCGAACGGAAGCCTCGCGCACGGTGGCGAACGCCTCGGGCAGCAAGCTCTTGAGATCCTCCCCCGCCTCGGCCCGCTCGCGGAAAGCGGCCGTGAGGGCGCGCAGCTCCTCGTCGCTCTTCGCCTGCATGTCGGTCTCCAGGCCGTTAATCTTCTGCGCAGTCGCCTCATAGTTCTTCAGCTGCTTGCCCTCACCGAGCGTGAGCAGCTTGGAAAGAAATCCTGCCATCGCGGTTACGCCGTCCTTTTCGTCGCAAAATCAATACTTGCTACTCTAGCATAAAGGGCCTGAACTCAGAGGAAATTCATACGCGCTGCCCTCACCTGAGGGCTTCCTCGGTCTCGATGATCGCATGGTAGAGCCCCATGGTCTCAAGCGATGGATCGATTCCCAGCTCGTCCGCCAGAAACCTGCGGCAGGAGAAGTAGGTTTCAAGCGCCGCCGTGCGCTGACCGACGGCAAGCTGCGCGTTCATGAGCGCGGTGTAGGCATCCTCCCGCGTGTGGTCGCGCACGAGGGCCGTTCGGGCAAACCAGAGCCCCTCCTGCACGTCGCCGGCCCGTATCAGACGATTCGACGCCGACACGAGAGCATCGACGAGCCGGTTCCGATAGTCAACCCGACGTCGCATGATGTGCTCGTTGTCGCACTCGCTCGGAAGCAGGTCGTCAGAAAACCGCTCGTTGACCTGAGAGAGCAGCGCGGCCCATCCGCCAGAACCGGGATGTTCGAGTTGCAGCGCACGACAGAGGGATTCCAGCTGGGCAACGTCTGTCACCAGCAGGCGGCCGTCAAGCCTCAAGCCATTCTGCTGCCTGATCAAGTAAGGACAGATGCCGGCTGGCGTGACCAGGGCGCGACGCAACAGGGACCATATCCCGTAAAAATTCTTGCGGGCGGACTCGATGGTGCTCTCGGGCCAAAGAAGCTGGACGAGTGCATCGCGCGAGAATTCGCGCCCCCGGTTGAGAACGAGAAGGGCCAGAAGCGTCTTCACCTTCTGGCGGCGAAAGCAGCGGGGATCCACCGGGGCGTCGCCGATGCGCACATCGAGCCCGCCGAACAGGTTGACCGTCAGGAGGGGCTCGAGCGTCTCCCCCTCAAGCCGCAAGCCCGCTTCCGCGCGAAAGGAGTCGGGATGCGTCAAGACGAACCCCCTTCGCTGGTCCGCCCTCTCTCGCGCGACGCGCTCGTATGCGCTCCTCTGGACAAACAGGCCCACTTCGACCCGATGCATGGCAAGCGATGCCTTCGCATGGGGCGGGGGCACGTCAACGGCCCCACATTCGCATGCCCGTTCAAGAGTCACGCCAGCCATCGCCTCAAAAAGTCCGCAGGGCAGCGGCGCGCGTGCATCACCCCGCTCTCGGACATATGCCGCAACGCGCGCAAGCCCGTCGTCTCCAAGGGGCGGCGTCCCGCCGTCCGGCCGATGCGCTCCGCCTCCCTCCTTCGCCGAGATTGCCTGCTTGAGAATCCACGAGGCACCAAGCAGCAGCGCGCGGCAATCCACGCCCGCGTCAAGGCAGGCGCACCACGTCGCCGCCGCAAGGGTCGGCGACCGGTCGCACGCGACGGCCATGCGCGCAAGAGGTTTCCATATCTCTCCCGACAGAGGATCCGTGCGTCCCGCCGCGCCATCTCCGAGATCGTCGGCGAGCATGGCCAGCTGCGACAACGCGAGCGTCCGTGCGTCGCCGGAACCCCCGCGGAAAAGCACGAGGGCAGCGGTGGCGCGGGCCGCCTCGGGCGCGTCGACGTCCCCGAGAGGCCGCCGGGCCAGCTGGCAGGCACAACGATCGTCGCCCAGGACGAGAAGGCGAGCCGACTGGTCCGCAGAAAGCACTGAGGCGGCTGACCCCAACCCTCCCCGCAGCGATCCATACAGTTCGACCGCAGGGAGCACACAGGATGCATCCAGCAGGTCACAGCCATGATCGGCCAGCCACGCAGCACGAGCCTGCAACGATCCGAGCATTCCCATGAGCAGACAGGCCCGGTGAGCCGATGAGCGCGTGACAAGAATGTCGGCCAGCCGCGACACCAAGGCATCGCGGCTGGCGAAGCGGGAACAGGAAACCATGCCTTCCATATTTCCCTCCATTCCGTCCACGAGATCCTCAATCGGCAGGCGAACCGCCTCGAACACGTCCCGCTTCCGATCGATGCCCACATAGGGATAATTCTCAGCCAAGAGCGAGACCGTGCCCGTGCCGCACGGCCCAAACGCATCGATGTCCGCCAGGCATCCCTCCTGCAGAACAAGTGCCACAATCGCCGCGAGCAGGATGTCTGACGGCAGCTCTTCGCAGAAGACGGCCTGAGCAAATGCCCGCGCCTCTCCCGCCGGAGCCCACCGGATGCCGGCGACGCGCTGAGCTGCAGGGAGCTTGCTCGCGGGCAATGACGCCTTTTCCTCGGACGTGCGCACCCCGTCTAGTTCAGCATCGCTCAGCAGCAGGTCGCGGGCAGTCAGCTTAAGCCGATCGTGCTGAAGCCTCCCAAACGCGTCGCACAGAGGAGTGCAGGTAACCACCACCTCACAGCCGCGGTCAAGCAGCGCGTCAAACGACCGCGACAAAGCCTCGACCCGTTGGGCGTTCAAAAGGGGGACATCCTCGATGACCGCGAGGAAGCGCTCCGAATCGGCGGAAAGCAGCGTCTCGGCGATGATCGCCCGGTCGAGGTCCCGCAGGAAGCAAGGGCTGCGAGCATCGATCCAAAACACGTGGCGATAGCCATACACGGTCTGGGCGTATTCCAAAATGAGTGCCGTCTTCCCAAAGCCTCCCGGCGCCACAACAAAGCGCACGACCTGCCGCTCGCGCAAGAGCCGTGCCGTCAGGTCGGGACGAGAGCGATGTCGAGCTGCGGCGAGATGCTTCGGAGGATACCCCTTGCAGGCGGCGTTGACGAGATAGGTTGACATAGCGCGCACTCCCCTTGATGTGCGGGTGCGCAACAGCCCTGGAACAGCTCGTTCATGATACCGGCAGCAAAGCGTTTTCCGCAAGAGCCGACATTAGTTCGTCATCAGCGACAACACTTCGGCCGCAGATTCCCTAGGATCGAGAAACCCGTGTACAATGTACCAGTGGTTGCGCACCCAAAAAGGAAGGACCCTCCATGTTCGATGTCGCCTCTCTCTCCGACGTGCCCGCATTTCGCTGCGGTCACGCCCAAAACGCCTCCGGCGGAACCGGCTGCACGGTCATCGTCGCCCCGGAGGGCGCGACATGCGGAGTTGACGTGCGCGGCGGCGGCCCCGCCACAAGGGAGACCGACCTCCTGCGCCCCGAAAACATGATCGAAGCCGTGCACGCCGTCGTGTTGGCAGGGGGCAGCGCGTTCGGGCTTGCCGCCTCGACAGGCGTCATGGACGAGCTTGCGTCACGCGGCATCGGCTTCCCCGTCGGCACCGCCCATGTTCCCATCGTGGTGGGAGCCTGCCTCTTCGATCTCCTGGTCGGCCAGAACGTCTTTCCCGATGGCGCGATGGGACGGGAGGCGACCAGGGCAGCCCTTGACAGCGACCCACACACCCCCCTTGCCGAAGGCAACGTGGGAGCTGGCACGGGAGCAAGCGTGGGAAAGCTGCTCGGAGGAGAACGCGCGATGAAGTCGGGCCTCGGCATCTGTGGCCTGCGCAGGGGGTCGCTGGTGGCGGTCGCCCTCGTCGCGGTGAACGCACTCGGTTGCGTCCGCGGAGAGAACGGCTCGTGGATAGCCGGCTGCCGCGGGGACGACGGACGCGTCATGGAGCCGCTCGCGGCATTTTCTCTCCTGTCAGAGCAGGCGTCCGAGGGAACCGACGCCACGCCCGCCGGCAACGAAACGCAGGCGGGGGCAGGGCCGTGCGCCAACACGACCATCGGCGTGGTGCTGACCAACGCGGCCCTGACGAAAGCACAGGCGACGAAAGTGTCCTCGACGGTCCACGACGCCTACGCGCGAGCCATCAAACCTGTCCACACCTCCAACGACGGCGACACGGTCTTCACGTTCTCGTCGGGAGAAACTGCCGCCTCCGCCGACGCCGTCGCCATCCTCGCGACCGAGGCGATGCAGGTGGCCATCGAGCGTGCCGTGCTGAAAGCGGCGGCGGCCTACGGGCTGCCGGCAGCGTTCGACGCAGTCACCGCCCGCTAGGACGCCCCCACGGATGCGACGAGGCTCTCGAGCCGTGCGCTCTTCGTCGTATCGGTGGCTCAGGCAGAAAGCTTTTCGCCGCTCTCCCGTCCCACGGGCCCAGGAGAGTGAACGCCCCGAAAAAATAACCGGGACGTGCCCTGAATCTTGAAAAGGCGGCGCTATTCTTTCCCGAGCAGTTTCGCTATGCGGTCGGAATACTGGATGTCGGTCAGCCCTTCCGCCGAGAGGTCGATGACGGGCGCGTCGTTCCACAGCGCCTCAAGCCGATAGAACTCGCGCGTTTCAGGCTGGAACACATGCACCACAAAGCTGCCGTAGTCGAGCAGCGACCAGGTCCCGTCCTGCGTGCCCTCGCGATGAAGCGGCTTCACGTGAGCCTGCGTGCGCTCGGCCTCCTCTATCTCGTCGATGATAGCCTCCACCTGGCGGTTGTTCGCCGCCGTGGCTATGACGAAGTAGTCCGTCACGCCAATGAGCTCCCCCACCTCTTGAACCATGATGTCGGTCGCCTTTTTCTCATCGGCCGCGCGGGCGGCGATGAGGGCGCATTCCCGGGAGGATGCCTCAGTGGTGTCTTTCTTCGCGTCAGTCACGCTGTTCCTTTCCTCGGTCCCGCATCGGCGATTTCGCGCGAGCGGGCTAGGTGGTGATTCCAGATGGTAAGCGTGTCAGGATACACGCGTTTACGCCGTTCGACAAGGTTGAGAAGGATATGCTGGAAGGTGGCGACGAACAGCTCTTCCAAAGGAACGCTGCCCGCCAGGCCACGGAGGGAGTCAAGCCCGCCGTAGCGCCGGTTCGGCTCGATGGCGTCGGCTATGTAGACGATCATGTCGAGATCGGTCATCCGCACTGCTCCGGTCGTGTGGAGCTCAATGGCGCGGATGACGTCGTCGGGTATGTCGGGATAGGCGCGGGAAAGCGCAGCGGCAGCCGTCGGACCATGCAAAAGCTGCGGCATCTCGGCAAACACGTAAGGGTCAACCGATACGCCCAGGCTTTCGGCGCGACGGCGTATGCCTTCGTCGTCGTAGTTCTTGTCCCAGTCATGCAAGAGTCCGGCCAACCGCGCCTTGCGCTCGTCGGCGTCATAAAGCCGCGCGAGGCCCGCCGCCGTGTCGGCGACGCCCAGAGCATGCTTGTAGCGCTTGTCCCGCAAGCGCTGCGCCACCTCGTTCCTGCGCGCCTCATAGAAGGCGTCAGAGAGCGCATCAACCGGTGAATCAGCCATCGAGCATGCCCCCTTCGCGGTACAGCCCCTGCTCGTCAATGTACTCGCATACGCACCGCATGGTCAGATAACGGATGGATCTCCCCATCGCGACGCGCCGGCGCAAGTCGCTCGACGAGAGCGCGAGCGCCGTCACTTCCAGATAGTCTATGTCAAAAATGCCACGGGACTCGATCTCCGCCCGTTTCTCCTGCGTGAGCACATATCCCGGACGCGTGACCGCTATCAGGCGAGCAAGCCCGGCGATGGCCTCGCTCTCGCGCCACTGCACGATGCTGAGCACGGCATCGGCTCCCGTGATGAAACACAGCTCGACATTGTCCGGATAATGGGCCCGCAGCTGGCGCAGGGTGTCCACCGTATAGGTGTCGCCGCCTCGCTCGACCTCGATGGCGCTCACGTCGAATGCCCGGTTGCTCTCGACGGCAGCACGGCACATCGCCAAGCGCATGGCGGCAGGCGTGATGGCACGGTCGCGCTTGAACACGGGGTTTCCCACCGGAATGAACACGACGGCATCCAGCCCGTAGGCCTCGCGCGCCTGCTCCGCGCAGGCAAGGTGCCCAATGTGTATAGGATCGAAGGTGCCTCCCATGATGCCGAGGCGGCAAGGGGCGCCATCCTTTCCCAAATCGTCGAATCGCTCGCTTACCACCGCCACTTATGCGCGCACCTGCCCGTCGCCGCGCAGGACATACTTATATGAGGTGAGCGCAGCCAAGGCGAAGGGGCCGCGGGCGTGCAGCTTCTGGGTGGAAATGCCTATTTCAGCGCCGAGGCCGAACTGGCCGCCATCGGTGAAGGCGGTCGAGGCGTTGGCATACACGGCCGCTGCATCGACCCGCGCCAAAAAGCGCTCGCGGGCATCCGCATCCTCGGCGACGATGGCTTCCGAATGCTTGGTTCCATAGCGGTTCACGTGGTCGATGGCCTCATCGATGCCGTCGACGCATCTGACCGCGAGCTCGGGAGCGAGATACTCGGTCTCCCAATCTTCCTCGGTCGCCGGAGCAAACTGCTCTCCCGGCACAAGCCCAATCGATGCCGCAAGCTCACACGTCTGCCTGTCCCCGTGCAGGAAGACGTTTCGCTCAGCCATTTCCCGCAGCGCCTTCGGAAGGAAGGAGGGAGCGATGGACGCATCCACGAGCAGGGTCTCGGCAGCATTGCACACGCCATAGCGGCGGCACTTCGCGTTCACGATGATGTCAAGGGCTTTTGCCTGGTCAGCAGAATGATGAACATAAACGTGGCAGTTTCCCGTTCCCGTCTCTATGACCGGAACCTTCGAGGTCTCGACGCAGTGGCGGATCAGGCCCGCGCCGCCGCGGGGAATAAGCACGTCGATGGTTCCATGAAGCTGCATGAGCTCGTCTGCCGCCGCGCGATCCGTCGTCTCCACCAAACCGATGCAGCCTTGAGGCATGCCGGCTTCAACAGCGGCGTCATGGAGCACGGCGGCAATGGCCGAATTGGAGTGGGCCGCGAGGCTCCCGCCCCTAAGCACGGCGGCATTGCCGGATTTCAGGCAGATTCCCGCCGCGTCGGCCGTCACGTTCGGACGGGCCTCATATACGACGGCAACCACGCCGAGAGGAACGCTCACGCGAGTGAGCGCAAGACCGTTGTAGAGCGTGCGCTCTTCCTGGATTTCCCCCAGAGGGCCAGGCAACGCAGCAAGATCCTCCAGAGCCGACGCCATGGCGTCGACGCGCGCAGAATCAAGCATGAGCCTGTCGATCAGGCTCTCCTTCGTGCCGGCCAAACGCGCTGAGGCCATATCCCGGTCATTTGCCTCAATGATTGCTTCCGTATGATCGCGGAGGGCCTGGGCCATCGCGCGCAAGGCGGCGTTCCGCTCATCGTCGGATGTCTGAGAAAGCGGTCCTGCGGCCACCCTGGCCGACTCCGCCATGCGCCGCACTTCGGCGCGAGCACGCTCCTCGTCCACGACTTCTCCTTGCTCCTCATAGGCGCCGTCTTGCGGCAAACGCCCGCGCCCGAACCTGCACGCACGCACCGTCAACGTTCTCGGAAGGATGCCTCTCCCTCAGTCTCTGCCGCCTTTCAGGACAAATCTGCGAGAAACGCTGTCTCTGAAAGACGATACCACAAAGCGATCAGGCGGAGCAAGGCGACCCACTATCTTGCGGCCAAGGGCAAAGTCGCCCTTCCCGCAAGGCTGGGCACCGCGGGAATGCAGGTCGGCCGGCACAACGACCAGAGGCTTTGTCTTGAGGGGAATGCCTTGATTTGATCCGCGCCCCGAAGCTGATCAACGAACATCCCCCGATCCCCGTCGGGGCGTCGACGGCGGATCGAAGTTTCGGGCCAGAGTGCAAAACCCTTGCAACGGCACCGCAAACTGGGCTATGCTACGTGCGTTTTGCATAAAGGGCCGGCACCGTTCCCAGACCCGAGACGGATGTTGCTCCCCTACCCAAAGAAGCGCGAGGAATCAAGCCGCGTCGACGCATCGCCCCCCGGAAGGGCGCCTTGCGAGAGAACGCAAGCTTCCGACAGTGGCAGCCGGAGGACATGAAGACAACGGAGTATCACATGGATCTGTTTCGCACCAAATCAATCGAACAATCTCTCGCCGAAGCCGAAGAGCCCGAGTTCAAACTCAAGAAATCCCTCAATGCGCTTGACTTGGTTGTTTTTGGAATAGGCGTGATCATCGGGGCAGGCATCTTCACCCTGACAGGCAGGGCAGCCCATGAGCTTGCCGGACCCGCCGTTGTTCTCAGCTTCGTCCTCGCCGCCGCCTGCTGCTCCCTTGCCGCCATGTGCTATGCGGAGTTTTCCTCCACCGTGCCAGTTTCCGGATCGGCCTACACCCTGAGCTATATCGCCCTCGGAGAGATCGTGGCCTGGATAATCGGGTGGGACCTGCTTCTGGAGCTGCTCTTGGCTGCATCGGTCGTCGCTCAGGGTTGGAGCAGCTATTTCAGCATGCTCGTCGGAAACTGGATATCCCTGCCGCCCGAACTCACCTACGGAGGAGTCGTCGACCTGCCTGCAATCATCCTGATTTTGGCACTGGGGATTCTCATGGTTTTCGGCATCAAGGAATCGCTTCGGGTCAACATGGTGCTGGTGGCTCTCAAGCTGTTCATTGTGGTGTTTGTCATACTTGCCGGCATACAGTTCATCGACCCGTCGAATTGGACTCCTTTTGTCCCAGCCGAACAGGTTAAAGACACGACGGCGGCCTCAATGATGGCCCAGCCGCTCATTCAGTTCTTCTCGGGCAGCTCCCCCACCACATTCGGCCTGGGCGGGATAGTCTCGGCGGCCTCGTTGGTGTTCTTTGCCTACATAGGCTTCGATGTCGTTGCCACCACCGCCGAGGAGACCAAGCATCCGCAGAGGGACCTCCCCATCGGCATCCTGGCCTCGCTCGCAATCTGCACCGTGCTGTATTGCGTCACGTCGTTGGTGGTCACCGGCATGGTCCCCTACGATCAGCTGTCCGCATCGGCCTCCTTGGCGCAAGCCTTTGCCTTTCACGGGCAAAGCTGGATGTCCATCCTGGTGTCAGCTGGTGCGGTTGCCGGCCTCACCAGCGTCGTCCTGACCATGATGACGGGGGCAACCAGGCTCGTCTTTTCCATGGGACGCGACAACCTGCTTCCGAGAGCTCTATCGAAGGTCCATCCCACATTCAGGACCCCTTGGCTCATCGGCATCATCATCGCCGTCGTGTGTGCCGCAGTTGCCGGATTCACCCCTATCGGCCTGCTTGAGGAAATGGTCAACATCGGAACGTTGAGCGCATTTCTTTTGGTCAGCATCGGCGTCTTGGTGCTCAGAAAGAAGCGGCCCGACCTTCATCGGCCCTTCAGGGTGCCGGGCGTTCCCGTCGTGCCGATTCTGTCGGCCCTGATCTGCCTGTACCTCATGGTCAACCTTTCGGTTGAAACCTGGCTGCGCTTCGTTGTCTGGCTGGCGGTGGGGTTTGTGATCTATTTCTCCTACTCGCGCAAGCATTCCCGACTTTCATCCACCAACAGGGAAGGACGCGAGGATTCGCCCACTCTGGAGAAGGGCACAGCGGCAGGCGAAACCTCCCGATAAAAGGGATGGGGGTCGGCACCTCCCCGCGCCAAGCCGGGATCGGCGCCGACCCCCTCGGTCTATCGTGCCGTTCACGGCTGAGACAGCCTTCATTTTGCGACAGGCAAAGCCTTCAAGCCCTCCGGCCGTCGCGATAAACAAGGAGCTTCACGGTGCCCGATCACTCGAACACCACCAACTCGTCGCGATGCACGAGGGGCCTGTCAGCCAAATGGGCAAGCAGGCGATTCTCACGCAGTTCGTCGCGCGTCTTTCCCACAGCCAAGCACACCTCGTCGCAGGAAGCCAACGCCTTTCCCCGCGCAAACAGATGGCCCCGCTCATCCTTGATGTCGATGATGTCATCGGCATCGAAACGCCCCTCGACCGCCGCCACGCCCACCGGAAGCAAAGAGCTTCCCTTTGCGATGAGCGCCGTCTTGGCCCCCGCGTCCACGACCACCGCGCCATGGGCGGCATCCCCCAGCGCAATCCACAGCTTCCGCGGCGTGATCTCATGCGGCCTGCGCGCAGCCACGAACCGCGTCCCCACGTCCTCGCCAGCCGCCACATCCACGATGACGTTTGGACGCCGCCCATTGCAGACGACCAGCGGAATGCCCGCCACCATAAGCACCCGTGCCGCCTTGATCTTCGTGATCATGCCGCCCGAGCCAACCGTGGTGCCAGCCTCTCCAGCCACGGCCATGATGTCCTGGTCGATGACCTCGACGCGCGGTATGAGCTTCGCGGTGGGCACATGGTGTGGATTGGCGTCGTACAGGCCGTCGATGTCGGACAGTATGACCATGAGGTCGGCTTCGATGAGACAGGCGGCAAGGGCGGCGAGCGTGTCGTTGTCACCAAAGCGAATCTGCTCGACCGAGACGGTGTCGTTCTCGTTCACGATGGGAACAACCCCCAATTCGAGCAGCCGGAACAACGTGTCCCGAGCATGCAGGTACGCCCGACGGTCGGCCGTGTCGCGCCGGGTCAGCAAAACCGTCGAGGTCGTGATGCCATAGGGAGCGAACGCCTCGGCATAGGCGGTGGCAAGGGCGCTCTGTCCCACCGAGGCCGCCGCTTGAAGGCTCGGCATGTCATGTGGGCGCTTGGCGATGCCAAGTGCCTCAAGCCCACAGGCTATCGCCGCCGACGTCACGATGACCGGCTGCCAACCGGCATCCCGCACGCGGGCAATCTGATCGGCGATCGTCCGCAGGTAGTCATAGTCAATGGAGCTCTCCGACGTCGTGAGCGTCGATGACCCTATCTTCACGACCAGCGGCCGACTCGGCCTCTCGCGTTCGTCAGCGTCCGTCACCGCCCGCCCCGATGCAGCAACGGCACATCCGTCAGACGCAGCGCCCCGGGCGGCAGATGAGCCGCAAGACCGTCCCATCACAGCTCAAGTCCCTTGAACACATCCTCCGACACCAAGGTCGACTCGAATTCGAACGCCCGGCCGGCAACGCGAATCTCGTCTCCATCGACAGCTCCTGCCCGCTCAAGCTCCCGCTCCACGCCCAAACGCTTGAGGCGGTGCTGGAGAAAAGCGATGGCCTCGTCGTTGTCCCAGTCCGTCTGCACCACCATGCGCTCGACCTGAGGACCGGTGACGCGGAAGATGTTGTCTGAGAGCTTCTTGACCTGGAAGCTCCTGTCACGCTCGGAATGCCTATGCTCCCATACCTGGTCATAGGCCGGCGCCTCGTCAAGCAGCGCACGCGCCTGCTCCCGCAATTCATGGACCTTCGATGCGATGGCCGCCTTCAATCCGTCAACCCCCTGGCCGGTCAGAGCACTCACCCGGTAGAGCTTTGGATCGATGGGACTTGCGGAAAACTCGTCCCCGCCAGCTGCCGCGACCGAGTCCTCCCGAACGCGTGCTGCCAGTCTGTCGGCGGCTTCCTCAACGCCTGCCACGTCAATCTTGTTTGCCACGACTATACGCGGACGGGCCGCCAGCTCGTCGGCATAGAGGGCCAGTTCGCGATTGATGGTCTCATAGTCCTCAAGGGGATCACGTCCCTCGTAGTCGCCCGTGAGGTCAACCACGTGGACAATGAGCGCCGTGCGCTCGATATGGCGGAGAAACTCATGTCCCAGGCCCCGTCCCTCGTGAGCGCCCTCGATGAGGCCGGGAATATCCGCAATCACAAAGCTGCTGTCGCCCGATCGCGCCACACCGAGATTTGGCACGATGGTCGTGAACGGATAGCCAGCAATCTTGGGGCGCGCAGCGCTCATCTTGGCAATGAGCGACGACTTGCCAGCCGAGGGCATCCCCACAAGCGCCGCATCCGCCATCAGCTTCATCTCGAGCTCTATCCAAAGCTCCTGGGCTGGTTCTCCCAGTTCGGCAAAGGCCGGCGCACGACGGGTGGGCGTGACGAAGTGGATGTTGCCACGACCGCCCATACCGCCCCGAGCCACCGTCACCCGCTCGCCATCGTGCGTCAGGTCGGCAATGAGCTCGCCGGTGCCGTCGGAATCCGATTCCTCCCCGAGGCACGTGCGAACAACCGTCCCCACCGGAACTTTGAGGATCAGGTCTTCCCCGGTCGCCCCATGCATGCGCGCACCCTTGCCATGGATGCCGCGATCCGCCTTGAAATGATGCTTGAAACGATACTCGATGAGAGAAGACAGGCTTGCATCCGCTTCGACGATCACGTTGCCGCCGTGTCCTCCGTCGCCGCCATCCGGCCCGCCTTTCGGAACATGGGCCTCTCGACGAAAGGACATGCACCCGGCACCGCCGTCGCCGCCCTTCACCTGTATGCGCACTTTGTCGATAAACATTAGGGCACCTCTATCTCATCCTCGGCTCAAGAAGCGGGAACCGGGATAGGCTTTGTAACCACATTGGGTCAAATTGTATATGAAAATGCCCCCTGCTCTGCAGAGGGCATGCTGAAAACAGATGAACGTTACGCAGTCGCGAGACAAAACCTACGCTTCGGGACGAACGTGGATCCTACGCTTCACGCCTTGCGTGAATTCCAGCGTTCCGTCGCACAGGGCGAACAAGGTGTCATCTTTGCCGCGACCGACATTGTCGCCCGGGTGAAATTTCGTCCCGCGCTGACGGACGATGACGTTGCCCGTCTTGACAGCCTGGCCGCCAAACATCTTCACACCGAGTCGTTGCGCATGGGAATCGCGACCGTTACGCGAAGATCCGAGACCTTTCTTGTGAGCCATGGTGCTTCCTCCCTTGCTTTATTCGGCGTCGTCCGACGCGGGCTTCTCGACAGGTTCCTCAACAGCCTTGGCCTTCTTGGCAGCCGGCTTCTTGGCCTTTGCCGAGCCGATCGAATCGATCTCGACGCGAGTCAGCATCTGACGATGGCCGCGCATCTTCTTGTAGTTCTTGCGCTTCTTGAACTTGAACACCAGCTGCTTCTCACCCCGGAACTGCTCCAAGATGATGGCGGTGACCTTGGTCGCGGCGGCCTTGGCCGGATCGGCCTCGACCTTCTTGCCGTCGACGATGCAAATGGCATCAAGCTCGACCTTTGCGCCAACCTCGGCGTCGAGCTTCTCGATGTTCAGTTTGTCTCCGGGGGCAACCTTGTACTGCTTGCCGCCCGTCTTTACGATTGCGTACATGAACGTCTCCTCATTTATTTTCAATCTGCACTCCCTTGCGGGGAGTGGAAAACGCAAGGTAATATCCTATCAGCGCGTCACCATCGAGTCAACATCTGACGCGTGATTTTCTGTTATTCCCGCAATTTCCGTATGTTCAGCCGCATCATGATATCAGAGCTTGCAGGCCGCAGGCGTGAAGCCCCCCATTATTTCGGCTATTTTCACATCTCCGCCGCGCCCCGGGACTGCGGACACCGCCCTTGCTGCCGCACGCCGGCACTCCCCTCTCACGCAAGACTCGGAAGGGGACGAGCGGACGCAGGAGCTCCGCCAGCCCTCTCCCGGTCGCGACACGGCGGCATACGCCCCTCAGTGAGCCTCCGCCCAGGTGTCGCCGGAGGAAATTCCCACCTCGAGCGGCACGCGCAGCGAGGCGACGTTCTCCATCACCTCCCGCACCAGGGCGCTCAGGGAATCCATTTCTTCAAGCGGCACGCTGAAATCCAACTCGTCATGCACCTGCAGCAGCAGCTTCGCGCGGAACTCCCCTTCCATGAGGCGACGCTGCACCTCAGTCATGGCCAGCTTGATGACGTCGGCGGCACTGCCCTGCATGGGGTGGTTCATGGCCGTGCGCTCGCCAAAGCCCCGCTGGTTGGCATTGCTTGCCCGCAGTTCGGGAATATGGCGCTTGCGGCCGAACATCGTCTCGGCGTAACCTTTCGCCTTTGCCTCCTCGATGGTGGAATCCAGGTACGTGCGCACGCCGGGATACGCCTCGAAATAGCGATCGATCATCTCTTTGGCCTCAGAGAACGGAATGCCGAGACTCTGAGAGAGCCCGAAGGCCTGCTGCCCGTAGACGATGCCGAAGTTGACCGCTTTCGCGCGGCTGCGCAACTCGGGCGTGATGTCCTCGACGTTGAGCCCGAACACCCGAGCCGCCGTGTTGGCATGGAAGTCGGCGCCGGAACAAAACGCCTCGATGAGCCCTTCATCGCCCGACAGGTGGGCAAGCAAGCGCAATTCTATCTGGGAGTAGTCCGCGGAAAGAAACTTCTCTCCTTTCCTAAGCGGCACGAAGCACTCGCGAATCTGACGGCCGAAGTCCGTGCGCACGGGAATGTTTTGCAAGTTCGGATCCGACGAGGAGAGGCGCCCGGTCGTGGTGACCGTCTCGTTGAAGCTGGTATGAACGCGCCCGTCTCCCGCCCTCATGCGCGGCAGGGCATCGATGTAGGTCGACTTGATCTTGGACAGCTCGCGATAGCGCAGCACCAGAACGGGCAACTCGTGCTCGTTTGCGAGCTCCTTGAGCACCGCGGCGTCGGTGGAGTAGCCCCGCTGGGTCTTCTTGCCAGGAGTGAGCCCCAACACCTCGAACAGGATGTGCGAGAGCTGCTTGGGTGAATCGAGGTTGAACCGCTCGCCGGCACTGTCGAAAATGCGCTGGGAAAGCTCATCCAGTTCAGCTTGGGTGGTTTGTCCAAGCTTCGCCAGGCGCTCGGCATCGATGGCGGCTCCCGTGCGCTCCACCAGCGCGAGCACGGCGACGAGCGGCAAGTCGATGTCGAAGTAGGCGGCCCGGCTGCCATCGCGCTCAAGAGCCTCGGTCAGCGGACCCACCAGCAGACGTGCGGCGGCGGCCTGGACCGCCGCGCGTTCGGCCTCCCCCTCCGCTTCGGGAAGCACGCCGCCGCAGTAGGCATCAAGCAACGCGTCGAACGAGTATTCCGACACCGACGAATTCAACACGTACCCCGCAAGGCCCAGATCGAAAGCCCGCATTCCCACCAGTTCCTCATCGGTGAGGAGGGCAGGCTCGGACGTGTCGGCCGGATAGATGCGGTGCACGCTGCGCTTGATGTCAAGCGCAGCGAATGGAGCGTTGCGCACCACCTGCGCAAACTCCTCCAACGCTTCGCCATCCTCGAACAGCGCCGTGCCTGCGCTGGTATTGACGGCGCAGTGCAAACCAGCGCTGAACAGCGAGACCTGGTCAGGTTCGGCAAACGCCACGCCCAGCGTCTCGCCGCGTTCGACGGCGGCGGCGACGAGCTCCCGCGCCTGATCCCCCGAAAACACCGGCTCCCAAACAAGGGGAGCAACCTTTCTTTCAAGCTCTCGGCCAACAAGCTTGAGCACGCGATTGAGGTGCGCGTTGAACTGCACCTTCTTGAAGGCCTTGGCCACCGTGTCCGG
Organism: Actinomycetes bacterium; assembly: GCA_023460315.1. Lineage (GTDB taxonomy): Bacteria > Actinomycetota > Coriobacteriia > Coriobacteriales > Eggerthellaceae > JAEWQO01. The sequence continues at coordinate 127,915 of JAEWQO010000125.1, forward strand.
ATCGAACGAGGGAAAGCTGACATCCTCCAAATCGAGGGGGAAATCGAGGTCGCGCACAATGGTGGCAACTTCACGGCTGGCAAACGCCGCATCCCTGTTCTCGACGATGCGTTCCTTCTGCTTGCCCTTGAGGTCATCGACGTTGTCATAAAGCCCCTCAAGCGTGCCATAGGATTGCAACAGCTTTGAAGCCGTTTTCTCGCCAATGCCCGGAACGCCCGGGATGTTGTCGGACGAGTCTCCCTTAAGGCCGAGATAGTCAGGCACCTGATCGGGAGTCACCCCGTAGCGCTCGAGCACTTCGGCAGGCCCATAGATGGCCACGTCGGTGATGCCCTTCTTGGTGGTGACGATGCAGGTCTTCTCGGTGGCCAGCTGATAGGCATCCTTGTCGCCCGTCACCAGCAGCGTCTCGTAACCAAGCGCCTCGTCGCGCGCCGCCACGGTGCCCATGATGTCATCGCCCTCCCAACCTTTGATGCGAACAACCGGCACGTCCATGGCCTCCAGCAGTTCCTCGATGATGGGAAACTGCACCTTCAGGTCGTCGTCCATGGGCGGACGCTGCGCCTTGTACTGCTCGAGGGCCTTCATGCGAAACGCCGGGCGTCCGGCATCAAAAGCGCAGATGATTGCATCAGGACTCGCCATCTCGACAAACTTGAGCAGCATCGCCAAAAAGCCGAATACGGCGTTGGTCGGTCGCCCATCGGGCGCATTCATGGTCGGGGGCACCGCATGATAGGCGCGGTGCATCAGCGAATTGCCGTCGATGACGGCGATCTTCTTCGGCATAGGGCGGTCCTCCGTCGTTCGTTTCGTGAACGACCAGTATAGAACAAGGAGCAGCGCCACCAAGCACGGCAGGGAGGAGAAACAGAGAATCAACCGGGGCCGCTTCATGCCCGGCAACCGACCTCGGCACGCCGAAAGCACCCTCAAACGTCAAAGACGGCGGCTCTGGCGCCCTCCCATGCCAAACGCGCGGAAGGGTGCCAGAGCCGAGTCAAGCGAGCCTTCTTGGCTCTTCCCACCTCCCTGCGGGGGACGTGGGGATTCCCGCGTCTCTAGGCACTCCAGAGATAGCCGACGCCACGGACGGTCTCGAGATGCTGCGCGAGGTCGGGACCGAGTTTGGAACGCACCCGGCGGACATGGACATCGACCGTGCGCGAACCCCCGTAGTAATCGAACCCCCACACGCGGCGCAGGAGCGCGTCGCGCGAGTAGGTGCGACCGGGATGCGTCACCAGGAAAGCCAGCAATGCGTACTCAAGGTAGGTGAGGTCGAGGGGCTCGCCGGCGACGGTGACCTGATAGGTCGCCAGGTTGATGGTCATGGCCTCAACGACCAGAAAGTCGGAGACGGAACTCTCGTTGCCCGGCCACAGCAGCTGACGAATGCGGGCAGCGCATTCGTCAGACGTTGCTCCATGCACAACAAAATCGCTCTTCACCTGCACGGGCAGCCGAAATTCCGACAGCTGGTCGTCACCGACGATGATGAGAAGAGACGCAGATCCGTCTTCCAACATCATCTGCTCGGCCTGGGCCACATTGGCCAGCGCGTCTCCGCGAGCTTCATAGATGACCAAGTCGTAGTTGGGATGCTGGGCCAGCAACTTCTTGAACTGCAGCGAGGATCCCGCCGCAACATCGACATCGAGGCCTGCGAGCACCTGCTGGAATTTATGGGCATTGTCCAGGCTGTCGGCCACAAAGATGACAAGCTTGCGTTGCATGGTCAGGCCCCCGTTCTCTCATGCGACCTCATCACAGCACCGCCAGATAACGATCATGCTCCCACTGGGAAACGAATCCCTGGTAGTCGTTCCACTCGGAACGCTTGGCCTCAACCAGATAGGCGTGGATATGCTCTCCTAACGTCTCTCGCATGAGCTCGGATTCCGCAAAAAGCTCCACCGCTTCGCCCAAACTCTCCGGCAGCGTCTCAAGACCCTGCCGACGCAAGTCCTGACGGGAAAGCGTGAACAGATCCTGATCCTCGGTCGGAGGGCACAGCTCAAGCTCGTCTTCGATGCCCTTGAGACCCGCCGCCAGCATGACCGCGAACGCCAGATAGGGGTTCGCGGCAGGATCGGGGCTGCGCAGCTCGATGCGACAGGCGTCTTCGCGATTCGGACGATAACCGGGCACGCGCACCAACGTCGACCGGTTGCGGCTTGCCCAGGACAGGTACGTGGGCGCCTCGCCCCCCGAAATGAGCCGCTTGTATGAGTTCACATACTGATTCGTGACGGCGCAGAACTCGGGAGCATATTTGAGGATGCCCGCAACATAATGCTTCGCGGTTTTCGACAGACTGTGGCCTTGGGGGTCGGATGGATCAAAGAACGCATTGTTGCCGTCAAAGTCAAACAGGCTCTGATGGACATGCATTCCGCTCCCTGGCTCGTCCGCCAACGGCTTGGGCATGAACGAGGCATACACGCCATGCTTGAGGGCGATCTCCTTCACCACCAGCTTATAGGTCATGACGGCATCGGCCATGGACAGCGCATCGGTGAACCGCAGGTCTATCTCATGCTGGGACGGACCGTTCTCGTGATGGGAATACTCGACGGGAATGCCCATCTTCTCCAGGGTGAGCACGGTGTCACGCCGCAGGTCGCTAGCATAGTCAAGGCTGGTCAGATCAAAGTATCCGCCACGGTCGAGCACCTCGGCGCCATCGGGTTCCTTGAAGTAGTAGAATTCCAACTCCGGGCCCACGTTGAACACATAGCCCATGTCTTGAGCCTTCGCCACCGTACGGGCGAGCACATGGCGCGGGTCGCCTTCGAACGGCGCGCCGTCAGGCGTGCGAATGTCGCAAAACATACGCGCTACCGCATTGTGCTCGGGGCGCCATGGCAGCACCTGAAACGTCGAAGTGTCGGGAAACGCCAGCATGTCGGATTCCTGCGTGCGGCAGAAGCCCTCGACGCAGCTTCCGTCGAAACCCATGCCGTCGGCAAGCGCGTTTTCCATCTCGCTTGGGGTGACGGCAAAGGACTTCATCGTCCCCAGCACGTCAGTGAACCAAAAGCGGACAAAATGGACATCGCGGCTCTTGATGGTCTTGAGGACGAAATCCTGTTCGGGGTTGGCGGTCATCGGGATGTCCTTTCTCTCGAAGCCCCATTATACCCCGTGATGTTTCGGAGAGGTTTCATCGCGTTTTCAAGCAGCGAACGAACCGATGCCGCAGAGGAACGCAGGAGTGAGAGACGCAGATGCTAGTACGGAACACGGGTGCGGAACGCGTCCTCGCTTTTGCTCGGGCGCGACGGTTTCGCCCGTCACCTGAAAAGGCCCGAAAGCTGCAGGTCGAAATACAGGACCTGCAGCTTTCGCAGAGACGGCATCCCGCAGGAGGCGCGTTCAGCCCTTCAGGGCAGCAAGGCTGTCAGCCTTGCCCGGATACAGGCCCAACGTCTCAAGATGGATTGACCCCGCCGACACAAGGGTGGTTCCGTTCTCGGCGTTGTAATCCTCCAAATAGGCGATATGCTGGAAATAGTTCGCATCCAACTCCCCATCGGCCAGCGCCACGTTCGGCTGGATGTAGTCGGAGTACTCGACGACCTCAAGCGTGTATCCATGATTGGCCAGGATGTCTTTCACCTGCGCGAGAATCTCCGCATGGGGAGTCGGAGAAGCACCTACCTTGATCACGGTGTCGCCTTCCTTCGCATCCTCAATCTCGGTATTGCCCTTGGCATCGATGGGCACGACGGCTCCGTCGAAGGTACTCTCGATGTAATCACGGGCAGTGCTGCTCTGAAGCGCCGTGACGAGCGCCTTGATCTTGTCGCTGTTCTCGTCCCCGTCACGCACGGCAATGACATTTGCATACTTCCCGGCAGCCTCAGAATCCGCGTCCTCCTTGGCCAGAGCTGTGTTGATGTCGATTCCCGCGCCAATGGCATAGTTGGCGTTGATGACAGCTGCATCGACATCCTGCAGTGTGCGCGGCAGGGCGGCCGCTTCGGTTTCGACGATTTCGATGTTGTTCGGGTTCTCAACAATATCGTTCTTGGTGGCGTCGAGGCCGACACCGTCCCTGAGCGTGATAAGACCCTGATCCTGCAGCAGCAACAGCGCGCGGGCCTCGTTCGTCGGATCTGACGGCACGGCAATCTGCACGCTCTTTGCCGCGCTGCCACAGCCAACCAGAGCGGCAAGTGCCGCGCCTGCAATCGCGACGGTGACGGCCGCCTTCGCTATTTTCGATGGTTTCATGTTTGACCCTTTCTTCCGAGGTGACGCATTCAAATAACCGGCAAACTCCGCCTCGCGGCGAAAGCGCCGCCATAAAGGCAGATCTCAATTCCTCTTGTCAACCTTCCGGGCAATGATGTCGCCTGCGCTTTGGAATACCTGGACGAGAACGATGCACAGGATGACAGCTGCTATCATGACATCGTCTTGGTAGCGCTGATAGCCATAGCGAATGGCGATGTCGCCCAAACCGCCCGCGCCCACCGTTCCCGCCATGGCCGAATAGCCAAACAGCATGACAAACGTGATGGACACTCCCCTGACAAGCGACGGTAGGCTTTCGCGCAGAAACACTTTCACGACGATCTGCCAGACGCTCGCACCGAAGCTCTGGGCAGCCTCCACCAAACCGCCGTCAATCTCGGCCAGGCTCTGCTCAACCATACGCCCCACGAACGGGGCGGAAGCGACCACCAACGGCACGATGGCGCCGGGCACGCCAAGCGAGGTGCCCACAATCCATCGCGTCACGGGAATCAAGGCAACCAGCAAGATGATGAACGGAATGGACCGCCCCATATTCACGATCCAGCCAAGCGCCGCATAGAGCACCCGATGTGGCCGCAACCCATCGGGACCGGTGACGATGAGCAAAACGCCCAGCGGAATGCCGATGAGGTACGCGAAAAACGTGGAGACCCCCGTCATGATCATGGTGTCCCCTGTGCCCTGGGCAAGCAGCAGGCCATAGGTGTCAAACAGCGCAGACAAGTGCTCCATGGTTAGCCCACCTGCCTGTCAGCGCTCGCACGCAGGTCCACAAGGCTGTCGTTCTCCAGCAGTTCCCGCGTCACCGGACTCTGCGGATTCGAGAACACGTCGGCCGTGCGCCCCGCTTCCACAATGCGGCCATCGTCGATGACCGCAAGGCGATTGCAAACCTTTTGCGCCACAGCCAAGGAATGGGTGATGACGACCATCGTGACGCCCCATTCCGCGTTGATGCTTTTCAGCAGCTTCAGGACAGATGCCGTAGAACGGGTGTCGAGCGCACTCGTGGCCTCGTCGCACAGCATGATTTTCGGATTGTTGGCCAAGGCGCGGGCAATGGCCACACGCTGCTGCTGCCCACCTGACAACTGGCTGGGATAGCGTTCCGACAGATCGCCCAATCCCACAACATCCAAAAGATCGCGGGCACGTTTCTCACGGGCATCCCTGCCTTCGTGGCGAAGCTCCAGAGGAAACGTCACGTTGCGCAGCACCGTACGCTGCTGGAACAAGCTGAAATTCTGGAAAATCATGCCGATCGAAGAGCGGAGTTCCAGCAGCTGCCTGCCCGAAAAGTCCGTCACGTCTTCCCCGTCGATGGCGATGGTTCCCTCCGTCGGTCGCTCAAGCAAGTTGATGCAGCGGACAAGGGTCGACTTGCCCGCGCCCGAAGCACCGATGATGCCGAAAATGTCGCCATCCTCTATCGTCAGGTTCACGTTGCGAAGAGCATGGAGGGTCCCTGAAGCGCCATCCCCATACGTCTTGCTCAGATGTTGTATCTGGATCATTGTTTCGCTCTCGCTTTTATCTCGAGGAATACTGGACGTGCAGCGCACAGAAAGCGGCTCATCAGAGGCGATGGCCGCATGAAAGCTAGGCCCGAGCTCCGGCACCTGCGCCGAAGAGCTCAGGCTACGGCATACCCCTGTTCAGGAGGTGAACGGAAAGTGCGCCGATATGTGCGAGACAAGAGTTCATACCTGGGTATGATACAGGATGCTCCGCTTCTGTCCAAGGAGAGAAGGCCCGCTTGCTATGCGATTATCGGATTGTCAGTTATCTGACGCAGGAATATCCGAGTGGCCTCTCTCACCTCTTGGCCTGGAGGGAAACCCTCAAAACTTACCGCGACCTTTCAGAACGATGCCCTGCCGCGCCGTCGTGATACACTCACGTGACACACCCCCGCGAGAGCAAAGGATGGCCGCCGATGAAGTTCATGAACATCATGGTTCCCTACGACAAGTCTGAGCATGCCCGCTATGCGCTTGAGCTCGCGCGCGGGTTGGCCGAAGAAGACAGCAGGATCAAGCTGCACGTGGTCGGAGTCGTCAGCGTGACGGACATCCCGCCCTCGCTCAACCCCGACATGACCTCGCTTGGCGAGCTGCCCGCAACGATGCTGGATCCGCAGATATACCGGGAGTTGGCCGATGAGGCCACGGCACGGGAAGTGAGGGAGATGAGGGAATCCATCGGGGACATGCTTGACGCCTTGCCGAACGAGACGGAAACGCGCGCCCTCAACCATCCCTCCGTCGTCGAAGGCATCGTGGAGTTTGCCGACGAACACGGCTGCGACCTCATCGTCATGGGATCTCGCGGCCTGGGCATTCTGAGAGGGATGCTGGGCAGCGTCAGCCGTGGCGTGCTCCGAGAAGCCGAAATCCCCGTTCTTATTGCGAAAAAGGCCGACGAGAAGGTAGGATAGCCGGAAACCTCCATGGTATACTAGGATTCAATGGATATTTCTGAGACAACCCTTCCTTCGACCGTCGGCATCGACAGTTCGGACATCACGGCCATCGCGCAGACCGCACCAGGCTGTCGTCATCCTGGTCCCCGCAAGCGCATCGCTGTCGTGACGATGGGCGTGAAGCTCGGCGACGAGCAGCGCGGTTACACCCGTTTCAAGTTCCTCTCCGAATTGCTGGTTCGCGAGGGCTTTGCAGTCGATCTCATCACCTCGTCGTTCCAACATTGGGAAAAGGCGCACCGCGACTGCACGCGGCCGTGCTATCGGGGGCTTCCCTACCGCATCGTGTTCATCGACGAGCCGGGATACACCAAGAACCTCGACCTTGCCCGCATCAAGAGCCACCACGTGGCAGCCAAGAACCTCCGTGCGCATTTCGCGAAGAATGCGGGGCGCTACGATCTCATCTACGCCGAGATCCCCCCCAATGACGTCGCCCGCACGTGCGCGGAGGCAGCCGCTTCCCTGAACATTCCTTTTGTCGCCGACATCAACGATCTCTGGCCCGAAGCCATGCGCATGGTGGTCAACGTCCCCGTCTTGAGCGACATCGCGTTCTACCCGTTCACAAGAGACGCCCGACGCGTCTACAAGCTGCTGTCGGGCGCGGTCGGCACCTCGGACGAATATGCAGCACGTCCCGCCGCCGACCGCACAGACCCCTACCCCCACGCCACAGTCTATGTCGGGAACGACGTTGCCGCCTTCGACCGGGGCGCCAGCGAGCACTGCGGCCAGACGGGAAAGCCCGCGGACGAGCTGTGGGCGACCTATGCGGGGACCCTGGGAGCAAGCTACGACGTGGCAACGCTCATCAAGGCTTCTGCCCTGGTCGAGGCAGAGAGGCAGGCAGGAGAATCCTCCCCCGACGGGTTCGATGCGCGCGTCCCCAAGGCCCTGCGCGTCAAGATTCTTGGAGACGGGCCGGATCGCGAGGCGCTTGAAGCGCTCGCCAGAGAGCTGAACGCGCCCGTTGATTTCCTGGGATACCAGAATTACGAGAACATGGCCGCCTATCTGTGCGCGTCAGACATCGTGGTCAACTCGCTGGTGAAGTCGGCGCCGCAGAGCATCGTCACCAAGATAGGCGACTACCTGGCTTGCGGGAAGCCCATGATCAACACGGGATCGAGCGTGGAGTTTCGCACCAAGGTCGCCCGGGACGGCTTCGGGCTCAACGTCGAGGCCGAGAATCCCGAAGCCCTGGCCGCCGCCCTGAAAGAACTCGCGCTCAATCCCTCCCTGTGCAAGATCATGGGCGCCAAGGGGCGGGCCGTTGCCGAACGCGAATTCGACCAGCCACAATCGTATCAAGCGATCGTGAATTTGCTGCGCAATTTGCTGTAACTTTGTGAAGCGTCTCGCCAAAGCGGCAATAACGCGTCAGAATAATGGGCTTGGCACACACCCCGGGCCGTCTCTGTGCGCAACCGGGCAAGTTGGGGAACATCGAGAGGCAAGGAGCCTGCATCGTGGCAGCGCAGCGCATCATATCTTTTTCGCCACCTGACATTGGAGACGACGAAATAGCGGAAGTGACCGACGCCTTGAAAAGCGGGTGGATCACCACCGGTCCCAAGACGAAACAGTTCGAGCGCGACCTTGCCGCGTTCACCCAGGCCGAAGGGGTTGCGGGCTTCTCGTCGGCAACGGCGGCGCTCGAGTGCGCCTTGCGCGCCCTGGGAGTGGGACCGGGCGACGAGGTGATCACAAGCGCCTATACCTACACGGCCAGCTGCTCTCCCATCTGCCACGTCGGCGCAACCCCCGTCCTCTGTGACACGGCACCCGACAGCTACGAGATGGACTACGACGCCCTCCCTTCCCTGGTCACCGAAAACACCCGCGCGATCATCCCCGTGGACATTGCCGGACGCATGTGCGACTACGACCGCCTGTTCGCCGCCCTCGACACCACCCAGAGCCGCTTCTCGCCATCGAATGAGCGCCAGGAGGCGCTGGGACGCGTCGCCGTCGTGGCCGACGGCGCACATGCGCTCGGAGCGACCCGGAACGGCCATGCGGCCGGATCGATCGCCGACCTGACCGCGTTCTCGTTCCATGCCGTCAAGAACCTCACCACGGCCGAAGGCGGAGCGCTTTCGTGGCGAGAGGGGGCCTTTGCGGACCCTGACAGCCTCTACCACGAGTTCATGCTCATGTCCCTGCATGGCCAGACGAAAGACGCCCTGGCGAAGACCCGCGCCGGAGCATGGGAATACGACGTCGCCTTCCCTGGCTGGAAATGCAACATGACCGACCTGCAGGCAGCCATCGGCCTCGCCCAGCTGCGACGCTACCCCGCCCTCCTCGCACGGCGGCGCCAGCTGATCGAGCGTTACGAGAAAGGGCTCTCTGCGCTCAACGTCGATGTGCTAAAGCACTACGGCGACGCCTTTGCGTCGAGCGGACACCTCATGCTCACGCGCCTGACGGACAAAAAGCGTGCGTTTCGCGATCAGATGATCGAGCGCATGGCAGAGCGGGGCGTGGCGGCGAACGTGCATTACAAGCCGCTGCCTATGCTGACCGCCTATCGCACTCTCGGATTTGACATCAAAGACTTCCCCCATGCGCATGCCCAATTTGAAAACGAGATAACGCTGCCGCTCCACACCCTGCTCTCAGACGACGACGTCGACTATATCGTCGAGACGTTCCTCGACGTCTACGCCACGCTTGAGGGTGAGGGTGCCTGAGCAATGTATCTACGATTCGGAAAACGGGCATGCGACCTCATCATCGGCGTGATCGCACTGCCTTTCGTGTTGCTCGCCCTTGCCCTTTTGGCTCCCTTGATCTACCTTGAGGACAAGGGCCCGGTCTTCTACAACGCCCCGCGCGTGGGATTGAGAGGCCAGGATTTCACCATGTTCAAGCTTCGGTCCATGCGCGTCAATGCTCCCGACCTGGTCATGGACGATGGCTCCACCTACAACGGGGCCGACGATCCCCGCATGACCCGCATGGGTTCCTTCATGCGCAAGACGAGCCTTGACGAGCTCCCCCAGTTCCTCAATGTGCTGAAAGGCGACATGAGCGTGGTGGGCCCGCGCCCCGACCTGCGCCGGGAGACCGAGCTCTACGTCGGCAACGAGGGCGAGAAGCTTCTGGTCAAGCCGGGCGTCACCGGCTATGCCGCGGTCTACGGCCGCAATTCGCTGCCCTGGCATGATCGCCTGGCGATGGATGTCGAATACGTGCACACGGTCAGCTTCGCTCTGGATGTGAAGATATTCTTCAAGACCTTCTCCACGGTTCTCAAGCAAGAAGGCGTGTACGTGGAGGACAGCAAGAAGTAGGCTCCCGCTTCGACTGCGTGCCCCACCCGCTCCGTCAGGAAGCGCGTGCGGACGATGGGAGAAGACAAGATCTGCAGTTCAGAGCAGACGAATGGCCCGATGCCACCCAACGCGCTTCCCGCGAGGACCCTCGACTCATTCCCTGGCGAAGAAGCGCGCATGCCAAGATTGCAGAACCCCGGCGCCGCGAGCCCTCGAAATGGCATGACCGGCAGAAGGGTCGAAACATCGACAAGCCGTGGAGCGGGAATTACTCCGCGACATCTCCCATCTTGCCTCCGCACTTCACCGAAAACCTTGCCATTTCAAGGGCTCGCGGCGCCGGGCATCCCGCCATACAGAGCACGAGTTTCATACAGCGCTACTCAAACACCGCAAGCAACTTGCGCAGGGCTCCTTTGCCGATGTCCGACCCACCCCTCTCCGAAGGAGGCCATCCATCGGGCATCTCGCACGCTTGCCCACAGGACCCATCCCCGATGGGAAAGCGCGTCATCTTAACGACAAAGCTCCAACCCAGATATAACGGAGAAAGCCGCACGGGAAGCAGCCCGAAAGCGGCCTGTCTCGAGAGGCCCTTCTCGAGACAGGAACAACGGACCACGTCGAACGCAAGCGCCCCACCAGCAGGCAACGCAAGCGCCCGCTCGGTAACGCCTCCGCGACAATGAGAGCCTTCGTGGACGTTGCCTGAAGGAGACCCTTATACTAAGCTTTCGTAAACACGGCTGGCCACCGGCCAGAAAGCAGCGAGGAAGGGGCACGCCTATCATGGGAGCCGATTACGAAGACATGCTCTCGAGCAATGGGATCGACTACGCCGAAGCGATGGACCGCTTCGGCGGCAATGCCGACCTATTCAAGCGACTCGCTCTCAAATTTCTTGACGATCCCCACTTCTCCGCACTCGAAAATGCACTTGCCGCCGGCGATGTCGAGACAGCCTATCACGAGGCGCATTCCCTTAAAGGTGTCGCAGGCAACCTCTCGTTCACCGATCTCTACGAGGCGGCGAGCCGCGTGTCAGACGCGCTCAAATCTGGAGACCTTCCCGCTGCGAAGGCGCTCGTAATCCGGGCACGAGAGGCCTATGCCTCCGCGATTGCCGCCTTGAGGATGATGGAGCAGTAAGCCGGTCATCCCCCGCTTCCCGAACGAAACCTCGCCTATCCGCTCAGCGCCCTTTTTCGGACATGCGAATGTGCGAACGCAGGACGCTCAAAACGTGCAAGAAAAACGATGGATGCCGCCGCATAATGGATCGCTGCTTCATAAGTGGCGTTGTAGCTGAGGTCTTTCACAACAACGCCGAAACTGGCTACGCTAGGAGATGAGGCCGTGGCATTCTTTTTTGACTCGAACCGACATCGGAGACTTCCCTTCCAGCCCTTCTTAATGCACTATTCGAACCCAATAGAGCCGACCAAATTTTTGATCCATGAATTGACGGTGCTGACGGCTTCATCCAACGACATACCAAGCCCGCATGACTGCGCCGCTTCGGCGTAGTCATGCTCCCAATGCGAGTATGCCGTCACTTTTGCCGGCAAGTGCCTTGGAGTTCTTCCAAGTGTTCTCGCTTCGTCTGCACGCGAGGTAAAAATATCTACTAAAGCAACCTTGATGTCACGTTCAGACGGCGCTTTTTCAATCTCTACGAAATCTCTTATCAACACAAGATCTACGACGTCGCGTGCGCGGCGATTCACGTATTTTGGCGGATCGTGTGGATCGGTTGCCGCATGTATCTTCTGGGCTATCTGGTAACTCATTGCCATTCCGACCAAAAAATCAGGTGTCGGCAGTCCGAATGGAGCCAAATTCGGCGCCTCGAAAATCTCTTGAGTAAGACCGGCAAGACCTTCATTGGCCGACATCTCCACCGCTACGCGCCGCCAAGTCTGCCCTTTGATAGAAAGGATTATCTCGAATCTACGAGGTTTGATAATCTTGGCAGGAGTGTTTATCGGCTCGACCTCAGTGCGAGAGAAACTTATCGTACCCCAATCCTCCTGCAAATGGGAATCAAGACCCCTCATGAAGTCATCGATATCGCCACACACAATGCCGTCGAGATCTCCCGTTGCCCTCGAAATAAGACCAAGCCTGTGCTGCAGCAGAGTTCCGCCCTTCAACGAAAAACGACTTTTCCCGTCGAGGTCGATGACGCTCTGCAACTTCGCCGTAACCACTGTCGAGGCTATCAGCCATGCGAGGCGCCCAGATCTAGAGGGGTTGATCTCCGTTTCAAGGCAAGCGATCCACGAGTCCAATACGCTGCGGTTTCGGGGCTCTTTGTTCTTTGGTTTGGCCAATCCCAAACTCGAAGCGATATCGTCACCGATTTTCATTTCTGGATTCCAATCTGGAGTAGAGACATCCAGCCTCGACGTCCGAAAGCATCCCTCGTGCCCTACCGTTCATGATCGCCTGAGTGATAATATGGGAGGAAACTCCTCTGTCGACACACTGATCGATGGCAATCGGAAGTTTTACGATAGGCATTTGCTCCCACCAGCCCATCTGCTTTTTCGTGACAGCTTGTTTATGAATGACAACATTGTCACCACCACCCCTGCTGGTCCGATGCCCCGGAGGCACCGTCAGATGTATCTTGGTCGGGTTGATGTCGCTAACGCCCCATGCGTGGAGAGCAGTGTCGTGCGAAAGCACGGCATTTTCGGCATCGGCCCAAAGTAGCGCAAGATGTATCGCGTCGTATTGCGTCACCGGGACCTGGGGCACGCGGTACACTCCACGGATGGGTCGGTCAATTCGTCCATTCTTAGCAAGGTAGGTAAGGGATGGCCTCGACACGCCCACTTGTTCGGCCTGGGACGTAGTCACGTACCCATGCTGATCGATGGCAATCGCCCGCAGTTTCTCAATGTCAGTTACCGTTTCTCTCATGCAGATATGTTAAATCAGCTTTAACATATCTGCAATGCTCTAAACAAATCTCCCATTTTCAAAGAGACATGATTGGTCATGGGTTGAAGCCCTGATGGCTTCCCCTTCCCTCATTCGGCACCGTGGTCCATATAAGCCCAAGGGACGAGTACCTGGTCGGCCTCCTCAACCGTTTTGAGCGAAACCGCGCGCCATGGGCCTGAAGCCAACGGATCGGGCTCCTCTCGCATCCACGCACGGCACGCCGCAATCACCCGGTCGACCTCCCTCCGTGCAATGCCCTGCCCGCGGCACGCATCGCCCATTTCGACGCCTCGATCCTGCAGATCGACGAGCAGGATTGATGATCGAGGCGCGCCGCGCTGAAGAATGACAAGGGACTGAGGAGCCCCGCTCCCGTCCAGCAGGCGCGGCGGCAGGGCTATGACACACCTGACCTGACCGCTTGCAACCATTGTCGCACGAAGCCCCCGATCGGCACCCACCGTCGAGTGCAGAGGCGCATTGCGCATGAGGATCGTCCCGACACCACCTTCGTCAAGGCAGGCAAACGTCTGTTGCAGCCACGCATAGTCGGACCGGTTCCGGGGAGGAGTCCCCCAAACCCATCGGGGATCGAAAGCCTTGACCGTCGTCGAGCACCACACGCCCTCTGTTGGACCAGGCACACATACCGCCTGCAAGGACGTCCGCCCGACACCCCCGCGGGCAAGATCTTGGGTTTCGGCAACCACATCGATGGGCGTGCGGGAGGAATCCCTTTCATCGACGAATGCCTCCATGAGCATGAGCACCACCTCATCGCCCGGGAGAATCGCTTCTTGGGACAAAGGAAAGGACATCCCATCAGGGAGCCCGTCTGGAACAAGCCTGCCGTGCGCCCGGATCGCATCGGCGTGCGCGTCGCCTTCGGCGCCGACATCAACAACGGGCTCCTCCTGCGACGTTCCCGCAGGAGGGCAGGCAGCATCGCAGGATTTCCTCCGATTCGCCTCAAGCCCCAACAACGCCATGATCAATGCCGGCAAGGAGAGAAGGGCGTCGATGGCAGCCGACGAGGCAGAGGACAGCCATGTCGCCTTGCGATCGCGCGCTTCCATGGCACCGTCGTCTGCCATGGCCAAGCCCTCCTCGACAGACCAGATTTCCTCGAACATTTCGGTCACCAAAGCCCGGAGGGGGGAATCTGGCCAGGGAACAGCCAGCGCACGCAGCGATGCAAGCGGAACCTGCCTCAACACCTCCGGCCCCACCACGAGACGCGCGGCGTCAACGGTCCGCAGAAACCCGTAGAGGTACCCCGCGTCTTCCGAGACGGAGGGGACGACCACGTGGAAGAGCGGGGAGCAGGAAGCAGGGCCCTCGCCCCTCAGGACAACGAGACCGCCCGTACGCGTCTTGACGCCGTCGCAGGCAGCGACAAGCACATAGGGACCCTCAATGGTCCAGTCATCCAACAAGGCCGTTTCCGAACCACGTAGGTGATAGGGAAATCTCCCCCAACGACGCTGCTGTGTTCCGTCAAGTATTTTTGAACAAAAACTGCACTTGTTCAGTTTGAACAGTTTCGTGAACATGCTTACTGGGACAGGTACGTCTACTTCGCCTGTGGAACGAGTAGCCATCCCACAGGCGGCA
>JAEWQO010000126.1 GCA_023460315.1 Actinomycetes bacterium
CCGACACCCGACACCCGACACCCGACACCCGACACCCGACACCTACTTCATTCAGTGACGTTCTTGCTTTTCTGCAATGGTGGACATTTTTTTCGACTTGCAGCAGTCCCGAAGCTGCCGGTGGGTCGCCCGTTGAACCCCTCTCAAAGACAGCACACGAACGCGCAGGTCAGAGGCTATAGGGAAAAGGGACAAAATCCCCTTTTCCCTTTTCTCCCAGAAAAGCGCGCCAAGAGGGACCAAATTCAGCCCCAAAACCCGCTTTTCCCTTTCAAAGTCGAAAATAATGTCCATTTCCGACTCAGCCTAGTTCCCCTGCCGTCTTTCCCTGCCGCCATGCATGGCCCGTCTTCGAGGCGGCCAGCTTCGCTGTGCTCATCTTGGGGATATGCTAACGTTTGAAGGAAGCTTATCCCCTTCTGTCTCCTGACGCCTCTCAGGCAAGCGACGTGGCTACCACTTTGCCCACATTTTTTCCGAAGACTTCGATGTCGCACACGGCGTTTCCACCGATGCGATTGTTGCCGTGGATGCCGCCAGTCACCTCTCCGGCTGCGTAGAGGCCGGGGATGGGGTCGCCATCGGCATCGAGCACTTCATTCTTCACATTGATGCGTGCGCCGCCCATCTCGTGGTGGATGCCCGGGGCGACCTTGATGGCGTACAAGGATCCCTCGGCGAAAGCGATCATTCCCTGTGTGCGCCCGAACTTGTCGGTCGCGCCCGAAGTCGTGATAGCGTTGTAGGATTCGATGGTGGCTTGCAACGTGGCGGCATCGACGCCTATGATCGAAGCCAATTCCGCCGCATTTGCTCCCTTTTTCACCAGTCCCGCCTTGTCATACTTTGCAACGGCCTTGTTCCCGTCGTACACCTGTTGATCGAATATTTCCCAAGCGAAACCGCCGGGTTGAGCGAGCTCGGCCGCCGAGACCTTGTCGCGCGTGGACATCTCGTCGAAGAAACGCTTGCCCTCGCTATTGACGAGAATGGCTCCGCTGCCGCGCACGCCTTCAGCGATGAGCGTCGAAGAGTCCTGCTCGACCGTAGGATGAATCTGTATCTGATCCATCTGGATGAGCTCGGCGCCGGCCTGCTCGGCCATGACATAGCCGTCCCCGGTCGCACCTGGCTGATTGGTGGTGACATAGCCTTTCAGATCCGGCCGGTACTTCGTCACCATGTCCTGGCTTGCACCGAGTCCGCCCGTCGCGAGGATGACGGCCTTGGCTCCGATGACGCTTTCGCTGCTGCCGATCTTGACCTTCACGCCTACGACGGCGTCATTTTCCTTTACCAGTTCCGTCGCTTCACAGCTCATCTTGATGGGAATGGACCGCTCTTCGACGGCGGCCAACAAGCCGGGCACGAGGGTGAGTCCCACGGCCGAGCCGTCTGTCGGACGGTGGCAACGTTTGACGGACATGCCTCCCGTCATCGTGAGATTGTCGAGCTTGATACCCAAGCCGTCCAGCCAGTCGATGGCTCCTGCCGAGTTGTCGCACATGAAGTCGACCAGCTCGGGGTTGCCCGTGTTGTGACCGCCATCGAGCGTTTCCTGAGCGAACAGCTCGTTGCTGTCTTCGATGCCCTGCTCCTTCTGGAATTTCGTCTCGGAGGCATTCATGCCGCTTGAGGAGAAGTTTGTGTTGCCGCCGTTGACTGCCATCTTCTCTAGCAGCACGACGTTGGTCGCTCCCTCGTCGTAGGCGCTTATGGCAGCTGACATGCCAGCACCACCTGTGCCGATGATCACGATGTCGTATGCCTCCTCTTGCGTGGAGGATCCTCCTTGCGCACCCTCATCGCCAGCCTGTTTGGGCGTGCAGCTGGAAAGGCCCAGGCCTCCCAGCATGCTCAAGGCTCCCAAGGCTCCCACGCCCACGACGAAACTGCGACGGGTCAGCTGATGTGCGGTCTGCTGCTCGATTGCGTTTCCTGGTCCTTCTTGACTATGTTCTCCCATAGGATTTTCCCTCCATTCAATCCACCTCGCTCGTTGAGCGCGGTGGAAAAGGACATTGCATGACCAACCATACCGTTACGCTCGGCGGTGGCTACACCCCTCAGGGATGTAATGATGTCCGACAAAGCCGCCAAGCTCCCAAATGGCAAGGTCCAGAGTGTGAAAGGAGGATATTCGAATTTCCGACCTGGTCTTTTGCGAGCCATATTCAGTGAAGATGCGATTTTCTATACGTGTTCCTTGCCATTTCGAAGGTTGACGGCAGGAGGGCGGCACGGGTCCGTGCGAGGCTAGGCGGCATGGGGGAGGAACGGGAACAGCAGAGCGTGCTGGATTGGAGAGTGGCACGCGGGGAACGTGAGAAAGAGCAAAAGGAAGAAGGGATAATCGGAGAGCGCGGAAGGCGAGAGAGGTGAAAGCGGTGATAGGAGAGGGAAAAGAGAAGGAGCCAAGAGTCAAGATGCAAGATGCACGAGGCGCAAGAGAAGGAACAGGAGCGAGCCGAGAGCCGAGAGCCAAGAGCCAAGAGCCGATAGAGCTGAGAGACAAGTCGCGCGAGGCCAGATGCACGAGGCGAGATGCGCGAGGCGAGATGCAAGGATACACCCAACGATCATTCCACTGTGCTTCGTGAGAAACAAAAGACAAAAGCGAGCCGAGAGCTGAGAGCGAGACAATCATTGGTGGCCCCTCTTTCTGTCGTTATAATGGGGTGGAGGCAAGCTGCGGCGCCCTTGGCCGCGATCGTCGAGGAGGGGCGGGCATGACCGCAGGGGAAAAAGGAGCGCGAAAGGGGAGGATGCGATGATGCGCCCGACCGTTCGGGATGGTGCGCGGCCCTTTCTGTCTCCTGCTGTTCCGGACGGCGTCCTTCCCACGCGGGTTTCCTCGGTCCTGCTCTGCGCTGCTGGCTTGGCCTGTCTGTTCGGAGGGATATGGACGACCGATGCCATCGCGCTCACTGCTCTTCAGGTTCCCGGCAACGATCTGGGCATGCGAATCCTCTCGCTTCTTATCTACGTGTTTGTTTTGCTGATGGTTTGCCACAAGGGTCGCCATTTTCGCCACCCTGCTGCTGGAGCCTCACGAGATCGACGGAATATTTTCAGAGCGATTGTCTTTGTGACGGTTCTCTATCTGTGCGGAGGCATTGTCGTGCTGATGGTCCTGCAAACGAATGTCGCCTTGCCTGAGCCGCTGCCTCTTGTGGTTCTGGCATCCTTGAAATGCATCGGGGCGCCGATCAGCATCATTCTCGTCTGTGCATATGCTCGCCTGCCCTCCAACCAGATTGCCCGAGCCTCCTTGTTGGGGATAGCGGGCGCCTTTGTCCTCCATGGATGTCTTGGCCTGTTGAGAGATGCCAAGATGCTGAGCTGGATGCCCGAAATCTCATTTCTGGTTGGTTCTGCGCTCATCCTGGCATCTTCGCTCCTTGCCGTCCTCTTGTCGTCGCGCCTCGGAGAAGGGGCATTCGGCAGAGTTTGGCAAAACGCCAGCAGCCAAGATGGTCCGCCCATTCGAGACATCGTCGGGCGCAACATAGCAGCAAGCATTGTGGTGGTCTCCATGATCCTGGGTTTCCTGCGGGCGGGTATGCCTGCCCGCGACGCGGACCTGCGACTTGCGCTCGTGGTGGCTCTCGCTCTCATGATGCTGCTTGCGCTGACCGTTGCGCATCTCGACCTGCACGGATTGTTTCGCGGGGCCCTGATCTGCACTGCCGCTGGTTTCCTGTTGGGTCCGTTGGTGTCTCTTGTCGCAGGAAACGTCCCGACGTTGCTCGTTCTCCTTGGTGGTGCGCTTTTCGAAGTTGTGGCATGGGTTGTGCCTGTCATCGTGGCGCGATCCTGCCCGAAGCCGCTTGTCGGGGCGGCAGCGGCGCGGCTCGCGGTTGTGGCGGGGCACCTGCTTGGTGCGCTGCTAGCCAGTGGAGCTCTTCTCGTGACGCAGAGCCATCCCGAAGCCATGCAGGCAGCATCGCTCGTCATCGTGTTCGTCTATATCCTCATGCTTGTCTACCTGTTTAATGACCCGACGGCTGTCTTGCCGTTTATGGCGGGGAGGGATGACGGGTCCATTCCGGCATCGTGGTCCTTGCGCGATCGCTTCGGATGGACGCGGCAAGACCTCTCGGGGTCGGCCGCTGCCTCGACGTCTCCGTCCGGGGAGGCGGCATTCGGCAACTTCGACATCCGGAATCGCCGAGATCGCCGCCGAAACCAAGAGGGTGCCTCCGGACCGGCTTGCGCCGACGCGTCCGGTCTACAGGGTGCATGCGATCCGTGTGACGCTTCTGGCCAGGAGGGGGCATGTCCGGCTTCAGAGAAGCTTGAGACTGCGGATGCCCGACAAGACGGTGTGGGGCCCCTTGACTATGAAGTCCTGTTGTGGAAAAAACCCTGCGCCATCATAGCAGGCTGCTATCGTCTCACGCCCCGCGAGACCGATGTCTTGGAGCAGCTTGCCCAAGGAAGGGACCTTGCCTTCATCGAGGAACGGCTCGTCGTGTCACGCAACACTGTCAAGATGCACATTCGCCATCTCTACGAGAAGCTTGGGGTCCACAGCAAGCAAGAGGTCATCGACCTTGTGGAGAGTGAGCGCAGGCGGATACAGGGGACTGACGTGGCACGTTGACCCCAGCCTGGGCTTTCAGACATCGGGCACCGCCTTCTCCAAAGTGGCTGGTTTGCCGTGAGTGTCTTGAGGCTGCATGGCATGAGGGATTGCACGCTACAGGAAACACTTCGGACGATCTCTGCGTGGTTGAGTATCCCATCACTTTGCCTGATAACTCGAACGGACGATGCTTGACCGGAGGCTGGATACTTGATGGCATCCTTGCCAGGAGCTTGGGACCTGCTGGTCAAAGTGGCGGAGATGTCGGCTGGATGAGCTCCCTTCGCGTCGGACGGGCGCGGCGGTTGCGGAGGCGCCAATGATGCGTCGAAGGGTCTTGAACCCGGCCGAGTGCGAGAGGAATTGCCAAGCGGCGCCTCATGTTGGCTGGTGTGCCGCCCGTCATCCGTGCAGGTGGCCGAGCTTTTCCTCCCTGGCCTGGTTGCCCGGTGTTGCTTATTTCCTTGGCCGTTCGCTTGCCATGCGTAAGGGCTCTAATTTTCAGAACCCAGAACCCAAAACCTAACGCCCGACACCTGGAATCCGGCACCCGACGTCCAGAACCGGACGTCCGGCATCCGGCATCCGACACCTGGAATCCTTCATTCCGAACGCGGGAAGCGTTTTGATTTAATGACTTTATCACTTTGGTTTAAAGATGGACATTTTTTTCGACTTTGAGGAAGAAAGACGTGTTTTGGAGCCGGATTTGGTCCCTCTTGGCGCGCTTTTCTGGAAGGGGAGGGGGAAGGGGATTTCATCATTTTTCCCTATGCCCTCTGACCTGCGCGTTCGTGTGCTGCCTTTGAGAGGGGCTCAACGGGCAGTCCGCCGGCCGCTTGGAGGAGTGCTGCAAGTCGAAAAAAATGTCCATGCTTGAAATGAGGGTGAAAATGAGGGTGAGGTCGTGGGCTCCGAACGTGTTCTGGTTCATAATGTGGGCATCGATTTCCCAGTGCGTTTCCACCTGCGCGAGGCAGCGAATGTCGAACGCATTCCGCTCGTGCAGGCCGTCGGGCTGCAGCCGTGCGTGATCCTGTGACGAGGCAGCGGCTTCGACTATACTGGCTTCGGCTATACTGTCGGGTATACACGGTTCGCATGGGGCATCGGGTCCCTTCTTCGTCAACCCGTTCTGGATGTCGAGCCGTTCAGGAACACAAGATTCAGGTGATGGCATGCAAAGCACTCCTCCGACCGCGCTCGGACACAACTCAGCGCCCCCTGCGCCCGGCGGCGATGCGCTCACAACTGCAGATCGCATTCGCTATTCTGCCATCGTGCTTGCGGGCGGAGCTTGCTATGGCGTTCTGGCCAGCGTGGTGAAAATAGCGTATGGCCAGGGATTCAGCTTTGCCCAGGTGGTTTGTAGCCAGGCGGTGTTCGCCTTTTTGGTCTTCGTTCTGTTGGCCGCTTTCGATCGCGCTCGCGGTGTGCGCCGTCAGCGGCTCACGCGAGCCCAGCGCGTCAAGCTGGCGGCCATGGGGCTGGTCACCGCAGGCACTTCGACCTTCTATTATCTTTCTCTCACCTTCATACCAGCGAGTGTGGCTATCACCCTGTTATTCCAGTTCACTTGGATAGGACTCGTCTTTGAAGTCGCACTCACCCACAGATGTCCGACCCGTGCCGCCCGAGTGGCGGCCGTGGCAATCTTCATTGGCACGCTATTCGCGAGCGGGCTCGTTGGCGGCGAGGCTGTCGGCGCGCTTCATCCTCTCGGCATCATCTGCGGGCTTGTGTCGGCGGTATGTTGCGCGACCTTCATGTTTCTGTCGGGCCGCATCGAGGTGCAGCTTCCGGTGCAGCAGCGGGGACTCTGGGCCTGCTGCGGCTATCTCGCTTTTGCATTCGTGCTTTGTCCCGATTATCTGTCTTCGGGGGTCTTGCTTCAGGGGATTGCTCCCTTCGGTGTCGTGTTGGGCATTCTGGGTTTTGCGTTGCCCATGATGCTGTTCGGCATTGGCTGCGCGCGTCTTTCTCCTGGGCTCTCCACGATCATGGCTTCATCCGAGCTTCCGATTTCCGTGGCCTGTTCCGTCACGTTGCTCCAGGAAGTTGTCACGCCGTTGCAGATAGTCGGCGTGGCGGTCATTCTGGGTGGGGTGGTCGTTGCGCAGCTGCCGGCATTGCGAAAGCGCTGATGCGCTGTCGGACGGCCAACAAGGAGAGGGCGAAATCGATTTCCCGCCGGCCGCACGCACGTCGAGCCGACTTGACCAACCGAGGCGCGCGCCGGGTTCTCGATGCGGATGGCCTTTGCAAATTGCGAGCCGAATGAGAAACGTGCGCGTCGGTCCGGGTGTGCCGGGTCTCGATGCGGATGGCCTTCGCAAAGGCGGTCTGCATGCGTCCGTTGGGAAGGGGAAGGGCGTTTCCCCTGCGGAGGTTTTCGGGTCGCGCGAAAGGGTTGCCCGGTCGCCCCTGCGTCGCGTCGAAAGTATGATTTCTCACCTTATTGTCTCGTCTTGCCGACATTATCTCCAAATTGCCCTTTTTCTACCTTGACTATGGGTATCAAGTAGAGTAAACCTGCGTTCTGCTTGAAAAACGGGATGTCTCGCATTTCGCTTTGAGGCCGATTGCCAAAGGTTCGAGAAGGTTGAACATGAACATGAACAGTTTGAAGTATCGGCTGCTTGGCAGGCCCCTGAAGAATTCTGAGCTGGAGTCTCAGAAATATGGGGTTCTGTGGGGGCTTCCGGTGCTGTCGAGCGATGCCATCTCTTCAGTGGCTTATGCGACGGAAGAGATATTGCTCGTCTTCGTTCCCGTGCTGGCCATGGCCAGCTATGCTCCCATGTTGGGAGTCGTGGGCGTGATCATTGGGCTGCTTTTCATGCTCATCCTGTGCTACCGGCAAGTTATCGATGCCTATCCGCAGGGCGGTGGCGCCTACAGCGTCGCGCGGGAAAACCTGGGACATATCCCCTCGCTCATAGCGGCTTCAGGCCTCATCATTGGATACATCTTGACCATCGCCGTGAGCGCTTGCTCGGGGGCAGCTGCCATCACGTCGGCATTTCCTAACGTTGAAGCCGTGAAAGTTCCGCTCATCGTGTTCTTCATCATCTTGCTGACCATAGGAAACCTGCGCGGCTTGCGTGACTCATCGAAGGCATTTGGTCTGCCCACGTATTTCTTTGTCGCTTCGGTCTTGGTCATGATCATCGTGGGCGTGGTGAAGTCGATGCTCGGCCTAGCCGAGCCTGCGGAGTCGTCTGCGCAGATGTCCCAGCAGGCCGGAGACCTCACGCTCTTTCTGTTCCTGCGGGCATTTTCCTCAGGATGTTCTGCGTTGACCGGCGTTGAGGCTATCAGCAACAGTGTGCCGAACTTCACGGCGCCTGCCCGCCGCAACGCGAAGGCCACCCTGAGCATCTTGGGCTTGATTGTGCTGGTGATCTTTGGCGGTGTGTGCGTCCTCGCAATGCTCTATCGGGTGATGCCCACCAACGACATGACGGTGATCGCGCAGATATCCGCCGCCGTCTTCGGCAACGCGAGCGTGATGTTTTACGTGATTCAAGTGGCGACGGCCGTGATCCTGCTTCTGGCCGCGAACACCGCGTACAATGGGCTTCCCCAGCTCATGTCCCTGCTTGCGCAGGATGCCTTTCTGCCCAAGCGATTTGCGGACAAGGGATCGCGCCTCGTGTATTCCCACGGCATCTTCTTCGCCTCCCTCTGCGCCATTCTGCTGGTGGTGGCGTTTGGGGGCGATACCCACCTTCTGATTCCCCTGTACGCGGCTGGCGTGTTTCTGTCGTTCACTATTGCGCAGAGCGGCATGGTGCAGCACTGGCGACGAGTCCAAGGGAGCCGCTGGGTGCGCAAGGCGTGCATCAACGGCGTGGGTGCCGTCATCACCGCCGCCGTGTGCGTGATCATTGTGGGCACCAAGTTTTTTGCGGGTGCATGGCTCACGTTGGTGGCCATTGCGCTGGCGGTGTGGGCGATGTGGATCGTGCATCACCACTATCGCACCGTTGCCGAAAACTTGGGATTCCACGACGACGAGAAGGCGAAGCGGCTGCTGTTCGATGCCTTGCCCACGAAGGTGATCGTACCTGTGTACACGGTCAACAAGCCCTTCATCAAGACACTGAACTATGCGCGGAGCCTCAGCAATGAGATCGAGGTCTATCACGTGAAGGTCAGCCCTGCGGCAACACGCCGTCTCAAGGCCGATTACGCAAGGCTTGGCGTCGACATACCGCTTGTCATCGAGAAGGCTCCTTACCGCAATCTCAACGAGATGCTCATCAACCACATCGACGAACGATTGGCGGCGTTGGTGGAGCACGAGACCTTGACGGTCGTGATGCCTCAGCTCATGACGAAGATATGGCAGATACCTCTGCATAATCAGACTACCATGACATTGGCATCCGCCCTTCTGGATCGCCGCGACGTCGCCCTGGTCACCATTCCCTATCTGATTAACGACTGACGGGCTTTGCCGGGGGTCTTTGCCGTCGGACGGACGCCTTGCGCACAGGGGAAGCTCAACCTGTTCGCAACGCAAACGTTACCGGCGATGGGGCATAATATCACCTGATCAAAATGGTATTGTGCTATGATGTTCGCGTTTGATCCTGCGAGGAAGGAACATCATGCCGGACTCTGACTACCTCTACGACCTCGAGGGCAACAAGATTCTCCCGAGCGGATCCTCGCAGTACAAGGCGGGGAAGGCCCTGCGCAAGACGTTGCCGCGCGAGGACCTCGGCATGTTTGAGGCGCTGCCGCGTGATCCGGTGAAGATTATCGCCGAACAGGATCGCCAGCGTCTTCCCGATCTGCGCCAGCTCAGGCACGCGCGCATGGCGCTGTCCCCCTTCTCGTTTTACCGCGGTTCGGCGCGCCTGATGGCCCATGACTTGGCTCAAGGGCCCACCACCGGCCTGAATGCTGTGATATGCGGCGATGCCCATCTGAGCAATCTGGGTTTTTACGCCTCGCCCGAGCGTCGTCTCGTGTTTGATCTCAATGACTTCGATGAAGCCGCCGTCGGCTCCTGGGAATGGGACGTGAAGCGTCTTGTTACCAGCTTTGTCATCGGAGCTTTGGACCGGGGGTTCGAGCAGGAGTTTGTCGAGGCGATTGCGACCGAATGCGCACAGAGCTATCGTGAGACCTTGCGCCTGCTTGCCACCAAGCCTGCGCTCGAACGGTTCTACTACAGCGTCGACAACGATGCGGCGTCACACTTCGGGGTGTCGTCCACGAGGAACACGTTCTCGCGGGAGATGAACAAGGCATACCAACGCACGTCGGCCCAGGCGGTCGAGAAGATCACCGTCGAGGACGAACTGGGGCGGCGCGTGTTTGTGGAGAATCCTCCGGTGCTCACCCATGTGGAGCCGGAAACCGAGCGGCGCATCAGGAAGGATGCCGAACGTTACTTGGCTTCGGCGAGTCCCGCAATCAGGCAGCTTGCATCAAAGTTCGTTCTGACCGATATCGCGAGGCGGGTGGTCGGCGTGGGCAGCGTGGGGACACGCTGCTATATCGTCTTGTTGACGAGCGCTGAGCATGGATCTCTCATCCTGCAAGTCAAAGAGGCGACTCAATCTGTCGTCGCCGAGTTCGCGCCGAAGGCGGCGACCTACGACTCGAGCGCCATTTCCTACAGGAGCAATGGCGAGCGGGTCGTTGTCTGTCAGCAGATTCTGCAGGCGGTGTCCGATCCGTTCCTGGGATCGTTCGCCTCTCAAGGACACGACTATTATGTGCGCCAGTTTCGGGATATGAAGGGCTCGGTTGAACTTGAGCGTCTTTCGATCCGTGAGTATCTCATGTATGCCGATGCCTGTGGCATTCTGCTCGCGCGGGCGCATGCCCAGAGCTTTCCTGTCCATTACGTTGCGGGTTATTTGGGAAAGGGCGACGTGTTTGACAAGGCCATGGTGAAATGGGGCACCAGCTATGCCAAGCAGGTCACCCAGGATTACGAACGGTTCAGTGCGTTGTGAAACCGGCGCCTACAATCGATGTACTCGCAGCAGACCGTTCGATTGCCCTGCGAGATGGAGGTTGAGACTCAGAGGCCGCCGTCGACTGATGGCGCGCCCGGCAAATCGCGGCCGGCAAGTCGCGGCTGGCAAAGTTGTCGCGTGCGCGTGCCATGAAGCGTCGAGCCAGGAGACTGGATGCTGCGAAGGGTCGAAGGGACCCCAACGGGTAGGGTTTGCGATGGCTCGCAATCAGCGTGGAGTCAGGGCTGGCGCTCGTCGATGCCGCGAAGGGCCGAATTGGTAAGGTTTGCGATGGCAAATGTATGCAAAGTTTATCTCACTCTAGAGAAATGCCAGTTCAAAGAGCTGTCAACTTTTCAATGGTTGCGAGCGCCTTCGCATTTCGGCCCTTCGCGGCATCCGGTGGTCTCGCAAATCGGCGTCGTGTGCATCAGGCGCAACCAATTCTTGACAAAATGCAATCTCGATGCGGTTGCCGCGGCCTCCTCGTTCCCCCTAGGATGGATGTGACACACAGAGGTCAGGCAGGCGAGAGGAAGGTCGACGGATGAACGGCATGTTCACCCCCAACGAAGAGCGACTGCAGATGGACCAGGCGCGTCGGGCTAACCTGGCGAAAACGCGTCGTTGGCGTGCGGTGATGCTGTTCTGGACGTGGTTTCAGGCGCTTGGGGCCCTTCTCGGCGGCACCATGGGGATGCTCTACCCGCATGGCGAGTTCTATGGGGGAGAGTCGATGGTCGAGAGCCTGGGCAAGCTGCCCTTTTCCGACTCGGTGCTCAGCAGCATGTTTGTGCCGGCTTTGGCTCTGGCGGTGCTCATCGGAGTAGGGAACCTGGTAGCGGCGGTTCTCATCATGCGCCAGGTGAGGGCAGGCGCGGTGATTGCCTGTGCGGAGGGGCTGGTCATCGTCTGCTTCACTGTGGCTGAGATCGCCATCCTTGGCAGCAACGTTCTCTCCTGGGTCTACTGCGTGTTCGGCATCGCCCAGTTTCTCTGCGGGCTGCGCTATTTCCGTTGCCTCGATGGGTGGCGGACGGGGAAGTAGCCGAGGCGAGGGCGTTTTCCGTCGGGAAGGACGCCGGCGATGCCCTGCTGCCCCAAAGTCGGACGCGCCTCGTCCTTGAAAACGTCTCCCGCGTCGAGCTGCATCCTTGTGCGCCGTTGTCGTGACGACAACGGTTGTCCCTCTCTTTGCGATGTCAGGCAAAAGGCGCTGTGCTGCGCGGTACGATTGTGGCATCAGCACGGGGAAGGAGTCCTCATGTCTTTGCGCAATCTGCCAACTGATGCGGCCGTGCCTTTGGCCTCCCTCGTGGAGGCGCATCCCGTTCAGGTGTCCAGCATGGCTCTTGCGGGAGGGGCCAACGTGGGCATCACGTTGCTGGCATTCGGCGACGGCGAGGGTGTGCGTGCGGAGGAATACTATGGGGACACGCTCTATTATCTGGTGGAAGGCAAGGCCGTGATCGCTTTGTCGAACTGTTCTGTGCCGATATGTGCTGGCGAAGTGTTCATGGTGCCGGCATACGTGATGCATGATGTCGAAGCCGATGGGCCATTCAAGGTGCTGCAGATCACGGTGCCGGACTAAGAAGGACCGAGAATGCTAGGCCTGTCTGCGCAGAAGAGGGGTGGGTTCGGCAGGGTCCTTGTCATGTGGCTGTGGCAAGGTGCCAGGGAACAGGTTTCCCGGCACAGGGGGCTTCGCCTTTGGTGCTGCCTTTCGTTTGCAAGAGGGGTGCAGGAGGGCATCCCTCTACGCCTATGAGGATGAGGCCGATTGCAAGAATGCGGGACGGCTTTCTCGATATGGCTGGGCGAGAACGTGCGGCTAAGAAGGATATCCTATGGGTGACGAGGTGTTTCCGAGTCGTCGCTTGCATTGCCTGTCAGGTGGTATTATCTTAATCATATATATTCTAGTTCTCCTATAAAGCGAGGTGCTCCTATTATGTACGGTCCGGTGACCAGCGATTCTTCGATGGCTGATGGAGAGATCAATCCAGGTGATATTTTACGCAGCGAATACGGCAGAACGGTTCGCACGGTCCTGGCCGTCGAAGATGACAACGTCATTTTGAGAACACCTCGTGGAGCGGCTGATGCCATCAAGCTTGATGCTGCGAAGCGGTTTTGGAGAAAGATCGGCACAGAGGCAAAATAGCTAGGTGTCCTGACGGCGGGGGTTTTTCTTCTGCCTTGCCGGTTCAAACGAGCGGCAAGGCAGGGCAGGCATCGCGGATGCCGATGTTGTGGGCCGGCTGCGTGGGGGACGTCAGCTGCTCTTGTTCTTGCGTGTTCGACGCGGGTGTTCGACGGAGCGGATGAAGATGAAAGCGATTGCGCCGGGCATCGATGGGGCGATGGCGGGTGAGAAGCGCACGGCGGCGCGGCGTATGTCGCGCCGCCGTGCGCGAATTCCTAAGCTTCGAACAGCACGGCGCCCGAGGTGAAGCCGCCGCCAAACGCAACCAGCACCACCTTGTCGCCCGGCTTGATGCGTCCTGTGGCGCGGGCATCTGCCAGGGCCATGGGCACGCTTGCAGAGGAAGTGTTTCCCGTATGGGCAATGGAGAGCTGGAAGAAATCCATGGGCCGGTCGAGTTTCTTTGCCGCATACTTGATGATGCGCTCGTTGGCCTGATGGGGAACGATGCAGGTCACCTCGTCGAGCGAAACGCCCGCTCTCTCAAGCACCCGGTTGACGGCTTCGTTCATGGCTTCGGCGGCAAATTTGAACACGCGGCGTCCGTCCATGCGCAGCGTCTGACGCGGTTTGCTTTCGCAGTCGGTTCCAGCTTCGTCGAGGTCAAGGATTGCGTCGATGTGGGCGGCTGCGGCATCGACTGTCGTTGCGGAATCGGGTGCGACTCCCTGGCTGTCAAACGGTTGAGGCACGTCAAACGATAGGGGACAGGTGAGCGCATTCGAGACGTCATCCTCGTTCGTGATGAAGGTGCCCAGAATTCCCCCGCGATTCTCATCCCATTCGAGCACTGCGGCACCGGCACCGTCGCCAAAAAGGACGCAGGTGTTGCGGTCCTTCCAATTCGTGACGCGGGTCAATCGCTCGGCTCCCACCACGAGCGCTCGGCGAATGGGATTGCGACGAGCTGCGCCGTCCGCCTTTGGGGCGGAGGCGGCCATCATGCTTTCTGCCACGGTCAGTCCATAGATGAAGCCCGTGCAGGCGGCGTTCACATCGAAGGCGATGGCATGGTTGAGGCCCAGACGCTTCCGCAGGAGTCCTGCCGCGGACGGGACCAAGGCATCGGGCGTGATGGTGGCGTAGACGATCAGGTCGATGCTTTCCGGTTCGATGCTGCGTTCTGACCATCCTTGGCCTTGGACGGCGTCAGCGTCGTCGTTTTCCCAACCAAGTGCCGTTCGAGCCGCTGCAGCGGCAAGATCCCCGGCGCTTTCCCGTACCGCCACATGCCTACTGGAGATGCCGGTGCGGGTGACAATCCACTCGTCGTTCGTGTCTACAAGTGCCTCAAGTGCTGCGTTGTCGATTTCTAGGGCGGGGAGGGCCTTGCCACATCCGATGATCGCGCTTCCCACGTGAGCTCCGTTCCCGGCTTGTGCCTCTGCCGCCGAGTGTTCGGAATGCTGCGAGCTTTCGGCAGCGGCGTGGGCCGCTCAATACTGAGAAATACTTAGGTAATCAAACTAAATGCATTATACGGCACCGCGGCGACGGGGGGAAGAAACGCAAGTGACCTTCACAAAGAGGAGCTTCTGACGCGTTTGGCACGGTGATTTCTGCAGGGTGCCGGGGGCGGTGCAGCCCTTTGCAGTTTGCTGAGCCGATCGGTGACGAGGCGGTTTCGCTGGGGAGGCCTCGGCAGCGTTTGGGGTAGGAGCATCTCATGGGGAAGAAGTTCGTTTTTCCTTGTTGCATCACCCATTTTCCCACTGTGCTCCGCTGGACTGGCGGTGTCTTGCTTTTTCGTGAAATTCCTGGGCGGTTTTGCCATGTCGTCTCTTTCGTGCGCGCCGCTTCGTCAGCGCCCAGCCGGCAAGGCCCAACGCTTCCGAGCAAACGCTTCGTCGGAGGCGCTCCAGGGGCGCCGCCCTCCCAAGGGGGCGGCCTAAAGGACAAGGCGTGCTGTCCCCGCCCTCCATCGTTTCCGCCCTCCGCCGCCTCTGCTCCCCGTCGCTTCCTCCCGCGCCCGCCGCCGTCCACCTGCGCCGTGGCGGCGTCCGTCCCGGGACGGGGCAGGCCAAGTGCCGTTCCCCCGCGGGCGTTGGCGGGCCGGGTGCCGCTTGTCTGGGGACGTGGGTGGGCCGCGTGCCGCTCGTCCGGGGATAGGGGCCCGCCAAATGACGCTCGTTTGGGGCGTGGGCGGGCCGGGGCCGCTCGCCCGGGGCGAGGGCAATGCAGGCGCCGTTCGGCCCCTGCCGGACCACTAGAAACAGCGAAGAGCCGGAATGTTTCACGTGAAACATTTGTTCCTTTTTGATACGGCAGGCAGAAGCGAGAGCCAAAGAATGCAAATCGAGGAATGGGGGAAAAGGCGACGCCGCGCGAACCAATCAAGTATGCCTCTTCGCATGGTTTGCGACGCATCTTTTCTTGTGCGCAGTTGTCGCGGGTATGTCCTTTGGGCATCTCAGCTCCTTCGCCCACCATCTTCGAACGACGGTTGCACAAGCATGAGGGTGCATGAGACTTTCCGACGGGCATCCGCTTTCCTCGCCCGCCCGCACGTCCCCTCAAGAGTCGATGTCGTGAAGGTGTCGTTCCACGCTTGTGCACGTTTGCTCCGTTTCTATCGGAGATAATGGGAGCAGACGAAAGGAGTCCTTCAGAGGCTCCGGGCCCGCTTTCCCGAAAGGAGTCTGCGAAGCATGAAGACCCTTGTGCTTGTTTCACATCCTGATCTCGGTAAATCGATGACGAACAAGAGGTGGGTGGACGAGCTCCGGCGCTATCCCGATCGTTACACCGTCCATGAGATCAACGTGCTCTATCCTGATGGCGCGATTGATGTGGAGGCTGAGCAAAAGCTGGTCGAAGCCCATGGCGCGCTGGTGTTGCAGTTTCCCATCTTCTGGTTTGGGTGTCCGCCGCTGATGAAGAAATGGCTTGACGATGTGCTTACCTACGGCTGGGCCTATGGGTCGAGGTCGGAGGGGTTGAGAGATCGCCCGGTGGCGTTGGCAGTTACGACGGGCATCAGGAAAAGCGACTATGGCCCGGATGGCGTCTATCGCTACACGCTCGAGGAATTCCTTTCTCCCTTCGAGGCCACCTTTCGTTACGCACGGGCGGACTATCGTCCCTGTTTTGCGTCCTATGGAACGGGCGGGGCTCCGACGGACGAGGATCTTGATGCCGGTGTTCTAGCCTATCGCGCGTTTCTCGATGACTTGGAGGTTCCGGACGTCGGCTAATTCCAAGGCTGCGGTGGTGGGGCGTTCGTTCCGCACCCGTTGCATCTGACGTCAGGCTCCCGAAATCCGGCACCCGGCATCAGCCATCGAATGCTTGCGCCTCCCGGCGCTCCTCTTTTGCTCGCAGAGTGCCCCGAGTAGGAGACGCCGGGTTTTGAGTGCCTGACGCGTCGGATGCCGAGTGCCGGGTGCCCCGAGCCCCGAGCCCCGGGTGCCGGACGCGCCGGACGCCGGGTGCCTCGGACGCGTCGGATGCTGAGAGCGCCGAACGAAGATGCCGAGTGCCGACCGCCCCGAGCCCCCGGACGCCGACCGCGCCGATCGCTTTTCGACGCCTCCCCTGTTCTCCAAAGAAAGGACGTGCGCAACTCGCTTCTCCTGACTCCTTGCTGCGGCAGTGGGAATGCTGCGCGCTTGGGCGTGTTTTGTCAGCGGAACCTGGCTGCGTTTGCAAGGGCCCTGAACAGGGGCGCATTGTTTGCCAGATACTCGGGATGCCATTGGACGCCCACGAAGAATCGCCGTGTTGGATCCTCGATCCCCTCGATGATGCCGTCCTCGCTCAGGGCGGAGACGACGAGGCCGGGAGCGAGGATGTCGATTGCCTGATGATGCATGGAGTTGACCGCGAGAGGGCACGTCGGGTCGCCATTCTCGACTGCCGCTGCGCGGCATGTTCCGTGGATGGTGGCCCGTTCGGTGTCCGGCTTGCAGAGCGCTCGCCCCACGATGCTGTTCCGCCCGACCGAAATGCGCTGATGCGCGGTCTGGTACGGAGGGTCCTGCTGATGGTCCACGGCGGTCAATCCGCCTGCCTTCATGTCCTGGTGCAGCGTGCCGCCGCGGGCGACGTTCATCACCTGCATGCCGCGGCAGATGCCCAGGATGGGGAGGTCGTGGTCATACGCCAGGCGGGTGAGGGCGATTTCCAGGGCATCGCGGGTCCGCGAGACGTGAATTGTCTGAGGCAGACGAGCGGCATTGCCGTAGAGAGCGGGCTCGATATCCCCGCCGCCCGAGAGCACGAGCGCATCGACATGCTCGATGACTGCACGCGCGGCGGCGACGTTGGCCGCGTCGTCACCGGGGACGGACGGAATGAGCACAGGCGCGGCTCCGACGGCTGTGAGGTGCTCAAGGTACTCGACGTTGACGCGTTCTGACCCGTTGTCTTCGTCGAAGGTGGTCGTGATGCCGATGAGCATGGGAACGGAAGCTCCTTCCTTGCCTGTTCGTGTGCAGCCGCGGCCGATAATCTCTTCATGCAGGGGGACAGGGAGTGGCATCCCACCCGCAGGGTATAACAAGAGGCCGTGCAACAGGAAGAAAATGACCGATATGTCCATATTCGGCTCATTTTCGCGCCTCCGGCAACTATCGGGCTTTTGGTCCGCCCAGGCTCTTTTGGCGGGCTTCAAGGGTCTGCCGAGGGCCGTTGGGCTGCTCCTGACGGACCGGATTGCATTCGTCGAGTCCCTTGCATGCCGCACGGTCAGGATAGTTTCCTCACATTCTTCTCATGTCAGCAAAAGGTCGGGGAACAGAACGGGTCCAGGTCCCTTTTTGGCATGCTTTTTGCTTGAAGCATATTTGAAGTCAAATTGCGCAATCGGAAAGCGAGGAGGAAGGCCAATGGCGAAATCATCCGACATTCCCGAGTTCGGAATGCTGTCCGGGTATCGTGTGGTCATGATTGGCATATCCATAGCGGCGCCGTTTGCCGGTGAATTGTATGCCGAACAGGGGGCCGATGTGATTTGGATCGAGCATCCGACGCAGGTGGCCAACGTTCGGCGAGCCAACCATGGCGGTTCCATGCAACAGGACAGGCGCAATATGCGCAGCCTTGCAGTGAACTACACCAAAGGGGAAGGACAAGAGGTTTTTCTCAAGTTGCTCGAGTCGACCGATGTGCTTATTGAGGCATCGGCGGGCGGCAAGTTCGCTTCATATGGCTTGTCGGATGAGGTGCTGTGGCAGAGGAATCCCCAACTCGTCATAACTCATATTTCGGGCTTTGGGCAGACGGGGGATCAGGCTTACGTGAAACGGGGGAGCTTCGATCCCGTTGCGCAGGCGTTTGGCTGCACGATGCGAATGAACGGCATTCCCGGCATGCCATCAGTTCCCGCCATGCCGTTTCCCGGAGATTATTATTCTGCGTTCTATGCGTTTGGCATGTCGGTTGCTGCGCTGCTTAAAAGGACGCAAACCGGCAAAGGCGAAAGCATCGACATCGCCCAGTTCGAGACCATGATCAGGACGCAATCGAATTATCCGCTGTGCTATTGGCGGGATGGAAAGGATTACGTCAAGGAAGGGCCCCACAGCATGATTTGCGCGCTATATGGAACCTACCAGTGCTCTGATGGCGTTGAAGTCTACACGCTTTTCCTTGGTGAAGGGGTTATCAGGCGGGGACTTCCCCTCATTGGTCTCGAATATGGAACAGAGGTGTTCCCCGCGGGGATGGGCATGATTCCCTTCGGAACGGAAGCGGGCGACCTCGCAGAAGCGAAATTCAAGGAGTTTATCTCTGGCCGCACGGCAGAAGAAGTGGAAGAGGCCTTGGCGAATGCGGGAGTGCCGTGCTCTCGGCTTATGGATTACGAGATGGCGAAGGCGAATTCCCAATATCGGGCACGGGGCGTCATCGATTCATGGGAGACCGTTGCGGGCGAGCGAATTCCCGGAGTGAAGATCGTTCCAGAAATCACAAATCAACCGGGGCGCATATGGCGCGGTGCTCCCGCGCAGGGCATGGACACCGATGACATTCTCGAAGAGATCGGTTTTGGACGCTTAGAGCGCAATCGGCTCCATGACGCGCAGGTCGTTGGATGTTTTGGCTTTGAGGAGTCGGGTATCCTGTAACGGAATTTTGATGCCTGATCAGGCGTGATTACAGTCGTGAGTGATCGATCGGGAAAATGTGGCATGGTTCTTGCTTTAGCTAAGAGCGGGCACTCGCCTGTTCGACATTCACTTGAGTGTTGAGCGAAATGACCTGTTGATTGAGATGAGGAATCTTTGAGAAAGCGACTAGGGGGTCGGTAATGGCAAAGCTCGAGCGATTGAGTTCTCCGATCGAGGTAGGTAGCCTGACGTTGAGAAACAAGATGATTATGACCTCGATGGCGCCGGGAGGTGGTTATGCGACGCAGGATGGCAAGCCGACCGAAAGGCTTTATAACTTCCTTGAGGAGCGTGCTCGGGGCGGCACCGCACTGATCTGCCAAACCATCACTACCTATAAGAGGCCCACAGAGGTGCGGCATCCTATCACAAGTGGTTGGAGCGAGGCTGATATCCCCCATTTGTCTCGCATGGCCGAGACGGTCCATCGCCACGGAAGCCTTCTCGTTTCGCAGCCTTGGTGCGTCCATTTGTGGCGTCCGTCCGACGATGCTCCCGAAGACAATTACGGACCGTCCGACATTGCCCTCGGCGTGCGCGAAGCGCCCTACGTTCCTATGACGATTGACGACATCGATCTTCTCAAAAGGCAAATAGTCAACTGTGCCGCCATCACCCAGCGAGCTGGGTTCGATGGGGTTGAGGTAATGGCTGGGGTGGGAGGAATCCTCAATCGCTTCCTTTCCCTTGCGACAAACAATCGAACCGATGGCTATGGCGGTTCTCTGGAAAACCGGGCTCGCCTCACGCTCGAGACCATACAGGCGATCAAGGACACGTGCGGCAAGGACTTCACCGTTACCGTGCGTTGGTCTCCTGTCGAATATGTCAAGGGCGGCGTCGACAAGGTGGAAGAGTCCTATCGGTTTGCGCAAATGATCGAAGAGGCAGGGGCCGATCTGCACAACCTTTCGATTGGCTGGCACGAGACAAGCATTCCCCTCACCATCAAGGAAGTTCCGGACGGCTATTGGTCGTGGGTTTCCGAAAAGATAAAGACCGTAGCCAAAAAGCCTGTTGCAACAGCATATCGCGAAACCGATCCGAAGGTTATGGAAGACATCCTTCGGACGGGGAAAGCCGACCTTATCGCCGGGCTCCGCTATCTCATCGCCGACCCCTTTTTCGCACGAAAGGTATGCGAGGACCGTCCGGAAGACATCAACAAGTGCATAGGATGCTGCCGGTGCCTCGACGACGTGCTTGGGAAGGGAAAGCCGCTCAACTTTTGCGGAGTCAATCCTCGTCTCGGTCCCGAGCTCGACGAGCCGCTCAACGGACAGCCTGCCAAAAAGAAGAAGGTTGTCGTCGTTGGATCAGGAATGGCGGGATTGGAGGCGGCCGTGGTCGCTTCCGACCGCGGGCATGAGGTGACGCTTGTCGAAAAGGCGCCCCGAATCGGCGGATGCAACGTGCTGAGTGCAGTGTTCAGCCCGACCTATGAAAGGGTTATCGACCATTTCAAAAAGGAACTCGCAAAACGGCCGGACATCAAAGTGAAGCTGAGGACGCCTGCGGATGCAAGCCTTGTTCGAAGCATGAATCCGGATGCCGTCATTGTTGCGGTCGGAGGGGAGGCCATGTCGCTTGATGTGCCGGGAGCCGATGGGAAAAACACCGTGCAATCCCATTACATTCTCGAGATGATCAACGGCACAGCTCCTCACTCAAAAGGCATGGTCAACGTCTTTATGTACCATGCGGCCGCCCTGTTTCTCAGGTTCTATTTCACACCGGCATTCGGCAGATTTGTCATCGGCAAGCTCAAATGGCCGATGAAACAGAGCATAGCCGTCATTGGCGGTGGTTTGCCGGGGTGCGAACTTGCCAAATTGATGATGGAGCACAAGCGGGACATCTCAATCATCGACGAGCATAAAAAAATTGGATGGGACGTCGGCTCAAGCGACCGGTTCCATATCGTGTCGGCATTCAAGAAGGCCGACAATGTCGATCTCTACACGCTTTCCAAGCCGAGACGCATCGTTGACGATGGCGTATTCATCGAGACCGAGGATGGCGGCACAAGGAAAATTGACGCCGCCTCCGTCGTCATCGCCCTTGGCTTCGAAGAAAATCGGACTCTCTACGAAGAGCTGAAGGGGGTGGTCGATGAGGTATATGAGGTAGGGGATTGCAAGAAACCTGCCCGTATGGCCGATGCAACAAAGGATGGATATGTTGCAGCTTGCAGTCTGTAACGGTAAGGACAAGAAAGGGTGATGAATGAAAAGCAGTGACATTCCTCTCTTCGGAACGTTGAAGGGAGTGCGGATCCTCAGTGTTGGAACAAACATTGCAGGCCCGGTAGCAGCGACGTTGTTCGCCGAGCAAGGTGCCGATGTGGTGCAAGTCGAGAGCACGTTGTCTCCTGACATGCTTCGCGTAATCGGGAACAGCTGGGCGGTCGAGCATCGCAACAATCGCACGATTGCACTGAACATCCGCACTCCGCAAGGGGAGGCTATTCTTAAGAAGCTGATCGCTTCGAGTGATGCGGTCATCGAATCTTCCAAGGGCGGCACATGGAAAAAATGGGGTCTCACCGATGAAGCGCTCTGGGAGATAAACCCCAAGCTCGTCATTGCCCATGTGTCGGGGTATGGGCAAGAAGGCGATCCTTCTTACGTTCCCCGTGCCTCATTTGACACGATCGGCCAAGCTTTCAGCGGCTTCATGGCGGTCAATGGCATGCCTGATCCTGAACCGCCGCTGCCCGTGCGGCCTTACACTTGCGACTATGTGACGGCGCTCTTTACTGCGTGGGCCGTTGCCGCGGCATTGCTGAACGCCGAGAAGACGGGGGCAGGAGAGAGCATCGACGTTGCCCAGTACGAGGTGATGGCGCGAATCCAGGGAGACGCTCTCATTGGCGGTCTCAATGGCGGGCCCCAGCCTGAGCGTACCGGGGTATACGGAAATACGCAGACCGCCATTGCCAATGTCGCTCGATGCGGTGACGGAAACTACGTTTCGCTCGGCATCGGAGGAGCGGGCGTGTGCAGCCGGCTTGAAAAGTTGCTTGGCCTCGAAGGGGATCCGGACTTTGCAGAGCCGCATGCCTCGTTCCGCAAGGCTGACGGCATCCGCTCCGAGAAAATGGTTGCAGCACTTGGCAAGTTCTGCATGAGTCAGAGCGCCCATGAGGTCAACCGCGTGCTCAATGAAATTCAAGTGCCATGCAGCGTGGTCATGACCTACGACATGATGTTGGAAAACGAGCAGTATCAAGCAAGAAACACCATCATATCGTGGCATGATCCCGTCCATGGCGAAGACGTTAAGGGTGTGACAGCCGTTCCGGTATTCAAGAAGAATCCGGGACAGGTTTATCGTGGGGGTCCGCTCTACGGCATGGATACCGATGACATTCTCGAGGAGATCGGCTTTGACGAGGACGGCATAGCAGCTGTCAGAGCTGAAGGAACTGTCCGGTAACGCCAATAACTTATCAAGGAGGTTGTTGCTATGGTTGAAGCGGCAAAAGGAGCGCTCAGCGGGGCGCGAAAGAAAAATTCGATATACTATCTCAACGGCATCATTGCCATCGTTCTCATGGTGGCGGGATTCATCATACCGCCTGTCGATCCCTTGACGCAGTCGGGTATGCAGACGGTCTTTATTTTCGTCGGCGTCGTCTATGCCATGACGACGGTTGGGGTTATTTGGCCCTGTTTGCTCGGCATGGTTCTTCTTGGGTTTGTCGGCGACAACACGGTCGCCTCAGTGTATTTGAATGGCTTTGGAAATGACACGTATCTTTTCGTGTTCTTCTTGCTGATATTTGCTGCCATCTTAAATAGTTCGGGACTCTCGAAGACGATCGCCTATAAGCTTGTGTCTCTGAAAGTCGCAAACGGAAGGCCTTGGGTGCTCTCGCTCCTCATCTTCGTGGCCGCGTATCTTGTGGGTATGCTCATCAGCTGCACTCCTGGCATTTTGATTCCTTGGGCTATTATTTATACCATCTGCGACATTTCTGGGTACACGTCAAAAGATAGATGGCCGAAGGTCATGGTGATTGGTGTCGTGCTGTCATCCTGCCTTGGAAATGCTGCTTTGCCGTTCAAGCCCATGTCTCTTTACATGATGAAGGGACTGACCGACGCAACGAGCATGACCATTGACTACACCATGTTCACCGTGTTTGCTGTCACCATGTCGCTTCTCATGGTGCTTGGATATTGGGCTTTATGCAAGTTTGCGTTTCGCGTCGATGTCAAGCGTCTGTCTGCAGTCAAGGTTGATTTTGCCAACGAAGTGCAGATCACCGCGCAGCAAAAGCAACTGTGCGTCTTTCTTGTCGCCTTGTTCGCGTTCTTGTTCCTTCCCAGTTTTCTCCCGGCCGGCTCTGACATGAAGCTGTTCATGACTCGGCTTGGTTCGACGGCTGTCGCAATTGGCATCTTGATCGTGCTTGCCTTTATGCGGAAGAAGGACGGCACGGAATATGCATCGATTTCAGAGGCGATCAAGACAGGGGTGCCTTGGCAGACGATGATCATGCTGGCATTCGTTATGGTCATCTCAAGTGGGTTGACTGCACAGGGAACGGGCGTGAGCGCTGCGCTCAGCGGCTTGATCGACCCGATTCTTGGCTCGGCGGGCGGCTTTGCATTCGTGATTGCCCTGATCGTGTTAGCCATCATCGGCACTCAGCTCATCGGCAACCTGGTCTATGGACTTTTGCTCATGCCGGTCCTGTGCGTTTACGGCGCAACGACGGGCGCAAATCTTCCCATGCTCACCGTGGCGCTTTGCGTCGTCTTGAACGTTGCCCTGTTCCTTCCGAGCGCGAGCCCGCTTGCCGGACTTTTGCACGGCAATCGGGAATGGGTGAGTTCAACCGACATTTACAAGGTGACCATCCCGACCGTCGTGGTCTGTGCGGCTATAGCGATCATTCTTTGCGGAACGGTCGGAGAGCTTTTGTTCTAAGTTGAGTATGAGGATACTGATCGAATATACGGCGAGCATCCGCCACGCGCTTTTCCTGTTGGCGGATGCTTGATGCGGAAGATTGCAGGAGCTGCATGAGCAAGAGGGAAACATATCTGATCAATTCAGGCATTGTCGTGCTGCTCATGTTCGGAGTGCGTTTTTTGCCGAATCCCGATTTCATTTCGCGCGAGGGTCTCGATACCATCGGGCTCTTGCTTGGTTGCCTCTGGGGGTGGACGACGGTCGGGACGGTCTGGCCTTCGCTGCTTTGCCTTATCGGCCTTGGCTTCATTGGCGAGAACACGGTCACGGACGTCTTCATGCAGGGGTTCGGCGGACAAACCTTCATTCTGGTTCTGATGTTCACGATATTTGCCGGTATTATCGATCAGTCAGGGCTGGGGGAGTATCTTGCTTCCCGCATGCTCTCTTCGAAGATGGTCAAGAGGAGCGCATGGGCGCTCTCTGCGGCCATTCTGGCCGTGGCATATTGCACGGCATTCCTGATCAGCGTCGTTCCTGGCATTTTTGTTACCTGGACGATGCTTGACGGCATTTGCCGTCAATGCGGGTTCACGAGAAAGGATCTTTGGCCAAAAGTGATGGTCGTCGGTGTGGTCCTTGCTTGCTGCATGGGCCATTCCGCCTTGCCGATCGAAGCTCTGGCCTTCACGTTGCTAGGCATGTACAAGGGTCAGACGGGATCGGCGATTGGCTATATACCGTTCACTGTCATGAACGTGGCGATTGGCGTGGTCGCCATCGTCTTGTACCTTGTGGCGATTCGATATCTCATTAAACCGGATATGAGTAAGATACGGGATTCCGATCTTGAAATTGTAAAGACAGGCGCGCTGACGAGATTCCAAAAGCAGATGATAGCTTTGGTGCTGGTATTTTTTCTTGTCTTGTTTGTTCCGGGAGCCTTTCCCGACGCAGGTGGCATCG
Organism: Actinomycetes bacterium; assembly: GCA_023460315.1. Taxonomy (GTDB): domain Bacteria; phylum Actinomycetota; class Coriobacteriia; order Coriobacteriales; family Eggerthellaceae; genus JAEWQO01. The sequence continues at coordinate 24,778 of JAEWQO010000126.1, forward strand.
TGGGTGTTTTGAACGCCATCGGGACAGCCGGTTGCGCGGCTCTTGTGGTTGCCGCGGCGGCGTTGGCTCGAAGGCGGGACGGCACTCCCTTTGTCGACATGCGGAAGGCCATTGGGAAAGGCGTGCCGTGGGATGCGATGTTTCTTCTTGCGGCGGCCATGCCTCTGGCGGCCGAGCTTTCGAGCGACGAGACAGGTTTGAGCGGTTTGCTGGACCAGCTATTCTCGCAGATGTTCTCCGGCATCGATAACGCGCTGCTCTTCACTGCCCTGTTCATTCTGATGGTCGTCGTGATGACAAATGTTTTGAACAATATGACGGTTGGAATTATCATGGTGCCTTTTGCGTGCCTGCTTGCTCCTGCCGTTGGGGCGAATGCGGCGTTGCTGACGGCGGTTTCCTGCATCGCCTGCAATGCGGCGCTCGTTTTGCCATCGGGAGGGCCGACGGCGGCCATTCTCCACGGCAACATGAATTGGTTTTCCAGCCGGGGAGAGATCAGCCGCTATAGCATCGTTGCCGTGTCCGCCTTTACTGTTTCCGCACTTGCGCTGTCGCTCACTTTGGGCAGCCTGCTGTTTTGATCTAGGTGCCGCGTTGGCCCTGAAGTACTGTTAAACGAAAGGATACTGATGGATTTTTCATTGACCGAAGAGCAGGAATTGTTGCTCGAAAGCCTTGACGAACTGATGGCTCGAGAATGTACTCCGCAATACGTAAGGGAGTGCGACGAGGCAGGTCGTTACCCCGATGAGTTTGCCCAGGCGATGGTTGATGCAGGCTTTGGCCTGCTGGGGGTTCCCGAAGAGTACGACGGAGTTCCTGTCGACACCTTGACGCTCATGCTCGTCAAGGAGCGGCTTATGAAAAACGGCGGGCCCATCTGTTTGTTTACGCAGCCTTTTCTCGTTGATACGGTGCTGACCTTTGGCAACAAGGATCAGATCAAAGCAACGATGGAGGCTGTCAAAGTTGGAAAGATCGCGCATTGCTCGGGTTTCACCGAGCCGGAGGCTGGATCTGACAACAGCGGACTGAAAACGACCTTTACTCGGCGGGACGGAAAGGTCTATATCAACGGGCAGAAGTCTTTCATCACCAATGCCGACAAAGCGCCCTACATGATGTGCCTTACCCGCGATCCTCTTCAGGAAGACCCGCGTAAGGCATTCACGACCTGGTGGGTGCCCCTTGATTCTCCTGGCATCAAAATAGATCCTTTGAGCAAACTTGGCTGGCATATGAGCAATACGTGCGAAGTGTATCTCGACAATGTCGAAGTCGACGAAGACGACATTTTTGGCGTAGAGGGCAATGCCCTGAGGCAGACCATGAAAAATTTCGAGCTCGAACGACTGCTGATGGCGGCTGGGGCTCTTGGCTCGGCCGAATGCGCCTACGGGGATGCAGCCTCATATGCAAACAGCCGTGTCCAGTTTGGCAAAACAATAGGGTCGTTCCAGCTTATCCAGCAAAAGATCACCAACATGGCCATCAAGATCGAGAACATGAAGAACCTTGTGTACAAGTGCGCTTGGATGCACGACAGCGGCCTTCCGATCAGAAACGAGTCGGCCATGGCCAAGCTGTATTGTGCCCAAGCGGCCAATGAGGTCATCGACGATGCGCTTCAGATTATGGGAGGCATCGGGTACACGAACGATTGTCGGATCCAGCGCCTTTGGCGTGATACGAGGAATGTGCGGATTGGCGGGGGCACCGACGAGATCATGTACCACGTGGCGGGCCGCGGCCTTCTCAAAGAACTGAAGGCTGACCGCTAGGCGCAGAGCGTCTCATCTCGATCCTCTAAAGAAAGCAGCGATTATGTTTGAACCTATTGAAGATCTTATTGCAGAGCAGGCGCAGGTCGATGTGCTCGTCTCTCAATTCAAGGGAGCCGACTGGGAGAGGAAGGCGTCGTTTTGCACGTCGTGGACGTTTAAAGACGTCATTGCCCACATTGCGCTCTTTGATTACTGTGCCGTCGAGCTTTTGAACGGTCGCGGGACCTCCGTGGGAGAGGTCGGCCAGGCGTATTCGGGCCACGATGAGCATTATAAGATTGATGTCTTGCAAGATCGGACAGGGGAAGAAGCGCTTTCGTGGTGGCGTGAGCAGCGGACTGCCATGGTGGCGAATTTCCTTCAGTCCGACGCTAAGGAACGGGTGCCTTGGGCCCCCGGCCTGCCGATGTCGAAGCGTTCGCTGTGCTCCGCACGGCTGATGGAGCTCTGGGCTCACAGCGTCGACCTGTATGACGCCCTCGGCATCAAGCCCGTCGTGACCGATCGCATTGCCTCGACGCTGTTCCTTTCGTGGCAGGGCAGGCCGAATCAGTATCGAATCAACGGGTTTGAATTGCCCGACACCCCGTTATATTTAGAGCTCGTGCTGCCATCGGGTGCGCTCTGGAAAAAGGGCGATCCCAACGCCGTCAATATCATCAGGGGATCGGCGGAGGATTGGGCCCTTGTGTCCATTAGAAGGCGTCACTGGATGGACACCGATCTTGAGGTGACCGGTGAGGAAGCGCGGCGCTATGCCTCCATCGTGCAGACGTACGCGGGTGATGCGGAAGCCTGTCCTCCTGCAAAACGGATTCGTTGAGGAGCTTTGGACATGGGCGAAGAGAAATTTGAAGTGATGATCGTTGGCGCTGGCTTGGCGGGATGCACGGCGGCCTATGTGCTGGCGAAGGCCGGTGTCGAGGTCGTTGTCGTTGAGCGAGGGCCGTTCAGCGGGTCCAAGAACATGACAGGCGGGCGTCTGTATGGGCATAGCCTTGAGCGGGTGATACCGAATTTCGCTGAGAGCGCGCCGCTGGAACGGCGGATCACCAAAGAGCGCCTCTCATTTTTAACGGCACAAAGCGCAACGACCATGGAATTTTCAAGCAGTCAGTTGGGCGACAGGCCCTGTGCGTCGTACTCAGTGCTTCGCGGGCAGTTTGACCAATGGCTTGCCGAGCAGGCGGAGGCTGAAGGCGCGATGTTCGTGAACGACATCCGCGTGGACAGCCTGATCGTGCGCGATGGCAAAGTGTGTGGCATCGTTGCGGGCGAAGACGAGATGGAGGCAGATGCGGTCCTGCTCGCCGATGGGGCCGTCTCTCTTCTCGGCCAGAGCATTGGAATGGTGAAACCGCTCGATCCCAATAAAATGGCCGTTTCGGCAAAAGAAGTTATCGAGATCGGCGAACAAGAGGTATCCCGCCGCTTCGGTTGCGAGAAGGGAGAGGGCGTCGCATGGTTGCTCGATGGGTTCTGCACCGACGAGCATATCGGCGGCGGCTTTCTCTACACCAACAAGGACAGCGTTTCTCTGGGTATAGTGACCACGATAGGCGACATCGATCACAACGATACCAGTGTCCCGGACATGCTCCATCGTCTTGAGTTGCATCCTACGGTGGCTCCCTTGATCGAGGGCGGCACTTTGAAGGAATACACTGGACGCATGATTCTTGAAGGCGGCCTTGCGGGCGTGCCGGAGCTGGTGCGTGACGGCGTGCTCATACTTGGTGACGCCGCCGGTTTCGGCATCAATATCGGATACTGCGTGCGCGGCATGGACCTTGCCATTGAATCGGGGAGGCTCGCTGCCGAAGCGGTTCTCGAGGCACGGGATCGGTCCGATTTCAGCAAAGCGTCCCTTTCGGTCTACGAGACAAAGCTCAAGAACAGCTTCATCATGAAGGATATGGAGGCCTATCGGGCCTTTCCGGAATTCATGGAGTCAACGCGCAGGATGTTTTCGGACTACCCCTCGATGCTCGAAGAAATAATGCTGGGCATGTTTCGTATTGACGGTTCTTCGCCTGAAAAGCTTTCCAAAAAGGCGATGCGGGCCGTGAAGGGCATTGGATTGATGAATGTGGCAAAAGATGTGCGGAGGGGGCTGAAGGCGCTGTGATGGAATCTTTGACGGTAGAAGAGAAGCTGTCGGTGGACAAATTTCACGTTGACGAGGAATGCGCTCATATCGAAGTCGACAAAACTGCGCCGCGCGACGCGATCATGCGGCTTGTGAAACTGTGTCCTGCCGGTTTGTATTCGCTTGACGAGAACGGGGAGCTTGCGTTCGACTATGCAGGCTGTCTGGAGTGCGGAACGTGTCTTGTGGCTGGTGGTGGCACGGTCGTGAAAAAATGGACCTACCCACGTGGCGGCATGGGCGTTGAATTTAGACTTGGTTGATTCTGGCGCATGACAGGGATTTGGGCGATTTTTCAGGAGGAAAGACAATGAGTGACCAAGATGTCATTTATGCTGAGCGCGTCGAAGAAGGCATTGAGGCCATCGTGTTCAATCAGCCGGAAAAGAGAAATGCCATCTCGGCAGACATGATGGACCGTTTGGTTCTTTTGCTCAGGGATGCCGACGCTGACGAATCCACGAAGGTGATCATCCTGAAGGGAAGGGGAGACCACTTCTCAAGCGGCGGAGACCTGAGCCAAGGTGCGACAGGAGAACGTGGACCAGAGGTATCAAGAAAGAGGTTGCGCCATTACCTCGAGGCGTTGCGAACGGTTCGGCGGATAGCGAAGCCGGTGATTGCCATGGTCGATGGCTATGCGGTTGGTGGAGCGTTTTCGCTTGTCCTGGCATGCGATCTCGTGTGCGTTTCCGATCAGGCCTGCTTTGTTCCAGCGTTCTGTCAGATTGGGATTGTTCCTGAGATGGGAATGATGAAGTACTTGCCAGAGCTGGTTGGCTCTCAAAAGGCGAAGGAAATACTCTTTTTGGGGGACCGGCTTTCTGGTCAAGACATGCTTGACCTTGGGTTGGCAAATCGGCTTTTTCCAAAGGCAACGTTGGAATCAGATACGATTGCCTTTGCGAAGAGACTTGCTTCAATGCCTGACGCATCAATACAGATTGCCAAGGGAATCATGAACAGCGTGGCCGATGGAGGTCTCGAATGGACGTTGGAAGCGGAATCGACGGCATCTCCGTTTTGCACCATTACGAAAGCTCATGCAGAGGCGGTTCGGAGATTCAAAAAATGAGGTGGTCCATTGACGGGGCCGAAAGGTTTGTCAGCATGGCTGAGCCTTTCATTGCCAGCGTGAAGAGAGATCCGAACAAGCAAGCGGTGATTTGCGGCGAGACAACTTTGAGCTATGGCGAGCTCAACGCTGCGGTAAACCGTATGGCCCATGTTCTTGTTGACGGGTATGGGATTAAGCGGAATGACAAGGTTGCCTATTTGCTGCCCAACGGGGTGGAGATCGTTGAAGTGTATTACGCGCTTCAAAAGATTGGCGCAGTGTCAGTGCCGGTGAGCACCCGTCTTATTTCTCAGGAGATTGGCGGGATACTCAAGTCGTCGGGTGCTCGCATGCTCATATGCATTGGCCGGTTTTCTGAAAAAGCGGAGAGGGCAGCTCGGGAATCGGGGTCTGCGGCGCAGGTTGTTTGCATCGACGGCATCACTCCCTCGAAGGACGATGAGTTCAGTCGCCTGATGGAAGAGGCACCGATTGACGAGCCAGCCCTTGTTCGTGATGCTGCAGCTCTATCACGCATCCAATATACGGGGGGCAGCACGGGAGCGCCGAAGGGCGTCGCGCGGACCCATGGCGCCGATCTTGTCGAGACGGATGGAATTCTTGCCTCGAATGGGTTGGCCGATCGCCTTGACAACGTTGTTCTCATCCAATGTCCGCTCGAACATCATGGGGGGCATAGTTGGCTGATAACCTCCATTGCAGCGGGGGCGACCCTGGTCATCTGTGACAAGTTCGACCCACAGACGATACTGTCGTCGATCGAGCGCTATCGGGTGACCTATATGATTCTCTTGCCTCCGACAAGCTATGCGCGGCTGTTGCGACATCCCGCCGTGGCTCTGTTTGATTTGGACTCGGTGAAGCTCGTTCAAAGTTCGGCTGGCGGAATGACGAAAGAAGTTATCGGAGAGATATTCGCCCGCTTCCCCCATGCTGTCTTGAATTATGGATGGGGGCAGTCCGAATGCGGTCTTGGAAGCAGCTTGCAAATCTCACGAGAAATGTATGAGCAGAATTCTCTGTTGCTGACAAGCGTTGGTCAACCTATGCGCCATGCGGAGATGAAGGTCATGCTTTCCGATGACGTTGAAGCGCCGGTCGGCCATGTGGGCGAATTGTTCTTTCGCTCACAGGCCGGCATGAAGGGCTATTACGATCAGCCCGAAGCGACGTCCGAGGTGTTTGCCAAAGACGGATGGATCAAGACGGGGGACCTCATGCGACGCGATGCAGAAGGCTACTTCTATTTCGTGTCAAGACAGAAAGACGTCATCAAATCCGGTGGCGAGAATGTGTATTCGAGCGAGGTCGAAGCGGTGATTTTGTCCCATCCACTGGTGGATGACTGCTTTGTCTTTGGAACCAAGGATCCGATCATGGGGGAGGCAGTTGCAGCTCTCGTTAAAGTGTCAGAGGGAGCGTGCCTGACGGCTGAGGAGCTGCTGGACCACTGCCGGGCGCATATGGCCAGCTATAAGAAGCCGCGATACCTTCTTTTCGTCGACGATTTAGGTCGAAATGATGCGGGAAAGATTCGAAAGCAAACCATGATCGGCTATTTTGACGAACATAAACGGGAAGCTGTCGCATTTGTCCCATCGTCGGCCTCGCGGTGAGATGACGAATGCCCGAGGATGCGCATAGGTTGCGGATTGCAGGTGACACGCATTGAGCATTCTGTGCAATCGGACGAGACGGATTGTGCAATCGTGTCCCAAGGTATTCTTTCGGCACCGAGCTTTCGATAGAATTCTTGCACGGTTCCTCGTGAAACGAAGCGAAGCTCGCCGTATTCGCTCCTTGCCTGTTCCATCAGCATGCGGCCAATTCCCTGGTGCCGGTACCTCTGGGACACGACGATAGGGTTCACGTACCCGCATTCGTCGTAGCACATGATCCGAAGGAAGCCGACGATGTCTTCCCCCCTGGCCTCGGCAACGGTAGTTTGGCCGAGGGGGTGAAGGAGGCCCATGTTTTCGCTCGTGCTCAAACGCTGTATCGAAGGCTCGTCGGCTGTGGTTGCGCGTCGAAGCGTGAGGGGTGCCGGGGCAAGGGACAGGGGTGGCATGTGTAATTCTCCTTTCCTATCAATTGATATGAAGCAAGAAATATGCTAGAATACGCACTATGAAAAAATACCAATAATATTACATATTATTGGTATACCGGCCAAAAAAAGGGGGGTCGGTTACAGCGCCAGGCTGCAGCTCATTTCATAGTCAAGGAGGTTGAGTGATGGCAGTCGGTCAGACGATGCGATTCGAACCGAAATCCGATGTCTCCACTTCGCTCAAACAACATCTGGCTCCTTCGTCCATTCAAAGTCTCGAGGTGCTGGAATTGCCGGTTGACTCGCTTGACGAGTATCTCAATGCGATGGTTGAGCAAAACCCCTTTCTCGCACTGGATTATTGTGACAAGAGTTTCGAGGAAGCAGCCGCTTCATGTGAGCAGCTGAGCGATGAGGTGGAAGACGGCTATTTTGGCGAAACGCAAAGGCTTGAAACGCGCACGCCGAAGAGCCGAGACTCCGGATTCGATTTTGCGCGCGCCGTCGATGAGCGTGTTGAATATGAAACGTTGTCTATGCATCTGCGCTTGCAGAGAGATCGCTTTTGCTACGATGAGAGCATGAAGCTCATCAGCAATGCCGTCATTGAGGCTCTTGACGACGATGGTTATTTTTGCGGGGACGTCGGGAAAATCTGTTCGATTCAAAACTGTTCTCGCGCATCAGTTGAAAAAGCCTTGCGCGACATACAGACGCTTTCCCCCCATGGCGTGGGAGCGCATAACGTGAAGGAATGCCTTGGCATCCAGATAGCGTTGTCGGGGCATCGGTGCCGAGAGGTGTTTTTAAAAGCACTTGACCAGGGACTGTTCGAGATCGCTGTGGGAAGGGGAGGGCTTCGCGAAAAGGACTGCGGCCTGAGCAAGGACGAGATTGATGCGTTTCGCGATTTGGTTAAAACGCTTGATCCCCGGCCAGGCAGTCAATTCAGCCACGCGTACAAGACGGACTATCTGATTCCTGATTTGATCATCAAGAGCCGACATCATGACTTCGTTGTGGAAGTGTCTGGCCAATCGCGGTTTTCTCTGCATATTGACGATGAATATGCGAGTATGTTGGAGGACCGCAACGTTGACTCGGCATCCCATGCATGGCTTTCAAATCGCTATGCAGAAGCGCAATCGATCTTGAAGAACCTTGACAAGCGCAGCGTCACGCTGTACCGGTTTGGTTTATTTCTTGTCGATGCCCAATATGAGTTTTTCAGATTTGGCAACTCCCGGCTCAGGCCTTTGTCCATGAAAGAGGCGGCCGACGCCCTTGGGGTGCATGAATCTACGATTAGCAGGACGGTTCGCAACAAGCATGTTCTCACGCCGTGGGGGATCGTTCCGCTCAAGCATTTTTTCAGCGGTGCGCTGATGTGTGAGACCGGGGCAAAGCAAGGCGCCCTTTCTTCGTGGGCGGTCAAGGAGCGCATTCGGTTGATGGTGGCGCAGGAAGACGAAGCCAAGCCTTTGAGCGATGGTCAGATCATGGAAGCGCTCAACGCAGAAGGCGTGACTATCAAACGAAGGACTGTGGCTAAGTATCGTGAGTCGATCGGCATTGCCAATCAAGCTCGTAGGCGCAGATAGGAGAAACCATGTACAGTGAGGAACGGGCATTGGAAGCATGGCGCGAATTTGTGGCCACGGGGGAAATCCTCGATAGCCAGGTGCGTCCAGAGATTGCGCGTTCTTGGCTGCGTAGCAAAGCGGCGGGAGTGAGCCCCTGGTCCACGGCATCGCCCGCCATGAACCAGACCTTGCTTAAAGAAAAGCGTTCTAGATATGAAAGGTCGTTGAAGGCCGCCAATCCAATCATGCGCTTTCTTGTGGCGCTTCTCGATTGCAACGTTTCTTTGATGGACCATGAAAGCTTTGTGTTCGAGTTGGTCTCTCCCTACTTTGATTATCCGCTGACCCTGGGCACCTTCGTTCTGGAGGAGGAAGTCGGCACCGGCAATGCGACGGTGGTTGCCTATGAGAAGAAGCCGGTCAGAATTAATCCATACGAGCAGTATCGGAAGGTATCGCAATCATATTCGGGTGTCAGCGTGCCGTTTTTGGACTCGCAGGGACACTATCACGGTGCGCTCAACATAAACAGCCCCTTTGGCCTCTTGCCTGAAAGTGCCTTGGAGCTGTGCAAGCTGGCGGTGGACGTTGCGGGCGACCTCTATCGTGCCGGTGCAAACCGCGATGCCGTCATGCGCGACCCCGGGTTTTTCAGACCCTTTTTGCTTCTCTACGAGGAGCCGGCATTTCTGATGGATGGAGAGGGCCGCATCATGGTGGCAAACTCCGCGATGATGAAGTGCTGCGCGGGGCTTGGCGTGGGGGCGGAGGGAAATAAACGCCTCTATGACTATGTTGAGGAGCGGGACGTTGCCGATGGATTGGTTGATCCTGGCGAATCGTTCGAATTTCCACAACCAATCGCCTTCAGATCGGGGGCGAAGGGAAAGCGCCGCATCGTGAATCTCATAAGGCGCAACTATGTGTCTCTCAGCGACGGCAAGGGAGTTTTCGTATGTGTCTTCGAAGACGAAGCTCCCTCAAGCGATGCGAGCGGACCGGCAAGAAGCAGAAGCACGCGCGGCTATGCTACCGGCGGGAATTGCGGGGCGGTTGACTACATTGGGGAATCTGACTCATGGAAAGAGGTTGACCGAATTGTTCAAAAAGCTGCACCACTCAATGCCAGCGTGCTGATTCTCGGTGAGACGGGAACAGGCAAAGAGGTGGTGGCTCGTGCTCTGCATCGCAGAAGCGGACGTAAGGGAAGGTTTGTGGCTATCAACTGTGGAGCCTTGCCCCGAGAGCTGCTTGCGGCCGAACTGTTCGGGTACGAAGGCGGTGCGTTCACGGGAGCACGCGAAGCCGGTTCGATGGGCAAGTTCGAATATGCGAACGGCGGCACGCTGTTTCTGGACGAAATAGGCGAGATGCCTATCGACATGCAGGTGAGCTTGCTGCGCGTTCTCCAGGACAAAAGCGTGACGCGGCTTGGGGCGAATGAGGCTCGTCCCTTTGACGCCAGGATCATTGCCGCCACAAACCAAGAGATCAGCCAATTGATTGAGGATAGGAAGTTCAGATCCGACCTCTATTATCGATTGAGCCTGGTTGAGCTCAAATTGCCGCCGCTTCGGCACCGCGCGGCGGACATTCCGCTGCTCATTGACTATTTCAATAAAGAAATCGCGGCTTCTCTTGACCTCCCGGTGACGCCTTTCCCCAAGAGGACGGTAGAAGCTCTCATGGAATACAGCTGGCCAGGAAATGTTCGCGAACTACGCAACGTGGTGGAGCGGTATCTCGTCATGGCGGGAAAGGGCGCCGAGGTGACGCTCGACATGCTTCCCTCTTCAATTGCCAACTCGGGCACCAATGGCAAGGGGGGCTCATGGGGACTTGCGGAAGAAGCCGCCACTCCTTCAGACGCTCGTAAGGAAGCGACTGATGCAAGCAGCAGGGCGTCACAAGGAGAAAAGGCGCTTCTGATCGAGGCGGTCGAGCGATGTGAGGGCAATATGTCCCTGGCGGCGAAGAGCCTCGGCGTTTCGAGAAACACGCTGTATCGGCGGTTGGAGAAGATGCACCTGAAGGTCCGCGTGGTCGTTGAGGAGGAATGATTGAAATCTGGCACGCATCTTGCTTCGTTGGTTAAGTGGCATATCTGGCGAAGTAAAAGGAGTGATACATGGATATCATTGCGTGCTATAAGATTGTTCCCGATGAGCAGGATGCAGCCGTTTTGCCTGACCGGACTTTATCGTTTGACCGGGCGGCTCTGAAGATCGGCGACTATGACCTCAATGCCATCGAGGCAGGTGCGAATCTTGCGACCGCACATGACGCGAAGTTGGTCAGCATGACCGTTGGCGACAGCGCCGTGGAAGATTCGAAAATCAAAAAATCTGTTTTGGCCCGTGGCCCACAGGAGAACATCGCTCTCAAGGACGATGCGTTCGCCCATGCCTCGTCATCGCTCACGGCGCGGGCTCTCCAGGCGCTGATTGGCCATTACGGATCGTTTGATCTTGTTCTGTGCGGCGAAGGATCTGCCGATCTCTATTCGCAACAAGTGGGAATACAGCTTGGCGAGCTTTTGGGGGTTCCTACGATCAATTCGGTGAGCTCGATAGAGTTGGATGGGACGGTCGCCCGGGTCGAGCGGACGATAGACAATCAAGTCGAAGAGCTCGAGGTGCCGTTGCCTGCGGTCATCTCGGTCGTCGCGGATATGAACGTGCCGCGAATTCCCTCGATGAAAGACATTCTTGGAGCTGGAAAGAAACCTTCTGCCGTTTTGGCTCCTGGCGACCTTGGCCTGGCCGATCTTTCCGATCCTGTCGAGACGGTCAGCACGTGTGCTCCTGAGACAAAGGCCCGCGCATGCGATGTTGCCGAAGGCGACAGCGACGAGGCGATTAAGGAATTCATTGCAAAAATACAGGCGCAGGCATAAAGGAGTAGACGATGAATACTGAAGTAGCGGTGGTTTTCGCCGAGAAATCGGCTGCATATGGTGAGCTTTGCGGTGCTGCGCAGTCGTTGGGCGCTCGCCCGACCGCGTTTTCCCTTGGCGGGGATGCTGAGGCGATCGCGGCATTCGGCGCTCGGGTCCTGTCGTGGGGCGACCTGCCTGAGGGCACCATGCTTGAGGATTCCGTTCCCCTTCTCGAACGTGAAATCCGCGCCGAAGATCCGCAGATCGTGCTGATGCAATCCTCAAAGCGAGCGCAATGCATTGCGGGTCGCTTGGCTGTGAGGCTGGGAGCTGTGGTGGTGAACGGCGTCTTGTCAATCGAGCGGGACGGCGACTCGTTGCTGCTGACTCATGTGGTGTATGGAGGGATGGCAAAGCAGGTCGAACGGGTGTCGGGCATGGTTTTTGCCCTGATTCCTTCGGGGGCATTCGAGGCTGCCGATGCGGGGGGACAAGGTACGGTCGAGCAGCGGGCGGCCGCTGTGGAATCCGGCCCCATCAAGCTTGTCGGCACTAAGGAAAAGCAGGAGGAGATTGTCGATCTGAGCGCAGCAAAGCGGGTCGTATGCGTTGGGCGCGGAATCGGCAATCAAGGCAACCTTCGGCTCGCAGAAGAATTGGCGGGAAAATTTGATGCGGAGATGGCGTGCACTCGGCCTATCGCGGAGAGCGAAGGCTGGATGGCTCGCAGCCGTTATGTTGGCGTGTCGGGAGCTTCGGTCAAGCCCGACGTTTACCTTGCCTTAGGGGTTTCCGGCCAAGTGCAACACATGGTCGGAGCTCTGGATTCGCGGATCATCGCCGTGGTCAACAAAGACAAGAATGCTCCTTGCTTCAAGAACTGTGACATCGGGCTTGTCGCCGATGTCGAGAAGGTCCTTCCTGTTTTGGAATCGCTTCTGTAGCATCGCCGCGCACAGGGGGCGTTTTGCCCGACCGCCTGCTTCTTTTAGGCCGCATCCTTCGTTGGAATCGAAGGGAGCGCCACAATGAAGCAGGCACCGCCCTCGGGAAGGTTGAACGCGTCGACCGTGCCGTCGTGCGCTTCGACGACGGACTTGACTATGGCCAAGCCCAAGCCCGTTCCTCCGGTGCCTCGGCTGCGCGACAGGTCGGTGCGGTAGAAGCGGTCGAAGAGGAGTTTCGGATCGTCGTCGCCAAACCCGCATCCATCGTCCTTCACGGCAAGGATGGAGCGCCCCTTGAGGCCAAACAGCTCGACGGTGACGTGCCCTTCGGGTTCGATGAAGCGCGAGGCGTTTTCCACCAGGTTGAACACCACCTGCTTGAGTCGCCCCGGATTTCCCAGCACGTCGGGCGCTTCGCCGGTGAGGGCGACGTTTGCTCGGCGCTCCTGCAGGATGGGAGTGAGCGCGTCCAGCACATCGTGCGCGAGGCCGTTCAAGTCGACGCGGACCAGCTCGACAGGCGTCGTGTCGTCTTCAATCCGCTGAAGAGTGAGCAGGTCATTCGTCAGGCGACCCAGACGCTCGCTTTCGCTGATGATGATGGAACAAAATTTCTCATGCATCTCTGGCGGCAGATCGGGGTCAAGCAGAAGCTCGGCGTTCCCATGGATTGCGGTCAGCGGCGTGCGCAGCTCATGTGCCACATCGCCAACGAACTGCGTCTGGCGGCGCTCCTTGAGGGCAAGGTCGCGCTGCTGGGCCTTGGCGGTTTGGGCAAGGGAGAGGAAGCTCCGTGAGAGTTCGTCGGCCTCATGCAGACGACCATCGGGCTGGAACGTGACATCCGCACCGGCTTGGAATGCGGCCGCTTTTCGAACGAGCAGGCGAAGCGGTTCCGAGAGGAAGTAGCCGATGAGGAGACTGAGCGCAAATACCCCCGTTCCGATGGGCGGGAGAAGCAGAAACGCCTTCGGCGATACGTCGAAGGCGAAAATGCAGATGATAATGATCGTTGAGCTGGCAAGAAGCGAAAGCAGCGTGGCCAGCAGCGAAAAGTATGTTTGTAGCCTTTTTATTGTTTGAACCTGTACCCGTATCCGCGAACTGTCTCCACCAAGCCGGGATCGTAGCCGGCACCTTCGATCTTATCACGGAGTCGTTTGATGTGGGTGTCAACCGTCTTGGTTTCCGTCAAGTATTCCCAACCCCACGCATCGCGCAGGAGATCTTCCCGCGACACGACCTTGCCGGCGTTTTTCATCAGGCTGGCAAGCAATTCGAACTCACGAGGCGTGAGGTCGATCTTGCCATGGTTCCCCGCGGCCGTATGCGCGTCTTCGTCGATGGTGATTCCGCCCGCGGTGATGGCCCGGCTTGCTCCGGGGAAGTCTCCTCCCGACCCGCGACGCAGGAGAGCGCGGACGCGCGCGATGAGCTCCCGCACGCCAAAGGGTTTGGCGAGGTAGTCGTCTCCGCCAATCTCAAGTCCAACCACCTTGTCGAGTTCGGTGTCACGCGCCGAGAGGAACAACACGGGTGCGGTGGTCTTCGACCGGAGACGACGGCACAGCTCATAACCGTCCATGCCGGGCAGCATGATGTCGAGCACAAAGAGGTCGTAGGAATTCTTTGTGGCGACGGCCAGCGCATCTTCTCCGTTGTCGACAACGTCGGTGCAAAAGCCCTCTTTCTTCAGTGCATAGCTGACGAATTCCGTGATAGAAGGCTCGTCATCGACGACCAGGATGCGATTCGGCGTTTCATTCATACAGAGCCTTTCAGTCAGAAGTCTCTCCGCAAGCGGCGACTGGCAAATGCATGGTGTTGAATTAGGTATAATAACCTCAGCGCAACTATAAGCATCTGCCCTGCATATGAAGGAGATTGTCAAAAACATGTTACTTGCTATCGATGTGGGAAACACGCAAACCGTGATCGGTGTCTATGATGGCGATGCGCTGTGCCATATGTGGCGCGTTGCAACGGACAAGCAGCATACCTCCGATGAGTTGCGCGTGAAGCTGGCTTCGCTGTTCGCGTCGGAGGAGACCGCGTGCGAGGCCGTTTCGGGCGCCGCGTTGGCATCGGTCGTCCCGCAGCTGACTCAGGCATGGTGCGCGGCGCTGCATCGAATCATCGGCGTGGACGCTCTGGTGTGCTCACCGGAAACCGCCAAGGGATTGTTCGAGGCGGACTACGCGAACCCGCATGAAATCGGAGCCGACCGCGTGGCCGATGCTGTTGCCGCTCGCATGGTCTACGGGGCGCCGGTCATCGTGGTCGACTTCGGGACGGCAACGAACATCGAGGTCATAGACAAAAACGGCCGATTTGTCGGCGGCGTCATCGCGCCCGGCATCGACACGTCGGCGGCGGCGCTGTTTTCGTCAGCGACGCGTCTGTCGGCCATCGAGCTGACCGATCCCCACACGGCCATCGGGGGGAATACCGAACAGGCTATCCAGGCGGGCATCGTGTATGGGGAAGTGGACCGCGTCGATGGGCTTGTCCGGCGCATCTTCTCGCAGCTGGGCTATGAGGCGCCGGTGGTGGCGACAGGCGGCCTTGCTCCGCGCGTCGTGAGGCTTTCGGAGACGGTCACCGAAATCAACCCCGAACTGACCCTTGAAGGATTGCGCCTGCTGCACGAGGCTCAGAGCAAGTAGAATGCCGAAGAGGACGCGCGCCTTCGGGTGAGGGAAGCGTCCATGGCGAAAGAACGCAGTCAACGACGAGGAAAGGGAGGGCCCGACGTGTTGAGTGACATTGAAATTGCCCAAGCGACGAAACCCGAGCATATCAGCGCCATCGCGAAGAAGGCTGGCGTGCCGGAATCGTACCTCGAGCTGTATGGCACGAAGAAGGCGAAGGTCGACTACAACCTTCTGGCAGACGAACAGCACGGGCAGGGCAAGCTCATTCTCGTGACGGCCATCAATCCCACGCCGGCCGGCGAGGGCAAGACGACGACGACGGTTGGCTTGGCCGATGCCCTATCGCGCCGGAAGAAGAACGTGGTGGTGGCGCTGCGCGAGCCGTCGCTTGGACCCGTGTTCGGCATCAAGGGCGGCGCCGCTGGCGGTGGTTATGCCCAGGTGATTCCCATGGAGGACATCAACCTTCATTTCACGGGCGACTTTCATGCCATTGGGGCCGCAAACAACCTGTTGGCGGCTATGCTCGACAATCATATCCAGCAAGGCAACCATCTGGGCATCGATGTGCGCAAGATCACGTGGAAACGCGTCGTCGACATGAACGACCGCCAGCTGCGCAACGTTGTCGATGGCTTGGGGGGAAAGGCCCATGGGTTTCCCCGCGAGGACGGATTTGACATCACGGTGGCCAGCGAGATCATGGCCATCTTCTGTCTGGCAACCTCCATCACCGACCTCAAGGAGCGTCTCGCCCGCATCGTCGTGGCCTACACCCGTGACGACACGCCCGTCACGGCTGGGGACCTCAAGGCGCAGGGAGCCATGGCCGCCCTGCTGAAAGACGCGCTCAAGCCCAATCTCGTGCAGACGCTTGAGGGAACGCCGGCGTTTGTGCACGGTGGCCCCTTCGCCAACATCGCCCACGGCTGTAACTCGATCATGGCGACGCGCATGGCCCTGGCCTTGGGGGACTACTGCGTGACCGAGGCAGGCTTCGGCGCCGATCTGGGAGCCGAGAAGTTTCTCGACATCAAGTGCCGCCTTGCGGGGCTCAAGCCCGATGCGGTGGTCGTGGTGGCAACCGTGCGTGCGCTGAAGAATCATGGCGGCGTGGCTAAGGCTGACCTCGACAAGGAAAATCTCGAGGCGCTTGAGGCCGGCCTGCCAAACCTGCTGCAGCATGTCGAAAACATCACGCAGGTGTATCGCCTGCCGTGCGTTGTCGCTCTCAACCGGTTTCCTACCGACACGGAGGACGAGCTGGCGCTCGTTGAGGACCGCTGCCGCCAGCTCGGCGTGAACGTCGCGTTGTCCGAGGTGTGGGCTAAGGGCGGTGAGGGCGGTTTGGCGCTTGCGGACGAGGTCGTCCGCCTGTGCGACGAGCCCAACGACTTCCAATTTGCCTATGGCGATGCTATGTCTTTGGTTGAAAAGGTGGAGGCCATCGCCTCGAGGGTGTATCGTGCCGACGGTGTGGACTTCGAACCGAAAGCGGCGGCCGAACTCGAGAAGTTCGAGCGTCTTGGCTTTGGCGCCATGCCGGTGTGCATGGCCAAGACGCAATACAGCTTTTCGGACGATCAGAAAAAGCTGGGTGCGCCGCGCGGGTTTCGCATCACCGTCCGCGATGCGAAGGTCTCGGCAGGTGCTGGGTTCGTGGTCGTTCTGACCGGGAATATCATGACCATGCCGGGGTTGCCGAAGGTTCCTGCGGCAGAGCGCATCGACGTTGACGAGACGGGGAAGATATCGGGACTCTTTTGATCCAGCGTCTTGGACATGCCAAACGGTGGAAGGGCATTGGCCGTCGCGGCTTGTGGGCCGCACGTGGAATGGATGGGAGGGCGCGTGCTGGACACGACGTTCATCGATGAGCTTGCGAGCAAGGCACCGACGCCGGGCGGCGGTGGCGCCTGTGCCTATGGGGGGGCTCTTGCCGCAGCCTTGGCTTCCATGGTGGGCAATCTGACCGTGGGAAAGAAAACCTATGCAGCTGTCGAGGCTGAGGTGTACGTGTCGCTGGAGAAGTTGGATGATGCTCGCAGTCGCTTTATTCAGCTCATTGACGAAGACGCGCGGGCGTTTGGCCCGATGGCTGAAGCCTATCGCATGCCGAAGGAGACGCCCGAACAGCTCTCTGCCCGAAACGCCGCCTTGCAGAAGGCGCTTTCCGGGGCATGTG
Source organism: Actinomycetes bacterium (assembly GCA_023460315.1). Classification (GTDB taxonomy): domain Bacteria; phylum Actinomycetota; class Coriobacteriia; order Coriobacteriales; family Eggerthellaceae; genus JAEWQO01. Next base: position 42,089 of record JAEWQO010000126.1, read on the forward strand.
ACGTGCCCCTCGACATCATGCGGAACCTGTCGGATGTGCTTGAGCCAATCGACTTTCTTGCCCGCCAGGGAAGCAGGCTTGCACTTTCGGATGCTGGCGTTGCGGCCGCCTTTGCGCGGGCTGCGGTGGAGGGCGCCAGCCTCAATGTTTACAGCAATGCGGCAGCGATGGACGATGAGGTGCTGGCTGCGCGCTATCGCGAGGAGGCGGCGGCTCTCGTTCTCAGCGTGGGCGAACGGTGCGATGCCCTGTTTGACTATGTGAAATCTGCCATCTTCCAGGAAAACCATGGCTGATCTGCTGTACGGAAAGCCGGTTGTCGAGCGCGTTGCGTCTGACCTGCGCCCGCGCATTGAAACGCTCAATGAGGCGGGCATCGAACCGACGCTCGCGCTCGTGCGCGTTGGCGAAAGGCCTGATGACCTGGCATATGAGAGAACGGCCGTCAAGAGGGCCGATGCCCTTGGCATCGGCATCCGTTCGTTTGCCCTCGAAGAATTCGTTCCCCAAGCTGCGCTCGAGTCGGTGCTCCATGAAGTCAACCATGAGAGAGCCATCCATGGATGTCTTATGTTTCGTCCGCTGCCATCCTTCCTTGATGAGGCCGCGGCATGCGAGGTCCTCGATCCGGCCAAGGACGTCGATGGCATCACGCTTGCATCGCTCGCTTCCGTGTTCGCGGACGGTTCGGCTGGGTTCCCGCCCAGCACGGCTGCCGCCTGCGTCGAGCTGCTCGAGTACTATCACGTTCCGCTCGTGGGCAAGCATGTGGTGGTCGTGGGGCGCAGCCTGGTCATCGGCAAGCCTGTCTCCATGATGCTGTTGCGTCGAAACGCCAGCGTGACCATCTGCCATTCGCGCACGGAAAACCTGGCGGCCATCTGCCGGTCGGCGGATATCGTCATCTGCGCGACAGGCCGTGCCAAGGCGTTCGGCGCAGATTGCTTCCGTGCGGGGCAAACCGTGCTTGACGTGGGCATCAACTTCGACACGCACGGGCAGCTGTGCGGCGACGTCGATTTCGATGCCGTGGCTCCTCTGGTCGATGCCATCACGCCGGTTCCCCGTGGGTTGGGGACCGTGACCACGTCCATGACGATGGCTCATGTCGTGCAGGCCGCCGAGCGGATGCGTGCGGCGGCAGGAAAGAGGGGCTGACGGGTCATTTCCTTTGACCTGTTCCGCTCAACCTTTTTTGTTCACCTGTTTTCGCGTAAAAAATTATATTTAACCAGTTCAGAACGTTGAAGTCTCAAGATTGTTTCCTTGACCCTCTCCTGCCTGCTCCCTATTATTTCAATTACCAAACAAAACTATAAAACCGCAGATGAAAGGGCGGTTTCGCTCAAGCACGCTCATGTGTGCTGCGGGTGTCTGCTGGCGTTGTTTGGGAAAGACGAGAAGGAGGAATTATGGGAGGTAAGGCATCAAGTTTGAGCAGGCGTTCTTTCTTGAAGGGGACGGGCGCGCTTGGCACCTTGGCGGTTGCGAGTGGAGCGAGCGTCGCAACCAACACGCTGTTTGCGGCGCAGGAGGCATCGGCGACCGAGAAAGAGGACACCATAGCATGGAGTCAGTGCAATGTGAACTGTGGAGGCAACTGCGTCTTCCAGTGGCACTCCCATGAGGGCAAGATTCTCTATATGGAGTCTGACAACACGGGGGAGGACGACCTTCAGGCCCGCGCGTGTCTTCGGGGGCGGTCCATGCGTCGCTGGATCAACAGCGCAGACCGCCTTCTGTATCCCATGAAGCGTGTCGGCAAGCGGGGTGAAGGGAAGTTCGAGCGCATCAGTTGGGATGAGGCGCTCGACACCATTGCCGATCAGCTTCGCTATACCATCGACACGTACGGCAACGAGGCCATTTACATCATTTATGCGACTGGCATGTATTCTTGCACGGGCAAGCAGCCGGGGATGCGTCTGCTCAGCATGTTGGGCGGCTATCTCAATCAGGGCTACGATTACTCCACCCATATGCTGCAGGCCGTCATGCCGTATCTGTACGGCAGCTCGGATAATTTGGATGACGACGGCAACCATGTCAAGCTGGGCAAGCCGGCGACGGCGTTCAGCCCTTATGATGCGACGAACGCCTCGTCGTTCTCGGAGGCAGAACGTGCTTCCGACTTGGTGGTGATGTTTGGCAACAGTCCGGCAGAAACTCGCATGGGCGGCGCGAATGCCGTGTGGGATTTCGCGCGGGTGCGTGAGGCGGTCCAAAGCCGCGGGGGCAGGATCATCAACGTCGACTATCGCCTGAACGAGACGGCTTCGGGGCATGCCGACGAGTGGCTTCCCATCAACCCGGGAACCGATGCCGCGCTGTGTAGCGCCCTTGCCTACGAATGGATTGCTGGCAGCACGGTAGACAAGGATTTTTTGGATGAGTACTGCGTTGGCTATGACGAGGACACGATGCCGGAGTCGGCCAAGGGGCAGAACAGGTCCTACAAGGACTACATCATGGGCACTGGCTACGACAAGGTGGCGAAAACACCTGAGTGGGCCGCTCCCATCACGGGCATTTCGGCGGATGACATCAGGGCACTTGCCGATGAGATTGCTGCTGCGGATGCACCGTTCATCTGCCAGGGGTGGGGGCCGCAGCGTCACACCAACGGCGAAGATGCGACTCGCGCCATCTGCATGCTGCCTGTCCTCATCGGGAAGATTGGCCTGCCTGGAACCAACACTGGCCAGAGGGAAGCAGAGCCGCCGGTGTATCTGGTGAGCGGCATCCCGTTCAAGAATCCCCTTAAAACGGCGATCCCCGTGTATCAATGGGCCAATGCCGTCGATCACGGTCACGAGATGACTGCCACCAACGCCGGCATCATGGGAGCGGAAAAGCTGACGACCGACATCAAGTTCATCTGGAATTATGCTGGTAACTGTTTGACGAACCAGCATGGCGACATCAACTACACCCACGACCTTCTTGTTGACGAGAGCAAGTGCGAATTCATTTTGGTATGGGATACCGTCATGACCGACTCTGCGAAGTACGCCGATATCCTTCTCCCCGATGCCATGCGTTCGGAACAGCTGAATATGCAGACTCAAGGGTATTCGGAGTATTACACGGCCGTTGTCGTTGGTGGGCCGGCACAGGACCCGCCGGGAGAGTGTCGCTCCAGCTATGACGTGTGCGCTGACCTTGCCGAGAGGTTTGGCATCCGCGACGAATTCACGGAAGGTCGCACGCACGACGATTGGATCCAGCATCTTTACGAGCAGGGTGCCGAGGCCGATGAGGACATGCCGACATGGAGCGAGATCAAAGAGCAGGGTATATATAAGCGGGCGCTGCCCCCTGCCATCGGACTCGAGAAATTCCGCACCGATCCTGCCGAGAATCCGCTGGCCACTCCATCGGGAAAGATAGAGATATATTCCGAAACATTGGCCGACATTGCGCAGACGTGGGAGCTTGCTGACGACGAGGTCATCAATCCGATTCCGCAATTCGTCCCCGGTTTTCATGGGTATGGTTCTACGACCGACGAGTTTCCCCTGTATGGGACAGGATTTCATCACAAGAGCCGTGCGCATTCATCGTTTGGCTTCATCAAGGAGCTGGAAGCGGTCGCGCGTCAGCAGGTGTGGATCAACGAGATCGATGCGCGCGAGCGTGACATCAAGAGCGGCGATATCGTTTCGGTCAAGAGTCCGGCGGGTGAAATCGAGATAGAGGCAAAAGTCACTCCCCGCATCATTCCCGGCACGATCGGCATCCCCCAGGGTGCTTGGCATAACGCCGACATGGAAGGGGATCGCATTGACCGAGGGGCGTGCGTCAACACCTTGACGGTCTATCATCCCTCGCCGCTGGCAAAGGGAAACGGCACCGCGCATTCCATGATCGTTCAAGTTGCCAAGATTCAGGAGAGGGGATGACATCATGGCACAACAGGGTTTCTATTTTGATAATGCACGCTGCACGGGTTGCAGGACTTGTGAGATGGCCTGCAAGGATTACAAAGACCTGAGCACTGCCATCAGCTTTCGACATGTCTATGATTATGAGGGCGGAGAGTGGGTGCAGGAGGAAGATTCCGGGTATCGGCAAGACAGCTTTATGTACCATCTGTCAATCAGCTGCCAACACTGTGACCATCCTGCGTGTGTTGGCGTCTGTCCGACGCACGCCATGCATAAAGACGGCGACACGGGACTGGTCTCGGTTGACGCTTCGCGCTGTGTCGGATGCGGCTACTGTGTGATGGCCTGTCCCTACGATGCGCCGACGGTTGACCGTGAGAAAGGACATTCGGTGAAGTGCGATGGCTGTGCTGACCGTGTGGCGGAGGGGCTGCAGCCCATCTGCGTGCAGGCGTGCCCGCTCCGTGCGTTGGATTTTGGGGATATAGCGGCATTGCGCAGCGCCCATGACGGCGTCGATGCCATTGCGCCCATGCCGCAGGGCAGCTATACCAGCCCCAACATCGTCATCAAAACGAGTCCCGATGCACGTGCAACAGATGACACGTCAGGGTTTATTGCCAATGCGTTGGAGGTGTTCTGATATGGAAGCGGCATTCGCTGAACTGCCTCTGGCTATATTTACCACGCTGGCTCCCCTGGGGGCTGGATCGTTCGTTGCCCTCGCGTTGGCGTTTTTGACGGTCGATTTCTCTGAAGAGCAATTGAAGCGGGTGGATGCTCTGACCTTTGTCCCGTTGGGTGTTGTGCTGGTTGGCTTTGCTGCTTCTTTCATGCATCTGGCATCCCCTTTGCATGCGCCGTATGTTTTGAGCGGCATCGGATCGTCGCCGCTGTCGAATGAGATCTTCGTTGGGTCGGTGTTTCTTGTGCTGTCGTTTGTCTACGCGATCTTGGCAGTCCGCGGCAAGCTGTCCAGGAGCGTTCGTACGGGCTTTAGCATCGTGGTCGCCCTCGCAGGTCTTGTGTTTGCTCTCTTTACCGGCATGGCGTATGTCATTGAGACGATCAGCTCTTGGAACACGTTCCTTGTGCCCTTGCAGATGGTGGGATTCTCGCTTCTCGGCGGCATCGGGCTGGGTTTGCTGGTGTTGGTTTTGGCTGGAGTTTCTGACGAAGCACGGAAGAGTTCTTTTAAAGTGGGAGCCATTCTCATGATTGCCGTTGGCTTGGTTTTTTCCTTGCTTGGCCTCTGCGGACAGGTCATCCTGGTGAACTCTCAGTTTACCGTTGCTGTCGCGGGCGCTGATCTGGTGGCGCAGGTTCTTCCCAGCCTCGCCTGTGCCGTGGTCTGTTTGACGCTTGCAGGCATCGCCGCCGTGGCTTTCTTCTTCGCGAAGAGGTCGCTGTCCTTGGTGGTGCCGGCCACGGTTTTTGCCGTCGTTGGCGTGTTCTTGGCCCGTTTGGTTTTTTACGCTCTGCAGCTTTCTGTGGGGCTGTAGCGGTGGGGGACCTCTTCGCGGGGGTCCCTCATTCGTGACAGGGCCTTCACCTGACGTTTGCGGCCCGGTCTCGCGGGCATGCCCCCTTTGCTTTGGTGCTTACATCCGAGTGTTGTTTTGTCGAGGCCTCTGCGTGCTGGCGCTGTTTTCCATGGCCAGATTCTTGCCAACCCTCCAGGACGCTTGTGGTTCAAAAGGCGATGGGTATACTGGACGGTGCGATGCGAGGACAAACGAAGGCTGATCGACACTGCTCGGGGGGAGGCGCACGTGAACCAGGTAACGGCGCATTTCGTGACTTTGTGGTGTGCGATTTTTGCAAAGCTTGAGAAGGGGTTGGAGCGTCAGCTGGGCGGTGTGAGCTTGACCGTGCTTCAGTACCGTGTGCTTTTGCAGGTTGCCAGGCCAGAAACGGTCGAGGTGCGGGAAGCGCGTCTGGCGCGTGTTCTGATGGCCCGTCCGTCGGCCATCAGCATGTCCGTTGATGCATTGCGGCAACGGGGATTGGTTCTGGTCAAGGAGGATTCCGGTGATGCCCGGGCTTTGATCGTCGGTATCAGCGATGAAGGGCATCGGTGCCTGAAGACCGTCAATGCTCGCGTGGAGAGGTTTTTGGAGGCCTCTTGGCAGTCCCTCGATCTTCTCGAGTTCACCCTGCTCATGGAGATGATGTATGACTCGCTTGCCAAACCGGGCGGATTCTTTGTCTATCTCGACCCGTCGGTGCGTCGGGGCGAGCGGCTTCCGCTGCCCTATCTTCTTACCTTTATGAGCATGTTTACCCAGGTGGTGACGACGACGGCCAAGAAGGGAGCCGATCTGTCCCTCACCGAATATCGGTTTCTTCTTGAGCTGCTGCCTAAGCGGAGGGATGTGGTGAAGCGTTTGCGCGCAAGGGAATTCGTCGGTTTGCTGAGGGTCAAACGCTCGTATGTCACCACCGCATCGTATAAACTTGCCGAAGCGGGACTCATCGTTCGTGAACCTGATCCGGATGACGCGCGCGGCATCCTCTTCACCCTGACGGCAGAGGGGGAACGTGCTGTGTCGCTGATTGGAGACGATGTCGCAGCGGTGTTCGAAGGAATGTTTGCACGAGGCTCACAGGGTCGGGCACGCGTCATGCGCTTGGCAAAGAAGCTTTTGTCGGGAGTTGATGCCGTGCTGGGAGGGGAGAATCCATGAAAGCTGGTTCGCGGGGGGTTCATGCCTGCATGGCAGATCAGGGGGATGCTGTTGGGCCTTCCGGATCCAAAGGCGCAGGCGGGCGTATGGCTCATGGGGGAAATGACCAAGCGAAGCCACCGGAAGAAGGAAGTGAGGCGGTTTCTTCGGGAGAATGTGCGGTCTGGCAGAGCTGTTCGGTCAACTGTGGCTCCCGGTGTCCTGTGCGGCTGCACGTGCGGGACGGACGGGTGCGTTGGGTCGAAACCGATGCTCAGCCGGAACGCGAGGGCGTCCCTCAGATGCGCGCCTGTTTGCGTGGGCGTGCGCTGCGTTATTGGCTTGAGGCACCTGAGCGGCTCAACGTGCCGCTCAGGCGGACGGGACGGCGAGGGGAAGGCCTGTTTGAGCCTATCTCATGGGATGAGGCGATCAAGGAGATTGCCTTCCATATCAGACGGGTCGTGGCAACGTACGGAAACGATGCCGTGTTTCTTCCTTATGCGACGGGACTGTGGCCGACCAAAGGATCTCCCTTTGAGCGCTTGATGAACTGCTATGGGGGCCACTTGGGATCATATGGCGACTATAGCAGCATGCAGTTGCAGGAGGCCATCCGCTACACCTATGGCGACGATGGATACTATTCGTCTTCGGTGTTGGGGGAAACGGAGCATTCCGATTTGGTGGTGCTGTTTGGGAACAGTCCTGCCGACACGCGCATGGGAGGCGCGGGAGCGGCTTGGGAGTTCGCGCAGGCGCGGGAGAAGGCGGGCTTCAAGGTGATTTCCATTGACCCGCGACACACGGAAACGCTTGCGGGTCATGATGACGAGTGGGTTCCTATCCGGCCGGGAACCGACGCTGCGCTGGTTGCCGGAATAGCCTTTGTCCTCATCACCGAAAATCTTGTTGACCAAGAATTCCTCGACACCTATTGCGTCGGTTACGACGCATCGACGTTGCCGCCGAGTGCGGCTCCGAACGCGTCATACCGCGATTATGTCTTGGGAACGGGCGAGGATGGCATTGCCAAGACTCCAGCCTGGGCCTGCCGGGTGACCGGTGTGCCAGAGAAACGCATCGTGTCGTTGGCGTTTGAGATGGCTTCAGCAAAGGCGCTGTTCGTGGCGCAAGGATGGGGCCCGCAGCGCCACGAGGTGGGCGAGCTGACGGCGCGGGCTATTCCGCTGCTTGCCCTTCTGACAGGCAATGTGGGATTGCCGGGCACGAATTCGGGTGTGCGAGAACGGTTTCTTCCTTTTGTGGTGCCGGAAGAGCCGATTGGGGAGAATCCGGTCAAGGCGCGCATACCTGTGTTCATGTGGACTGATGCTATCGTGCGGGGGACGGAACTCACTGCGCGTAATGCTGGCGTCAGGGGTGTTGACCGCTTGCGCACGCCAATCAAGCTCATCATCAACCATGCAGGCAACTGTTTGACCAACCAGCATGCCGACATCAATCGGACTCACGACATTTTGGCCAATGAAAACCTGTGTGAGTTCATTGTGGTCTGTGATGTCAATCTGACTGATTCGGCGCGCTACGCGGACATCGTGCTGCCCGATGTCGCGCGGGCAGAATCCCGAAATCTCATGTCATCGGGCAGCGCGGATATCGTGCGTGCCCTTGTACGCGGTGAAGATTGGGGGGCCTCTGTCGGTGATCGCCGTCCGGCATGGGATGTTGCAGCGGCCATCGCCGACGCGTTGGGTGTTGGGAAAGCGTTTCGGGCGAATGGGGCTGACGAGCGGGAGGTGTCCAGTGCACGGCTCGCCGATGCCGGCAGCAGCGGATGCGCCATCGAGCTTCCCTCGTTCGAACGTCTGGAACGCGAAGGGTTGTGGAAAGCTGCTTATGGGGGACCGCGGGTTGCCTATGCCGATTTTCGCGCTGATCCGCAAGCTCATCCGCTTTCCACTCCATCGGGAAAGATCGAGATTTACTCGGAGCGGCTGGCGCAGCTGGCAAAAACGAGAGACCTGGAGCCTGGCCAGGTGATTCATCCGCTTCCCCTCTATGATCCGGGACTTGAGGGTGCAACGTCGCCGGCTCGTTCGAAGTATCCCTTTCAACTCATTGGCTATCACTGCCGCCAGCGCGTGCACTCTTCGTTTGGAAACGTCGAGGTACTGAAAAGCATTGCCCCGCACGCAATGCAGATGAATCCTCTTGATGCCAAAAAATTGGGCGTGGTCTCCGGGGAGCGCGTTCTGGTAGAGAATGCTCGTGGCACGCTGGAGATAGCGGTGCGCATCACGCCGCGCATCATGCCAGGCGTGCTGGCCATTCCGCAAGGCGCCTGGCACCATGCGGACATGTACGGTGATCGTGTCGACCACGGTGGATGCATTAACACCCTCACGTCGGCGCGTCCCACTCCTTTGGCGAAAGGAAATCCTCAGCATACCAACCTCGTGCGTGTACGCACGATGGGGGATGACGCCTCCATGCAGAAGGTCCACGTGCAAGACCCCAGCCTTGCCCGTGGCGAGAGGGGAGGGGACGGACATGCCGAAGGCGGCCAATGAGGAATGCAGAACGGTGCAGTATGGGTTTCTGTTTGACCAGGCTCGCTGCACAGGATGTAAAACCTGTGAGATCGCCTGCAAGGACTACCATGGGCTTGATGACGAGCTCGCCCTGCGAACGATCTACGAATATGCAGGAGGATCGTGGTCGGAAGACGAGCAAGGTGCCTGGTCTCAAGATGTGTATTGCTACTATCTCTCTATGTCATGCAACCATTGCAGCAATCCCGTGTGCATTCGCTTCTGCTCGTCGGGAGCGGTGACCAAAGACGAGCGCGGCTTCGTCACCATAGACCGGGAAACCTGCATGGGATGTCAGCAATGCATGATAGCCTGTCCCTACCATGCGCCACGCTTTGATGAGCGCCATGGCGTGGTGGTGAAATGCGATGGATGTCGTGACCGCATCGATGCTGGCAAGGGTCCCATCTGCGTTGAAGCCTGTCCTCAGCGGGCTCTGTCATTTGGACGCTATGGTGATTTGGCCTCTTCTCCCGATGCGACCGCAGATATAGCACCCTTGTCGTCCTCCGAGCTCACGCAACCGAATTTCCTGGTAGAACCATGCGCAAGTGCCCGTGACAACGGCGATGAGACGGGAGGCATCGTCAATTTGAGCGAGGCTTGAGAGCGGAGAGCGTCGCTGGTCATCGCCGTTTTGGGGTGGAGGGGGTGATCGGACGGCCCATGCCGTTCCGCTTTGGACACCGGCGCTGCTTGCCTATCCGAGGATTTCGGCCTCCCTTGGATAGCTGTTGAGCACTTCGCTGCCAGTCTCGGTGACGAGAACCAGGTCTTCTATGCGCACGCCGAATTCGCCTGGCAGGTAGATGCCTGGCTCGATGGAGAATACCATTCCCACTTCGACCGGAGCGTCATGGGTGGCCGACACGTCGCCGGGTTCGTGAACGTCAAGCCCGATCTGATGTCCGAGCCGATGGGTGAAGTAGGGGCCAAAGCCGGCTTCCTCGATGACATCGCGGGCTGCTTTGTCGAGGTCGCAGAAGCGCACGCCGGGCGCAACCAACGCGCGTGCCGCCTCGTTGGCTTTCCGGACGGCCTCGTACACGTTGCGCTGTCTGTCCGTTGGCGCTCCAAAAAAGAAGGTGCGGGTCATGTCCGAGCAATACTCGTCCTGGCGACATCCCACGTCGAAGAGCACCACGTCACCTTTCTTGAGTTGCGTGCTGTCTGGCTCGTGGTGGGGGTCGGCGGCGTTTGCTCCAAAACTGACGATGGGCGCGAACGAATGGCCCTGGGCTCCGAGTTCCCGGTAGATGCCTTCCAGAAGGCCGGCGACCTCGGCTTCGGTCATGCCTTCATGCACGAGCGATCGGAACTGCGCCATGGCGGCATCGTTGGTGCGTGAGGCAGCGCGCATGAGGTCACGCTCGGCATCGTCCTTGATGGCGCGCGCGTCATCGACGGCCTCGGAGGCCAACACGAACCCCGATGCCGCCTGGCGCTCCATCAGGGGTATGAGGAATCGGGCTGCCAGGTTCTTGTCGCACCCGAGGGGTGCGTCGCCGTCGCACACTGCGGCGACGAGGGACAGGGGATCGTCGGTGTCTTTGAAGGGGAGAACTTCGCAGTCGCTGTTCTCAGGTGCCGTGAACAGCTCGTTGAGAACGAGTGTCGGACGCTGCTCGGAAGAGAGGACGAGGCCGAGAAACCGTTCTCCCGGCTCAATGAATGCACCGGTCAGATACTGAATGGAGCGGGGATCGCAGACGAGCATCTGGGTGAGGCCGCGGGCTTTGAGGTTGTCAATCGTCGCTTCGATGCGGTGGGCGTTCATGAAGTATCTCCTGTCGGTTGTCGTGTAGTGCGATGATATCCCAAAAGCGCTGTGGCAGGAAAGGTGTTTTGAGGCCCGTCTTTGCCGTCGATGAAGGATTCCCGTTTCCGTTTGGTTCACGCGTCTCGTCCGTCTGGCTTGGCGTATGATGACTGATATGACAAACGGACTGACATACGCTCGCTTGGTCACCTCTCCCGAATCGATGAAGCAGTTGGCATCAACGCTCGCGCCGTACCTGCATGCGGGCGATGTCGTTGTGCTGGCGGGAGACTTGGGCGCAGGCAAAACCCAGTTCGTCCAGGGAATTGCGTCTGGACTGGGCGTGCGTGGCCAGGTGACCAGCCCGACTTTCAACATCCTTCTTGAATATCGCGACGGTGGCCTGCCGCTCTATCACTTCGATCTCTATCGCCTCGAATCGGCTGACGAGCTTGAGGATATTGGCTACTTCGAGACGATAGACGGCGACGGGGCTTCGTTCGTCGAGTGGGGCGAAAAGTTTCCCGATGCCCTTCCGTACGGATACCTTGAGATAGGGATCGACATCGATGCTGCCGGGAGCCGTCGCGTCAGCGCGCACGCTTATGGCGAGAGGGCTCGCCAGCTTCTGTTCGTGTGGGCCAAGGACTCAAAGTCGCGTCTGATGAAGACTGCGAGGTAGGGCAGTGGATCAGAGGCAATCTGTGACACCGGACCGCTGTCCGGATGGGACGCGTCCGGTCGCACCATGTTCTGAAGAGGCGCAGGCCGGGAAGCGCCATCCCGAGGAACCGTCTCATGCAAATCCGCGTTTTGAAAGGCTGGGGTCCACGATGGCAAATCATGGAGGCTTGCCTGCTGAAGAAACGTGCCAGAAAGGCTTCCGCTCAGATATCCCGTGCGTAGGGAAACGCTCCAAGGAAGGCTCTGAATCCGGAGGACCGCGCCATGTGATCGCTTTCGACACGGCGAACGAGGTCATCGCCCTTGGCGTGGGGGTCGCCGATGCGCCGTCCCGTTCCATCAAGATGGTGGCTTCCGTCGAAGTCGCAGCCCATCGCGCATCGAACACCCAGCTGCTTCCCCGCATCGACGCGCTGCTCTCCGCGCACGGCATCGAGCGCGACGACATCGCCTGCGTGGTCTGCGGGCGGGGGCCGGGATCGTTCACGGGCGTGCGCATAGCCATGGCCACGGCAAAGGGCATGGCATCGGCGCTTGAGGTTGGGCTCATCGGCGTGTCCTCGCTTGACGCAGTGGCCTGGAACGTCCATGCGGCTGGCATCCGGGGGGATCTTGCCGTGATTGCCGACGCCATGCGCAAGGAAGTGTATCCGGTCCGCTACGTTTTGGAGGATAAGGGAATCCTGCGACAGGGGCCGGACCGCGTTGTGAAGGCGGAAATAGAGGCCGAGGAGCTGGCGGGGGCTTCGCCATCCGGCAGTCCTCTGATGTTGACAGGCGATGCTTTAGGCAAGTATTCCGCCCTGTTCAACTCACAAGGAAACTGTCTCGATGAGGCATTGTGGACACCGACGGGACAAGGCTTGCTGCTCGCCACCGAGGCGGCGTGGCGGGCTGGCGCGGCTGATCCATTCGATCCGGTGCGCCATGACCCCGCATTCGCCTTGCCCGTCTACACCCGTCTTTCCGATGCAGAGGAAAACGAGCGCATTCGCCTGTCTCGGAATGATCCCCGGAACCTGGAGGCGGGGGTCCAGGATGCGGGTGTTCGCCGCGATCAGCGTCCATGCCTTCGTGACACGGCGATCATGAACGCCCGTCCTGCCCTGGACGGCGTGGTGTACAAGCCGTTGGATGCGGCTCATGCGCGCGCCGTCGCACGCCTTGAAGGGCGGGTCATGGGAAGTGACGCGTGGAACGAGTCCCTTGTCATGGACGAATTGCCCCGGGGTGATCGGACGTGGTGGGCCGCCTTTGACGGAAACGCTCTCGTCGGGTATGCCGGGGGATGGGTTGTTGACGGGCAGCTCCAGATCCTGAAGGTCGGGGTCGACGCGGCCCATCGCCGGCGCGGCATAGCACGCGAGCTGCTGGCTCGCGTGGCCGTGGATGCCCGTGACCTGGGCGCGTCGAGCTGCTCTCTTGAGGTTCGCGCGAGCAACGCAGGTGCCCGCTCCTTTTATGAGACGTTGGGACTTCATTCTCTTGGAACGCGGCCACACTACTATTCCGATGGAGAGGATGCTCTTATCCTGGAGGGTTTTCTGCCTGTTGCCACGCATGATGTGGCGGGTATGGAACTGCAGGTTGACGAGGCCCGGCATGCGGCTGTCGCCTCTGCTGCATCTGTTGCGGCCTCTGTCCAACTCAAGTCACGAACAGATGTTTCACGTGAAACATCCCGTTCGACTGATGGTTCCGTTCCGGCATCCACGGCCTGCGGGAGTGTCCATCCAAATGCAAATGCAAATGCAAATGCAAATGCAAATGCAAATGCAAATGCAAATGCAAATGCAAATGCAAATGCAAATGCAAATGCAAATGCAAATGCAAATGCAAATGCAAATGCAAATGCTCCCCTCATCTTTGCCATCGAATCTTCGTGCGACGAGACGGCGGCGGCTCTCGTGGATGGTGCGGGTGCTCTCGTTGCCGATGTCGTTGCGTCGCAGATAGACTTCCATGCCCGTTTCGGCGGAGTCGTGCCCGAAATTGCCAGTCGCAAGCATGTAGAGGCCATCTGTGGGGTATGCGACGAATGCTTTGACGTTGCGGCGGCAAATCTTGGAATTCCGCGGCTCACGTGGCGCGATCTCGATGCGGTTGCGGTGACGTATGCTCCTGGACTCATGGGAGCCCTCGTTGTCGGCGTGGCGTTCGCCAAGGGGGCGGCGTGGGGTGCAGACAAGCCCTTCATCGGCGTCCATCATCTGGAAGGCCATCTCTATGCGAACAAGCTTGGGGCACCTGACTTTGTCCCGCCTGCGGTGGTTTCCCTCGTGTCGGGTGGCAATACCCTGCTGGTCCACATGAAGGATTGGGGACAGTACGAGACCCTTGGCTCCACCATCGACGATGCGGTGGGCGAGGCGTTTGACAAGGTGGCAAAGGCGCTGGGGCTGGGGTATCCGGGAGGTCCTGTCATCTCGCGATTCGCCGCTGAAGGCGATCCTCGGGCCATTCCCTTTCCCCGTGCCATGATGCATTCTGGAGACTTCCGCTTCTCTCTGTCGGGCCTCAAGACGGCGGTCATCACCTATATCAACCGCGAGCGTGATGCGGGTCGCGAGCTGAACGTTCCCGACATAGCCGCCAGCTTCCAGCAGGCAGTCGTTGACGTGCAGGTGAAGAAGGCGGAATCCGCCCTTCGGAAAACGGGTGCGCCAACTTTTTGCCTCGGTGGAGGCGTTGCTGCCAATCCCGTCCTCCGTGCTGCCTATGGGGCGATGTGCTCCCGATTGGGAGTGCGTCTGGTCATGCCTCCCCTGAGCGCCTGTGGCGATAATGCCGGCATGATTGCCTTGGTGGCTCGGGACCGATACCGCCAAGGAAAGTTCTTTGATCTCGATGCCGATGCGTTGGCTCACGCGGATCTTGACAAGCCGTACTGAATTTATGCTCCAGTTGCAAGTTTTTCCCTATGTGCCCCAAGCATCCTCAAGATGAGGAAGCATCTGTCGCTTCGCCTGCAAAGATGGGTATGGCGCAGATCGCTCTGAGGTCTTTGGCGGAGTCGGATCACGCTTGGAATCGGCAGGGTTTCCGTTCTTTCTCGTTCGGAGGCCAACGCCCTGCCCCGTCACATGGTTGGGCCATGTCTGTCATGCTCCAACCGATGGCGATCGGGAACCCCACTCCGCCATTGACGATGCCCTAAATGGTAGAACCGGGTTCGATGCTGATGCCGATGTCGATGCCGCTTGCCAGCAACTAAGACGCATCGGTGACGGCCCATCGTTCGGAACGGGGATCCTTGGCATCGGCCCATCGTTCGGGATGGGGATCCTCGGCATCGGCCCATCGTTTGGGATGGACATCCTTGGCGGCCGAGGTGTCTCCGGCAAAAAGGGGCGCACCTCCCTCCCTCCCTCCCTCCCTCCCTCCCTCCCTCCCTAAGGAAGGTGGACACTTTTTTCGACTTGCAGCCGTCGCGGAGTCGTCGGCGAGCCGCATGGGGTACCTTCTCTGAGAGCGGAACGTGAACACGCAGGTCAGAAGCTAGAGAAAAAGCGATGAGATTTTTCTTGGGTCCCCTTCTGCGGAAAACTGGGAGCGAGGGGTGGGTTTCGGGCCTAAAACGCGCGTTTTGTGTCTCCAAGTCGAAAAAAATGTCCATTGTCAAATCGGGACCCCGGAGCGTAGCGAGACCCCGGAGCGTAGCCGGACCCCGTAGCATAGCGGGACCCCGGAGCGTAGCGAGACTTTGAAGGATAGGAGATTCCGGAAGACATCGGGGCGTGCGAGGGGGTTCTTCCGCACGCATCGGAAAGCTACGTGCAGGTGGCACCCGCGACCGCCACTTGCGTCCGCATCCGTATCCGCCACTTGCGCCCGCGCCCGCCACCCACATCTGCCACCTGCACGCGCCGAAAAGCTGCGCGATGCTGGCATCCATGTCCGCACCCACACCCACACGCGCCGAAAAGCTGCGCGATGCCCCCACCCGCATCCACACCCGCATCCGCATCCACACCCGCATCCGCATCCGCCGCCCGCATCCACATCTGCACGCGCGCTTGCGCGGCCTCTCGGGGTGTGTGGAACTCATGTCAAGGGCCCGAAGTGGGCTGGAAAGGAGGAGCGTGCCTTTCGACTGCCTCTCGGCTTCTTGTTGCAAATCTTAACGCCGCGTTAATGTCGGGAGCTCTATTCTGAGCTCACTTCGGAAGATGTCCAGCGCCACCTGCCGAATGCTTCAAAAAATCTGGCGTGACCGGGGAAGGCCGCAAGGAGATCGAGGAGGGACCCGATGGCGGAGACAGCCATGAGACATGAGGATGGCAATGAGCTCGTGCGGCGTGCTGTGCGCGGTGCTTTTGCGAGGATGTCGCTCCGTGAGCAGAGGAAAAACCCTGTCATGCTGATAGTGTGCCTGTGCGCTGTCCTGACGCTAGCCCTGTTCATCGCCTCGCTTTTTGGGATGCCCGACTCTCAGCCAGGGTTCATCCTTGCCGTATCGCTCGTCCTGTGGCTGACCGTGCTGTTCTCGAAGTTCGCCGAGGCTTTGGCCGAAGGCCGGGGGGACGAGCAGGAGGAGACGCTCCGGTCGGCCATTCATGATGTCGGAGTACATAAACTCAACGAAGGGCTTGTGGCCAGAGGCGCGCATGTTGACGACCCGGCGACATTCTTCTACCTCCGGGCCGACGAGGTCGATGCGGCTGCACTGAAGAAAAAAGACCTGTTCTTTGTGGCGGCGGGAGATCAGATACCGGCTGACGGAGAGATCGTCAGGGGTGCGGCCACCGTGGACGAGAGCGCCGTCACGGGGGAATCCGCCCCAGTCGTTCGCGAGTCGGGCGGCGAGCATCCCTTCGTCACCGGAGGCACCGTGGTGCTTTCGGACTGGCTGGTGGTGCGTGTCACCGCCGATGCCGGCACGAGTTTTCTTGATCGCATGCTCGTTCTTGTCGAGTCAGCCTCGCGCAAGAAGGTTCCTGAAGAGCGTGCCCTTGAGGGTCTGCTCGTCGTTCTCGTGGTGGTTTTCTTGGTCGTTGCGGCATCGCTGCTCACCTCTGACAGCTTCCAGGCAGATCAGCTCGGCGAGGGAGGCCTGGCGGCTGTAACGTCGCTTGTCGCCCTGTTCGTCTGCCTGGCTCCAACCACGGTCGGCGCCTTGATCCCGGCGGTCGGTATTGCCGGCAGGCATCGGCTGAGCGAGGTGAATGTGCTGGCGAGGGATGGCCGCGCGGTTGAAGCTGCAGGAGACGTCGACGTGCTGTTGCTCGACAAGACGGGCACCGTCACGCTCGGCAATCGTCAGGCCGTCGAATTTATCCCTGTCAACGGCGCCACCGAACGGGAGGTGGCCAGCGCAGCGCTGGCGGCGAGCCTTTCTGACGACACGCCGGAAGGACGAAGCATCGTCGCGCTTGCGCAGAAGCTCTTCGGGGAAGAGGGCCGGGGTTTCCTGACGGACGAGATAGCGCCGGTTCCCTTCACGGCTCGGACGCTCATGAGCGGAGCCGCTTGCGACGGCCGGGAGATGTGGAAGGGAACACCGTGTGCCATCAGGGATTACGTTGAGTCTGGCGGAGGCGTGTGCGGCGATGCGTGCACCTTGGTCGTCGACCGGGTCTCACGCGCGGGCGGCACGCCGGTTCTGGTCGCGCGTGACCATCGCATTCTTGGAGTCGTGTACCTGCGAGACATCGTCAAGCATGGCATGAGAGAGAGCCTGTCCGATCTGCGGACGTTGGGCATCAAAACGGTCATGATCACCGGAGACAACCCCTTTGCTGCCGCCGCGGTTGCGGCTGAGGCGGGCATCGATGATTTTATCGCCGGAGCAACTCCTGAAAAAAAGAGTGAGGTCATCCGTCGATACCAGGCCAAGAACCACACGGTCGCCATGGCGGGAGACGGTTTGAATGACGTTCCTGCGCTCGCCCAGGCGGATGTGGCGGTCGTCATGGGCAGCGGCGTGCAGGCGGCAAAGGAGGCGAGCAACATGATTGACCTCGACTCGTCGCCGACAAAGCTCATCGACATCGTCCATATTGGCAAGCAGCTCCTTATGGTGAGGAAGAATTTGATGGCATTCGCCCTTGCGAATGATCTTGCCAAGTATCTCGTCATCGTTCCCTCCCTGCTCGCACCGCTTTATCCTCAGGCGGATGTGCTGGGCGTCCTTCATTTGGCTGATCCACGGTCCGTCATCCTGTCTGCCGTCGTCTACAACGCGGTGGTTCTCGTGGCCTTGATTCCATTGGCTCTGAGAGGCATGAGGCACCGCAGCGCGCCTTTCCGCAGACAGCCCTCTCTCAGCGTGCTGGCGTATGGCTTGGGGGGAGTCGTGCTTCCCTTTGTTGCCATCAAGCTGCTTGACATCCTGATGGTGCTGGTGGGCGTTGCTTAAGGCGGTCGGCCTGTCCGCGGGCGCGCTCTCTCCCGTTGCGTCACGTCTGCCGCATGTCGGAGGGTCCTGGGGTGAAACGGACGGGTTTGCTGCCTGCGCTCGGGCAAAAGAGGAAATCGGCTGTTGTTGCGGTGACGGAACGGGCACCTCGCCTTTCCTGCTTACGTGCTATGATGACGACGAATGAGGCTTCGGCACGTCCCGCTGTTATCTTCGATGCAAAGGGGGCATGATGGACAGGGCGTACGGTGGATCGGTGCCGCGTCGAGACTCCGACGGCGAGACTTCCGGTTCTGCCCCTGCCGCCGGTGACATCGCCGATGCCACGCGTGGCACACTCAAGATATTCTTTGGCTATGCGGCAGGCGTCGGCAAAACCTACGCCATGCTCGAACGGGCTCATGCGGCGGTGGGGGAAGGCTGCGATGTCGTTGTCGGGTACATCGAGCCTCACACGCGTGTCGAGACCATGGCGCTCGTCGAAGGCCTCGAGTGCGTCTCTCCGCTGGCGGTCGAGCATCGCGGCATCACGTTGCGCGAACTTGACCTAGATGCCGTTCTTGCACGAAATCCGCAGATCGTGCTCGTCGACGAGCTTGCGCACACCAATGCCTCCGGGCGTCGCCACCGCAAGCGCTATCAGGACGTCGAGGAACTGCTGCGTGCGGGAATCAGCGTTTTCACCACGATGAACGTCCAGCATCTGGAGGGCTTGAACGACAAGATAGCCGCCATCACGCAGGTCGACGTGACAGAACGGGTTCCCGACCGCGTCTTTGACTGCGCCGATTCCGTTGAATTGGTCGACATCGAGCCGAATGACCTGATCGAACGTCTGGAAGCGGGCAAGGTCTACCTTCCCGAGCGCGCGGCTGCGGCGCTGGCGAACTTCTTCTCGCGCAGGAACCTCATGGCGTTGCGGGAAATCGCGCTGCGCCGCATGGCCGATCGCCTGACCCGCAGGGCTGAGGATCGGGGCCCGACAACGCATGGGGAGGCCGGCGAGGACGTGCTGGTGCGGGTGACGGCAGAAGCGGGCAATGCCAAGGTGATACGTGCTGCGGCAAACATGGCCGAGTCGTTGCACGGGACCCTGACCGCTCTGGTCGTCGTGGCGGAGAGCAGGAGGCCCGCCACGGACGAAAGCGTGCGCTTGCGTCGAAACATCGACCTTGCGGAGGAACTGGGGGGCCATGTGGTGACGCTGCACGGCGATGACGCAGCGCTGCTCATCTCTCAGTATTCGGTAACTGCCGGCATCACACACCTGGTGATTGGCGGGGCCGCATCGGGCGCGGGGCCCGTTTGGGCCCGCGACGAGATTGTCAACCGGTTGATCAGGCTATCGTATGGGGCATCCATCACGGTGATCCCGGTCAAGGATCTGCCGGGGAGACTTGGAGCGGCGCGTGGCGTCACGGGATTTCGGCTGACGTGGGGAGATTTCGGGAAAGCTCTCGCCGCAGTCGCAGTGGCGACGGCGTTTGGCCTGGCACTCCATTCCCTCGGTTTTGCCTCGTCTGTCATCCTCATGATTTACATGCTGGTCACCCTCTTGTTTGCAACGAGGGCCGAAGGCTTCTTCTACGCGGTGTTCGCCGCTCTCGGCAGCGTCTTGGCCTATAATTTTTTTCTTACCGAGCCGCGCTTCACCTTTCATGTCGCGGGATTCTCGTATCCCATCATCTTTGCATTCCTCCTCGTTGGAACGTTGGTGGCCTCGTCGCTCGCCATACGCATAAAGCGACAGGCTGAGGCCACGGCCCGCCGCGCCTACCGCACTGAGGTTCTGCTGGAAAGCAGCCGTGAGCTGCAGGCGAGCACAACAGTCGAAGCGTGCTTTGCAACGTCGGCGACCCAGCTCATGAAGATCCTCGATCGCCCGGTGATCATGTATCGGATGGGGGATGACGGCCGTCTGGGCGAGCCGCAAGTGAGCGATCCCTCCGGTGCCGGTGCGCTTCCGGCCGGACTCACTGCCCAAAGCGAGATGGCCGTCGCCGCCTGGGTGGCATCCAACAATGAGCGGGCGGGGGCAACGACCGACACGCTGCGTGAGGCACGCTGCCTCTATCTGCCCATCAGGTCGAAGAACCAGGTCTTCGGAGTGGCGGGCCTCATGGTTCAAAATGACGATGAGGATTTTGGGGCTTTTGAGAAGAATCTCATGGTGGCCGTGCTGGCCGAATGCGGGCAGGCGGCTGAACGGCTATCGTTCGCACGTGAGCGCCATGAGATGCGCATGAAGGTGGAAAAGGAAGCGCTTCGGTCCAATCTGTTGCGCGCCATATCGCATGATCTGCGCACGCCCCTCACCAGCATCTCGGGAGATGCCGACATGTTGCTTTCCGCTTCCGGACATCTGACCGAAAAACAGAGGCTCCAGATGTATCGCGACATCCATGAGGATGCAAGCTGGCTGATCGACCTGGTGGAAAATTTGCTGTCAGTCACCCGCATTGACGATGGGACCGTGCAGCTCACGCTGCAACCCGAGCTGATCGGGGATGTTGTGCAGGAGGCCCTGCGCCATGCCGGCAGGCGCTTGGAGGACCATCACGTTTCGGTCGAAGTGCCTGACGAGCTTCTCCTGGCGCAGATGGATGCGCGCCTGATCATGCAAGTTATCGTCAACCTTGTCAACAACGCCGCCACCTACACTCCCCGAGGATCAAACATCACCGTCTCTGCCCTGCGGGCGGACGATGGGTGCCGGCCCGTTGTGCGCGTCTCGGTTGCCGACGACGGCCCTGGGGTCCCTGATGCCGACAAGGCTCGCATCTTCGACATGTTTGCCCACGCGTCCGTGGCAGATCGGCTGGTGGAAGGTGGCGACGCGCGCCGGGGGATGGGCTTGGGCCTTGCCCTGTGCCGTTCTATCGTGCGAGTTCACGGAGGCGAGATAACCGTGCGTGACGCCTGTCCGCATGGCTGCGTGTTCTCGTTCGACGTGCCGCTTGTTCACGTTGACGGTCTTGAGGAATGGAACGAGCGCGGAGCGTCTTGGCAGGGGGAACGCTGATGGATTCCCCTTTTCAGATTTTGGTTGTCGAGGATGATGCGGCAGTGCGCAACCTTGTTGCGACGACGCTCGATGTGCAGGGGTATCGGCACCGTGAGGCATCGACAGGTGGCCGGGCGTTGCTCGAGCTGTGTTCGGCGATTCCGGTCGATCTGATGATCCTCGACCTGGGGCTGCCCGACATGGACGGCGTCGATATCATCCGTGGGGTGCGTGAATGGTCGTCCCTGCCCATCATGGTGCTTTCGGCGCGCCTTGACGATGCCGACAAGGTGGAGGCGCTCGATGCGGGCGCAGACGACTATCTGGTCAAACCTTTCTCGGTGGACGAGTTGCTGGCCCGTCTGCGCGTGGCGTTGCGCCGCCTTGCGTCCGCGGCGGAACCAGAGGATGCCGTCTATCGAAACGGCGGGCTCTGCATTGACTATCGGGCGGCCGTTGTCACGCGCGATGGCGACGAGATCCATCTCACGCCCCTTGAATATCGGCTGTTGTGCCTGCTTGCACGCAACACCGGCAAGGTGCTCACCCACAACTACATTCTCAAAGAAGTGTGGGGAATGGCCCTGTCGTCAGACCTGCCGTCTCTCCGCGTCTTCATGGCCACCCTTCGCAAGAAGATCGAGCCCGATCCCGCTCAACCGATATACCTGCACACCCATATCGGCATCGGATACCGTATGCTGCGGGTGGAGTGAGCCGGAGCTGTCCTGCCGGTCGGAGCTGCCCTGTCGGTCTTAAGCCGAAGGCTTTTCGGCGAGGTGGACCGCGGCGATCCCCCCTGCATAGTTTTTCCAGGTCACATTTTGAAACCCTGCATGCTCCAGCATGTGGGCGTAGGTGCTCTGGTTGGGAAACGCCCTGATGGAGCGGGCGAGGTAGACGAATCCCTCCTTGTCTCCCGTCACGAGCCCTCCCCAAAAGGGGATCATGTGCTTGAGGTAAAAGCCATACAGGGCGTTCCAGAGGCGGTTCGGCGGGGTGGAAAACTCGAGGCACACCAACGTTCCCCCTGGTTTCAGGACACGGAGCATCTCGGCAAGTGCGCGTTCTCGGTCGGGCATGTTGCGAATGCCATATGCCATGGTGACCACATCGTATGTCTGATCCTCATACGGGATATGCTGTGCGTCCACCACCTCGATGTCCATCGGCACGCCGCAGGCGGCTCCTGCGTCGCAATGCGAGCGGGCGACTTCGAGCATTTCGGGAACGAGGTCGGTCAGCTGTATATGTTTCGGGCGTCTCATCCGTGCAGCGGTGAACGCCACGTCGCCGGTTCCCCCCGCGATGTCAAGCATCTCGGCATCTTCGCTGAGAGGGGACTGTCGTATCATGTCGGCAAGCCACAGCCGATACATTCCCATGCTGGAAAGGGCATTGAAGCGCTCGTATTTCCTTGCTATGGATGAGAATATTTCCTTGACGCGTTCGGACGAGACTTCTGCCGGTGCCTCTTTGCCGGTTGCTGTATCTATGCTCACAGATGCTGCTCCATCATGGTCGTGGTGAATTGGCTGAAGGCATGATACCTCAGCTTGGACGGTTCGTGCGCGCATCTCCGGGCGCGTTCGCTTTGCGGGGCATGGCCGGTGGCGATCCGCCGGGGCCGCTTTCGGGATTCGGGGATTGTGGGCGCAGGAAGGTGTGGTGTGTCCATCGAGCAGTATAGCACGCTTTCGCCTGGGCGCTTCGCCGCTCAGGCCGGCGAGCTGGCGGACAGAAACGGAGAAATCGCTTCTCCCGGGAGTTGGCGTGAGACCTGGTTTCGCGTATATTTGACAGAGCTGACGGGCAAGGGGCATCGTGCATCCGCCCTCACGCCGAATGGCCTCTGTGGATTTGCGGGAGAGCGCGCAGGCGGTGCTATCATACGGGCACACGATTATTCGGGAGATAGGCGGGCCATCCATGTTGCTGTGTGCACAATATATCCTTCCCATCACCTCAAAGCCGTTTCGCAACGGTGCGGTGCTCGTCCGCGACGGGCTTATCCGCGATATCGGGACGATTGACATGCTGAAGCTTCGCTATCCCGACGAAGAAGTCGTTGACTACGGCTTGGCGGCCCTTCTTCCTGGCTTGGTGGACCTGCATACCCATCTCGAGAATGCGGTCATGCGCGGCATCGTGCATGACGTTCCCTATACGACCTGGATCATGTCCATGGTGGAGAAAAGCTCGAAGATGGATGTGGGCGATTGGTACGACTCCGCCATACTCGGTGGTCTTGAGGCTCTTTCCAGCGGCATCACCTGTGTCGCCGACATCACGGCGACGGGTGCCGCCTGCACGGCGACGCAGAAACTGGGCATGCGCAGCGTCATCTACCGCGAGGTCGGCGCCATGGACAAGCGGCGCGTTGACTATGCCATGAGAATTGCCGAGAACGACATCATGCACTGGCGCGAGGAGGTCGACTCGCAGCGTGTCACCATCGGGATAGCTCCCGCGGCGGTGTACACCTGTCATCCCTCCGTGTTCACGAAGGTCGCGGACTTTGCGCGTAAGGAAAGCATTCCGGTTGCCATGCATCTTGCGGGCAGTCGCGAAGAATTCAACTTCATCAAATACGGCTCGTCGCCGTTCTCGGTGCACGGCATGGACAACAGGCGGGGCTACGTCGAGATTCCTCCCTGGCTTCCCACGGGGACGACCCCGGTTCGCTATGCCTTGAACTGGGGCGCGTTTGAGTCTGACAACGTCATGGCCATCCACTGCGTCCATGTCGATGGCAACGACATCAAGAAGCTCAAGGAATATGATGTGGCCGTGGCTGCCTGTCCCCGCTGCAACGCGCAGCTTGGCATGGGCATAGCGCCCCTCACGGAATTTCTGCGCGCCGGGCTGCGCGTGGGCCTTGGCACCGATTCGCCTGCCGCAACTGACTCGACGGACATTCTCACCGAGATGAGGATTGGCATGCTGGTCCAGCGTGCCGTGAACGTCGGCCAGTTCCTCGATTCGGCGACCATGTTGGAAATGGCAACCATCGGCGGAGCGCGGGCGCTCAAGCTTGATAAGAGGATCGGTTCGCTTGAGGTGGGCAAATGCGCGGACATCGTGGCCGTTGACCTGTCAGGATCACACCAGACGCCCACGACGGATCCGGTTTCGGCCGTGGTGAACACCTGCACCGAGGCGGATGTTCTCATGACCATGGTGGGAGGCAAGGCGTTATACGAAAAAAGAAAGTGGCATGTCGATGTCGAGGTGGCAAAGAACATCGCCCGCGTCATCGAAATCCGCGGAAAGCTTCGAGACTAGACGGTTGAAGGTGTAGGACATGGGGACGAATCAAAAGCTTACGGCAAAGCAGAAAAGCGAGCGCATCAAAGCGGCGCAGGAACGCGAGGCCCATGCAAAGGCTCAACGGGAGCGTGCCGAGCGTACCAAAAAGATATTCACGGTGGTCATTTGTATCATCTTGGTGCTGGCACTCGGCATCCCGACCATGGCGCTTGCCGTGCTCGGCTCATCGTAGAGCCGCTCACGGATTGTCGCATCTCGGTTTTTCTGTGGAGAGCGTGCCGTCACCGACACGTCAAACGTTTGTGATACTATAGCCCGGTTACTGCGAAAGCGGGCTTCGACGGCTCGTCTGACGCGTGGAAGAGACTGACAAAGGGGTTATCCTTGTTTGGCATAGGTGGATTCGAGCTTTTCCTCATTCTGCTGTTCGGGTTCCTCATCTTCGGACCCGACAAGCTGCCTGCCATGGCAAAGATGTTGGGAAAGGCCATTGCAAAGTTTAGAAGCGCCCAAGAAGAGATGAACAAGGTCATCAAGACCGAGGTGTACGACCCGTCTTCCGACGAGCCTTTCAAAAACCCGCTTGAGGCCCTTTCAAAAGTGGGCGAGAGCGCGAAGAAGCTGGACAAGGACGAGAAGTCCGAGACGTTCTCCGAGCGCAAGGCGCGCTACGACAAGGAGCGTGCCGCCAAGAAAGCCGCCGAGGAGAAGAAGGCCGCTTCGACAACGGCCGCCGCGTCGTCTGCAGCTGCCGCTTCGGCGAAGCCGGAAAAGGCGGGGAAGTCGGCCGAGGAAGGGCCTGGGCCAGCCTCCGAGCCCAAGCCGACGCCGGATGAGCTGTACGGCACCAAGCCGGCGGCAAAGAAGCCCGCTGCCGCCTCTTCGGAGAAGTCCCCGGTTGCAGAGGCGACGACATCCGAACAGGCTGCTTCTCAGAAAGCTGCGACAGCCGCTCCGGAGAAAGCTTCAACCGCGAAGGCGACGTCCGGCTCGCCTGTCGCAAAGGACTCCAAGAAGACGGCGGTCACGGCATCGAAGAAGAAGGAAACCCCGGCTGCGGGGGAGAAGGCGGCGTCGGCTGCGGAGTCGCCTGCGACACCTGCTGAAACCGAAGGGAAGGGGGAGTAGCTCATGCCTATCGGACCGGCTCGTATGCCCCTTTTCGATCATCTTGGCGAACTGCGCATGCGCCTGGTGCGCATCGTGGTATGTCTCGCTGTCGCTATCTGCATTTTCTACTTGGCGACGCCCACGATTGCCCAGTTCCTGGCGCTTCCGATTTCCGAGTTCATGCCCCTCGATGCAAGCGGCAATATCGATTTTGCGATCTTCGATCCCTTTGAAGCGTTTTCCATCCGCTTCAAGCTGTCACTATGGGTGTCCCTTGTGGCGTGTTCGCCGATCATCCTCTGGCAGATCCTTGCCTTCTTTCTGCCCGCCCTCAAACCGTCTGAGCGCAAATGGTTCATTCCGACCTTCGCGGCGGCCGTTGGACTGTTCATGTTCGGCACCCTGTTTTGCTATCTTGTCATCCTGAATCCCGCTTTCCAGTGGCTCACGGATCAGTCAGCAGGTTTGGGCGAGATCGTGCCGCGAGCGAGCACCTATTTGGACATGATCATCAAATTCGAGATAGGCTTCGGCTTTGCTTTTGAATTGCCGCTCATTATTTTCTATCTGGTCATTTTCGATGTCGTTCCCTACAAGAAGTTGCGCGGCAGTTGGCGCATGGTCTACGTGGCGCTTATGGTCATTTCTGCCATGGCGACGCCGGACGCTTCTCCCGTCACCATGCTGCTCATGTTCGCGGCTCTGGTGGTGCTGTATGAGGGCAGTTTGCTCATTTCCCGCATCGTGCTGCGCAAGCGCATCAAGAAGCAGAATGAGGATCTTGACCGGGAAGAGGCCGAGGACAAGGAATGGAACAAGGAATGGACTGCTGTCAAGAAGGCGAAGGAGTCCAAGAAGTAACGGTCTGACACCGCCCGGAGAAGGAGCGCGAAGTGCACGAACTGGGAATCATGACAGGCGTGATGCAGGCTGTCGAGTCGTCGGCGAAAGAGGCTGGCGCGACCCGGGTGCTCAAGGTCACTCTGTCGGTGGGAGAGATGACGGAAGCTATCGAAGACTCGCTGCAGTTTGCCTTCGAGGTGCTGTCGGAACATTCGATGTGCGAGGGTGCCGAGCTCGAGATTGCCATGGTGAAGCCGAAGAGCCGCTGCCTCGAATGCGGTGCCGAATACGAGCATGATCGCTTCCATATGTTCTGTCCCGTCTGCGACAGCTTTGCCACTGAGCTCATCGCCGGGCGTGAACTGCAGATAGACAGCATTGAGGTCGATCTGCCCGACAACGACGAAGAAACCGAGGGATAGTCATGCAGATCGATATGAAGCAACCCATTCTCGACAAGAATGACGAGCTGGCACGTGAGCTCCGCAAACGTTTTGCGGCGCATCGCGTGTTCGTGCTCGATTTGCTCGCCAGTCCTGGGTCGGGCAAGACGTCCACCATCCTGGCAACCATCGATGCGCTGCGCGACGAGTTCAACATCGCTGTCATCGAAGGCGACATCGCCAGCAATGTCGATGCGGAAAAGATCAAGGCGCAGGGCATAGCGGCGGTGCAGATTAACACCGGTGGCGCGTGCCATCTTGAGAGCGCGATGGTCAAGCGGGCGGTCGACATCCTTGATCTGGAGCGGTTGGATCTCATCATTTTGGAAAACGTCGGCAACTTGGTGTGCCCGACCGACTTCGACCTCGGAGAAAACGCAAAGGTCATGATTTTGTCGGTGCCGGAAGGCGACGACAAGCCCCTCAAATATCCGGGAGTCTTCCAAGTGTCCGAGGCGGTGGTTCTCAATAAGATCGACACCCTGCCGGTGTTTGATTTTGACCAGGACGCATTCGAGGCTTCCGTCAGGCAGCTCAATCCCCAAGCTCCCATCTTTCCCCTTGCCGCCACGAAAGGCGATGGCGTTGCCGAGTGGGCGGAATGGTTGGCCCGCAGGATTCGCGAAATTCAATAGAATCCTTGCAATCTGCTCGTAACATGGGGAGCGCATACTGGGGCTGCAGCCTGAAGCAGGGATGATAAGGAGCGCAAACATGCAAGCGAGAGAACGGTACCGCACGTGTGTCGAAGCGTTGAAAGCATATGCGGACAAAGCGGGATTCGAAGATGTCGTCATTGGCCTTTCGGGCGGGATGGATTCCAGTCTGACCGCGGTCATGAGCGTCGATGCGTTCGGTGTCGACCACGTGCACGGAGTGGTGCTTCCGGGACCCTACTCGACCGAGCATTCGGTCGATGATGCGTGGGACCTCGCCGACAACCTGGGAGTGGATATCTGCACGGTTTCCATCTGCGAGCCGTTTGAGGCGTTCGAGGGTGTGTTGGCCCGTGCGTGCGGCGGCGAGCTTACCGGGGTCGCCGCAGAAAACACCCAGGCACGGTGCCGCATGGTGTGCCTGATGGCGCTTTCAAACGCGCATGGCTGGATGCTGGTCAATACCGGCAACAAGAGCGAGGCGATGATGGGCTATTCCACGCTGTACGGCGATACGGCAGGAGCGTTTGCCCCCATCGGAGGCCTTTATAAGACCGACGTGTACACCGTTGCGCTCTGGCGCAACGAGGAAGCGGCCGCGAAGGGGATTGTGCCGCCGATTCCGTCGCATGTGTTCACCAAGCCTCCCAGTGCCGAGCTTTCTCCCGGACAGGAAGACGAGAAGACCCTTGGCGTCGACTATGCCACCCTTGATGCGCTGCTGGTCGCACATGTCGAGCGCGGCCAAGGAGCTGAGGAGCTGATTGCCTCAGGGTTTGACGCCGCGATGGTGCGACGGGTGCTTGCCACCATCGCCTCGACTGCTTTCAAGCGTGCTCAGGAACCTCCCTTTCCCGAGGCTCCCTTTTACGGATAGGCCGATTCTCGGCTGTGTGATTCGTCGGGGTTTCCGGGAAGACTGCGTGCGTTGGCGTACTGGTCGCAAAGGTGCAGGGAATGACCTTCCGCGCCATGCACGGTGGCCGACGGGTCGCTGCATCCGGAGTCATAACTCCGATCCATGCGCGAGAGTCCAGCAGGCGATACCCATTCAAGCAGACAATCTTGGTCCAACTCCGATCCATGCGCGAAATCTCCCTGTCGATGAAGCACCGATCGTTTCCATACGGGCCGGTTTTGCCACGCTTGCTGCCGCGGGAGGAGCGCTCGCATCAGGTGGTTCGGGAATTCAGGGACCTTCCCTCGCTCCCGCGGTCGAGGGAATTCGCGTGTCCGATGTGTCCGCGGCGAGTTTTCGTCGGCTGTTGATACGTTCATCGTCGGCAGCGGTATGGTAAGACGGTCGGCCGCCATGGAGCCAATCGACGGACGATGACCGGTCGTGGCCGGCAAATGCCTTCTTTGCCTTCTCGGAGGCGAGAGCTATGGGGCTGCTGGCCGGAGCGAGCGCAGAGGTCGCCGCCCCGGCCGCGATTGCGAGCCTGCCCCGGCCGCCGCGCCGGCCGCGATTGCCGACCCGCCCTGGGTGCGATTGCGAGCCTGCCCCGGCCGCGATTGCCGACCCGCCCTGGCCGCCGCGCCGGCCGCGATTGCGAGCATGCTCCGGGCGCGATTGCGCGCCTGCCCCGGCCGCGATTGCCAATCCGCCCCGGCCGCGATTGCCGACCTGCCCTGGGCGCGGCTTCCGTGCTGGTTGTGCTCGCCCAT
>JAEWQO010000127.1 GCA_023460315.1 Actinomycetes bacterium
GCTGAAGCACGTCGCCGAGAGCGAATGGGGATCAAGGCGCTATCTGGACGTATCCTTGTTCGAAGGCGAATAATGCCGACGGCTGAGGGGCTCATTGAAAAAGTGCGCAATAATCTTGACAGTACCGACCTCGGCGGCCTTGTCCGCCCCGAGCCTGCCGCGAGAAGATTCGGCGAGCGTCCTCGCCAGCGTCGAGGAGCGCGCGCGGACGAGCTCTGCGGGCGTCGGGCACTTCGCCAGCAAGGCGAGCGATGCGGCTCCGAACATGTCGGAGAAGAACCCCGCGTACTCTGGGAAGTAGGCGTCCAGAACGCAGATCGCCTGAGTCTTCACGGTTGCGGTCTCCTGCTTCAGGGCCTGATGGTAGCGGGTGAGCGTTTTGAGCGCCTGCACGTCGTCGGTGGCGAGCCTCGTCTCGTCGTAGTCGCCGAGGCGCAGCGTCTCCGCGATGAGCCAGCTGTCTATGCGGTCGTTCTTCACGCGCGACAGCTTTTTGAAGTCGCGCATGGCCTTGACCTGCACCGGGTTGACGACGCAGACGGAGTATCCGCGGGCGGTGAGGTAGGCGAAGCAGGCCATCCAGTAGTGGCCGGTTGCCTCCATGCCGACGAACACGCCTTCGGGGCCTTCGGCAACGCCTTCGAGCCAGGCGACGAGCTTCTCGAACCCGGCCTCCGTGTTCTTGAACGGCATGGGGCGCGTCAGCCCGGTTCCGGCTTCGTCGACGGCGCATGCCACGTGGTCCATCTTCGCGATGTCCACACCCGTGTATATCATGGCGATCCTCCCTATCGGCTGCGGCGACGGGCTCCTGCTGCTCGCACCTGGGACCGCAACCTCCTAAAAGAGATCCGAAGTGAGACGAGACCCGTCCCCTTCATCCAGCTAATCCGCGGCCTTGCCCAAGTGGGGCAGGATGCCAGACTCCTTTCCGAGATGCGTGGGCTCTCACATGAAATGTCGGCATCCCTGCCCGCCAGAATCTGCATTGCATCCGTAAGCATTCAATAAGAGGCCTAAAAATGCAACGACTTAAAGATAGGAGGTAAATGAAATGGCGAAGTATGTTGACGGATTCGTTTTGGTGGTGCCTAAAGACAAGGAAGACGAGTACAGAAAAATGGCAGAGGAAGGGCGAGATGCCTGGATGAGGCACGGTGCGCTTGAATACTTCGAGTGCAGGGGCGATGACCTGGAACAGCAGGAAATGGGCGAGGAGAAGTCGCGGGCCTTTACCGAAATGACCGGTGCCGGCAGCGATGAGAACGTATGGTTTTCGTTCATTGTCTTTGAATCCAAACGACACCGCGACGAAGTAAATAAAAAAGTGATGGAAGAGATGGACGAGCTCTACAAGGATCAAAGCGACTTCGTAATGCCCGTCGAGATGGGAAAAACCTCATACGGAGGATTTGAAGTGGCCGTTGAAGGCTGAGGAACCAGAGCTTGCTTCGAGTCTTTGGCCTAGGCTCAAGTGCACCCAAGCTGCATCTCAAAAAAGGTGGTTTTCCTGCCATGCAGGAGCAAGCGAAGGATGCAGAGGTCTCACTCTGACAAAAAAACCGCCGGTCTCCCGGCGGTTTCAAAATTATGGTGGAGCCTAGGGGGATCGAACCCCTGACCTCATGGCTGCCAGCCATGCGCTCTCCCAGCTGAGCTAAGGCCCCGAAAAGTGCGAGATCTAGTATAGCTGAAGCAATCGAGAGGTCAAGCGGCATTTCGGAGAATTTCGTTCAAGCGTGGGTTGCTGGATTCTGGGAAGGTCATTTGGCTGCGGAGGGGGCTTGGCGGCTGATGGCTAAAAGCTGTGGCTGTAACTAGGGGTAGCCACCTCCCGCCCTCGTCCGTCGTGTGACCCATGCGCCGCGAGCTGTCGAAATGGCAAGGGGCATGGAGTCGAGCGGGCACCGCTTCCTCAAACTTAATGCATATGCGCAGATCGGAAGGGTGGCACGATTCTCGTGCTGGGGAACACCTTGCCATTTCGACGGCTCGCGGCAGCGCGAAGGGCGGCGCTGCGGGCGTGGGCGAAGCGCCGGAGGCAAGGTGAGTGAGAGTGGGGTGCCGAGGCAAGGCGCGTGAAAGCGGGCGGGGTGGGGTGGGCGAGGGCGAAGGGTGGCATGGCTGGAGGTGCGGAAGGCAGGCGTGAGGCACCGGGAGTAGGGAGGGCGAGAGCAGGGTCCTGGGGTAGCGCAGGCGACAGCGGGTCGCGGGAGCGCAGGAGCGCGGCAAGCAGGCGGCGCTCCTGCGCGCGGTCCCAAAAACAAAAGGGGCTGCAGGACGCCCCGACGAATTCCGCTTTCGCAGCATCCGTCCAGGCTCCTGTAGCCCCCCGCGAGTCTCGCTCCCTGGCCGCTTTTCGCTTGCGGCTTAGGCCTTGCTGTCGGCTTCCGACTTTGCGACGGTCGTCTCGATCTGCTCGATGATGGGGTCGAGCGCTCCCTCAACGCTGTATTCTTCAACCTTGCCCTGGTCGCACAGACGGGCGAACTCGGGGTCGATGGGCAGCGTGGCGTAGGCAGGGATGTCGTAATGCTCGGCGACGGCGGCACCCTGGGGCTCGCCGAAGATGTGGTGCTCCTTGCCGCAGCCGTCGCACTTGAAGTACGCCATGTTCTCCACCAGGCCAAGCACGGGGACTTCCATGTCGCGGGCCAGGTTCACGGCTTTGCCCACGATCATCGTCACCAGCTCCTGGGGAGCGGACACGGTGACAATTCCGTCAGAGGGCAGCGACTGGAACACCGTCAGGAACACGTCGGAGGTCCCCGGGGGCATGTCCACGAACAGGTAGTCGATGTCTCCCCAGTTCACTTCGCTCCAGAACTGGCGAATGATGCCGGAGACCACCGGGCCGCGCCATGCGACGGGGATGTCGTCTTTCGGAAGCATGAGGTTGACCGAAACCACCTTGATGCCACTCTGCGTCATGGCCGGCAGGATGCCGTCCTTGTCGGCGGAAAGCGGGTTGGTGAGGCCGAACGTCTTGGGGATGGACGGGCCGGTCACGTCGGCGTCCATGATGCCCACCTTGTAGCCACGCTTCTGCATCTGGCTTGCCAGGAGGCTGGTCACCAGTGATTTGCCCACGCCGCCCTTGCCGGACACGACGCCGATGACGTGCTTGATGTTCGAGCGGGAATTCGTTTCCAGCGTGGTCGGTCCCGTGGCTTCGGTGCGATCACCGCATCCCGCAACGCCGCAGCTCCCACAATCGCTCGTGCACTCTTCTTCTGCCATAGACTCCTTCTTCCCTCCAACAGGTGCAAGGCGCGTTTCGGCACCCTGACCCCCTTCTCGTCATAAGGCGCATGATAGCATATATGTTGCCCGCACATACTCAGACAGCGGGCGGCAGATCGAAATCGCTGCTGACCATTACTGGCTCTAGTCCTATAATGGAGCAATTGGGCCGGCGCACGTCTTTCGTGCCAGGCTCCTACAGCCCCCTTGGCGCAGCTTGAGCATGCGGCGGCAGATGGTGCGGGCGACGAGGACGCACGTGCGCCTCTACGGGTGGCGGGGGTGTGCATGGGACGGGATGAACGACAAGGAGACACTATGCTTTTCGCAGACATCGACCTGCTCGATGAGAGCTTCGACTATCAGGCCCATCGCTGGGTTGGCGTGAAGGACGGGCGCATCAGCTACCTGGGGGGCGCGGCTCCTGAGGGTGACGAGGCCCGCTCCTTTGGCGAGGTGTACGACGGCCGCGGCAAGCTGCTCCTGCCTGCGTTCTACAACGCCCACGCGCATGCTCCCATGACGTTGCTGCGTGGCTATGCCGAAAACCTGCCTCTGCAGGCATGGCTCAACGACATGGTGTGGCCTTTCGAAGCCAAGATGACACCGGAGGACAACTACTGGGCGACGCTCCTGTCCTGCGCCGAGATGGCCCGCTATGGCGTGGTCGGCTTCTCGGACATGTACTACGCAACGCGTGAGCGCGCGCGCGCCGTCGAGGAGGCGGGGCTGAAGGCGAACCTGTGCGAGGGTCTGTTGGCCTTCGAGCCGAAGCCCTACGCTGAGTATCCCATCTGCGCCCTCAACGAGGAACTGGTGCGCGACTTGCACGGATCAGCCGATGGCCGCATTCTCGTCGACTACAACATCCATGCCGAGTACACGTCGAACCCCCAGGTGTGCGCCGACATCGCCGCCATCGCCAAGGAGAAAGGGCTGCGCATCCACCTGCATGCGTCCGAGACGGAGAGCGAGCATGAGGAATGCAAGGAACGCCATGGTGGCTTGACGCCCATCGCGTACTTCGAGAGCCTCGGCGTGCTGGACGTGCCCGTGACGGCGGCGCATTGCGTATGGTGCGAGGACGCGGATCTGAACATCCTCGCCGACAAAGGCGTGTTCGTGGCAGCGAATCCTGCATCTAACATGAAGCTGGGCAGCGGCTATGCGCCCATCCCCGCCATGATCGAACATGGCATCGACGTGTGCCTGGGCACCGACGGCATGGCGTCCAACAACAACCATGACATGATGCAGGACCTGTACCTGCTCGCCCTCATCTACAAGGGCTTCGCTCACGATCCGGCCATCGTCACGCCTCGGCAGGCGCTTCTGGCCGCCACGCGCGCCGGCGCGCGTTCCCAAGGCCGCGAGGACTGCGGGCTGGTCAAGGAGGGCATGAAGGCCGACCTTGCCGTGCTGGACGTGACGGGTCCCTCATGGACGCCCATGACAGACCCGCTGGTGAACGTGGTCTACGCGGGACACGGATCGGACGTGTGCCTCACCATGAGCGATGGCGTGGTGGTCTATCGGGATGGCGAATTCCCGACCATCGACGTGGAGCGGGCCAAGGTGGAGACCGAGGTGCGCACCAAGCGCATCATCGCCCAGGCGTGACCCTTGAGGAGCCAGTCGGAGTTAGGGATGTGCGGCTGACCGGGAACGGAGCGGGACGGATGGGCTGTGACAGCGTGGACCGAATCGCGCTGAAACGGATCGGCTTGGGCTGGAGCGACGCGGTTCAGGTTGAAGCGGACCGGGGCGAGCCTAAGCGCACGGGATCTGAGCGGGTCGGATTGCGCTGAAGCGGGGTAGGGCGGAGCGAGCTCAAACGGATCGAATCAGCGGCAAACGGAGCAGCCTGAATCGGATTGGTTGAGGTGGCGAGATATGTGTAGTTCCAGGGAGGCCAGCGCAGGTGAAGCGGCAGAAATCCCCAGGTCGGGAATTCCGCTCAGCGTTTCCGCTTGAGAAAACTGCACATAAGTGGCGATCCTTGCCGATCCGACAGGGAGGGGGCGGTCCGGTCCTTTCCGGTCCGGGGCGGGGTGGTCCGGACCGGAGCGGGGCGATGGCGATCCCTGCCGATCCGACGGGGAAGCGGCGCCTGTGTCGCCCGGGGCTCGGTTCGCGCGAGCGGTTTTCGCCGGCGGCCCTCGTCATGCGTATCCCTTTTGCCTACCTGCACCCAAGGTACAGCTAGGCAAGCCGTGTTTGGTGGGTTATGCTGGCACGGAGATAGCCATTCTTGAGAAAACGACAGGTGGGACAGGGGCGGTTCGCGGCCCTTCCCCGAAGCATCCCGCGCGTCTCTGAACCGCACTGCCAACACTTGGACTTTTTATCGTGTCCAAGTTTTGGTGGTGCGGTTCACTCGCGCGGGGGTCGTTCTTGGGACCATGGGGAAGCGAGAAAGGGGCAACATGTTGCGAATGGCCGATGCGCGTGTGGACGGGTTCATCGCTGAGGATGTGCCGTATGTCGATCTGACGTGCGCCGTGTTGGGCATCGGCGACGAGCCGGGCGAGATGGAGTATTACACGCGCGAGGACTGCGTGCTGGCTGGCACGGAGATTGTCGCGCGCATCATGGTAAAGCTGAACTGTGACGTCGTCGAGTCGACGGCCAGCGGCGAACGTGTGGCGGAAGGCGCGTCGTTCATGACGGTGCGGGGCACTGCTGCTGATCTGCACGCGGCCTGGAAGGTGTGCCTGAACGTGTTCGATCATCTGTCGGCCGTCGCCACGAAAACGCGCGCCATGGTGGATGCCGCGCATAGCCAGAACCCGCACTGCGAGGTGCTGACCACGCGCAAGAGCATGCCGGGCGCAAAGGACCTGCTGACCGCTGCCGTCATGGCGGGCGGCGCGTTTCCCCATCGGCTGGGACTGTCCGAGACGGTGCTCGTGTTCGACCATCACCTGACGTTCTTCGGCGGCTTCGACCGGTTCGTGGAGCAGCTGCCTGCGATCAAGGGCCGTTGCGTGGAGAAGAAGCTGTTCGTGGAGGCCGATGCCGAGCATGCGCGCGCGCTCGCGCGCGCCGGTGTGGATGGCATCCAGATGGACAAGGTGCCGGTGGACGAGCTGGGTCCGCTCGTGGATGAGCTTCGGGCCATCGATCCGCACGTCACGCTGATCGCTGCCGGGGGGATCAATCCGAAGAATGCTGCCGCCTACGCCGCGACCGGCGTTGACGGCTTGGCCACCACCGCCCCCTTCTCTGCGAAGCCCCTGGACATGAGTGTGAGGATGCGCTCGGTTTGAGGCTGGTCCCGCAGGGGTTCGTGAGGGCGGGAGCTTTTGACCCGAGGGAACAGCCCGCGTGGTGTTGGTGAAATGACAAGAACGATGAAAGGGATTTCCATGGAAGAGATCACTCTG
The DNA here is from genome assembly GCA_023460315.1 of Actinomycetes bacterium. GTDB lineage: Bacteria > Actinomycetota > Coriobacteriia > Coriobacteriales > Eggerthellaceae > JAEWQO01. The sequence goes on from JAEWQO010000127.1 coordinate 6,630, forward strand.
AACGTCACGGGCATGCACTGCCCGAAATGCACGGCGCGCGTTGAGAAGTCGGTCGGTGCGCTCGGCGGCGTGGTGTCAGTCAAAGCTGACCACGAAGCCGATGAGGTCGTGCTTTCCTACGATGGCGCTCCCGAAACGCTGGACGCCGCCAAGGCGGCCATCACTGCCGAGGAATTCATCGTCGTCGAGTAACTTTTAACGCTGGATCCATGGGGGCGCATGCGTCCGAAACTCATTTTCCATCGATATTAACAGCTCAAATTCCAAGGAAGGCAAGCTGTTGAATTGGGTGGAATCACTGCTTACGCTAAGGACGAATGAATCATTGCCTCCGGCGAAAATGCGGCACAGGAGCCTGTGGAAATAGAAGGAGGAGATGGCGCGGCTGGTATCAAGGGAGGATGCGGCAGCGGCGGCCTTGACCGCCATCTCTAGCGCTGCTGCGCTTTTGTACGTCATGGCGTTTACCCCCTATCGGTCAGGTCCGAATCCGCCAGGAGACCTCGATAGAGGCTCTCGGCTCTTTCTTTCTTGTAGCGACTCCCCAGAAGCTCCGCGAGTCTCTTGAAGTCGAAATCGCGGTCTGCCTGCCATGCATCCCTCAGCACGTCGGCGACCAGGGACAGATCCTCGTCGTCCACGACAAGATCGAACACGGTGCGTTCGGGACGGGTCACGGGAAGCCCCCGCGTGAACGTCACCTCGTCGCGTGCGACCTCGCGCCTGGCGAAGCTCGCCGATGGGTTCCTCGTGTTTACCCTCTTGGGCGCATAGGGCCGGTAGGGCGAGAGGTGCAGGTCGCCGATATCGAGGAGGGCAGGCGCGGTGGACCCTCCGACGGCAATGCCGTCCCATTCGGAGACGCGCAGTCTCTCGTTGGTGAACTTCGCCGGAGCGGTGAGCTTCCATATCGCCGTGAGCTCGTCTGTGAAGGATGAACCGGAGCCGACCATGCGGTAGGCTCCGCGTATGATTCTCTCGATGCGGCCGGACTCGACCGCATCGTGCAGGGCGTCGCGGGGGATGCCCATGCGCTCGGCTTGGGCTGTGGTGAAGACGTCCTCGGACTCGGAGAGCTGCGTTATGGCTTCTAGGTGATTCGAATTTCTCATGTTGCAGTTGTAGGCTATTTCCCTACAATTGCAACACTATATTTCTGATCTAGATACTGCTGAAGCTACAAGAGCGTATGAAATGACCCTCGATGCTAATTCTTACTCTTGCTAGCAAATACCAAATGCAATCTATTTCCACTCAACTGTGGTGATTGTCCAGCTGGTTCGATATGGTTAAATCTCGTATTACCCCATCCGTCCGCTGCCATCTGGAACGAATCATTCCCGAATCAGTCATTGATTCGGACGGAAAAGAAT
>JAEWQO010000128.1 GCA_023460315.1 Actinomycetes bacterium
CGACACGACCTACATCGTGGTCGGAACGTATTTCAAGCCTTTCACCGACGCCTACGGGCAGAGCTGCTCCCCGGCGAAGATCTCTTTCGGCGGGCGCAACGACGTAACCCGTCCTTCGATGTTCTACTACCTGATCCTGCGGACTAAGAGCGGTTCTACGCGCAAGTCGGTCCGGGACTGCCGGGCGGACGAGCTTAAGTGTGCGGCGTTCGTGCTGCGCCACAATATGGAAAAAGGCCATAAGCCGCAGGCGAAGGATATGATGAAGGTTTCCGATCTGGAAGCGCTGACCGGATTCCAGTTCTTCGCCAACGTGCCCAACGCGCCGAAGAGTTCCTATAACCCTTCGGACTGGGGTTTGTAGCGATGACTTACCCGTGGGGCGATACGAGGCGGTTCAACTCCTATGCGGGGTACTTCCGCCGTCTGTTCGGCTGCCGGGTGCAGAAACTTTCCGTCGATGCGGGCTTCACCTGCCCCAACCGCGACGGGACGATCGGAGAGGGAGGGTGTACGTTCTGTAACAACGGAGCGTTCACCCCTTCTTATTGCATGCCCTCGAAGAGCGTCGGGCAGCAGATCGCCGAGGGGATCGAATTCCACCGCAACCGCTACCGTTCGGCGCAGCGCTACCTGGTCTATTTCCAGGCTTTTTCCAACACCTACGCCCCGCTGGAGCGGCTGAAGAGGCTTTACGATGAGGCCCGAGCGCATCCCGGCGTGGCGGGAATCGTCGTCGGCACGCGCCGCGACTGCGTCGACGAGCGCAAGCTCGACTATTTCGCCGGGCTGGCCCGGGAGCGGTATGTCGCCCTCGAATACGGCATCGAATCGACCTTCGACGCCACGCTCCGGGCCGTCAACCGGGGCCACGACTTCGCGTGCGCCCGCCGCGCCGTCGAGATGACCGCCGCGAGGGGCCTGCACGTCGGCGCGCACTTCATCCTCGGACTTCCCGGCGAGACCGACGCGATGCTGCTCGACCAGGTGGAGCGGATCAACGCCCTGCCGCTCACGACCGTGAAGTTCCACCAGTTGCAGGTTTTCCGCGCGACGCCGATGGCCGCCGAGTACGACGCCGCACCGGAGCGTTTCCGCTTCTGGGAGCCGGAGGAGTACATCGACCTGTTCGTCGAAATCCTCCGCCGGCTGCGTCCCGGCGTGGTCGTCGAACGTTTCGCCTCGGAGGCTCCGCCGCGCTACCATTACGGCCGCAACTGGGGCCTCGTGCGCAACGAGCAGCTGCTCGCGATGCTCGAAAAAAGATTGGAGGAACGCAATGTATACCAAGGCGAAATTTTTACTACCTTTGCCGCAGACAAACTTCGGCAGAGGTAGGCTGCGCCTCGGCAGAACGCGGGTGGACCCGGCTCTGCGTCCGGCCTGCGCCGCCTTTGCGGAGGCAAACCCCGAATAAACCCCTTCGTTATGAAACCCATCAATCCCGACATCGTGCTCAAACCCGTCAAGGAGTATGTTCTGATGGCTGTCGGCATGCTGATGTACTCTTTCGGCTGGATCGGCTGCATCCTCCCGGCCGGCGGCGTCGGCGGCGGCGCCGCAGGTCTGTCGCTCGTGCTGTGCAATGCGCTCTCGACGGCGGGAATCGACCTGCAGATCGGTACGATGGTTTTCATCATCAATGCCGTCCTGCTGCTGGTCGCCGGATTTATCGTGGGGTGGAATTTCGGTCTCAAGACCATCTTCTGCGTGGTGATCATCTCCTTGGGCATGAACTTCTGGCAGGAGGTGCTTCCCGATGGCAACTTCCTCGGGGTCGACAACCTGCTGGCCATCGTCATGGGCGGTATTCTGGCCGGCGCCGGCATCGCGCTCTGCTTCTCGCAGGGAGGCTCGACGGGCGGCACGGACATCGTGGCCATGATCATCAACAAGTACCGCACGGTCAGCTACGGCAAAATCCTCATCTACTCCGATTTCGTCATCATCGGTTCGGCCCTGCTGGTGGGCATGGGCATCAGCGCCGTGATTTACGGCTACGTGATGACGGCCGTCGTGGGTTACACGGTCGATATGATCATGGCCGGAAACCAGCAGTCGAGCCAGGTCTTCATCGTCACGCACGACTACGAGAAAATGGCCCAGGCGATCGTCGACAACGTCCACCGCGGGGTGACGCTCATCGACTCGCAGGGGTGGTATTCGAAAAAGGAGTCCAAAATCGTCATGGTGGTCTGCCGCAAGCGGGAGACCTCGATGATCCTCAAATTCGTCAAGACCATCGACCCCGAGGCCTATATGACCGTCGGATCGGTCATGGGCGTCTACGGGAAGGGATTTCAGACAATCGGGAAGGGCTGATGCAGCTCTACGCCGACATAGTTCTTCCGCTGGCGCAGCCCGTCTACACGTTTGCCGTGCCGGGAGGCAGGGACGTCGCGGCCGGGCAGGCCGTGGCGGTGCAGTTCGGCGCACGCAAATTCTATACGGGCATCGTGTGGCGGGTCCACGACCGGAAGCCCGATTTCAAACGGATCAAATCCATTCACCGCGTCCTCTACGACGCACCCCTGCTCTCGGCGCAGCAGATGGCGCTTTGGGAGTGGGTCGCCTCGTACTACATGTGTTCGGTGGGCGAGGTGATGCGCGTGGCGCTGCCGGCGCTGATGAAGCCTTCGGGC
>JAEWQO010000129.1 GCA_023460315.1 Actinomycetes bacterium
GGACAAGATTGTCCGGCGGCCGGCGCATGCAGGGGGAGGGCTGATCGGACAGGACCGAAGATTCGGAGCGACGCTCCGAGCCGGGGTCAACGTCCAAACGACCGGACGAGCGGTCCCGGACGAAAGAGCCGCACGGGACCTGCGGACCCCGGAAAACGATTCCGGCCGGGTCACGCACCCGGAACCGGCAAAACGACCGACATCCTCCGGTTACAGCCCCGGTCAGCGTTTCGAACGGCGGCTGCGCTTCTTTTCGAGCCGCTGCCGCTCGCGATTTTCCCGGGCCACGCGGCGCTGCGTCAGGCGGAACGTATAGAGCAGGCCCACGAACCCGATACCGAGCAGCGCAACCCAGAACCACACGGCGATGCCGCGCTCCATGAATTCGATGGCATAGATGACGCCCGCGACAGCCAGCACCATCAGTACGAGGCGCAGGAGCTGCATAAGATTGGTTTTCATGTCAATCCTTATTTTGAGTAACTTTCCTTTTCCGGTGCTGCAACGCGCCGACGGTCATCGCGGCGGATGCCAGGGCCATGATCACGGGAACGTACCAGATGGCCCCTCCGTCGGCGACGGCGACCCGCCAGGCCGAAACCAGGGTCCCTATGAAAAATACGACGGCCATGACGGCCTGAAAACGGTCTATCGCACGCATCGGTCAGGGAATTTTGTGCTTGTTCACCTCATCGAGGTGTCTGCATTTCTTTTTGTTGAATTCGTTATACACCATTCCGACTCCGGCCGCGACGAACAGCACGCCTACGACCAGATCGAACACATTCACGCAGTTGGAGCGCGTCACCCGCCAATAGACATTGGCCCCGAGCCACCCCAGCGCGCAGATCAGAAAAATCACGGCTAAAGTAAAAGTCTTCTTGTTCATAGGCGTCAAAATTAGGTTATATCGGTTAGTTACATCCTTGCCAGCGGCACCCGAAGGCCAACCCCGTTTCATCTGCTTTTTGATTCCGGAGGAACGGTTTCCGGGCTTCGGGCCCGAGCAGGAGCTGCAAAAACAGGACGGTCCCGGGCCGCAGACGAAGTGCGGAAAACACCCTGTAAAACCGAAAATCAGTTGCCCTGCTCGCACATAAACTTAATGCGCACCAGGCGTATCTCCTCCTCGGTATAATCGGCCCCCAGCTCCTCGATGGCCGCGTCGAGCGAGTCGCTCTCGGCGTCCTCCTTGAAGTAGAGGTAAATGTCCTCGATCTTGTCCTCGTCCATGAACTCCTTCAGATAGTAGGAAATATCGAGTTTCGTTCCGGCGTTGACGATGCCTTCGATCTCGGTCAGCAGTTCGTCGAAGTCGAGGTCCTTGGCGCGGGCGATGTCCTCGAAATCCATCTTGCGGTCGATCGACTGGATGATGAAGATCTTGTTGCCCGACTTGCTGGCCACGCCCTTGACGATCATGTCCTGCGGACGGATGATCTCCTTCTCATCGACATAGGCCTTGATCAGGCGGATGAACTCCTCGCCGAACTTGCGCGCCTTGCCCACGCCGACGCCCGTGATGTTCTGCATCTCTTCGAACGTGATCGGATACTGCACGGCCATGTCCTCCAGCGACGGGTCCTGGAAAATGACGAACGGCGGCAGCCCGTGCTGCTTGGCGACCTTCTTGCGCAGGTCCTTCAGCATCGAGAACAGCTCCTCGTCGGCCGCGCCGCCCTTGCCCATCGGAGCCACGGACTCGGACTCCTTCTCCTCCTCGTCGTAGTCGTGGTCGAGGGTCACGGTCACCGGGAACGGCAGGGCGATATAGCCCTCGCCCTTCTTGTTGACCGAAATCAGCCCGTAGTTTTCGATATTCTTGTCGATGAGGCCCAGTATCAAAGCCTGACGCAGCACCGCGCCCCAGAAACGGGCGTCGTGCTCGGCGCCCGCACCGAACCATTTCGACTTGTTGTGCCCGTAGCTCTTGATCAGGGCCGTGGTCTTGCCCACCAGAACGTTGACCAGATAGTCGGCCTTGAACTTGTCTCCGATGTCGCGCAGGGCTTCGAGCGCCATCTTGAGCGCAGCCCGGGCATCGACCTTCGGTTTGGGATTGCGGCAGTTGTCGCAGTTGCCGCAGTTGTCCTCGGTATAGTCCTCGCCGAAATAGTGCAGCAGCGTCTTGCGGCGGCACATCGAACTCTCGGCGTAGGAAACCGTCTCCAGCAGCAGCAGCTTGCCGATCTCCTGTTCGGCGATGGGCTTGCCCTGCATGAACTTCTCGAGTTTCTGGATGTCCTTGTAACTGTAAAAGGTCAGGCAGTAGCCCTCGCCGCCGTCGCGGCCGGCGCGGCCCGTCTCCTGGTAATAGCCTTCGAGCGACTTGGGAATGTCGTAGTGGATGACATAGCGCACGTCGGGTTTGTCGATGCCCATGCCGAAGGCGATCGTGGCGACGATGACCTCCACGCGCTCCATCAGGAAGTCGTCCTGATTGGCGGCGCGCGTCGACGCATCCATCCCGGCGTGGTAGGCCAGCGCCCGGATGCCGTTGGCCACGAGCAACTCGGTCAGCTCCTCGACCTTCTTGCGGCTCAGGCAGTAGATGATGCCGCTCTTGCCCTCGTTCTGCTTGATGAAACGGATGATGTCGTGGTCGACGTTGTGCTTGGGCCGGATCTCGTAGTAGAGGTTCGGGCGGTTGAACGACGATTTGAAGACCGAGGCGTCGGACATGCCCAGATTCTTCTGGATGTCGAGCTGCACCTTGGGCGTGGCCGTAGCCGTCAGGGCGATCAGCGGCGCCGAGCCAATCTCGTTGATGATCGGCCGGATGCGGCGGTACTCCGGGCGGAAGTCGTGTCCCCACTCCGAAATGCAGTGCGCCTCGTCGATGGCGTAGAACGAAACCTTTATCTTGCGCAGGAACGCCACGTTGTCCTCCTTGGTGAGCGACTCGGGTGCGAAATAGAGCAATTTGGTCTTGCCGTCGAGCACGTCCTGCCGAACCTGCGCCACGGCGGTCTTGTTGAGCGACGAATTCAGGAAATGCGCGATCCCCGACTCGGCCGAAAAGGTGCGCATGGCGTCGACCTGATTCTTCATCAGGGCGATCAGCGGCGATATGACGATCGCAACGCCGTCCATCAGCATGGCCGGCAACTGGTAGCACAAAGACTTGCCGCCGCCCGTGGGCATCAGCACGAAAGTATCCTTGCCTTCCAGCACATTGCGGATCACCGCTTCCTGGTTTCCCTTGAACGACGAAAAGCCGAAGTACTCCTTCAGCTTGTCATGCAGCAGGGAAGAATCAAATTGTTTCATTTCGCCGATAGTATGCTTTAAAAATCATAAAATTCAATGTAAAGATAAAAAACTTTTCGGAAAAAAGCATAACTTTGTAAAAAAATTATCGAAACGCAATGCGTCTTTACACCAGCGAGCTCGTCAAGAAATACAAGGCCCGGACCGTCGTCGACCACGTGTCGATCGACGTCAACCAGGGAGAGATCGTAGGCCTTCTGGGTCCCAACGGAGCCGGCAAGACCACGACCTTCTACATGATCGTGGGACTGATCAAGCCCAACGAAGGGCGCATTTTCCTCGAAAGCGACGAAGGCCAGGCCTCCGAACTGACGGACCTGCCCGTATACCGCCGCGCCCAGCTCGGCGTAGGCTATCTGGCGCAGGAGGCGTCGGTATTCCGCCGCCTCTCGGTGGAAGACAACATACGGGCCGTGCTGGAGATGACCTCCTTCTCGAAGGAGTACCAGAACGAACGCGTCGAAGCGCTGATCGAGGAGTTCCGGCTGCAAAAGGTGCGCAAAAGCCTCGGCATACAGCTCTCGGGCGGCGAACGCCGCCGTACGGAGATCGCGCGCGCCGTGGCCATCAATCCGGCGTTCATCCTGCTGGATGAACCGTTCGCCGGCGTGGACCCGATCGCCGTGGAGGACATCCAGTCGATCGTGGCGACGCTCAAGCACAAGAACATCGGCGTGATCATCACCGACCACAACGTCGACGAGACGCTGGCCATCACCGACCGCACCTACCTGCTCTACGAGGGCAAGATCCTGAAAACGGGTACGGCCGAAGAGCTGGCCGCCGACCCGATGGTCCGCAAGGTCTACCTCGGGCAGCATTTCGAGCTGAAGAAGAGCCATCAGCTGACGCAGGAGATGAAAAACCGCAAGGGACAGGAGGTTAATGAGTAAATATGGATAAAACGGTTCCGCCGGGCCGCGTCAAAGGCACGCTGACGCCGCCCTGTTCGAAAAGCTATGCACAGCGTGCCCTCGCAGCGGCACTGCTCTCGGAGGAGGTTTCGGTGCTGCGCAACATCGAATTCTGCGACGACACGCGTTCCGCCCTGCAATGTATCGAGACGCTCGGCGCGCGGGTGCGCCGGGTCGACCCCACATCGCTTTCGATCGAAGGCGGACTGTCCCCGAAGGGCTGCGTGCTCAACGTCGGCGAATCGGGCCTCTCGACACGTCTTTTCACGCCCGTGGCATCGCTCTGCCCCACACCCGTCACCATCGAGGGGCGCGGCTCGCTGCTGCGCCGCCCGATGCAGATGATGTTCGAACCGCTCCGCCGGCTGGGCGTGCGGGTCCGCGACAACGGGGGATTCCTCCCCATCGAGGTCTGCGGCCCGATCCAGGGCGGAGAGGCCGAAGTCGACGGGTCGGTCTCGTCGCAGTTCATCACGGGGCTGCTGCTCGCGCTGCCGCTGGCCAGGCGCGACACCTCGCTGCACGTACGCGGAGCGGTCTCGACACCTTATTTAGATATGACTCTCGACACGGCCGCGCGCTTCGGCATCGAAATCAGCCAGCGCGACTACGAGGAGTTCTACATCCCCGGACGGCAGCGCTACCGTTCGACCTATTTCAGCATCGAGGGCGACTGGAGCGCCGCGGCGATGCTGCTGGTGGCGGGCGCCACGGCCGGAGAGGTCACCGTGCGCAACGTCTCGATGCTCTCGAAGCAGGCCGACACGGCCATCTGCACCGCGCTGGTGCGCGCAGGAGCCGCCGTGATCAACGAGGAGGACTCGGTGACGGCCCTGCACAGGCCGCTCCGGGCCTTCGAATTCGACGCCACGAACTGTCCCGACCTGTTCCCGGCGCTGGGCGCCCGGGCCGCCGCGG
>JAEWQO010000130.1 GCA_023460315.1 Actinomycetes bacterium
ATGTGCCCGTAGCTCAGCCGGATAGAGTGTTTGACTACGAATCAAAAGGTCGTGGGTTCGAATCCCTCCGGGCACGCCACTAAAACCTCGATGAACACTAGTGTTTCGGGGTTTTTATTTTATTAGAATTAAAGTGTTGGTGTACAAACGGCATTTTTTCCGCCTGTCATAAGTGCTTTGATAGTGCCTACGATGGCGACAATAGACGGGCTCTGTAGATGTATTGCGAGATAGTTGCAGACTGCATGCACATGCCTCTGAGCGTTTACTCCAATGTCGTAATGAATCTTAGTTGCGAGGAGCAATCTTTTTATGTCGTCTTCGGGCACTTTTTAGGTTCAGCGAAGGCGTTATCTTTGATTTTCGTGTGATATTGTTTGTAAAATCATAAGGTTTAAATGAACTTTTGCTTGCATATTGATAAATATATTTTACTCATGACACTGAGTTCTTGCGATTATAAAGCCAGAAAGCCCAATTTTCTGCATATTCATCGCTTGACCTGTATGGGGTTCGATTTCCCTAGCAGGTACCACAAGAAGAACGCTGTATCTGCAAGATACGGCGCTTTTTAATTTTGCATACATGTATATGATTTTTCACTCAATTACTGAAAAGGCAACATAGGTGTTAAATATCTTAATGATCAACTGATATTCTAAATAAGAACATATGCTTGAGGGCGTATAACAATAAATACCGCTAATCAACTGTTGGATATAGTCAAATAATAAAAAAAACATTGCGAATAAGCTCATATCATGTGTTTTAGGCATATTCGCATAACGAACAAATGATGTTAAAGTGTTTACATGAAGCTAAGACAGCTTAAGAGCATAACGTAAACATACTGCAGGTTCATTTCTTGGTTAGAGTTGTAAAGCTCCTAAGGTTCGGAGCAGTACACATTTGAGTTTGCCGCAATGTTATATACCCAGTTGCGGGAGGTTGTTGTGACTGAATTTGAAGAACTAGCATTAAAAAAAATAACTAAGGACTATTTGATCGACTGCGTTTATACCCGATTGAATGTCATCGCAGGCAGATACGGCATCAGCAATGCGGAGATCAGCAAACATATAGGATGGGATCCCGCTGGTTTCAATCAGAAATACAGCAGAAGCAATGATCTGCGCATCACAACTTTTATTAAAATTTATGTGGCGCTGGTTGATTTGATTGCTGAAAAAGAGGCCGAGCTGGGGCTGGATGGTTTGGAATCATCACAGATCAGATTGGATGAGCTGATTACTCAACAAGAACTTGATGTCGGTGCTCTGTTCAATCATATAAGCGCCGCAGCTGAAGGAAAGTCGGAGTTTCTAAACAGAGATAATTATACCAGTACGTATAAACTGATGAAGCCATTTGTTTTTGTCGGGAAGAGAAGCAAGAAGTTTAGTGACCGTGAGACAGACGTTTATATCCGTTATTATAAGAAGGCCACAACCAATTGACTAAAAAGCAGTCCTAAGGTGGAGGAAATATGCAGAAACTGTATAATGATCCAGCAAGCATGGTTAATGAATCCATTACCGGTTTTGTAAAGTGCTATCAGCGCCATGTTGCGCACACTGATTGCGCCCGGACACTAAAGTATAAAAATGCGCCTATCGCTGGAAAGGTCGGCATCGTGAGCGGCGGAGGGGCGGGGCATGATCCTGCGTTTATGGGCTATATTGGGAAAAATATGCTGGATGCTGTGGCGATTGGCAACATATTTACACCGCCTTCCGTGGAGTCGTTTTACACCGCGTTCAAAGAGGGTGATGCCGGGCAAGGCGTTGTCTGTCTGTTTGGAAACTACCCTAAGGATATCGCCAATGTACAGGAGGCAATCAAGCTGGCAGAAAAAGACGGAATCCGTGTGAAAACGGTGATTGCCAACGAAGACGTGGCGACAAGCAATCCTAACACCAGAAGAGGCATGACGGGCGAAGTGTTGCTTTGGAAGATCGGCGGTGCGGCCGCGGCTCTTGGGTATGATCTGGATCAGGTTGTTACGGTCTCGAATAAGGCTTTGAGCAGAACCCGCAGCATAGGAATCGGCTTGGCAAGCTGCATAATCCCTGAGGTTGGACGGCCCAACTATGTGATAGAGCTTGGAACGATGGAGATCGGTGTGGGGCATCACGGGTTTTCCAGCAAGGATACATGCAAGCTAAAGACTGCGAATGCCACAGCGGATATTATGGTTGATGAGATACTAAAGGATATGCCAGTTGCTGATAGCGATAGGGTTGTGGTTATGATATCGGGTCTCGGCAATACAATGCTGAGCGAGATGAATATTTTATACAGCAGGGTTTACGATGTGCTGACTGAGAGGAAAATCGGGATTCATCATTCATTTATCGGTAACTTCTTTACCTCGCTGGATATGATGGGCGTGACACTGACAATGATGAGCCTTGATGAAGAATTAACGCGACTGATGGATATTCCTGCGTATCCCGTCGCTTTGAACGCTTTTGCTTACTTTAATCAAAATAGCTGACAAGGTTATTAGCAGACAATATATGTAAAATGAGGGCCGGATAAGGTCAACAGATTGTTTTTGAGCAGCTTTATCCAGGTGTTTATTAAATGCACCAATTAAAAGTAAAAAATCAGGGATTTTTGATTTGCAAGCTGCCAAAGGTAAGGGGGAAAATCATGAATTTGGTTGAGATGGCGGGTATTCACAAAAGTTACTACGGCTTTGAAGTCCTTCACGGTGTGAGCTTTTGCTTGAGAGAAGGAACCGTGCACGCGCTGATGGGCGAAAACGGTGCCGGAAAGTCGACGTTGGTCAAGGTGATTGCCGGTGTGCACCGATGTGATTCTGGGTCTATTAAGATAGCCGATAAGCCGGTGGAAATCGATTCTCCGGCTAAAGCGCGAGCGCTGGGCGTGGCGATGATCCATCAGGAATTGTCTGCGGTTTCCGAAATGTCTGTAGCAGAGAATATATTCCTTGGTCGGGAACCTGTTCATGTGGGTTTAATCAATTACAAAGAACTGTACAAGAAGACGAGCGAGCTACTGGAAGAGCTTAATATCTTTATCAATCCAAGAACGAAAATGAAAAATCTCAGAGTGGCAGATCAGCAAATGGTGGAGATCGCAAAAGCGCTATCTCAGAACGCGCAAATTGTGATAATG
>JAEWQO010000131.1 GCA_023460315.1 Actinomycetes bacterium
ACCAATATCATTCAGGCGCAAACCCGCGTCGAAGCGGCACAAGCCACTGAACGGCGCATTGCCGCAGATATCGATGACAGCGAACTGAAAGCCCCGCGTGACGGACGCGTGCAGTATCGGGTTGCCGAGCCAGGCGAAGTGCTGGCGGCAGGCGGTCGGGTGCTGAATATGGTCGATCTCAGCGACGTCTATATGACCTTCTTCCTGCCAACCGAACAGGCGGGCACGCTGAAACTGGGCGGTGAAGCCCGGCTGATCCTCGATGCCGCGCCAGATCTGCGTATTCCTGCAACCATCAGTTTTGTCGCCAGTGTCGCCCAGTTCACGCCAAAAACCGTCGAAACCAGCGATGAACGGCTGAAACTGATGTTCCGCGTCAAAGCGCGTATCCCACCGGAATTACTCCAGCAGCATCTGGAATATGTCAAAACCGGTTTGCCGGGCGTAGCGTGGGTGCGGGTGAATGAAGAACTTCCGTGGCCTGACGACCTCGTGGTGAGGTTGCCGCAATGACGCATCTGGAACTGGTTCCCGTCCCGCCTGTCGCGCAACTGGCGGGCGTGAGCCAGCATTATGGAAAAACCGTTGCGCTGAACAATATCACACTCGATATTCCGGCCCGTTGCATGGTCGGGCTGATTGGCCCGGACGGCGTCGGGAAGTCGAGCTTGTTGTCGTTGATTTCCGGTGCCCGCGTCATTGAACAGGGCAATGTGATGGTGCTGGGCGGCGATATGCGCGACCCGAAGCATCGCCGCGACGTCTGCCCGCGCATCGCCTGGATGCCGCAGGGGCTGGGCAAAAACCTCTACCACACCTTGTCGGTGTATGAAAACGTCGATTTTTTCGCTCGCCTGTTCGGTCACGACAAAGCGGAGCGGGAAGTCCGAATTAATGAGCTGCTGACCAGCACCGGGTTAGCACCGTTTCGCGATCGTCCGGCAGGGAAACTCTCCGGCGGGATGAAGCAAAAACTTGGGCTGTGCTGCGCGTTAATCCACGACCCGGAACTGTTGATCCTTGATGAGCCAACAACGGGGGTTGACCCGCTCTCCCGCTCCCAGTTCTGGGATCTGATCGACAGTATTCGCCAGCGGCAGAGCAATATGAGCGTGCTGGTCGCCACCGCCTATATGGAAGAGGCCGAACGCTTCGACTGGCTGGTAGCGATGAATGCCGGAGAAGTGCTGGCAACTGGCAGCGCCGAAGAGCTACGGCAGCAAACGCAAAGCGCTACGCTGGAAGAAGCATTTATAAATCTGTTACCGCAAGCGCAACGCCAGGCGCATCAGGCGGTAGTGATCCCACCGTATCAACCTGAAAACGCAGAGATTGCCATCGAAGCGCGCGATCTGACCATGCGTTTTGGTTCCTTCGTTGCCGTTGATCACGTTAATTTCCGCATTCCACGCGGGGAGATTTTTGGTTTTCTTGGTTCGAACGGCTGCGGTAAATCCACCACCATGAAAATGCTCACCGGACTGCTGCCCGCCAGCGAAGGTGAGGCGTGGCTGTTCGGGCAACCGGTTGATCCAAAAGATATCGATACCCGCCGTCGGGTGGGCTATATGTCGCAGGCGTTTTCGCTCTATAACGAACTCACCGTGCGGCAAAACCTTGAGTTACATGCCCGTTTGTTTCACATCCCGGAAGCGGAAATTCCCGCAAGAGTGGCTGAAATGAGCGAGCGTTTTAAGCTCAACGACGTTGAAGATATTCTGCCGGAGTCATTGCCGCTCGGCATTCGCCAGCGGCTTTCGCTGGCGGTGGCGGTGATTCATCGCCCGGAGATGTTAATCCTCGATGAACCTACTTCTGGCGTCGATCCGGTGGCGAGGGATATGTTCTGGCAGTTGATGGTCGATCTCTCGCGCCAGGACAAAGTGACTATCTTCATCTCCACCCACTTTATGAACGAAGCGGAACGTTGCGACCGCATCTCACTGATGCACGCCGGAAAAGTGCTCGCCAGCGGTACACCGCAGGAACTGGTTGAGAAACGCGGAGCCGCCAGTCTGGAAGAGGCATTTATCGCCTATTTGCAGGAAGCGGCAGGGCAGAGCAACGAAGCCGAAGCGCCGCCCGTGGTACACGACACCACCCACGCGCCGCGTCAGGGATTTAGCCTGCGCCGTCTGTTTAGCTACAGCCGCCGCGAAGCACTGGAACTGCGACGCGATCCGGTACGTTCGACGCTGGCGCTGATGGGAACGGTGATCCTGATGCTGATAATGGGTTACGGCATCAGTATGGATGTGGAAAACCTGCGCTTTGCGGTGCTCGACCGCGACCAGACCGTCAGTAGCCAGGCGTGGACACTCAACCTCTCCGGTTCCCGTTACTTTATCGAACAGCCGCCGCTCACCAGTTATGACGAGCTTGATCGTCGGATGCGTGCGGGCGATATAACGGTGGCAATTGAGATCCCTCCCAATTTCGGGCGCGATATCGCGCGTGGTACGCCTGTGGAACTCGGCGTCTGGATCGACGGAGCGATGCCGAGCCGTGCCGAAACGGTAAAAGGTTACGTGCAGGCAATGCACCAGAGCTGGCTACAGGATGTGGCGAGCCGACAATCCACACCCGCCAGCCAAAGCGGGCTGATGAATATTGAGACGCGCTATCGCTATAACCCGGACGTAAAAAGCCTGCCAGCGATTGTTCCGGCGGTGATCCCGCTTCTGCTGATGATGATCCCGTCAATGCTAAGCGCCCTTAGCGTGGTGCGGGAAAAAGAGCTTGGGTCGATTATCAACCTTTACGTGACCCCCACCACGCGTAGTGAATTTTTGCTTGGTAAACAGTTGCCATACATCGCGCTGGGGATGCTGAACTTTTTCCTGCTCTGCGGCCTGTCGGTGTTTGTGTTTGGCGTACCGCATAAAGGCAGTTTCCTGACGCTCACCC
>JAEWQO010000132.1 GCA_023460315.1 Actinomycetes bacterium
GACCTGCCCTGGGCGCGTCTTCCGTGCTGGTTGTGCTCGCCCATCTGCTGTTTTGCTCGCGCTCCTCCTGCTCATCGTCTTGTCTCTAGGAGGCTGCTTTGCCTCGCTCCAGGCCGTAGGTTGTCGCAATGCCGCGAACCGTCGAAATGGCAAGATCTGCGCCTTCAAAACTCCGTCTTTTTATCAGCGGGGAAGCAAAAAGCCAGTTCAAAGCTGATGCCGAAATGATTCATCGACGGAAGGAATTGCCATTTCGACGGTTCGCGGCATCAGGCTGCGGCCTGCCCGGCTGCGGCTTGCTTTGCTGCGGCATCGGGCTGCAGGCCGCTTTGTTGTGGCGTCGGATGAGGCCTCCTTACTTGGGTGTTCCTGGTTGCACTTGGATGTTTGACGTGCCGCCGGGCTATGCCTTGTCCAGCGCGGCATCGGGTTCGCGGTGCCGGCTGCGGCTCACCGGGCTATGCCTTGTCGGGCGCACCATCAGCTGCGGCTTGCTTTGTTGCGGCCTCAGGCGGCCGACCGCCTGACGGCGCCACCGGGCTATGCCTTGTCCAGCACGGCATCAAGCTGCGGCCTGTCCGGCTGCGCCACCGAGCTGCGGCTCGTCTGGCGGCCCTCTCCAGCTTCGAGGCGTGGTCGTCCGACGAATCCTCGTGAAAGCCCCTTCCTCTCTGTCGCAAAACGGGCACCATGTATGGATTCGGAAGGCTTTGACGGCAGGCATCCCGGTTTCCGGCCTCTCCTGCCGTCAAAGCCTTTCCTCCAGGTGCAGCCAGCGTCGGTCGCCGGCGCTTCGAGCGGCTTCGTGGGATCGTTGCCGACGGGCCGACGCTTCGAGCGGCTTCGTGGAATCGCTATCGACGGGCCGACGCTCAGGTGCTCGTCGTTGCCATTCTGACAGGGAAATACCCTTGCTGATGTATGGTGCGGCTCGATGTGGTCGCGTACTATGTGGGTATGGATAACTTTTTGGGCAATGAACGAGAGATGACACCCCGGGATTGGGCCATGGACGTTGCGGTCGCTGCTGCGGCTTTCCTGTTCGGTTGTGGGCAGCTCATGCTCACCGCATCGTCCATTGTCATTCCGGATATGGCGTTGCGTCAGTATCTCGGCATCGTGAACGTCGTGCCGGATGTCTCGGTGTTTGTGGCGCTTGCTCTGACGACCGTGCCGCTTGTTCTGCGTCGGCGCTTTCCTTGGCCGGTGTTTCTTTTCGTGATGGTGACGTTTTTGGGTCTCCAGGGCGCGTTTAGCGGGTTTTCCCTCACGGTGGTGGGACCGGCGGTCGCGCTGTACACCGTCGCGACCGAGCGCAAGCGAGGAGAGGCTGTCGTTGCGGCTTTGCTGTCCATCATCGGCCTGCTGTTCTCGGACGTTCCTTCTCAGACGGCCAGCCTTGCCTTCTTCACGAGATTTCAGAACGTTGCGTTCATGGCGGCGGCAGGGTTGGCGGGGTATGCCTATCGGACCCATCGCGCCTATGTCGGCGAGACTGAACAGCGTGCCGTTGAGGCTGAGCGCACGCGCGAGGAAGAGGCTGCTCGTCGCGTGGAAGAGGAGCGTGTGCGCATAGCGCGCGAGGTCCATGACATAACGGCGCATTCTCTGTCTGCGGTGAGTGTCCAGGCCGCGGCAGCTGAGCGCCTGATCGACCGCGATCCCGCGTCGGCAAAGCAAGCGATCATTGCGGCGCGGATGACGGCGCGAAACGCCCTCGAGGAGATCCGGGGGATGATAGGCGTGCTGCGTTATGGAGACGATCCGGTCGAGACCGAGCCGACGGCTGGGACGGACCGGCTGGATGAGGTTGCCGCCTATCTCAAGCAGGCTGGCATCACGCCATTGCTTGATGTCGCCGGCTACGACCATGCCTGCGTTCCCGCTTACGTCGATGTCGCGCTGTTCGGCATTGCGCGGGAGGCGGCAACGAACATCGTTCGGCATGCCGATGCCGAAGAGGCAGCCATTCGTCTGTCGTCTGACGGCACAAATGCGCGTCTGATCGTGGAAGACGATGGGCACGGCGCTCCTGCCGGACCTCATGAGGGCCATGGCATTGAGGGCATGGGAGAGCGGGTGAGCTTGCTGGGAGGCACGTTCGAGGCGACCAACCTTCCAGGCAAGGGATTTCGTGTTCGGGCTTCCATACCGCTTGCGGACGGGATGGAGGGAGGAATCCGGTGAGCGCTCGGGGAGATGCGGATCGGCTGCGTGTTCTCGTTGCCGACGATCAGGACCTGGTTCGCAGCGGATTTCGGCTTATTCTGCTCTCTTACGACGATGTGGATGTGGTGGGCGAGGCCCGCGACGGCGAGGAGGCCGTCGACCTCGCGCGCCTGCTCAAGCCTGATGTTGTGCTCATGGACATTCGCATGCCTCGCCTGAACGGCATCGAAGCGACGCGCGCTATCACGCAGAATGCCGAACTGTCTGCGGTGCATGTGCTCATTCTGACGACGTTCGACATCGACGAATACGTCTATGACGCTCTGGCGGCGGGGGCAAGCGGCTTTTTGCTCAAAGATGCGGAACCTGACGACATCGCAGCAGCGGTGCGCATTGTCGCCGCAGGAGATGCGCTCATACAGCCGTCGGTCATGCGTCGGCTGGTGGAGACATTCGTTGCCTCACGCCCTCAGCGGCATGGCGGATCCTTGGCCTCTTCGTCGCTGGGGGGGCTTACCGACCGCGAACGGGAGACGCTGGTTCTGGTTGCGCGCGGCCTGACGAATGACGAGATCGCCAAAGACCTGTTCATCTCCCCCGCGACGGTGAAGACCCATCTTGCCCGCATCATGGGCAAGCTTGATGCTCACGATCGGGCTCAGCTTGTCGTGCGGGCCTATGAAGGCGGCTTGGTGACTCCTGGGGAATTGTGACGATCGTCTGCCGATTGGAGAAAGGGCACAAGGAGGCTGCTCGGATTTCCTTGAAGGGGCTTGCATTTGCCGACCGTGATGCTATCATAACGCACTGTTTAGCACTCGTTACCAATGAGTGCTAGCAGTCACCACGACAGAGTGGTTAAATAGTGTTTGTGCACTATCGGTTTCGGACATGAGTCGGACGAAAGGAAGGCAGCGTTATGAATTTGAAACCATTGGGTGACCGCGTCATCATCAAGCAGGATGAGGCTGAGGAGACAACGGCATCCGGTCTGTATCTTGCTACCGAAGCGAAGGAAAAGCCCCAGACAGGCATTGTCTTGGCTGTGGGCGATGGCAAGCTTGACAAGGATGGCAATCTGATTCCCGTTCCTGTCAAGGCTGGCGACAAGGTCATCTATGGCAAATATGGCGGGACTGAAATCAATGTCGACGGCGAGGACGTGCTTGTCGTGCGCGCCGACGACCTCTACGCGGTTTTCGCGTAGATCCTCTGGCTCATACCCGGTTATCGCAATGCAGTTGAAAGGATAGGCATATCATGGCGAAAGACATTAAGTTCGAGGCTGACGCTCGCAGCGCGCTTGCTTCCGGCGTCAAGAAACTGTCGGATGCTGTCAAGGTGACGCTTGGCCCTAAGGGCCGTTACGTTGCTCTCGAGAAGTCTTATGGAGCACCTACCATCACGAACGACGGCGTGACGGTCGCCAAAGAGATTGAGCTGGAAGATCCAATTGAGAACATGGGCGCTCAGCTGGTTCGCGAAGTCGCCGTCAAGACGAACGACGTTGCCGGCGACGGCACGACGACCGCCACGCTGCTTGCCGACGTCATCGTGTCCGAAGGCCTGCGCAACGTGACCGCCGGTGCCGATGCCCTCGGCATTCGCCGCGGCATCCAGAAGGCCACCGATGCCGTGGTCGAGGCCATCAAGGCCGACGCGACGCCGGTTTCCACGAAGGACCAGATTGCCAACGTCGGCACGATTTCTGCCGGAGATGCTGAAATCGGCGAGAAGATCGCCGAGGCAATGGACGCCGTGGGCAAGGATGGCGCCATCTCTGTCGAGGAGAGCCAGACGTTTGGTCTGGAAATGGACATCGTCGAGGGCATGCAGTATGACCGTGGCTACATCTCTCCGTACATGGCCACCGATATGGAGAAGATGGAGGCCGTGCTGAACGACCCCTACATTCTGCTCACCGATCAGAAGGTCACGAACATCCAGGACATGGTTCCCTTGCTTGAGGAAATCATGAAGTCCGGGCGTCCGCTGTTTATCGTTGCTGAAGATGTCGAAGGCGAGGCTTTGGCCACCATCCTTCTGAACAAGCTGCGCGGCACGTTTACCTGTGTTGCCATCAAGGCTCCTGGCTTTGGTGACCGCCGCAAGCGCATTCTCGAGGACATCTCCGCCGTCACCGGCGCTCAGGTGATCGACAAGGACTTCGGCATGACCGTTGCCGATGCCACCATTGACATGCTGGGCCATGCAAAGACGGTCAAGGTTTCCAAGGACGCCGCTCTCATCGTGGACGGTGCCGGAGACAAGCAGGCCATCGACGAGCGCATTGCCATGATCAAGTCCGAGCTCGATCGCGTCGACTCCGACTTCGATCGCGAGAAGCTTCAGGAGCGTCTGGCGAAGCTGTCGGGAGGCGTTGCCGTCCTCAAGGTGGGCGCGGCGACCGAGTCCGAGCTCAAAGAGAAGAAGTCCCGTATCGAGGATGCCCTGCAGGCAACCCGTGCGGCCGTTGAAGAGGGCATTGTCGCGGGTGGCGGCGTCGCGCTGCTCGATGTGCAGGAATCGCTTGACGCCATCGAAACTGACGACAAGGACGAGCAGGTCGGCATTGACATCATCCGCAAGGCTCTGGAGACCCCGATCCGCGCGATTTCCCAGAACGCCGGATATGAAGGTAGCGTTGTCGTCGAGCATGTCAAGGGCATGGAGAAGGGCGAAGGCCTGAACTGTGCCACGGGCGAGTATGGAAACATGATCAAGATGGGCGTCAACGATCCGGTGAAGGTCACGCGCACGGCTTTGCAGTCCGCCGCTTCTGTCGCTGCCCTCATTCTCATCACTGAGGCCACTATCAACGAGATCCCCAAAGAGGGTCCGGACCTGTCCGCGCTCGCCGGTGCCGGCGGCGGTATGGGCGGCATGATGTAAGACACTGATTTCGGGCGGCACGCCGTCCGAAACTGTCGATGGCGCTGCGAGGCGCTCTGGCACCCGGCTTTGCCGCTTCTTCGCTTGCCCTCACGTACAGAGTACGTTCGGTCGCGAAGCACGGCAACTCCGGGGACTAGAGCGCCCTTTGCTGATTTGCCTACTCACTGTGCAGCTGTTTGTGTGTTGCGCGCGAAGGGCATGTGGGAAAGCCGTGCATCGGCACCCTTGGCACGAGGCAGCGCATATGGCTTCTTCCAGGAGAAAGGCCGCAATCCATGACAGATTGCGGCCTTTCTGGCCTTTCCGGTGAGCAACGCTGCGGTGCTCTGCCGTGGAAGATGAAGCGATGGCCGGCTGCCGTTCCGCCGAAACCGCACGCAGCCGTGCCGCGGATGCCCCGTGTGCGTGTGAGAGATGCCGCGGGGCTGCGCGCGTGCGAACCGTCTGCCGCCGGCAGGCCTTTCCGGGAGCGCTTTTTCGCCCTATGCTTCCTTCTTGGAAACGAGCAGGAGAATGCCGCTGACAAGGCTCACGAATATAAGCGTGCACACGCCGAAGGCCGTCGTGTTGGGCTTGGTGCCCTTGTAGATTCCCCAAGAATGGACAGTCATGGGAATCATCCAAGCAAGCGGTATGATGAAGCAGCCAGCTGCCACGGTGGAAATGATGCAGAAAACGAACGCGATCAGCCTCAGAGTGCGGTCGTTCTCATCGCTTGCCGTCGGGTAGGGCTGGTAATAGGAGGCCTGTCCGTTTCCGGTTGGGGCGTATGTTGGGCCGTAGCCATTTGCCTGATTGGCCGAGGGCTGCGCGTCTGCGAAGTCATCGGTCCATCGCTCGCCGTTCCAATAGCGTAGTTTTGTTGTATCTCCTGATGGGTCTTGGTACCACCCAGCCTGTTGATTGCCCATGTTGTCTCCGTAACGCGTTGGGATTACAATTCGATGCCCAGTATAGCCGATAAACGAGGCATGGGCGGGATGGCGGCAATCGTGTTCCGTGACTGTTTTCCGATGAAGTGCAGGGGAGCGTGGAGGTTGGTCTACAATGGATCGCCATGGACGGTTTCTCACATATCGCAGGGCAGGTTTTGCAGGACTCGGTTCTTGACACGCTTTACCTGATCCCGTTTCTTTTCATCACCTATCTGGTCATGGAATGGTTCGAGCACAAAGCCGGCCAGAGGGTGCAGTCTGCGGTTCGGAAGGCGGGAGCGGCTGGGCCTGTTGTGGGTGCCATCATGGGCGTGGTGCCGCAATGTGGTTTTTCCGCCGCAGCCGCAACGCTCTGGGCGGGGCGCGTCATTACGCTCGGAACGCTGTTTGCGGTGTTTCTGTCCACCTCTGACGAGATGCTCCCCATTTACCTCGCAGAGCAGGTTGCGCCCGCGACTATTCTGAAGATACTGGGAGCGAAGATCGTCATCGGCATGGCGACGGGACTCGTTGTGGATGGCGTGATGCGCTTGGCTCGGCGCATTGACGTCCCGCTCCATATCCACGATCTGTGCGAGCATGACCACTGCCATTGCCATGATGGCGAAGGAGGCATCCTGAAGAGCGCTCTCAAGCACACCCTGCAGGTGACCCTGTTTATCTTTGTCGTCACTGTCGCATTGAACGGTGTGCTGGAAGTGGCCGGGGAAGACGCGTTGACGGCTTTCTTGGGCGCGAATCCGGCCCTTTCGGTGTTTGGTTCAGCGGTGGTGGGTCTCATTCCGAACTGTGCAGCGAGCGTGGTCATAGCCCAGCTGTATGTGGACGGCGTGCTGGATTCGGGCGCCATGCTGGCGGGCCTGCTGGTGAGTGCGGGAGTGGGGTTGCTTGTGCTGTTTCGTACCAATCGGAATGGGCGACAGAACGTGGCCATTGCCGCAGGACTGTACTTCATCGGGGTGGCGGGGGGCTTGGCCGTGAATGCCTTGGGGATCGTGTTTTAGCATAAACGCCGTCTGCGTGGTACGCTATGCCATGAGAGAACCGTAGGCAGCGGAAGGAGCACATATGGCAACACTCAAGGCGGGAATGACGCGCGCTCAGGCGTTCGATCTGCTGCAGGAGCATAATCACGATCCGTTTCATATCGAGCATGGCGAAACGGTTGAGCAGACCATGCGCTTCTTTGCCCGAGAATATGATCCGCAGAACGAAGAGTTTTGGGGCATCGTCGGCCTTCTGCATGACCTTGATTGGGAGGAACATGACGATGAGCCCGAGATGCACACCGTCTACGCTGCCAAGGACATCGAGGCCGCTGGAGGCACTCCGGAACTCATCCGTGCAATTCAGAGCCACACATCCGACTTTAATGCCAACCTTCCCAAGCCAGAGCTTCAGATGGAGAAGATACTGTTTGCCACCGAGGAATTGACGGGTCTCATCGGTGCGGCCGTCGTCATGCGTCCCTCCAAGAGCGTCATGGACTTTGAGGTGAAATCCCTCAAGAAGAAGTTCAAGGACAAGCGGTTCGCCGCCGGAGTCGACCGCGATGTCATTCGGTCAGGAGCCGCCATGCTGGGGTGGGATCTCGATGAGCTGTTTTCCCGCACGATTGATGCCATGCGCTCCTTCGCACCCGATAGGGACACCTTCGTTTCGGGCGAGTAACATAGCGCTGACCAGGCACTGCTGCGCGAAGGTTTCACGTGGGGTTTCCGCGCGGTCGAAGAGAGCCTGCTCGTTGGACGGGAAACTCTTGTTTCCCGTCCAACTCCTTGCAAGGACGCGGTTGGGTGCGGCACGGTTGGAGGCCAAGAGAACCACAAGGGGCCATTCGGTGACCGGTTCGGGTGCAAGTCCGTCGTTTCCCCTGGTTTCTTCCGGCTTCCGGGTTCAGCCTTTCGCCCCCTCTTTCCTGACCGCGTCCTTGGCGATGAGCACGGTGATGGGGGATTGCTGCACGACGGAATAGCTCACGCTTCCCAGGTAGCCCTTCACGCCCCCCTGCCCGCGACTTCCCATGATGATCAGGTCGCATTTTTCCTCACGCGCGCTCTTGATGATGAGTTCTGCCGGCGAGTTGCCCTTCAGCAGATGAACGTGTGCATCGTTGGGCGTGAGGTCTGCGGCAGCCTGCAGCTTCGCTTGGAGAGACTCCGCCTCCTTGACCATGGCCTTGTCCAAGATGACCTCTGCGCTGCCGGTCGAATACAGCTTTATCACGTGGACGAAGACCAATTCGACGGTTTTGTCCTGCGCTCCGATCGAGAGGGCAAGGGCGAGCGCCCGTTCGGAAGGAGCGGATCCGTCGTAAGCGACGAGGATCTTCGAACACCACATAAACGACCATTCCTTTCGCCTGCTTTGCGTGGGACGCATCCTGATATCTGCATCTCCGATTGTAGTACGGAGAGCTTTCCGGTTTGTCAACGACATGATGGCAAAGCAGAAGGGGGTCCGGCCCTGGGATCCTATCCTGACACGCGGAAGGCCATGCTGCGGCGGCGGCAAAGCAGAAGGGAGGGCTCCAGTTCTTGGGCCTGCGTGCCTGCTTGGCTGATTGGAAGAATTTTCGCCCGAAACTCCCCTCAAGCGATATTCTTCACCAGGAAGGGGCGGGGCAACAGGTCGGGCGGACGGGATTGAGGCGGCACGGTTCCTTTTGGACGTTTTTTGGTCGAACAAGTTATTGACCCCGTATGTCGCCCCCGCTACAATAGGTACTCGCGCGTTGCGCAGGCAGGCAGGGCCGTTAGCTCAGCTGGTAGAGCAGGGGACTTTTAATCCCAAGGTCGCGGGTTCGACTCCCTCACGGCCCACCATTTTAGCCTGCATCGCACCGGAGCGCCGGTCGCGCCGTTCTTCGAGCTTTTGCTCAACACTGGGCCGTCGTCCAACGGCAGGACTCTGGTTTTTGGTACCAGCTATTCAGGTTCGAATCCTGGCGGCCCAGCCATCTTTCATCTTTTAACGGTTGTATGATCCGACAGGGCGTTTCGCGCAGGACGATGTCGATCCAAAGAGGAATGCCGCATGCGAGTTCTTGGGTCGAAGGCCCAGGCGGCCCGACGCGGCTTCTGGTAGGGAGTGCGGCGATCCTGCGGCCATGATCGCTTTGAGGATTTCCCTCGCCTGCGCTTGACCAGATCGGCGAAACGCGTAGAATTGATGCTGTCATCGACGACGGTGCCCTGAAAGTGGGTGCCGCGCATGCTTCGAGGCCGACAAGGCGGCTGCGCATCGCGCGAATACCTGGCGGTTCCGCCCTTCGGGCAGGGACTGCGCGGCTTCAGACCGCACGCCTGGCATGCAGGCAGTTTCGAACCGATGGTTTGTCGGTTTTCTGCGCCCAAAAATTCTCCTTCTCGAACCGAGCATCTTTTGGTATCATCTATGGTTGCTGCTTAACGACGATTTGCTTGAAGGAGCACTTTTGACCAAAGAAGATGTAATTGAGCTTGAGGGATCGGTTCTCGAAGCCCTTCCAAATGCCATGTTTAGGGTTGAGCTTGAGAACGGGCACAAGATATTGGCTCATATTTCTGGCAAGATGAGGATGCACTACATCAAGATACTGCCGGGTGACAAGGTGACGGTAGAGTTGTCGGTCTACGACTTGAATCGCGGGCGTATCACGTATAGGTTCAAATAACTGGGTTGGTCTGCATGGCATGCAGCAGAGCTGTGCAGATTTTGTGTGTCAAGGGACGGCGTGGCCGTCCTGCGAGGCATCTTCTCGTCGTCGCTGGAAACTGGGATTTTGGAATCCGGCGGCTTGCGTGAAGGGCGAAGAAAAGTAATCACCTGCGGCTGGGTGTGTCATATAGGACGAAACGCATAACCGAAAGGAAATAGATATGAAGGTACGTCCTTCGGTCAAGAAAATGTGCGACAAGTGCAAAATCATCCGACGCCACGGCAAGGTTTTCGTTATTTGCGAGAATCCGCGCCACAAGCAGCGTCAGGGCTAGAAAAGAGGAGAACCATCTATGGCACGTCTTGTTGGTGTCGACCTTCCTCGCGACAAGCGCATTGAAGTCGGCTTGACCTACATTTACGGCATTGGTCTTACGACCTCCAAAAAAGTCCTCACCGCTACCGGCGTCGATCCCGATGTCCGCGTGAAGGACCTAACGGAAGACGATCTGCAGAAGTTGCGCGACTATATCCAGGAGAACATCAAGGTGGAAGGCGACTTGCACCGTGAGGTTTCCCAGAATGTCAAGCGCCTCATGGAAATCGGTTGCTACCGTGGGCTCCGCCATCGTCGCGGCTTGCCTGTGCGCGGTCAGCGCACGCACACCAATGCGCGCACGCGCAAAGGTCCCAGGAAGCAAATCGGCGGAAAGAAGAAGTGAGGTAGCCTAAGTGGCAGCTAAGAAAAATGTGCGCACGCGCCTCAAGCGCTCCGAGCGCAAGAACATCGCAGTCGGTGCCGCGCATATTAAATCGACGTTCAACAACACCATCATCAGCATCACCGATCCCCAGGGCAACGTGGTTTCGTGGCAGTCTGCTGGTACGGTCGGATTCAAGGGTTCTCGCAAGTCGACTCCGTTCGCCGCGCAGATGGCGGCTGAAGCCGCCGCCAAGACGGCTATGGAGCACGGCCTGCGTAAGGTGTCAGTGTTCGTGAAGGGCCCTGGCTCCGGACGCGAGACCGCCATCCGGTCACTGCAGGCCGCTGGCCTGGAGGTTTCCAGCATTCAAGATTGCACACCCATCCCGCACAACGGTTGCCGTCCGCGCAAGCGTCGTCGCGTGTAACTGAAAGGATCCCATTATGGCTCGTTATACTGGGGCGGACTGCCGTTTGTGCCGTCGTGAGGGCGGGAAGCTCTTTCTCAAGGGCGACCGTTGCTACACGGAGAAATGCGCAATCGAGCGCCGCAACTATGCGCCGGGCGAGGCCGGCAGAAAGCGCGTGAAGGAAAGCGAGTACCGGAACCAGTTGCGTGAGAAGCAGAAGACCAAGCGCATCTACGGTGTCCTGGAGAAGCAATTCCGTCATTACTATCAGCTGGCAAACCGTCAGCAGGGCATTACGGGCGAGAACCTGCTCCGCATCCTTGAGAGTCGCCTCGACAATGTCGTGTATCGTTTGGGCTTCGCGAAGTCGCGTGACGAAGCTCGTCAGCAGGTTCGTCACGGCCACATCACGGTGAATGGCCGCCGTGTCGACATCCCGTCGTTTCAGGTCAATCCCGGCGACCTCGTTGCCGTGGCACCGAAGGCGAAGGACATGCTCGTCATCAAGAGTGCGCTCATCAGCAATGAGCGCGTGCAAGTGCCGGCATGGCTCGAGGTTGACATTGAGAAGCTTCAGGGCAGCGTTCTTGCTCTTCCTCAGCGCGATCAGATCGATTTGGACATTCGCGAGCAACTCATCGTCGAACTTTACTCGAAATAATCGCGGCATATTAAGGAGGCTTACCCAACATGACAGAGTTCATGAGGCCGACGGTAACAACGGAAGAAGTCAACGACACCGTAGCGCGCTTCATCGTCGAACCGCTCGAGCGCGGGTACGGCTACACACTTGGCAACTGCATGCGCCGCGTGCTGCTGTCGTCGTTGGATGGAGCGAAAGCCACCGCCATCCAGATCGAGGGCGTGCAGCATGAATTCACCACGGCGGAAGGCGTGATCGAGGACATCACCGACATCGTGCTCAACGTCAAGGGTTTGGTTTTTTCCGCTCTCAACGAAGACGTCACCGAAGCTACCGCTCATGTGTCGGCCGAAGGTCCCTGCACGGTTACGGGTGCCGATCTTGACATTCCGACCGAGTTCACGCTCATCAACCAGGAGCATGTCATTGCGACGGTTGCCGATGGTGGGCAGTTGGACATGACCATTCGCATCGGCGTGGGCCGCGGATACGTGTCCGCAGAGCGCAACAAGCGCACCGAGGATCCTATCGGCGTCGTGCATGTCGATTCGTTGTTCTCTCCGGTGCGTCGTTGCACGCTCAACGTCATCGACACGCGCGTGGGCCAGCGTACCGATTATGACAAGCTCGTGCTGGAAGTTGAGACGGACGGCAGCATCAATCCATCTGAGGCTGTGTGCCGTGCCGCAAATATCATCAACCAATATATGGGGGCATTTCTGAGCCTTTCCGACATCGTGGACGAGGAAGAGGGCGAAGTGCCTTCCATCTTCGCACCGGAAGGCCAGGAGTCGAACGCCGAATTGGACAAGCAGATCGAGGACCTCGACCTGTCCGTCCGTTCGTACAACTGCCTGAAGCGTGCCGGCATTCACTCTGTGCGCCAGCTGGTCGAGTTCTCCGAGAACGACCTGTTGAACATCAGAAACTTTGGTGCGAAGTCCATTGAGGAAGTGAAGGACAAGCTCATTTCCATGGACCTCAATTTGAAGCTATAGGAGATACGAGATCATGAGACACTACAAGAAGGGGCGCAAGCTGGGAACCGACACCAGCCATACCAAGGCCATGAAACGGAGCTTGGTATGCGCGTTGTTCCTGAACGATCGTATCAAAACGATCGAGTCGCGCGCAAAGGAAATTCGTCCCGATGTGGACAAGATCATCACGTGGGCGAAGAAAGGCGACTTGCATTCTCGTCGCCTGGCCATCGCGGCACTCAACGACAAGGAAATTGTGCGTGAGGTCTTCGAAAAGGTCGAGCAAGGCATGTTCCGGGATCGTCCCGGCGGCTATACCCGCATCATGAAGCTGGGCAATCGCAAAGGCGACAATGCTCCCATGGTCATCATGGAATTGGTGACCGAGCCGGTTGCCAAGACCAAAAAGGCCGAAGACAAGCCTGCTGCCAAGAAAGCGGCCAAAAAGGCTGCTCCAAAGAAAGTCGAAAAGGCAGAAGATGCTGAAAAGCAAGCCGTTGAAGATCTTGAAGCGGTAGAAGAGACGATTAAGGCAGAAGCAGAGGCTTCCGTCGAGGCTGCCGATGCAGCGGGCGATGAGTCCGCTGCGGCTGAGGCGGCAGAGACGGCTGCCGCGGTCGAAGAGGCCGAGGAAGCCACCAAAGCGGAGGAGAAGAAGGCCGAATAGCGCCGCTTCTTTTCGCATGCAGCACCCGGGGCCCGCATTGACGGGCCCCTTTTTTATGGTGCAAGGGACTAGGGGGCTTGCGGTTGACGGGGAGGACGGCGGCTCGTCGGGCAGCCGAGTTGTTCCGACGGCGATGTGCTTCGATGGAGAGGCGTTGTCCATTTGTCACTGGCCGGTCATCGGCATGACGTTGCGCGGTGGATACAATGGGTCTCACCGGCATGCGCGCATGCCGGTGAAGGGTTTTCGAGAACGTTCAGGCGATTTTGTCCCGAGTCCCTGAGGTTCTGGATGACCCGCCTGGTGCTTCGGACGGATCGCGACGAGGAAGGAACGGAATCATGGCGGACATGAATGATGTGAAAAACAAAGTTAAAGATGCGGCACATGATGCGAAGAACTCCGTGAAAGACACTGCGCACGACATGAGAAACGATGCGAAGGACGCTGCGGGCGACGCGAAGGAAAAGGCTCCCGACGTTGCCGAAAACATCAAGGATGCAGCCGGCGATATGGCCGAAAACGTGAAGCAAGCTGCTTCTGACGCAATGGAAAATGCCCAAGACGCGGCAAAAGACGTAGGAAATGCCGTTCAGGATGCCGTGGGGAAGATCAAGGACAAATTCTAGCATTGCCTTGATGCAACGAAGGGTCGAGGAGGGAACACGCCGCCGGTTTTGATTGCGGCGTGTTCTCATGCTGCGCACGTTATGGCATACTGCGTCTATGCAACTGTCTGTCAATACCTACATCTTCCGACGATCCGCCATTCATGCTGCCGATGCGCGGGTGAAGATACTGCTGCTGCTGGGGTATTCCATCACGCTTTTTCTGGTGGATACCTGGCTGGGCCTTCTTTCCTGTGCTGTCGTGTTTGTGGCTGTGCTCGTGGCCTCCCGCCTTCCTCTTGCCAAGATGCTCTCGCTCATGGTTCCCCTGGGCATCGTCGCGGCGTTCACGGTTCTGTTCAACGGCTTTTCCCTTGACGTGGGGTCGGCCTCGCTGGCGGGGCCTCCCTTTTCGCCCTTCGGATCCCCTTCTCCGGTTTTCTCCGGCCTCGCCTCGATACCGATCCTCGGTTCGTTCGGATTCGTTCCTGCGGGTTTTGCGCGAGGATGCTTCTTTGCCGTTCGCATTCTGCTGCTGCTGGCCGCCAGCCTGGTGGTCAGCTATGCAACGACTTCGACGGCTCTGACGGATGCCTTCGCCGGTTTTCTCCGGCCTCTGGGGTATCTGCGAATTCCCACGGACGACATCGCCACGGTGTTTTCGCTCGCCCTGAGATTCGTTCCCGTGACTGCAGAAGAATTCGCTCGGGTGCATGACGCGCAGTGGGCCCGCGGCGCCGCATTCGCGGAGGGGTCGCTCTGGCACCGGCTCCGGTCTTGGCAAACGGTTCTTATCCCGCTGTTCGTCGGGCTGTTCCGTCGCGCCGACGCATTGGCGGTGGCCATGGATGCGCGATGCTATGGTGCTCCCGACAGGCACAGAACGTCGCTTTCCGATCGCCGCTTCACGGCGCGCAGCGCGTTTGTCCTCATGGTTGGCTTGGCCGTGTGCGTTCTGCTGTCGGTGGGGGTCTGAAGGCGCGAGGGGTCGGGACGATGCTCTCTGCCATTTCTGGCGAGGAGATGCTTGGGCAGGACGTCCGATTTGGAAACACGCGCTTGAACCCAAGCAAACCTTTTGTCATCGGGGTTGTGGGAAACGCGCACGAAATCTGGTTTTGGACTTTCGACGTGCTATGATTTCCCATGGATAAACTCACATTCCTGACTAGGAGGCATTCATGAGCGTCATCATCGATGTGTTCGGTCGCGAGATTCTCGACTCGCGCGGCAACCCGACGGTGGAAGTGGAGGTCGTGCTGGAAGACGGTGCGTTCGGGCGTGCGGCGGTGCCATCGGGTGCATCGACCGGCGCATTCGAGGCCGTCGAGTTGCGCGATTGCGATAAGGGGCGCTATCTTGGGAAGGGCACGATGGACGCGGTCGCTCACGTGAATGAGGAGATCGCTGACGCACTCATCGGTCTCGATGCCGACGATCAGCGTGTCATTGACAGCACGATGTTGGAACTTGACGGCACCGGAAACAAGGGTGTGCTGGGTGCCAATGCCATCCTGGGGGCATCGCTTGCCGTTGCGAAGGCCGCTGCCGAAGCTGCTGAATTGCCGCTGTATCGCTACGTGGGCGGCGTGAACGCGCACGTGCTGCCCACTCCCATGATGAACATCCTCAACGGCGGCGTGCATGCGGACAACAACGTCGACTTCCAGGAATTCATGATCATGCCGGTGGGCGCTCCCACCTTTGCCGAGGCGTTGCGCTGGTGCGCCGAGATATATCACACGCTCAAGAAGGTGCTGCACGACGCCGGTCTTGGCGGCGGCGTGGGCGACGAAGGGGGATTCGCTCCCAACTTCACCACGAACGAAGAACCGCTTGAATACATTGCGAAGGCCTGTGAGGCGGCTGGCTATAAGCCGGGAACTGACATCATGTTTGCCATGGACCCGGCTTCCACCGAATTTTACGACAGTGCCAAGGGAATGTATGTGTTGGCTGGCGAGGGACGAGAGCTCTCATCCGCCGAGATGGTGGATTATTGGGAGGCGCTTGTGGGCAAATATCCCATCGTCTCTCTGGAAGACGGCATGGCCGAAGAGGACTGGGATGGATGGAAGTTGCTCACCGAGCGCATTGGCGGGCGTGTGCAGCTGGTGGGCGATGACTTGTTTGTCACGAACTCCAAGCGCTTGGCCAAGGGCATCGCGTTGGGGTGCGCCAACGCCATTCTCATCAAGGTGAATCAGATTGGCAGTTTGACCGAGACGCTTGAAGCGGTTCAGATGGCCAAGGAATCGGGCTATGCCTGCGTCATCAGCCATCGCTCGGGCGAGACGGAGGACACCACCATCGCCGACCTGTCGGTCGCCTGCAACACCGGCCAGATCAAGACCGGCGCGCCCTGCCGCTCCGACCGCGTGGCGAAGTACAATCAGCTGCTGCGCATCGAAGAGGAGCTGGGCGGCGCGGCCTCCTTTGCGGGGATGTCTGCGTTCTACAACATAAACAAGTAGCAGGGCTCTTCTCGCGTCCGCCTCTCACGCTTTTTGGACGGGCCATCGGGCATGCCGGCAGCATAGGTGTGGCCGGCATGCCTTTTGTTCCGCCCGCCGTGGGGGGTTGCCAAACTTGATGCCGTCCTTTATATCTCTCACGCTATAATGGACGGCGTGCCATAATCGGCGCGCCGCGCGCGCGGGAGGCCGCCCCCAGGGCGGGGCGTGGATGCGCTTCTCACGGAAGGGGAACCGATGAAGGAAATGATCTCGCTCGAAGAAGCTCGGGAGCTTGTGCTGTCCCGTGTCGGACCGTTGCCGGTGGAGTCTGTGCCACTGCTTGACGCTGTTGGCCGCGTGTCTGCCTGCGACCTGCGAAGCGACATCGATATTGCTCCGTTCGCGCACTCTGCCATGGATGGGTTTGCAGTCCATGCGGTCGATCTGGCTGCGGCGACCGAGGAAGCGCCCGTGGAGATGGACGTCATCGCCGAGATTGCTGCGGGAGATGTCTACGAAGGGCCAATTGCTCATGGGCACTGCGTGCGCATCATGACGGGTGCTCCGCTGCCTGACGAGGCCGACGCCGTGGTCAAGTATGAGATAGTCGGTGTGGTGTCGGGGGATGGCAAGCCCGGCAGCCGTGTGTCGTTTTCTGCCCCTGTCGAGGCTCGCTCGAATGTGCGTGAGGCGGGCGAGGAGGCGAAGGCTGGCGAGGTCATTGTCGAGGCTGGCGAAGTCATCGGGTCTGCCGGAGTCGGGTTTCTTGCGGGATGCGGCGTGATCGAGGTTCCGACGCATCGACGCCCGCGTGTGGCCATCATCTCCATTGGTTCGGAGCTGGTCGATCCGACCGAAGTTCCCGCTCCCGGAAAGATTCGCAATTCAAACAGCTATGCCCTCGCCGCCTGTGCGCAGGCGGCAGGTGCCGCGCCTTCCATCCTGCCCATCGTTGAAGACACGCAGGAGGCGCTGGCGGCTGCGGTGTCGTCTGCGGTCAGCAGCTACGACTTCGTCGTCACAAGCGGGGGGGCTTCCAACGGCGATTTCGACTTCATCAAGCCCGTCGTTGACGAGTTGGGAGAACTGCTGGTGACCACGGTGAACATCCGCCCCGGCAAGGCTCAGACGTTCGGCGTGGTGCAGGGTACTCCGGTGTTCGGCTTGCCGGGCAATCCGGCTGCGGCCTATGTCGGCTTCGAGCTCATCGTTCGCCCTGCCCTGCGCAAGATGCAGGGGTACACCCACTACGAGCGTCCCCATGTTATCGCGAAGCTTTCGCGCGACTATCGCAAGAAGGATCCGCGCCGCATCTTCCTTCGCTCGACGCTGTATCGAAACGAAGAGGGCGACTATGTGGTCGCGCCGGCCAAGAACCAGAGTTCGGGCCTGTTTGGAGTCATCCAACGGAGCAACTGCATGGCCATCATGCCCGAAGGCCTGGAGTCGCGTGCGGCCGGCGCACCCATCGAGTGCATTCTCCTTGACGTGTCCGAAGAAGTGAGCCTGTAGGAGGAGCCGTGTCCCATTCCGAAGAGAGTCACCCCATCAGCTTTGCCATCGTCACCTGTTCCGACACGCGCAGCATGCGGGAGGATACCGCAGGCGCTGCTCTCGAGACGCTGATCGGCGAACAGGGATGGGAATGCCGAGGCCATGTGGTTGTGAAGGACGAACGGGCAGACATATCCGCCGCCATCGTGCATGCGTGCGACGCGCTTGATGCCGACATCGTGCTCACGTGTGGGGGCAGCGGCCTGTCGCTGCGTGACGTGACGCCCGAGGCAACGGGCGACGTCTGCGAACGGAACGTTCCGGGCATCGCTGAGGCCATGCGCGCCCACTCCCTTTCCATCACGCCGTTTGCCATGCTTTCTCGCGCGCTGTGCATGCAGCGCGGACGTCATATCGTCGTCAACCTTCCCGGCAGCGAGAAGGCCGCGCGCGAGAATTGGGACGGCATCGTCGCGGCGCTGCCCCATGCGGTCAAGATGATGGCGGGCGGCGGCCACTGAGTTCTGCCCGGGAATCGTCGTCGGGTTTCGACGCGAGTGCTATACTGATGCCCGAACGATTGAAGGCGAGGCAGGGCGGTATGACGGCGCAAGACATTCCCAACGGATTCACCGGATTTGCCCATCGCAAGCCAGGGTTTGTCCCGGCAAGCGCAAGCATGAGCAAACCGACGACGGGCACCACGGGTGAAGGCACGGTGAGGGCGGAGCAAAGTCTCTTCGGCGGGGCTCCGGTTGCCGACGTTCCTTCCTCCTATGGCCCGGGGGCGCAGGGTGCCCTCCGCTATGCGCGTGACGGCGTGCAATCCAGTTCCGGGGCAGCCGAGTTTGACCCCGACAAGCTCCGGCTGATTCCCGCCACCGATCGCCGCTGGGCTTGGGTGGAAATCGACCTCAATGCCGTTCGGCATAACACGACCGAATTCAAGCGGCGCGTCGGGCGTGGCGTGAGGCTCATGGCGGTCGTCAAGGCGGATGCTTATGGGCATGGCGCGGTGAAGTGTGCAAAGACGGCGCTCAATTCCGGCGCAGAATATCTGGGAGTCGCCACGGTCGATGAGGCAATACAATTGCGCGAAGGCTTGGTGAACGCTCCGATACTCATCCTTTCGCAGCCTCCTATCACGGCTATACCGCTCCTGCTTGCCTATAAGATCATGCCAAGCGTGTACACGTCGGAGTTTGCCATCCAATATGGAGAGGCGGCTGACGCATTCGGCCTTCGCGCGCCCTATCATCTTGCCGTCAACACGGGGATGAACCGCATTGGCGTCCGCTATGACGAAGTGGTCGAATTCATGACGCAGGTGAACTTTCACCGTGCACTTGATCTGGTGGGAACGTTCACGCACTTCGCGACGGCGGACAGCTCCGAAACGCTTGACTTCCAGATTCAAGCAAAGCGCTTCATCGAGGCGGTGTCGGCTCTGCAGGTGGCTGGCATTAATCCCGGTATCGTCCACGCGGCGAATTCCGCGGCGGGCGTCCGCTATCCCGACGTGCGATTTGACATGGTCCGTCTGGGCATTTCGCTGTATGGCCTGCATCCTTGCCAGCAGACCCGCACGATGGTCGATCTCAAGCCAGCCATGAGCGTCCATGCCTGCATCACCGATGTGCGGACGGTGCCCATGAGTGAAGGCGTGAGCTATGGCCTCACGTATCGCAGTCCCGGCAGTGTGAAGATATGCACCGTGCCCCTTGGATATGCCGATGGCCTTCGACGTGAGCTTTCGGGCCGCACGGACGTTATCCTGGAGGGGCAGCGCTGCCGGCAGGTCGGCAACATCTGCATGGATCAGTGCATGTTTGAGGTTGATCTGCGCACGTATGGAACGCGCCGCCGGCTCGATCCCCAAATCGGCGATGAAGTGCTGCTTGTGGGACGCCAGGGCGATTCGGTGATCACGCTGGACGACTTGGCAAACACGCTCGGCACGATCCATTACGAGCTTGCCGTCGGCTTCTCCCAGCGTATGCCACGTCGGTATTTGTAGGGGGAGAAGCGATGTCGAAGCCGCATATTCCCTTGAGTGAGATTCGCGATCAGGTTGAGGCGTGTCATAAGTGCCCCTTGGCCGACAGCCGCACGCAAACGGTGTTCGGCGTTGGCAATCCCGCCGCGCGTGTGCTCATCGTCGGCGAGGCTCCGGGCAAGAACGAGGACCTGCAGGGAGAGCCCTTCGTCGGGGCTGCCGGCAAATATCTCAATGAGCTCCTGTCCATCGCCGGCTTGGGACGCGACGAGGTGTTCATAGCAAACGTGCTGAAGTGCCGTCCTCCCGGCAACCGCAATCCCCGGCCTGAGGAGATCGAGCTGTGCACACCCTATCTGCGTGAGCAGACGCGTACCATCGATCCTGAGTTCATTGTGACGCTGGGCAACTTCTCCACGAAGTTCATCTTGAAGACGGAAATGGGGATCACTCGCCTGCATGGCACGCTGCAGCGGGCGGGCAAGTTCAAGGTGTTTCCCATCTTCCACCCTGCTGCTGCCATCTATGACGGTTCGAAGCGCGAGGCGTTGGAGAACGATTTTGCAACGCTTGGCGAGCTGTTGCGGGCGAGCAGTGCCGAGGCCTCGCAGGCGAAAGAACAGGGTTCTCCTTCGGCGGCGGGGCAAAGCCTTGAGGCGGTTCTGTCGGAATCAGAACCGAAACCCGTTCAGCAGTCGCTTCTGAGCTGATCTTCGATCCGCATCAGAGCCATTTCTTGCGCTTGAAAAACCGGAGCTCAATGATGACGATGATGGCGCAGACTCCCAGGATGACGAAGTAGGACCAGGGCATCTTGAGCTCGGGCATGAACTCGAAATTCATGCCATACCAACTGGTGATGAGCGTGAGCGGTACGAAAATGGTCGTGATGACGGTGAACCACTGTATGGTGTCGTTTTGCTTTATGTCGATCTGTGTCTGGTAGAGCTCGCGGAGTTGAAAGCTGTATTCCTTCAACGTTTGCGAGCGTTTGAGCAAGCGGTCCGCTTGTCGCGAAAAGAGAGTGAACAGGCGCGTTTCCTCATGGGAAAGCAGATGGTTCTCATTGGCGGCAATGGCTGATGCCATGTCGACCAACTGTTGGTAGTAGGTGTCGATGCGGAGAAGCTTGCGGCGAAATCCCAACATCTTGCGATTGGCTTCCTTCAATCCTCGGTCGAGAATCTGCTCTTCGACATCTTCCATGTGGTCCTCGATTTCTGCGAGAAACGCAAGGTCTTTCTTGATGAGCAGCTGCATGAATTCGAACAAGCAGCGGGGGATGCTCGGCTGCTTTGCTGACTGTTGCTTGACGATGCGTTCGATCTGCGCGCCGTAGGATCCGTTCTCGTCGATGAAGACGAGGCGTGTTTTCTCCACATAGAATGCGAGGAGGAGGGGGTCGCTCAGAAGGTCGTTCTTGTCGGGAACAGCGAAGGATCCGATGAGACACTGCGGGTAGACGTCGAGATAGGTGTTTCTCGCGGTGACGAGGCCGTGCAGGGCGGCTCTCATGTCGGCGTCCCCAAGATTGAGGGCGGAGAATTCTTTGGCAGACACGATGTCGACCGAGGGTCCGTCCGGTTTGACTGCCGCGTCGAACGGAATTTCTTCGAACTGCCTTTCGATCAAGTATCGCTTTGCCATGCCTCTCCCTTTCCCTTAAAGGCGCTTCCGCATGTGCGTGGAATGATCGAGCGGCGCGGCCGATAGGATCTGCGCCCCTGTGGGCGACGCGTCTAAGCCCTGAGGTGCTCAGACGCCCATCGGCTTCCTCTGACGTGCTCGATTATAGATTTGTCCACACGCGTACGGTTTTGATGCCCTTAACCGTCAGAAAACAGTTTAAAACAAAGCCCTTCCGACTGCCTTGTTATAATCAAAGGCATATCTCCACATAAACGAGGCACCGCGCGCTGTTGGCCGGTGCTGCTTTTTTCTCTGAGGCGCGAAAGGCAGGGAGCCGTGTACCCCATCGAACGAGTAGAGGCGCTCAATGCGGAAGTGACGCGCATGACGGTGAGAGCGCCTGAGGTGGCCAGGAAAATCAGACCGGGACAATTCATCATGTTGCGCATTGACGAGTTGGGCGAACGTATTCCGCTGACCATGAATGACCATGATCCGGCAGCTGGAACGGTGACCATCGTGTTCCAGGCAGTCGGCGCGACGACGATGCGTCTGGCGCAGATGCGGGCCGGCGAAGCGCTTCTTGATTTTGCCGGGCCGCTGGGCAATCCAACCGAGCTTTCGGATGCGAGACGCGCGTGCGTCGTCGGCGGAGGTTTGGGAACCGCCATTGCCTATCCTCAGGCGAAATGGCTGCATGACCATGGTGCTGTAGTGGACGTCATCACAGGTTTCAGGACGGAGCGTCTCATTCTCCTGCAAGACGAGATTGAGGCGTGCTCTGCCTGGCGGATAGCCATGACGGATGACGGGTCGAACGGCAATAAGGGGCTCGTGACCCAGGCGCTTCAGCGCCGCATCGACGAAGGCGCAGACTATGATCTGGTTTTGGCCGTTGGTCCGGTCATCATGATGAAGTTTGTGGCTGCAACCACAAAACCTTACGGCATCAAGACCCTTGTGTCCATGAATCCCCTCATGGTCGATGGCACTGGCATGTGCGGCGGTTGCCGTGTGAAAGTGGGCGATGAGTATTTGCACGCCTGCGTGGACGGCCCCGATTTTGACGGCCATCTGGTGGATTACGACGATGCCTTGCGGCGAGGCGTGATGTATCGCGGTTTCGAGGATTCGGCCCGTGAGGTGGCTTCGGCCGCATTGGCGGGTGAGGGACGTGACTGTCTTGCCGGGTCGCCGGTCGTTCCAGGCGCTGGCGAACGGAGGGGAGCCTGACGTGGCAAAATTTCAAGTGAACAAGCAGAAGCAGAAGACGCCGATGCCTGAGCTGGACGTGCAGGAACGCATTCGCACGTTCGATGAGGTCTCCTTGGGCTATTCTGCCGACGATGCGATCAACGAAGCGCATCGCTGCATTCAGTGCCCCAAGGCCTTTTGCTCCGAGGGCTGTCCCGTTGGCGTGCCCATCCCTCAGTTTGTCGAACGGGTGGCAGGGGGCGATTTTGCTGCGGCTTACGCCATGGTGAAAAGCGCAAATGCTCTTCCGGCCATCTGCGGGCGCGTGTGTCCGCAGGAAAGGCAGTGCGAGGGCCGGTGCGCGCGGGGACGCAACGGCGAGCCGGTGGGCATCGGGCGCCTGGAGCGATTTGTCGCGGATTGGGCGTTCGAACATCCCGAGGAAGCGTCCTTGGCAGTGGCAAGCTTGTCGGCATCGAGCTCGGGTGAGGCCAGGGATCCGGACGTCCCCGAAGGTGCCGCCGGCCTGCATGGAGGGGCGGGCGATGCCGTATCGGCAGAAGCCGGGTCCAAAGGGTGCGCTTCCACCGGGCCAAGGCCGACGGGCATCGATCTTACCGGGAGACGCGTGTCGGTGGTGGGATCGGGACCAGCTTCCCTCACCTGTGCGGGCGAGCTGGCGAAGCGTGGGTGCGAAGTCAAGGTGTTCGAAGCCTTGCACCGGGTCGGCGGCGTGCTCACCTATGGCATTCCTGAGTTCCGCCTTCCGAAAGACCTGGTTGCGCGCGAGGTGTCGGCGCTTGGGGAAATCGGTGTCTCCTTTGACACGAACGTGCTTGTGGGCA
The DNA here is from genome assembly GCA_023460315.1 of Actinomycetes bacterium. Classification (GTDB taxonomy): domain Bacteria; phylum Actinomycetota; class Coriobacteriia; order Coriobacteriales; family Eggerthellaceae; genus JAEWQO01. The sequence goes on from JAEWQO010000132.1 coordinate 23,264, forward strand.
GGCTCTACGATGTCGTCGAGCTCATGGAAGAGCATGGTTTTGAGGCGGTGTTCGTGGGCACGGGCGCTGGGCTGCCCCGGTATCTGGGGATCGAGGGGGAGGGGCTCAACGGCGTCATGGCTGCGAGTGAGCTTCTCACCAGAGTCAATTTGATGAAAGCGTATCGATTCCCCGAATACGAGACGCCGGTGTATGCGGGAAATCGCTGCGTGGTGGTCGGCGGCGGGAATGTGGCCATGGATGCCGCCCGTACCGCAAGGCGGCTGGGAGCTGAAGTGACCGTTGTGTACCGCCGGGGCCGCGACGAAATGCCCGCCCGTGCGGAGGAGATTCATCATGCGGAGCAGGAGGGCGTCGCGTTCCAATTTCTCACGAACCCCCTGCGGGCGGTGGGCGACGATCGAGGCTGGATCGTTGGGCTCGAATGTGAGCTCATGGAGCTTGGCGAGCCAGATGCCACCGGGCGTCGAAGCCCCGTGCCTGTTGCGGGCAGCGAATTTGTCATGGACACTGACATGCTCGTCATAGCCATCGGATCGAAAAGCAATCCTCTCATCGCCCAGACAACTCCCGACCTCGAGGTTTCGGCGCGCAATCTCATCGTCGCAGACGAGCGGACCGGTGCAACGTCGCGACCGGGCGTCTTCGCGGGGGGCGATGCCGTGCTTGGTGCGGCCACGGTCATTCGTGCCATGGGTGCCGGCAAGCGTGCCGCTGCCGGCATAGCGGAATATTTGACGGGAGACCAAAGCCGGTCTTCTGGTTGTTGAGGCGTGATGAGAGAGATCGTGGACAAAATTTGCGCTTTTTCGGGTCAGGGCATTCGCGCGGGGATCGTTCGTGCGAGAAAGGCCAGGTCGCAAAATTGAGAAGAAGGATTTTTCGGCCGATCGAGCGATTTTGGCGGAAGAATGCGCATCAAACCGCAAATTTTGTCCCTTATGGTTTGGCGACTTATGGTTTGGCGATGGTAGATTCAGGTTGTTCCGGGGGTGGAGGCCATGGCGTTCGATCCAATTGCATACATCAATGAGCCTCGTTGGCAGGAGTCGCGTCTGGGCCTCGACCGCATACGCGAGCTGCTTGAGCGTTTGGGGCGCCCGCAAGATCGTCTGAAGTTCGTTCACGTTGCCGGCACGAACGGCAAGGGATCGACCTGTGCGTACCTCGCGTCAATCCTGCAGGCCGCCGGATATCGCACGGGGCTGTTCACGAGTCCGTTCATTGACACGTTCGAAGAGCGCATTCGCGTCGATGGGGCAAACATCACCTCTGACGAGCTGCGAGAGGTGACGCTTGCCGTGCGCGATCAGGCTGAAGCCATGGCCGTCGAGGCCGGTGACCACCCGACGGAATTCGAGTTGATGACCGCCGTCGCCCTCGTCCACTTTGCCCGGAGCGGCTGTCAGATAGTGGTTCTCGAGGTGGGGTTGGGAGGTCGGCTGGACTCAACGAACGTCATCGATGCGCCCGAGGTCGCCGTCATTGCCCGTATCGGGCTCGATCACACGAAGCTTTTGGGGAACACGCTGGCCGCCATCGCATGCGAGAAGGCGGGCATTGTCAAACGTGGCGCGCCGGTGGTGTCTTGGCCGCAGGAACCCGAGGCCCTGGCAGTGGTGCAGGAGGCTGCGCTGCGTCATGACGCGAAGCTGACCGTTCCTGATTTCGCTCAGTTGGAAATTGGCGAGATAGCTTGGGGGGAAACGGAGGCTTTCGACCGGCGTGCCGGTGGGTCCATCGAGTCGTTTTCTGGAAAGCGGGAGGTGACGGCTGATGTGACTGAGCCATCGGCTGTTCCCCTCCGCACTTTCTCCTATAAGCGTTTTTGCTGCTTGAGGACGCGGTTGTTGGGAACATACCAGCCTCAGAATGCCGCGTTGGCCATCGAGGCAGTGGAGGCATTGCGGGAACGCGGATGGACCGTCGATGACGATGCGCTGAGAATTGGCCTTGAACGAACGGTATGGCCGGGGCGGTTTGAGTTGGTCAATGCCGGTGCCGGCAGCCCGACCGTGGTCGTTGATGGGGGGCACAATCCCCAAGGCGCACGTGCGCTCGCCGATTCCCTTGTCGATGTGTTTCCCGGGAAAAAACCGGTTTTTGTCATCGGGGTGCTGGAAGACAAGGACTATCCTGCCATGCTTGAAGCAATTCTGCCTCTGGGCAGCGGATTTGTCACGGTCACTCCCGACAATTCCCGTGCGCTTTCGGCCGACAAACTGGCTCGGGCCATTCGGTGGACGGGTCAGGATCTGCTGGGATGTTCGGCATGTAGCAGGCCCTATGTCGCGCGCAACATGGCGGACGCAGTGGAACATGCGTTTCGTGCCACAGGCGCGGGAGGCGTGGTCTGTGCGTTCGGAAGCCTCTATTCCATTGCGGCATTTAAAGCCGCCCTCTCTCAAGGGTAGTCAGGAGAGAGGGCGGAGTGAGCGGGATACGGAGAAATGCATGATGGCCTAGAGCGAGTCGACATACGCCACTAAGTCACCGACGGTTTCCAAATTCTCCGGCTCGCCGAAATCGACCCCACATGCCTCCTCGAGGTCGCAGATGAGCTCGACCATGTCCAGGGAGTCGATGCCGAGGGAGTCAAACGTCGAATTGTCGGACACCTCTTCTGGCTCGATGTCCAAGTTTTCCTGCAAGATGCTCTTGACGGTGTCGATGGTGGCCATGGACATCCTTTCCCTTTATGGAGCGACAGTGGCGAAGCGGCGGATGAGCGCTAGTCTTCTTTCTGCTTGAGCAGGCCGTAGCCGCCATCGTTGCGGCGATACAGCACGTGTACCCTGCCGCTGTCGCGGTCGGTGTAGACGAAGAAGTCGTGCGCCAGCAAGTCGATTTTGACGAGGGCTTCCTCTTCGGTCAAAGGCTCGAATTCCATTTCCTTCACGCGGAGAACCTCTTCGTCGGCTGAAAGCTCCTTCATAAGCCGGTCGAGATCGGTGGTGACTGGCTCGGTCCGGACCGCCTCGCCAATCTTCTCGTTGCTGCGCAGCTTGCGATCGACGACGCGTGTCTTGTACTTGCGAAGCTGGCGAAGGACCTTGGCGGCCGCAACGTCGATGGCGGCATACATGTCCTCGTCGCTTTCCTCCACGCGGATGATGTGTCCTTTGGTCCGTAAGGTGACCTCGCAGACGGCGGGCCGGGGATTCGCGGGATTCTTTTCTACGAGCAAGACGATCTCGGCTATGAGAGGATCGATGTCCATGACCTTCATGGAGTTGCCGATCTTGTCCTCGGCATATTGACGCAGCGCATCAGTTACAGGCATTTTGCGTCCGGTGACAGTGATGTTCATGGCGATCGCCCCTTACCTCGTGGCTGACAAAAACAGCTTGACTGCCGTTATCGACCGAGGTCGAGCAAGCGGATCCCGTCCGCAAGCGCCATCCTAAACCGATTCCGTGCGTCCAAGCTGACAAGCACAGCATAGCGCATATTCCCGATATTTCGGCAGCGGTTTCTCAACACCCTTGTGAATTCGATTTAAAAACCAGTGACGGTTGCCCGAAAGGTGAGGGGAAATAGGTGATAATGCCATGGTAGGTCATGAAAAAAAGCGCTGTGGGCTTGCCTGCAGGCAGAGGGGATTGAGATGCCAAAAGAGCAGAAGAATGCAACAGATGATGCCGGACAGCGTATCTTCATCGAAGAGGTGCAGGGTCGCCAGGCGCGCTATCGCAAGCTCATCCAGTTCACGCACTCTTCCACCAAGGCCGCCGGGGTCATGCTTCTTGCTGCCGTCATCGCCCTGATCGTTGCCAACTCTGGCCTCAGCGGATCATTCCTGCAGTTCTGGCATACGGAAGTCGGCCTCTTCTTTGGTGAGGCGTTTGCCGGCATGTCCCTTGTCCATGTGGTGAACGACATCTTCATGGCCGTCTTTTTTCTTCTCGTTGGTTTGGAAGTCAAGTACGAACTCACCGTTGGCGACCTGACGAACATCCGTCAGGCCATTCTTCCCATCGCCGCCGCTTTCGGGGGCGTTGCTGCTCCCATTGTGGTCTACTCTGTCTTCAATGCTGGAAATCCTGAAACAGGGCATGGCTGGGGCGTCCCGACGGCTACCGACATAGCCTTCGCTTTGGGCGTCTTGGCTCTTCTTGGAGACCGCATTCCAAACGGCGTGCGCGTTTTCCTGAGCACGCTTGCCGTTGCTGACGACATCATTGCCATCCTGATCATAGCCGTCTTCTATGGGAACACCCCGTCGATGCTGTGGCTGGCCTTGGCGGCGCTCGTGATGGCGGTCCTCGTGCTGATGAATCGCAGCCATGTCTATTCCCTTGTTCCTTATCTGCTGATAGGCGTGGTGCTGTGGTACTGCGTGTTCATGTCGGGCGTGCATTCCACCATCGCTGGCGTGCTGTTGGCCTTTGCCATTCCCTCGGGTTCGCGGGTGAATCTGAAGAGCTTCATCGCGTGGTCGGGAGGCAAAGTTCGCGAGGCGGACGATGCGTTTGAGCCTGAGACTCCTCTTATTGCGCAGGGAGCATACCTTGAGACGGTCCGCAGTTTGAGCCGCGTCGCCCGCCAGGTGGTGCCGCCGGCCACCTGCCTCGAACATCGTCTGTATCCCTGGGTGTACTTCGGTGTGCTGCCGCTTTTCGCTTTGTCGAATGCCGATGTGAGCTTCACGGGCGTGAGTGCGGCAACCATGCTGACGAATCCGGCATTCTACGGCATCTTCTTCGGCTTGCTCGTGGGGAAACCCGTGGGAATTCTGCTCATGAGCTTTGCCTTGGTGAAGCTCAAGGTGGCATCGCTTCCGGCAAACGTGAACTGGGTCCATATGGTGGGAGCGGGCATTTTGGGAGGTGTCGGATTCACCATGGCCATCTTTGTGGCAAATTTGGCGTTTGATGACGAAAGCCTCATCGCCACTGCCAAGCTGGGTATCCTTTTGGCTTCGCTTTTCGCTGGCGTGATTGGGTTTACGCTGTTGACGGTGCAGGCTCGTGCGGCGCAAAAGAAAGGTGTGCTGTATCCTCAAGCGGAGGGATTTGAGGGGTGTGCCATCCAGTCGGATGGCGAGGCCGCCGTGCCCACCCTCTCCTGCACGCCGCGCGACATCGAACGTTTGGAAGCTGAGGAAGTGGTGGGCATGTCAGAAGGCGAGGCGGGCGACCGCTAGGAGCGGGGCGGTAGCCGCATCGGCCGCGCGGGAGCTCATGAGCCGGCGTGCGGAGAAGGCTCTGGACTGTATGTTGATACGAGCATCAGGAGGAATATTGTGAAAGCTGCAGCCATCGTGCTGGCCGCGGGTGCTGGAACCCGCATGAAATCGAAGAGGCCCAAGGTCGTCCATGAGGTGCTGGGCAAACCGCTCGTCCGTTGGGTTATCGACGCCGCCCATGCGGCGGGGCTCGAGCATGTCGTGACGGTCGTTGGACATGGGAGCACTCAGGTGATCCCCTTGGTTGAGGGAGACACGACGGTGGTGGTGCAGGAGCAGCGCCGCGGCACCGGGGATGCGGTGGCCACCTGTCGTGAGGCGCTGGCGGGGTTCGAAGGGTCGCTGGTGGTGCTGTCAGGCGACTGTCCGCTCATCACTTCGGAGACCGTTGGACGTTTGGTTGAGATGAGAGAAAAGGCCGATGCGGCTGCCGTCGTGCTCACCATGGAACTCGACGATCCCTTTGGTTACGGCCGCATCATTCGTGACGGGTCGGGTGCGGTCGCGCGCATTGTGGAGCAACGGGATGCCAACGAGGCCGAAGCCGCCATCCATGAATGCAACGCGGGGTTCTATTGCTTTGATGCCGACGCGCTGTTCGAAGCCTTGTCTCAGGTAAAGGACGACAACGCGCAGGGAGAGCTCTATCTGACCGACGTGCTGGCCATCTGTCGTGAGGCGGGACGTCCCGTGCTGGCGTTGCCCGCGACGGATGCGGCTGAGTGTCTGGGAGTGAATTCGCGTGTCCAGCTTGCTGAGGCGACGGCGCTGCTGCAAAGGCGCATAAACGGCACCCATCTCGCGGCCGGGGTGACCATGACGAATCCCGATCTCGTGTGGATCGGCCCCGATGTGAAGATCAGTCGGGATGTCGAGGTGCTGCCGATGACGTTCTTGTTGGGAGAGACGGAAATCGGAGAGGATAGCGTGATCGGCCCAAACTCGCGCCTGACGGACACGAGGGTTGGTTGCGGGTGCGTGATCGATGAGACGGTGGCACGGGAATCGACGGTCGATGATGGCGTGACGTGCGGACCGCGTGCCTATCTCCGTCCCGCCACGCACCTGTGCGAGGGGGCCAAGGTGGGCACCCATGTGGAAATCAAGAAGTCGACGGTGGGCAAAGGCTCGAAAGTGCCTCATCTGAGCTATGTCGGCGACACCGTCATCGGGAAAGACGTGAACGTCGGGGCCGGTTCCATCACCTGCAACTACGATGGCAAAGACAAGCACGCCACCGTCATCGGCGACGGAGCGTTCATCGGCAGCGACACCATGATGGTGGCCCCGGTGAGCATCGGCGCCGGCTCGGTCATCGGCGCCGGCTCGGTTATCACCAAGGATGTCTCGCCTGATGCCTTGGCGCTCACGCGTCCTCCTCAACATGAGGTGGAGGGCTGGGCGGCCGAGAAGCGTAGGCGCCAGGAATAGAAAGACTCGCCGATGCGTGGAAGATGCGGAAACGCGGGACTGCCCTGCGTTTCGGGTCATCCTGCCGATACAATGGACCAGGCCGCCTTGAGCGCGGCAGCGAACATGCGAAAGTGACGTGAAGGAGCACGCAAGATGACGGAGATGCAGAAGAGTATGGCCGTGTTCTCGGGATCGGTGAATCCCGAGCTCGCCGACAGGATAGCGCGGGAGCTGAACATCTCGCTTGGCAACGTCAAGCTCGAGAAGTTCGCGAACGGCGAGATATACGCGCGCTACCTCGAGAGCGTCCGCGGCGCCGACGTGTTTCTGATTCAGTCCGTCGCCGGCAGCCAAGTGAACGACGCGCTCATGGAGCTGCTCATCATGGCGGATGCTGCCAAGCGTGCGTCGGCCCGCACGATCACCGCTGTGGTGTCGCATTATGGCTATGCGCGACAGGACCGGAAGGCTGCTGCGCGCGAACCGATCACGGCGAAGTTGGTTGCCAACCTCATGACGGTTTCTGGCATCACGCGCGTCATGACCATTGACTTGCACCAAGGCCAGATACAGGGATTCTTCGACATGCCTGTTGACCACCTGACGGCGCTGCCTATCCTCGCGGACTACTTCAAGGCCAAAAAACTTGAGGGAGACCTGTGCATCGTCAGCCCTGACGTGGGGCGTGCGAAAGCGGCCAAGAAGATGGCGGACATGATGGGAGCTGATCTTGCCATCATGCACAAAGGTCGACCGGGGCATAACAAGGCCGAGATCACGGCTCTTATCGGAGATGTCGACGGCAAGACCTGCATCATCAATGACGACATGATAGACACGGGCGGGTCGGTGGTCGCGGCGGTGCAGACGCTCAAGGCCAAGGGGGCCCGTGCGGTATACGTGTGCTGCACCCACCCAGTGTTTTCCGGCCCGGCCTATGATCGCTTGGAGAATGCTGAGATCGAGGAAGTGGTGGTCTGCGATACCATCCCCGTTCCGCTTGAGCGCCAGACGGGCAAGATCAAGGTTGTGTCGGTGGCTCCGCTGTTTGCTCGTGCCATCGCGAACGTCTACGGGAACGGTTCGGTGAGCGAGCTCTTCGATCCGGACTTTGCGCTGTAGGTTTGGGCAGTCAATAAAGGCCGGACCCAGGGCCGTCCTTTCGAATGTCGGGAGTCCTTCTTTCGCAATCACGGAGGTGAGCGAGGGACTCCTGGCAGCCGATATTTGAAAGAAGCTGGTTATGTACCTGATCGTTGGTTTGGGAAACCCGGGCGACGAATACGCGCACACGCGGCATAATGCGGGATTTGACACGGTCGATGCCATTGCCGCCGAAATGGGGGCACGGTATTGGAAGACCGAGTGCGGAGCGCTGACGGCCAAGGGTGTCTATCGAGGGCAAGACGTGGTGCTTGCGAAGCCCCAGAGCTACATGAACACCTCGGGAGGGCCGGTCAAGCAGCTCTTGAGCGCCTATGGCATCGATGAGGCCGGGCTCATTGTCATCCATGACGAGCTGGACATCGACGCCGGAACGATACGGGTGAAGTTTGGCGGTGGCCATGCGGGGCACAACGGGCTGCGCTCTATCTGCGACAAACTTGGCACGCGTGACTGGCTGCGCGTGCGCATCGGCATCGGGCGGCCTCCGGGACGCATGGACACGGCCGATTATGTGCTGTCACGGCCGAAGAAGGAAGCTGCCGACGACTTTGCCCAGGCGGTCGATCGCGGTGCCCAGGCCGTTTTCTCGTTGATCGACGTGGGGCTGGAGAAGACCCAGCAGGCGTTCAACTGAGGTTGCCGCTGCCGACGTTGGATGGCCGGGAGCGGTGCTGCGCAGAGGTGCCGCCGCTTGTCCTCTCGTGTCGGGTGTCCGACCCTTCGTTTTCTTCATCTCGGCTCTCCTTCGCCTTGCTCTATACTTGACCATGCCGCAGCGTGCGGCTGTGCTCCTCGTTGAATGCAAAGTGGGGAATGTATGCGTGCTCTCGTCAAAAGCGAGCGTGGACAGGTGTATGCGCTCTTTGCCATCGTCGTGTTTGCTTCGGCCTTTGGAAACCTTTCGCAGACGGCGGTCAACGCCATGCTGTCGGACATCATGGCCGAACTGTCGATTAACGTGAGTCTGGGACAGTGGCTCACCACCAGCTACATGCTGGTGCTGGGCATCACCGTTCCGGCAGCCACCTACCTTTCCAAGCGATTCGCACCTCGCTGGCATGTGCTCATAGCCCTCGCGTTTTTTCTTGCCGGCGCGCTGGCGGACCTGTTTGCCCGCGACTTCTCGATGCTGCTGATCGGCCGGGTGTGCCAAGCGGTGTCGACCGGCCTGCTGATGCCTCTCATGCAAACCGTTGCCATGACCCGCTTTCCTCAGGGACGTCGGGCGACGGCTATGGGCATTGCCGGCATAGCCATGGGATTTGCTCCCAACATTGGGCCGACCATTGGCGGTGCCATGAGCTTTGCTTTCGGGTGGCGGAGTTTCTTCTTGCTGCTGGTGGTGGCTGTTGTGCTGTTCGCCATCGCCACCGTGCTGCTTGTCTGCGGAGGCGAAGCAGACCGCTCTGCACGCTTTGACCTGCCCTCGTTCACGTTGTCGGCGCTCGGGTTCGGCGGCCTGCTTCTCGGGTTTTCGGAGGCGAGCAGTTTCTCGTTGGCGAGCCCCTTGGTGTGGGGGCCTTTGGCGGCAGGGGCTTTGTTCCTCGTGATATTCGTGCGGCGACAGAAACGCATTGCCGATCCGCTCGTCAACATGGACATCTTCGCCTCGAGGCAGTTTTCCGTCGGCTTTGCCGCGCTCTGCCTGCTCCAGGCATCATTCATGGGCATCACGCTGATAGTTCCCCTCTATGTGGAAGGGCTGGGCATCGGCACGTCGCTTGACGCGGGGATCGTGTTGCTTCCGGGCACGGCGGCGGCGTTGTTGATGAATCCCCTGGCCGGCTTGTTGACCGATCGGCTGGGCGCACGCCGCGTCACGCTGGTATCCGGACTCCTGCTTGCTGTTGGATCGACGCTCATGGTGTTTGTTGACGAGTCAACCCCGTTGGCAGTGACGACGCTGTTCCAAGCAGTGAGGGCATGCGGGGTGTCCGGCCTCATGGGCCCCCTGATCTCGTGGAGCTTGGCAGGACTCTCGCGCTCCCTCATCTCTGATGGAAGTTCGTTCTCCATCGCCGGGCGCCAGGCGAGCGCATCGCTGGGGACATCTGCGATGGTCCTGCTCGTCGCGGCATCGGGAGGCATGATGCTCGGTGCCTCGTCGCCGGCTTTTCCGTATCAGATGGCGTTTGGCCTGTCGGCCGCGCTTGCCGTTGCCACGTTCGTCCTCATTGCCGCGAAGGTCCGCTAGCCCTTCACCATGGTGAGCGATATTTTGCCACGCTCCTTGTCCACGCCGGAAATCCATACGGTCACGGTGTCTCCGATGGCGACGACTTCGCTCGGATGCTTGACGAAGCGACGCGCAAGTTTTGAGATATGCACGAGTCCGTCCTGCTTGACGCCGATATCAACAAAGGCCCCGAAATCGACCACGTTGCGAACGGTGCCAGTCAGCTCCATGCCGACGGCAAGATCGTCGAACGAGCGAACGCCTTGGCTGAAAACGACGTCCGGCGCTTCATCGCGAAGGTCGCGTCCCGGCTTTTCCAGCTCGGACATGATGTCCTGCAGGGTGGGCAGTCCGATGCCGAGTTCGGCTGCCACCGTGGAGGGGTCCCCCACACGCGTCCTGATGTCGGCAATCCCGCCCTTGGTCAGCTCGTCTGGCTTCACGTGGGCGCGCTTGAGCAAAGCGGTTGCCGCAGGATAGCTCTCGGGGTGCACGCTTGTCGCGTCGAGCGGGTTCGTGCCGCCGGCGATGCGGAGAAATCCGGCGGAATTCTGAAATGCCTTGGCTCCGAGCTTGGGGACCTTCTTGAGTTGCCGGCGGTCGGTGAACAGGCCGGTTTCTTCTCGATAGTTGACGATGTTTCTGGCCACCGTGGCATTGATGCCGGCCACGTACGCGAGCAGGCTTGCACTCGCCGTGTTCAGGTCGACACCGACGCGGTTGACGACGTTTTCCACGACGGCTGCGAGGGCGTTGCCCAAGGCCGTCTGATTGAGATCGTGCTGATACTGTCCGACGCCGATGGATTGGGGCGGGATCTTCACCAGTTCCGCCAGCGGATCCTGCAGACGGCGGCCAAGGCTCATGGCCCCGCGCGTGGTGACGTCGAGGTCGGGGTATTCCTCGCTTGCCAACTTGGAGGCCGAATACACGGATGCGCCGGCCTCGTTGACGATGGTGTACTTGATCGGCAGCGCCGATTGCGAGATGAAGTCTCCGACAACCTGTTCGGTCTCGCTGCTGCCCGTCCCATTGCCGATCACGATGACGTTCGTGCGATAGGTCTTCGCATAGCGTTCGAGCGTGCTCAGTGTGCCCGCGACGTCGTTTCGTGGCGGCGTGGGATAGATGGTGGTGAAATCGAGCAGCTTTCCATACTCGTCGAGCACGGCGACCTTGCAACCTGTGCGATATCCGGGATCAATGGCGATGATGCGCGCGTCCTTGACCGGACGCTGTTGGAGGAGGTTTTCGGTGTTCTTCGCGAAAACCCGAATGGCATCCGTTTCGGCCCGTTCGGTGAGCTCGGCGCGTATCTCTCGTTCCAGGGAGGGTGCGATGAGTCGTTTGTAGCTGTCGGCGATGCATTCCCGAAGCAGTTCGGTGAAGGCACTCGTCCTTTTGATGATACGCTCTTCCAGGTATCCGATTGCGAAGTCCGCGTCCGCTTCCACCTTCACCCTGAGCTTCTTTTCCTTCTCTCCGCGGTTGATGGCAAGCAGGCGATGGTTGGGTATCTTCATGATTGATTCAGAAAACTGGTAGTACATCTCGTACGCGGTCCTGGCATCTTTGTCGACGGCTTCCGTCGTGATGAAGCCTCGTGTGCGCGTGAAATCGCGCAGCGCGGCGATGGTGTCGGCGTTGTCCGCCACCACTTCGGCGATGATGTCGCAGGCACCCTGCAAGGCTGCTTCCGGCGTGCTGAACTCGCCGCTTGCCGGCGCATGGCCCGCTGCGATGGCTTGAGGATCGCCGGTGGGCGTGTTCTGAGCGAGGATCAGCATTGCGAGCGGTTCCAGCCCCGCATCGCGGGCTTTGGAGGCGCGGTTGGCGCGTTTTTTCTTGTATGGCTTGTAGAGGTCCTCCACGCGTTGCATCACCGTTGCGGACTCGATTTCAGTGCGCAGCGCATTGGTGAGCTTCCCCTGCTCCTCGACTGAGTGCAGCACTTCAAGCTTGCGTGCCTCGAGGCGGTTGAGATAGGCCAGCCGCTCATCGAGCTCGCGCAGGGTGACATCGTCGATGCCGCCGGTGGCCTCTTTGCGGTAGCGGGCGATGAAGGGTATCGTGTTGCCGTCGTCAATGAGCTTCACGGTGGCTGCTACCTGCTGGGGTGACAGGTTGAATTCCTTTGCGAGTTGGTTCTGAATGTTCGACATCGCGTTCGATCTCATTTCGGTTTCCCTCGGGGACTTTCTGGTGGCCTTCGGACGGGTGCAATGCCTTGTCGTGTCGAGCACGCGCAGGCTGCGCCCTGCATTGCCGTGGAGCGACCGGGCGACGGTTCGGTGGCTGTCTCGCGCGAATGCCTGTCCGCACGGCTGCTTCCATCTGCTCCCTGCATACTACTTCATTGCGGTCCTTGGCGCGACAGACAGGGGACAAGTGGGCAAATCGTGCATGATCGGAACCGTTTTGCTGCAGCCCGTTCGTGGTGCCTCCGGCAACGGGCGAGAGAGGCGATTCTCGCAGAGGAGCGGTGGTGTGCGGAGACGTTGGGGGACGAGTACGCCGACTATGCGAAAAAGGTCAGGCGCTCTATCTGACCATCTCCCTTTGAGACTTTCCGGGCCGTCTGAAATGCTCCCTTCCTCTCTCACCAGGGACTTTCACAGGGCTTCTCGTCCCAATGCTCGTCGTGTTGTTCTTCCTTGCTTGATATTGTTATATTTGTTATAGTGTAGATATAACAATAAAGAGCAGCCATCGAAGTGAGCTGCATGAAACGAGGACTTCTATGCCGCGCGTCGTTAGGGAGAAAGGACCTGTTCATGATAATCCGCGTCGATCAGAAGGCTCGGGAACCGCTGTATCTGCAGATACGTTCACAGATCATCGGAGCCATTGCGCGTGGTGATCTGGAGCCGGGCCAGGCGTTGCCGAGCGTTCGCTCGTTGGGGGATGACCTCGGCATCAATCTCCACACCGTCAACAAGGCCTATGCCGTGCTGCGGGATGAAGGCTATATTCTCATGCGCGGCCGGTCGGGGGCCCATGTTGCCGATCCTCACGAAAGCGTTCATGAGGATCGTGCTGAGACCGAACGTAGGAAGATGGATGGCGAACTGCTCGAACTGGCGTTGGCGCATCGCGCGCGGGGCGGATCGAAGGACGATTTCTTGCAACGGGCGGCGCAACAGGCTGATTACGCCTATGGACTGGGTGGGCAGACTGAGTGCGACGGGGCTACGGGGCGCTTTTCTGAAAGGACGGACAAATGATGGAATCAACCTTTGACACGCTTGCGATTGTGCTGACGGCGGCGCTCTTGCTCCCGATCCTCGGATTCTTTATGGCTGCAACGCCGTATCTCATGCGCCGGGGCGAGGTGTTCGCCGTCACCGTGCCGTCAGCGGCACAGCGGGATCCCTATCTCAAGAAGCTCAAGCGCCACTATGCCCTCATCGTGTCCGCGGCGACGGTGGCGATCACGCTGATCGCATTGGTTTGTGCGTTGGCGGGCAGTGGGACGGGGGTCATGGTTGCTGTGATCGTTGGCACGTTCGTTCTGTGCCTGGGCGGCTACCTGCTCATGTTGGTGTACCGCGCGAAGACAAAGTCCTATAAACGTGAGCAGGGATGGGTTGCCGAAGCTCAGGAATCGGTCGCTGCTGTGGGTGAGGGGGCAATCCCACAGGCGCTTTCCCTCAGGTGGAACCTGCTGTATGTGCCCATCGTCCTGGTGACGGCCGCCATTGGCGTCATCGGCTATCCCCACATGCCCGACATGATACCCATGCATGCCGATTTTGCCGGCAACGTGAACAGCTGGGAGCCGAAAAGTCCGTCCGTGGTGGGATTCCCTCTGCTTATGCAAGCGTTTCTCATCGTGTGCTTCCTCTTCAGCCACTGGGTCATCCTGCGATCCAAGAAGTGGTCCGAACCGGGTGCTCCGGCGACTTCCGCCCTGGCCTATGGGATGTTCGCCCGCGCTCAAAGCATACTTCTGTTGGCTTCCGGCCTGGCTCTCACGGCGGTCATCGGAAGTGCGTTCATGCTTTCCGCCCTGGACGTGCTCTCTCTCGGACAGGCAGGCGCTCTGGTGATGGCAATCACGGTGCCGATTCTCGTCGGAGCGATTGCGGTGAGCGTTGTGTATGGCCAGGCTGGATCGCGGGTGTTCAAGCGCCTGCAGGGTTCCGATGCCCTCCGTGTTGACGATGACGAACACTGGAAGCTGGGTGTGTTCTATTTCAACGCTGACGACCCGAGCCTGTTTTTGCCTGAGCGCTTCGGCGTGGGCTGGACGGTGAACTGCGCTCGGCCTGCCGTCTGGGCCATCCTCGTCGGAGGAGCGCTGTTGACCGCTGGCTTCGTTGCGGGCATGACCTTGCTGGTGTAGGGCCAGGGGGTTGGCTGGTCGCATGGGACACCGGGGTCGCGAGATCGCACCGATCGCGAGGCCGTGTGGCCGTGCAGCCGTGGGTTGCCGGCCGTTGGCGTTCCGTTCAGCGCAGGGGATGCTGCGTCGGACGTATGGCTGCGGGCTGTCGCCGCTTCCGATCGCTCGGTTGCTTCGGCCGCGTCCCGCTTTGTTGCTGAAAGTTGCTCTCTTGGCACAAAAATTGCCGATTGTTGCAGGGAGAGACAAAGCAGAAGGCGGAAGAGAGGCGATGACGATTTTGCGGCCAGGCATTTTGCAGCCTGCCGTCCTGCAGTTTCGGCAGGAGAGGCGCTCCAAGGGAGCTCCGCGCACAATAACGATTTTTGTGCCAAGAAGGGCTGATCGACTGACAAGATTATCATCAAAGGGGATGGGTGTGGGCCACGTCGTCCCTGTCGCCCAGGCGTTCGATCGCACGTGCCTCGGCATCGCGGCTTGAAGACGCGCAAGCACGCGCGAACGGTTCGTTCTGGGGATCAAGGCACAGCGATCTCGGCACACTGATCGGATGGAACAGCAGTTCCAGATCCTTTCCTTGCTTGCAGGCACGTTTCTCGAAAGCGTGCACGAGGTTCATGTCAACTTGTTCCATGCGTCCCGACAGTACGACTCCGCAGAACAGCGCGGTGGCGCATCCCGGGGGCATGTTCCTCCGGTTTGCCCGCCACAGCAGAGAAAGCAGCATGTCTTTGGCCAGATTCACCGGTCTGATGTTTCGCAGGGAGTCCATCGATGACAGGTGGGGACTCAGCGGCTCGACGGGAGTGCGCAGATAGCCGAGCGTGCAGTTGGAGGAGTTCGCCGCCGCCACGAGGGCGTCGAACACGGCGGGTATCGCATGCGTGTGTTGATGGCTATCGACTCGCAACGCTTGTTTTGCCTGGGGGAACACGGCGATAAAACGGGTGATCTGTGCAGCGAGCTCGCACGTGACCTGCCGGTGGAATTCTTGTCGCTGTCGTCCATGCGCCAAGCGCAGCAGGCCGACGAAGTCGTGGCAGAACGCTCCGCGTGAATCCACCAGCAACGGTAGGGAACGCGGGTTGGCGCAAGGATACCCCTCGACGAGATTAAGATGGACCGCGGCATGCAACCGTTCTGCTGCGACGAAGGGTGCGGCCAGCGAGGCTGTTTCCTCGAACGAGGGACTGTTGGTGAATATGCTGATGCTGTTGAGTGCTCCCCGTCCTCCGCACTCATCGCTGAGCGCCAAGATGGCGCGTGACTGATCAACGGTGATTCCATAGTCGTCTGCATGGAAAAAAGATGCCATAATGTCCTTACGTCATGCGAATGGTTCTTGAACCTATTTTAAGTATTTTACGTAGGTTGTCCTTGTATGCGATGGGAATGATACACTAACGCAAAATAAGGCGAATGGAGCGGTCGGAAAACGAATATGAACTTTTCATTGGTAATACCGAGTTACAACGAAGCGCGCAATCTGCCTGGGTTCTTCGTAGCTGCTACCGAATGTCTTGATGACGAGGACGTTGATTATGAACTTATCTTCGTCAACGATGGAAGCGCGGACGACACGCCTGCAGTTCTCGAGCAGGCAATTGCCCAATATCGCGCATCGGGCTCTGACCGTGCAACTATCACCGTTGTGAACCTGTCGCGGAACTTCGGCAAAGAAGCCGCGCTCTATGCAGGTCTTGAGCATGCAACGGGAGACTGCGTTGGCTTCATCGACGCCGACCTGCAGCAGGATCCCCTCGTTGCCGTTCAGATGTATCATTATCTGGAGGAGCATGCCGACACCGATTGTGTGGCGGCAGTTCCGGAAAAGCGGTGTGAGAGCCTTCCCTTGCGAGTGTGCAAGCGGCTTTTCTATCAGGTGTTCAATGGCATGAGCGAAACGCGCATCATCGCAGATGTGAGTGACTTTCGCGTGTTTCGCCGTCCGGTGGCTCAGGCGTTGCTTTCCCTGCATGAGCAATTCCGCTTTTCCAAAGGCCTGTTCGCTTGGGTCGGCTTCAACACCCATGTTATTCCCTATAAGGTTCATGAGCGGCAATACGGTGTGAGCCGGTGGACGATTCGCAAGCTCGTGTCCTATGCATGGAACGGAGTGTTGGCGTTCTCCACGTGGCCTCTCAGACTCATCATGTATGCGGGCATGGTGCTCGCCTTGGTCTCCCTCGTGTTTTTTGGATTGGACCTCTACGACAAGATCGCCTATAACAGTGATATCGCCATCAGCCAAGTGTTGCTCTATGTGGTGTTGCTGCTGGGCGGCATCCAGATGTTTGTGTTGGGTGTGTTTGGGGAATACATGGCACGTGCCTATATCGAATCCAAGCATCGTCCCATCTATCTGACGCGCAATGAGTATGTCTCGCGTGCCTCCTCGGCGACGGGGGGAGGTGCTGAACAAGGAATCGGCGACGTGCCTCGCGCGCCCGGTGCGACTTCTACATGGACGCCACCTGAGCCGACGAAGCCTGAAGTTGCCGTGCCCGAAACCTCTCTGCCGGCCGAGGTTGAGCGCGCTGCGTGCTCTTCGAAGGGTTCCGCATCTGAAGCTCCCGTTGACGGGCTCTGCGCATGAGCCAGGCTTGTCGGTCTTCTTTCGTGTCGCGGCGCGCGTTTCATCTTGCTCTGCTGGCTTTTGGCGCGCTCCTGTTCCTCGCTGGGGCCTTCCATGGGAACGTCTGGTTTGACGAGAGCTACTCGGTGGCCATTGCGAATCATTCGTTTGGCGAGATATGGAACATCGGATCCGGGGATGTCCATCCCATCCTGTTCTATTGGGCGCTCCACGTGCTCAACCTCGTGTTTGGACAGAATATCCTTGTGTATCGGCTGTTCACCGTGATGGGAGCTCTTGCGCTTGCCACGCTTGGCTACACGCATGTGCGGCGTGATTTCGGATGGCGCATCGGCGTCCTGTTCTCATTTCTGGCCCTGTTCGTTCCCTACGCCGCTGTCATGGCTGTGGAAATACGCATGTATTCATGGGCGACGTTTTTCGTGATGCTGTGTGCGGTGTATGCCTATCGCATCGTTTCGGCTCTGCGCGCGGAGAAGCCGGGCAAACGTGCCGACGAGACTCTGGCTACCGGATTGCCTCTTTGGGCGGGCGTGCCGCGGCGCTGGTGGATCGTTTTCTTTGCAGCGAGCTTGGCAAGCGCCTATCTGCATTATTACGGGGTTCTCTCGGCCTTTATGGTGAACCTTCTCGTGCTTTTCTTTTTGGTGCGCCGTGCTTTCAAGCTTCGTCACCGTTCATCTCGAGGCGAGGGGCTTTCGGGAGGCCGGGCCCTTGTCATCTTCCTTTTGGGCGCCGTGGTCCAAGTGGCGCTTTATGCTCCTTGGCTTGCTTCGCTGGCCAGTCAGATCGGAGTTGTGTCACAGACCTATTGGGCCAATATGGTGTTTCCTGCAACCTATATCGAACTTGCCACGTATCCCATCATGACGAGCCAGGTGTCATTTGCCCTGCGGGGTATATATGGGGAGGGGTGGCAAGCTGTGGTCACCGCGTTGGGGACGGTGGCCCTTGCGTTGCTGGTGGCACTTGTGGTCTGGGCCATCTGGCGAACGGCGAAAAGAAAGCGACCTTGGCATGTTTCCGATGACGTCGGAGCCGCTCTTGCCGGCCTTGTGGTGTACGGGAGCGTTCTGGCCATTGCATGGGGCGCATCGTATATCATGAACTCCCTTATCCTCTACTACCGCTATATGTTCGTGGCAATAGGCCCCCTGTTGTTTGCCTGCGCCGTGTTGCTGTCCCATGTGCAGAGCCGCGTGCTTGTTGGCGGAACCTGCGTGGTGTTGCTGAGCACGTCGCTGACGGCCCAAGCATTGTTCGTTTCCGATTGCTATTCGTCTGACAATCAGGTGCCGCTTGAGAAGTTCGTCGAGGTGACGAACTCGCTCGCTGCGGACGGGGACGGTGCTGATCCTCTTGTCATCTCGTCGGACATTGGCATCGAGGGCGTGACGGCCGTCACGTTTCCTGATATTCCTCAGACCTACATGGATTGGCAGCAGGGAAACTGGGACCAAGCCTATCGGGCGTATGCGCCCACGCTTTCCATCAAGAAGTCTTGGGAACTCATTCTTGATGGCTTTCATGGCCGATTCATCGTGATCGGCCAGTCGCCGGATGACGAGGACCCCCGTGACGTGAAGGACCTTTCGCAGAAGCCAGGCATCACAAAGCTGGAGTCACAGACCTACTATCGTCCCTATGAGCGCACGTGGTTTACCATCGCCGTGATAGAAAAGGAGTAACTCCCATCATTTTTTGCGCGTTTTGCAATCATGGCGGCTCTGGTGATGAGGGAGGATGAAATTTAATGGCGTTTTTGCTGGGATGCGAGAAGGTGCGGGTTGAGTTTCCCACCAAGACGGTGTTTGACAAGGTGTCTCTGGGGGTGAACGAAGGCGATCGCATCGGCATCGTCGGACGCAACGGCGATGGGAAATCGACGCTTCTTGGACTCTTGGCTGGCGTGCTGGAGCCTGACGGCGGGCGCGTGCTGCGCAATGGATCGGTGCGCGTCGGCCTGCTTGGCCAGGCTGATCAATTGGATTCTCAGACTGCGGTCGGCTTGGCCATCGTGGGGGACCTTCCCGAATACGTCTGGGCTGGCGATGCTCGCATCCGTGACATCATTGCCGGCCTTGTTGCGGACATTCCCTGGGATGCGCAGGTGGGGACGCTTTCGGGCGGACAACGTCGCCGGGTCGATCTTGCCCGTCTGCTGATCGGCGACTGGGATGTTCTCGCGTTGGACGAGCCGACGAACCATTTGGACGTGCGTGCCATCACCTGGCTTGCGGAGCACCTTGTCACGCGATGGAAGCAGGGCGCCGGTGCGCTTTTGGTCGTCACGCATGACCGTTGGTTTCTCGACGAGGTGTGCACGCGCATGCTCGAGGTCCATGACCGGTTGGTCGACCCGTTTGAGGGAGGTTATTCTGCTTATCTCATGCAGCGGGTGGAGCGCGATCGGCTGGCTGCGTTGGCGGAGCAGAAGCGGCAAAACGCGCTGCGACGGGAGCTCGCCTGGCTTTCTCGCGGTGCCCGGGCACGTGCGACGAAGCCGAAGTTTCATGTGGCTGCAGCCCAGGAACTTATCGCTGACGTGCCGCCGCTGCGCGACGATCTGGAACTCAAGCGCATGGCTATGGCGCGGCTTGGCAAACAGGTTGTCGACCTCGAACGGGTGACCGTGCGCTTTGGAGATCGCGTCATTCTGGACGACGTGGATTGGGCGATCGGGCCGGGCGACCGCTATGGCATCGTGGGGGAAAACGGTGCGGGCAAGACGACGCTGCTGCGCACCCTGCAGGGGCTGCAGGCTCCCAGCTGCGGCAAGGTGAGGATAGGCACAACGGTGCGTTTTGCCGTTCTGTCTCAGCATCTGGACAATCTCGCGCAGTTTGAAGGCGACCGTGTCCGTGAGGTCGTCGGCCGCTACAGCCGCCGCACCATGCTCGACGGCAAAGACATGACTCCGGGGCAGCTGCTGGAGAAGCTCGGGTTCTCGAACGCTGACCTTAACGAGCCGGTTGAGGATCTTTCGGGTGGCCAGAAGCGCCGCCTCGCCTTCATGCTTATCCTCCTGGATGAACCCAATGTGCTCATCTTGGACGAACCGGGAAACGACCTTGACACCGACATGCTGGCTGCCATGGAAGACCTCCTTGACACCTGGCCGGGAACGCTGCTGCTTGTAACCCATGACCGCTATCTCATGGAACGCGTGACGGATCATCAGTTTGCACTCATCGACGGCAAGATTCGCCACCTTCCGCGGGGGGTTGAGGAATATCTGCAGCTCATGGAGGAATGTGCCAGAGGAGCCTCGAAGGAGACTGGTGGAGGGAGCGCCGCGAAACAAGAGGCGACAGAAGAACGCTCCCTCTCGGGAGGGGACATTCGCGCGCTGCGAAAGGCCATGGCCTCGAATGAGCGCAAGGCTGAGACGCTGCGTGACAAGGCGGAGGCGGTGCGTGGGCAGATGGCAGCGGCGGACCCGTCTGATTTCACCGTCCTCGGCGATCTGCAGTCGCAAATTGACGAGCTGCAGGACCAAGTCGCGATGCTCGAGGACGAGTGGCTGGCAGCAGCTGAGAAACTCGGCGAATAGACGAGCGAGGGGGCACTCTGCCTGCCAGGGGGCTGTGCAACGGCTGGGGCAGGGCGCCTCGCTGGCGATCATGCCGCAAATCACGTCCAAGAGCCGTCATCGATCTGCTGGCGTTACGGCCAGGCGGTCCCGTTCCTCAACGGTTTTCTTAAAATAGCGCAAACTCTGTGCGGAAAATTGTTGGAAGGGCGGGTTGGGCCGTAGAATGGGTTCAGATGAGTGCGAAAAATTCGATGAGGCCCAGAGGGCTTGCGATAGGAGGCACGATGATCAGACTCGTCGCCAGCGACATGGACGGCACGTTGCTCGATGAGAGCCAGCGGGTTCCTGAGGGCACGTATGAGCTTATCCGACGTCTGCGGGATGCGGACATTCAGTTCGTTGCGGCATCCGGCCGCCGGCTCGATACGTTGCGCGAGCTGTTCGATCCCATCGTGGATTGCATGGATTTCGTGGCATCGAACGGCGCGCAGGTGGTTGTCCAGGGAAAGACGGTCGGGCTGGAGGTGCTCTCACATGGGGCACTCCATCGCTTGGCGGGCATCGTCGATCTGTTCGACACCATGCATCTGGCGCTGTTCGACGAAAGGCGCAGCTATCTGTTGGATGAAGAGGCGTCCTTCGAGCGGGAGGTGGACAAGAACCTTCCCCATCAGGTGCGTGTTTTCCAGGTGCCGCCTCCTCAGACGAACATCCTGAAGGCATCCGTGTACTGCGATGGCGACGTTATGGACATGGCCTACATTCTCACGCGCGAGCTGGACGACGACTTTGTGTTCGCCCCCTCGGGCCGCAAATGGATCGACGTCATGCAGCGTGGCGTGAACAAGGCCACGGGCGTCGATCAGGTGTTGGAGGCTCATGGGATCAAGGCTGACAACATGATGGTGTTCGGTGATTCCATGAACGACTATGAAATCCTCCGCAAGGCGGGTGTGAGCGTGGCCATGGGAAACGGCCGCTCGGCCATCAAGCAGATCGCCACGAAAACCATCGGGACGAATGCCGAGCAGAGCGTCCAGAAGGAGCTGCGCGCCTTGCTTGCGTGACGGTTCTGTGCGCCATGCTTCGGGCAAGGGGCGGTTGTGAGGGAAGGCCTCTCCCCGCGTCGTCACCTGCCATCTTCCTGTTCTCATCTGCCGCCGGCTTGCGTGAACGGGCATGAACTCGTATCGTGCGACAGTGACGTTCAGCAAAGACGTGAGGAAGGAAGCCTCCAATGCAGGATATGCCAGTGGTGTTTGTGGGACATGGATCGCCCATGAACGCAATCGAGGACAACGGGTTCACGCGATCTTGGGAACTCTTGGGCGAGGAGCTGCCCATTCCCCCGGCCATTCTGTGTGTTTCGGCGCATTGGTTCACGCGCGGAACAAAGACGGCCGACGATCCTCGACCGAATACTGTGCATGATTTCTATGGATTTCCCGAGGCATTGTATCGCGTGGAATATCCGGCCCCCGGTTCTCCCGAATGGGCCCACACGACGGTTGACCTTCTGGACGGGAGGGCTCAGATCGACAATTCCTGGGGAATCGATCATGGTGCGTGGTCGGTGCTGCGCAGGATGTTTCCTCAGGCCGACGTTCCGGTGTATCAGCTCAGCGTCGACGCGAGCGCGTCCATGGAAGAGCGCTATGAGAGGGGGCGGGCGCTCGCTCCGCTCAGGAAGCAGGGCGTGCTCATCATGGGCAGCGGCAACATGGTGCACAACCTCGGGATGGTCGACTGGTCGAGTGAGGGAGGTTTTCCTTGGGCTGATGAGTTTGACCGATATATCCGCGAGGCCGTGCTCGCGGGCGATCACGGCAAGGTCATTGACTATCGCCAAGCCGGCTCTGCGGCGCGTCTCGCCGTTCCCACGCCCGATCATTTTGCTCCGTTGGTCTATGCGCTGGGCGCGGCGGGAACCGGGGGCACCGTCGAGACGTTCAACGAAGCACGCACCATGGGCTCGCTTTCCATGACGGGCTATGTGTTCGCGTGACGCAAGCACCCGAGAAGTCGCAGTTTGCAAGGATGCTTCCCAATGCGCTGTCCTGTACACGCATCGTGCTGTCCTTCGCCCTGCTGTTCGTGGAGCCGCTCTCGGGAGTGTTTTTTGCCGGGTATCTTGCGTGTGGGATCACCGACGTGCTCGATGGGTTTTTGGCTCGGCGCCTGCAGGTGGTCACCAAGGCTGGCGCCGTGCTCGACAGCGTGGGAGACGTGGCGTTCGTTGGGGCCGTGCTCCTTGTCATGGTGCCGCTGCTCGCCTTGCCGGGAGTGCTTTGGCTGTGGGTGGGGGTTGTTACCGCGCTGCGGCTGGCTTCGATTATGGTGGGAGCCGTGCGCCATCGGGCCTGGGCAACGCTTCACACCTGCGCCAACAAGGTGACAGGATGCGCCCTGTTCTGCTTTCCTCTGCTGTTTGCGCTGTTCGGCATGGTGCCTTCGACGGTGTTTCTCTGCGCTGTCGCAACGCTGTCGGCCGTTGAGGAACTTCTGATCAACCTCCGGTCGGACACGCTTGACCGAGACGTTCGCGGTATCTTCTGACGCGCCGCTGCATGCCTCGCCGCTTTCCTTTTGCGCTATTCGTCGATCCCTCGCAGCTGTGCGGAGGGCACGATTGCCCGTAGCCGCGGCATGAGCGCGCGCAGGCTGTCGGGATCCCAGGGATGAAAGCGCCCTGCGCCTTCGAGCACGCCGTCGCCGTCCTCGAAGTTCTGCAAGAACCAGGCTTGCGTGCCTTCGATCCACCGGGCAAGTCGGACAAGCCCTTCTTCGTCGTGTAGCTCACGCACGACGGTCGTGCGCATTTCGTATCCGATCTTCCCCTCCAGCAGCACCTCGATGCTCTCACGCACGGCCGAAACGTCACAGCTGGGCACGCCCACGGTCTCCGCATAGCGATCGGGGGCGTTTTTCACATCGAGGGCGACATAGTCGATCACCTGCGCCTGGATGAGCTTGCGCAGACGTGTGGGGAAGCTTCCGTTCGTGTCCAGTTTGACTTTGAACTCCCTCTCCCGTATCTGCGCGCAGAACGTCGCGAGATCGGGTTGCAGGAGTGGCTCGCCGCCCGTGATACACACCCCGTCGAGAAGCCCATGGCGCTTGTCCAAGAAGGCCCAGAAGTCATCGAGGGAAGTGAGGGGAAAGGAGTTTCCCACGACCAAGTCGACATTGTGGCAAAAAGGGCAGCGCAGGTTGCAGCCGGGCGTGAACACGGTTGCAGCGGTATGCCCGGGAAAATCGAGCAGAGTGAGCTTTTGCAGTCCCGCGATGTTCATGGGGTCGCCGTGGCCGTTTCAGGGGGAAAGGGAAGTGGCCACCATGCGGAGCGAAGGCTTCCATTTGCTGGGTGCGGGAATTCCAAAAGTCGAAGATCGTTGTTTCGCATGGCCTCTTCTCTGTTCGTCAGGCATACAGACGAGTCTATGATTGCGAAGTGGTTCCGTCAAGCGGTTGTGGGAAGCCGTTCGGTCCGTGGATGCGCGCAGATTCTGCCTCTCTTCGAGCTCCGTTTATCCGAGGGGTGGTGGCTTCGCTTCGTTTTCGCAGGTCGCTTTTCACGGGAGCCATGTTTTCCCGGACTTATAATCCCAGGTAAAAACTACAACATATTGATACGCTTATGACAATATATTCAACATATTGATGACGAGCCATTGACTGAGCTGCCTGGCGCTGGTAGGGTTAAACCCATCAGTTTCGACCCTCTGCCCGCTTTGGCCTGCACCTCGTTCACGAATTGTTCCGTGTCCGAACTGCACTCTTTTTCGTGCGTGGAGGCGTCGTTGACGGCATACAAGACGCGAAGGAGAGCAGCATGTACGAGGTTCAGAAACGCGACGGCACCGTTGCGGAATTCGACATTGCGAAAATATCGGAAGCCATTGCAAAGGCGTTCGATGCTCTCGGGAAGCAGTACCATCCTTCCACGATCGATCTGCTTGCGCTCAACGTCACCGCACACTTCGAGCCCAAGATATCCGGGAACCTCATCGAGGTTGAAGCCATCCAGGACAGCGTCGAGGAAGTGCTGTCCACGGCCGGATACGCCGATGTGGCGAAGGCCTATATTCTTTACCGTCGCCAGCGGGAGAACGTCCGCAACGCGAAGGCGACGCTCCTCGACTACAAGTCCATCGTCGACAGCTATGTCAACGTGGAGGATTGGCGCGTCAAAGAGAACTCAACCGTCACGTATTCCGTCGGCGGGCTGATCCTGTCGAATTCAGGCGCCATCACCGCGAACTATTGGCTGTCGGAGATATATGACCAGGAGGTGGCCGCCGCCCATCGCAACGCGGACATCCACCTGCACGACCTGTCCATGCTGACGGGATACTGTGCCGGATGGTCTCTCAAGCAGCTCATCCAGGAGGGCTTGGGGGGAGTGCCGGGAAAGATTACCTCGAAGCCCGCAAGCCACCTGTCGAGCCTGTGCAACCAGATGGTCAACTTCCTTGGCATCATGCAGAACGAGTGGGCCGGCGCTCAGGCGTTTTCGAGCTTCGACACCTATCTCGCGCCGTTCGTGAAAGCCGACAGCCTCTCCTATGGCGAGACCAAGCAATGCATTGAAAGCTTTGTCTTCGGTGTCAACACGCCCTCGCGCTGGGGAACCCAGGCGCCGTTCTCCAACATCACGCTTGATTGGGTGTGCCCCGCCGACCTGCGCGACCAGCCTGCCATCGTGGGAGGCAAGGAGCAGGACTTCACCTACGGCGACTGCGTGGCCGAGATGGGCATGGTCAACAAGGCATTCATCGAGATCATGATTGAGGGCGATGCGAACGGTCGCGGCTTCCAGTATCCCATTCCCACCTATTCCATCACGCGCGACTTCGACTGGAGCGAGACGGAGAACAATCGCCTGCTGTTCGAAATGACTTCAAAGTACGGCACGCCCTATTTCAGCAATTACATCAATTCGGACATGGAGCCCTCCGACGTGCGTTCCATGTGCTGCCGCCTTCGCCTTGACCTGCGAGAGCTCCGTAAAAAATCCGGAGGATTCTTCGGCAGCGGCGAGTCGACGGGCTCGGTTGGCGTGGTGACCGTCAACATGCCGCGCATCGCATACCTAGCGGAAGATGAGGCGGATTTCTATCGTCGCCTCGACCATCTCATGGATCTGGCGGCCCGGTCGCTCAAGACGAAGCGCACGGTCATCACGAAGCTGCTCGATGCCGGCCTGTATCCCTATACGAAGCGCTATCTGGGTTCGTTCGAGAACCACTTTTCCACCATCGGCCTTTTGGGCATGAACGAGGCATGCCTGAACGCAAAGTGGCTTGGAGTGGACCTCAGCACTCAGTCCGCACAGGAATTCACGAAAGAAGTCCTGAATCACATGCGTGAGCGACTGTCTGACTATCAGGAGAAATACGGGGATCTGTACAATCTTGAAGCCACGCCTGCCGAATCGACCACCTATCGGTTCGCCAAGCATGACAAGGAGCGATTCCCCGACATCGTCACGGCGAACGATCAGGGCGAGCCTTACTACACGAACTCGTCCCATCTGCCGGTCGGATTCACCGACGACATCTTCAGCGCGCTCGACGTGCAGGACGACCTCCAGACGCTGTACACCTCGGGCACCGTGTTCCACGCATTTCTGGGCGAGAAACTGCCCGATTGGCATGCTGCGGCCACGCTTGTGCACAAGATAGCCGAGAACTACAAGCTGCCGTATTACACCCTGTCCCCAACGTATTCTGTGTGCAAGAACCACGGCTATCTTGCCGGAGAGGTTCACGAATGCCCGCTCTGCCATGAGGAGACCGAGGTTTACAGCCGCATAACGGGATACTATCGTCCGGTGAAGAACTGGAATGACGGGAAGTCTCAAGAGTTCAAGGATCGCGTCCTCTACGATTTGGGGTCTTCCAAGCTTGTGAAGGGCGACGCGCGCGTCGCTGCCGTCTCAGGTGCTGATCAGGCAGGAAGCTCAGCGAACAGGGAAGCGGTGGAGGTGTCGGATGGCGTGGCGTATGCTGCCGGTGAGGCGGGCAGCAACGGGGCCGATGCGACATCTGCTGGGCCTGTCGGCAGTGTGCTTCCTGCGGGGCTCTACCTTGTGGCTACGCGAACCTGTCCGAATTGCAAGCATGCTGCTGCCCAGATGGAGGAGGCGGGCATTGCGTTTGAAGAGCTGTTCGCCGAGGACAATGTGAGTCTGGCGCAACGTTTCCGCATCATGCAGGCTCCGACCTTGCTTGCCGTCGCTGAGGATGGATCGGTACAGGTCACTGCTGGGGCAGCACCTGTTTTCCAAAAGATCGGCGGGATGTGTGCCCAGGTGGTTGCCTAGTTTGACACACCGTCCGGCGCTTCGTCGCCGGGTTGATGAAAGGGCGCGCGCCAGACACATTCGCACCTTGCGTCACGAGAGCATACCGACAGCAGGCGCCCCAGGGATGAGCAGAGCCGGATCAAGGTGATCCGGCTCTGCTGGTTCTGCTGGTGCAGGAGGATTTTCATCAATGGGGCGAGGCGTTGGGCGATGGGAGCGGACACCATGCTTCTGGCGTGTTGCCCGCTTTCGTTGGTATAAAGCCTGCCGGCAGCGTTGGGATCATTCCGAAGCGGAGGCGGCTGCAAGGACGATCGGGTCTGTCAGTGGCTTGTCGAGCGTATGATGGGACGCTTCGCCGCAGGGGAAAGGACTGCCATTCTGGTCGACGATCGTGCCGTAAAGCGTATGGACGGTCGTCAAGCCATTCGCATAGTCATCCCGGATGTCCTCCTCGTCTTTCAAGGACAGATCGATGATTTCGGGCACCAGCTGCAGCGATGAGCTCCCGCCGTTTCCGCCTGATACGATGTTTGCCTTGACGTCGGCTGATCTCAGCTCGATGACTTTTGTCGAGCAGCTTCCGTCGGATCTTTCCACGGTGATCGTCAGTCTTGCCCCATCGAGAGTGTCGACCGAAGCAGCGAATTCATCCTGTTGGGTTGAGTTGGAACGGTCCTCGTTGGTCCACAGTCCAAAGCAGTAGTCCGACAGCCGTGATCCATCGCTATCGTTGACGGACATGTCGACGGTTTCTCCCAGTCGCTGGTAGTACTTGATGCCGACGAGCTTGTCGGAGTCGTCTCGATTTCTGCCGTCATTGCCGGATATCGGCAGAACCATGTCATAACGGGCGAAGGGTCCGTCTTCCCCGATTTTTGTCTGCTTCCAGCTAAGGGCTTCCTCCCAGAGTTTCGGATTGCTTGATTTCTCAAATTTTTCTGATGAATAGCGATACAGCTCGCCGCGGTCGACGTTTGCCTGGATGCGAACGATGTCCTCTCCTTCGACGCGGAACAGACATCCCGTATAGACTCCCAGCTGAGCGTACTGCTCATCGGGAGGGATGGGGAGATTCGAGTCGATATCGAAGACGATGGTGCCGCCCGATCCCATCGAGAGGATGGTGTCCTGCGAAGATGCATACGCCTGCACGGAGAAGTCAAACGGAGCCTGACTTTGCTGTTTGCCGATTCCTGGCAGAGTGAGGGATGCGCCAACGACTATGGCTAGCAGGGCGAGGCATGCGGCAGCCGCCAGTCCTTTTGGCGTGCGGCGGTTCGATCGTTTTGGAATATGTTGAACAGTGTCGCGATATGTCCGTTTATCGTGCGTGAAGAGAGGATCCCTCGCTTTGACCATGTCTTTTTGCATCTGCGTTTTCTGGAGCACGCGATCAGGCAGAGAAGGAGGCGCCTTGACTTCGTCCATCATGGAGCGGTAGACGCTGAAGGGATTTTCGGTCATGAGAGGTTTCCTTTCGACGGGGCGACGGTTGCGGATGTCGCCTTCGTGTGTGGAAGGCGCACATGATTCTTTGTGCTGCCATCGGGTTTGATCGATGTCTTTTCGCGCGCAGGGGAGCGCTCATGATCCAAGCCGGTCGTATCGTCCTGCTTGCTTTGAAGAAGCTCCCTCATGCGCGAACGGGCTCGAAAAAGCCAGGTGCGGGCGGTCGCTGGCCGACATTGCATGATTCCGGCGATCTCCTCGGTGGAGTAGCCTTCCACATAATGCAGGTTCACGGCGGCGCGCAGCTGCTCGGGCAGCTGGCCAATCGCATCCCACACGGCTGCGTCCTTTTCGTCGCGGATCGGTGCCGCGATGTCGTCTCGCTCGGGATCGAATGCGACCGAGCGGCGCTTCCATGATGATCGGGCGAGGTCGTGGCAACGATTTATGGTCACGCGGAGCAGCCATGCCTTCAAGTGGTCATCGCTGGCGAATGCGGTCTTGTCGTTGTAGAGACGCAGGAACACGTCCTGATACACATCCTCGGCATCCGCTTTCAGGCGGGTTTGACTGAGGGCCAGCCGATAGACGGCATCGCCAAAGGTGCTCATGGCTTGTGCCAAGAATGCTTCGGAGCGGGTTTGGCCCTTTCTTCGAGCCTCGGGTTCTTCGGTCATGTTTCCTCCTCGACAAAGCATACGGTTTGGATCGTCCGAATGTTTCAAGAAAGGGGAACGAAGGGAGGAATCTTTCTGACTCCGCTTCAAAAAGAGAGAAGCCGCGCAGGTTGCGCGGCTCCAAGAATGATGCTGCCTGTCATGACGGTGAGCGGGAACACGGTAATCTCGGGCTGTGCAGGTTGCGCGGCTTCGAGACTGATGCTGCTGCCGTGAGGACTGCTACACACCAACAATGACGTCGGTTGACTTTACAATTGCAATCGCAGGAGCGTTTTCGACAAGGCCCAAAGCCTCGATGGCCTCGTTGGTGATTGATCCTGTGATCTGCGCCCCTTCGGCCGTTTCGATGGTCACGTGGCCGTTCACTGCACCTGTTTTGACCGCGGAAACCTTCCCGGCGATCTGATTCCGGGCAGAGATGTTCGTGATGGGTTCAGAGCCGGTGGCGAACATGACGTTGCTGGCCTTGACGATGGCGACGGCGGCAACGCCTTCTTTGATGCCGAGGTCTTTGATGGCTTCCATGGTGATGTTTGCCTTGACGGTGTTTTCTCCGAGGTTGATGGTGACGACACCGTTCACCGCTCCTTCGGAGACGGCGGAGACGGTTCCTTTGAGTTGGTTGCGAGCAGAGATCTTCATGGTGCGCTCCTTCCGATTGGGGAGCCTCCGGCCTTTTCGGAGCACTCCGTTCCGCATGCCTCCAGTATCGCAGCATCTTCTCCTTCGGGAAAGGGTTTTTCTGCAAGGCGTTTCCTACCGTTTGCTTTACTCATGGCTTCCCCTCTTTCTACCCCTTGCTCCGCGTTTGCGCACATCCTGTGCGGGATGCTTCTCTTCGGCTCCTGTGGGGACTGCGTGCGATTTCTCCTCCTCGCATCCGCAGGGACATTCCTCGTACGGCATCGACTTCATGCCTGCCATAGGCCTTGCCGGCAACGCACCGCCTTTGGCGTCGCTTGTGCCATCTCGTCCGCGGCGTGTCGTTGAGGGTCGCCGTGCCGTTTCCTCGTTTGCCGCCATGAGGTCATGCCTTGCTCCTATGCCGCGAAGCCGAGAAATGGAAAGGAAAGCAAGGATCGCAGCGCATTTGCTTGCTGACAGTCAAACAAAAGACCAGATCAGATGACTGAATGAAATTTTAGGTGCAAACAGGCCTTACCATTTCTCGGGCTCGCGGCATCGTCACCCCGGTTCGGTGCCCGATATTCCTCGTCCGGCACTCCCTGCGTCCCATGCCCGACGCCCCTGCGCCCTCGTCCAGCCCACTGCGCACTATGTTCGGCACCTCTGCACGTCGTGCCAGTGTCCCTGCACACCATGTCCGGTGCCCCTGTACGCCCCATGTTCGGCACCCCTGCGTGTCGTGCCCGTAGCGCCCCTGCATCCTGCACGTCGGCCGGCATCCCTCGCCCTCGTCCAGCCCACTGCACCCCATGCCCGGCACCCCTGCGTTCTTGCCTGCGGTGCCCCCGCGCGCTTCGGCACTTCCTGCGTGACATTGTGCGCACAATGCTTCGCCGTCGTGCCTGCCGTGCCCTCTGCCGTCGCGCTCGCTGTCTGTTGGGCTGTGCCAATTGGATGATAGGCCGCCACGCTTAACGTCGTGCCCTTCGCTGTTGCGCCCTTTACCCCTTGCCTGTTGTTTCTCGTTCGCGTCCCGTGCTCATCCCTTGTCCGTTGGGAGCTTTCCGAACGGCTCTCCAAATTCTCTGAAGGCGCTCGACGGGCATGCTGTTTCCGTGCATCGCCGTTACGGACTGCCCTTTCCTCGGTGACAGGGCGGGTCTCTTGTGGGACAATAAAACCTGATTAACAGATTCTCAGCATGCGAGGTATGAGCGCCCATGTCTGCCCAGTTCAACATAAAAGCGGCCGACCCTTCGGCTGTTGCACGCATCGAGCGCGAGATAGGCGTGCCGCGCTTTATTGCGGCGACCTTGGTCGCGCGGGGTCTTTCCGACCCCTCCGAGGTCCGCCAGTTTCTCGAACCTTCGCTGGAACGCGATTGGCTCGACCCTTATCTCATTCCCGGCTTAGGGGAGGTCGCCGATGCGCTTGAGGAGGCGATCAAGCGAGGTGACCACATCCTCGTGTTCGGCGACTTCGACCTTGACGGCATTTCGGCCACCACGGTGCTCACGCGCGGCTTGCGAGAGCTGGGCGCCCATGCGACACCGTTCATACCTTTGCGTTTTGACGAGGGGTATGGCCTGACCGAGGCGGCATTCGACCGTGCACGCTCCCTTGAGCCCGACTTCATTGTCACGGTCGACTGCGGCATTGCGTGTAAGGCAGAGGCGGCGCTCATCGTGGAGGCGGGCGTGGGACTTGCCATCACCGACCATCACGAGCCGGTCGATCTGGTGCCCGAAGGCGTTCCAGTGGCCGATCCGAAGATGGACGAAGCTTGCGAAAGCGCCATCCTTGCTGGCGTCGGCGTTGCCCTTAAGCTGGTTCAGGTTTTGGGTGGCCGTCTGGGACAGCCGCATCTCTGGCGCGGGTACACCGATTTTGCGACGCTGGGAACGGTCGCTGACCTCATGCCTATGCGTGGTGAAAACCGCGCTCTCGTGGCCGATGGCATTGCGCGTATGAATGAATCAGCCCGTCCCTGCATCGCCGCCTTGCTTGCCGTGGCCGGTGCTGCCGATAAACCAGTGAGCGCCACGAATCTCAGCTTCTCGGTCGTTCCCCGCTTGAACGCTGCCGGGCGCATGGGAGATGCGCACCTGGCGCTCGATCTCCTCATGACCGATGATTTGGAGGAGGCGGAACGTCTTGCCTCCGAGCTTGAAGACGTGAACGGCCAGCGCCGTTCCATTGAGGCCGAGCTGACCGAGATCGCGAAGGCTCAGGCAATCGAGGCGTACCATGGGCAACGTGCGCTTATTGTGTCGGGGGAGAGCTGGCACGAGGGGGTGAAAGGCATCGTGGCCAGCCGCCTGGTGAACACCTATGGCGTGCCATCGCTGCTGTTCACGATCGACGGTGAGGAAGCGCGTGGCAGTGGGCGCAGCGTTGGCCAGGTGAACCTGTTCAAGGCAGTAGAAAGCGCCTCCGACTTGCTTACCCGTTTCGGAGGGCATGACGCCGCCGTTGGAGTGACGTTGCCGAGTGCCCTTCTGCCGGAGTTTGAGCGGCGCCTCATTGCCTATATGGACGAACTTCCTGAAGGGGAGTTCCATCCCCTTATTGAAATCGATGCGTGTGTCGCTCTTGACGAATTGACGCTCGACAGCGTTGCAAAGCTTGACGCCTTGGCACCGTTTGGGCAAGAGAATCTCATGCCCGTTTATCTGGCACGCGATGTGACGCTCATGAACTGCCGTGCCGTCGGGGCCGAGAAAAACCATTTCTCCTGCGTCTTGTCCGACGGTCGGGCAACGGTGTCGGGCATCATGTTCCATTGCACCGACATCGAGGCCCTCATGCACACTGACTCTGTCGTGAATGCTGCGTTTGAAGTGCAGATAGACGAATGGCGCGGTCGAAAGTCTGTCAAAGCCATGCTGCAATCTCTGGCACCTGCGCGTACCTGTGGGGCCTTGGAGGCGTGTCTCAATCCTGAAAACCTCTCCTTTGTGGCCGACCTGTACGCGACAAGTGATGCGGAGATATGCACCGACTGCCCGCAGCGCTCGGAAGATGTCGAGGCGTATGAGGCAAAGCTTGAGAGAAGTCGGGAACGATGGGAGCGCAAGGCGGTTGAGGATTCCTCATCGCTTGAGAGCGATATCGTGCGGGCCATCATTGGCGAGGGAGAGCTGCATGAGTCACAGCGCCGCGTGCTTGACCATTTGGCTGCAGGCCGCTCCGTTCTCGCGGTCATGGCAACCGGCCGTGGCAAATCCCTCACGTTCCAGGTCCACGCAGCCGTCCGGGCCCTTGGTCGGCATGAGGTAAGCGTGTTCGTCTATCCTCTGCGTGCGCTCATAGCAGATCAGGCCTTCCACCTGCGGGAGGCGCTTGACACGTTCGGGATCGGCGTGGTGACGCTGACGGGCGAAAGCACGCCCGAGGAGCGGCGCCAGGCATGTGCCGGGCTTGCCGATGGCACGTATGACATAGTTCTGACCACCCCCGAATTTCTGAGCTATCACATCGATGAGTTCGTGGCCACGCATCGTGTCGGCTTTGCAGTGGTCGACGAAGCCCACCACATTGGCCTGGCAAAGGCCGGCCAGCGTGTTGCTTACGCGACCATTGGGCAGGCTATCGCGAAGCTCGGCATGCCGACGGTGCTTGCGCTCACGGCTACGGCGGGGGACGATATCGCCTCCGACATCCGCACGGCGCTTCCGCTGGATGCCTGCGTGTTCGACGAGACGGCTCGTGCAAACTTGCAGCTTGACGATCAGCGCAACCTTAAAAATCGCGATGACTATCTGGCGAATCTCGTTGCCTCGGGTGGCAGGACAGTCATTTTCGTGAACTCGCGCGAGCAGTCAGTTGCCGTTGCCCGTACGCTGCGCAAGCGCGTTCCCCAGCTGGCACCCCTCATCGGATTTTACAACGCCGGCCTCTCGCGGTCAGAACGCAAGAGGATCGAGGAGCTGTTCCGCACGGACGCGCTTTCGGTCCTGGTTGCCACATCGGCGTTTGGCGAGGGCGTTGACATCCCGGACATCCGCCATGTCGTGCTGTACCATCTGCCCTTCAATGAAGTGGAGTTCAACCAGATGAGTGGTCGAGCGGGCCGCGATGGGCAGGAAGCTTTCGTTCATCTTCTGTTCGGTCGCCGCGACGCTGGCATCAATGAACGTATTCTAGGTGACACCACACCTGATCACGCTTGCTTGGCTCAGGTCTACCGTTGCCTGAGGACGAAGCAGCGGGAGAGCGCCGATGAGTTTTTCACCATGAGCAATGCTGACCTCGCGCGTTTGGCGAGCGAGGAGGGGGCTGGTGTCAGTCCGGCATCGGCTGCGTGTGGCGTCGCCGTTTTTCGCGAGCTCGGCCTGATAGAAACTCATACCGCCTATGCGTCGGGAGAGGCAACGCGGTCGATCCACGTGGTTGACACGAAGGACAAAGTCGAGCTGACCGACAGCGTGCGATACCGTGAGGGCCTTGGCGAGCGGGCGGTGTTTCATGAGTTCCGCGACTGGGCGATGAAATGCGATTCCCGTGAACTTCGGACTCGCGTGTCGAGACCCATCTTGCCCGATGACGAGTGCGGTCGCGGATGGGAGGTCCTCAAGAAAAGCTCGTGTGCCACCGGGTCCGAGACGTCTCGACAGGAGGAGGGAGGCGGCCATGACCGGAAAGCAGCGAAGAGATGAGCTGATCGGCGAGCCGTTGGGGCAGCCGGCGCCCAAGCAGACTGTCGAAGACGATCTTCTCGGGCGTTCTCACGTGGCAGAGAAGGCCTTCTCTGCCGAGGTGAAGGCCGGTTTCATGGAGCCCTTGGGAACCGAGACTCCCGAAGACCGGTTCCTGGAGCTTCAACGTCTGACGTCCGTGTATCTTTCGCCGGAGGACGAGGCCTTGCTCGCCAAGGCGTTTGCCTTTGCAAGCAATGCTCACCAAGGACAATGCCGCAAAAGCGGCGAGCCCTTCGTGGCGCATCCGGTCGAGGTCGCTCTCATATTGGCCGATCTCCGTATGGACGTGGAGACGCTGTGCGCCGCCCTGCTCCATGACACGGTCGAGGATACCGAGGTAACTGCCGACGAGGTTGGCCGCGAGTTCAACACGCAGGTCGCCCAGCTGGTGGAGGGCGTGACGAAGATCACCCGCATTGAGGTTGAGAGCCTTTCGGACAAGCAGGCCGCAACCATTCGCAAAATGTTCGTTGCCATGAGCAAGGACATACGGGTCATCGTCATCAAGCTGGCTGACCGGCTGCACAACATGCGCACCTTGGGCGCCCTCAGGGAAGACCGCCGCATCTTCAAAGCGCGCGAGACGCTGGAGATATACGCGCCCATTGCCCACCGCTTGGGAATCAACAGCATCAAGTGGGAGCTGGAGGATCTGTCGTTTTTCTACCTTGAGCCAAACAAGTACAAGCAAGTCTCACGCATGGTGACCGAGAGCCGTTCTGAGCGCGAAGGCTATCTTGACCAGATCATCGGCATACTTCACGACGAGATGGAAAAGGTGAACATCCAGGCGCAGATCATGGGCCGTCCGAAGCACCTTTACTCCATCTATCAGAAGATGGCGAAGAAGGGCAAGGGCTTTTCCGAAATATACGACCTGATTGCGGTGCGGGTGATCGTGAAATCGGTCAAGGACTGCTACTCCGCGCTCGGTGCGGTGCACACGCTCTGGCATCCCATGCCGGGACGGTTCAAAGACTACATTGCCATGCCGAAGTTCAACATGTACCAAAGCCTGCACACCACGGTTATCGGTCCGGCTGGCAGGCCGTTGGAGGTGCAGATCCGCACGGAGGAGATGCATCGCCAGAGCGAATACGGCGTGGCTGCCCACTGGCGGTACAAGGAAAGCTCGGGGAAGGGCGACGACGACATCGACCAGCAGCTCGCCTGGCTTCGTCAGATGGTTGACTGGCAGGATGAGACCCAGGACTCGCGCGAGTTCCTCAAGGACCTCAAGGTGGATCTCGCTCCGACAGAAGTGTTTGTCTTCACGCCAAAAGGCGAGGTCATGAGTCTGAGGGCCGGCTCGACACCGGTCGATTTCGCCTATGCCATCCATACGGAGGTGGGCAACCACTGCGTGGGCGCGAAGGTGAACGGAGCCATTGTGCCCCTCACCTACGAGCTCCAGCTGGGCGACCGTGTTGACATCCTCACTCAGAAAAGCGCGACTCCCTCGCGGGACTGGCTCAATGTTGTCAAGACTCCTTCTGCGCGCAGCAAGATACGATCGTATTTCAGCAAGGTGAGCCGTGGCGACGATCTGCAGAATGGGCGCGACAAGCTGACGAGAGAGATGCGCAAACATGGATTGGGCATCTCCAGCGCACAATCCATGAGGGCAATAAAATCTGTGTCGGATCACATGGGCTACAATGATGCCGACGACATGCTCGTCAATATAGGCACGGGCAAGGAAAGCGCCCAACATGTCTCGAACCGATTGCTGAAGATCCTCGTCGACAAGGGCAATGAGGAGGCAGAAACCCCCGGCCTCGGTGCATCCGACGTGTCCACGGGCAAGCTTCCTCCCATGCTCACCAGCGTGAAACGACCGAAGAAACACGAAACTCATTCGAGCAACGGCGTGGTGGTCAAGGGCATCGACGATGTGCTCGTGCGCCTGTCCCGGTGCTGCAACCCAGTGCCCGGAGATGACATCCTCGGCTTCGTGACCCGCGGCCGCGGGGTGTCGGTGCATCGTTCCGACTGCCCAAATGCCGTTGACCTCCTGCAGAATCCCGAACGCATCATCGAGGTGTCATGGGAAAGCGAGCTGTCGAAGAGCACCTCCTTCAAGGTGGAGGTCTTTATCGAGGCTCTCGACCGCATGAATCTGCTGAGGGATGTTGCCGTCACGCTGTCCGAAGTGGGTGCAAACGTGCTGTCGTCAACCACCACATCCCATCGTGACGGGATGGTGGAGATGCGCTTTTTGTTCCAGGTGTCGGACATCAAGCATATCGACATCGTCCTGAACAGACTGCACAGCATAGAGGGAGTGTTTGACGCCTGCCGCATGATGCCCAACGGCGGAACCAGCAAGAAGAAAAAATAGGAGAGGCCGTTTGGTTTCGGCCGATGGGAAAGGATTCCTGCCATGGTGAACAAAGTGAAAGGCACCTGCGTTCCAGTTGAATATCTTGTGTTGGGCATGCTTGAGAACAACGTGTACTTCATTTCCGACCATGAGGCGACCATCGTTGTCGATCCCTCATGTCAACCCGCGGTCATCATGGAGGCGCTCGGGGGTCGCACTCCCGATGCCATCGTCTTGACCCATCGTCATTTTGACCACGTGGGTGCGGCCAAGGAGCTGCGTGAAAAGACAGGAGCTCTGGTCATAGCTTCCAAGATCGACGCCCCGTGCATCAGAGGCGAGGAGGAGATCGCTCCAGGCGACCGGAAATTCGACCCGTGTCCGGTCGATCATGTTGTCGGCGAGGGTGACATCTTGGAGATTGGCACCATGCCATGGAAGGTGATTCTCACTCCGGGACACACGAAAGGCAGCATGTGCCTGTTCCTTGACGCGCAGTTCGGCACGGATCGGGAGGGGGCTCCCGTGCTTGTGTCGGGAGACACGCTGTTTCGCGGCTCCATTGGGCGGACCGACTTTCCAGGCGGTGACATGGGTGACATGCGGCGCTCGCTGAAGCGCCTTGCCGTGCTCCCTGACAACACCGTGGTGCTTCCTGGCCATAATGGTCTGACCACCATCGGCGAAGAACGCAGGCGTGTCTTCGCCCACTATGCCTGATCTCCTCTCTTCGTTGAGGCGGTGCATTGGGCGTGCGGTTGTCCTCCTCCTGTCACCTCCAGCCGAGGTGTGACCGCCCCTTCTTGCCGCGGGGCTTGCGAGAATGGTGGCGCGATCCGAGGAGGACATGCCAAGCAGCAGGGGGGCGGCCGACGTGTGGGGCCGACTTTACAAAAATTTTACCCTTCGAGATGTTCTCCTGCGGGAAAAGCCCTTCACACCCCTTTTCGAATGTCAGATTTACGTTAAACTGATGATCTGCTGAGCCTTTTACCATTGTTGCTGAAAGGGAATTCGTGACCATAGAGTGGGCTACGTTCGTCGCAGGACTTGTCTCTAACCCGATGCTGGTAGCCGTAACCTTATTGAACATCGGCGTCATTGTCGTCAACGGTGCGACCGATGCGCCCAACGCGATTGCTACTGTCGTTTCCACCCGTTGCATGAGCGCGAGAACTGCCATCGTCATGGCGGCTATATGCAACTTTTTTGGGCTGCTGATCATCACCTTGGTCTCCGCGGCCGTCGCCAACACCATCTTTCATATGGTCGATTTTGGCGGTGACAACCAAGCGGCCCTGCTCGCGCTTCTGGCGGCCATGGTTGCCATCATCGTTTGGGGTGTCGCAGCATGGTTCTTCGGCATTCCCACCAGCCAATCCCATTCTCTCATTGCGGGGCTCACGGGCGCAGCCGTGGCCCTTCAAGGTGGTTTTAGCGGTGTGAACTGGGGAGAATGGATTAAGGTCATCTACGGTATCGTGCTTTCCACCTTTTTGGGCTTTGGTTCGGGGTGGGCGTTCTCGAAGGCCATCGGGAGGTTGTGCCGCGGGTTTGATCGCATGAAGCTTGATCACTTCTTCAGATGGGCCCAGATTGCTGCCGGTGCCGGGGTCGCGTTCATGCATGGCGCTCAGGACGGTCAGAAGTTCATGAGTGTCTTCATTCTGGCTATAACGTTGGCGACTGGCGTTGGAAGTGCGGATCAGATGGCTCTTCCCATCTGGCTCATGCTGTTCTGTGCGCTCAATATGGGCTTGGGAACTGCCATTGGCGGTAAAAAGATCATCAAGAGCGTGGGAATGGACATGGTGAAGTTGGAGAAATATCAAGGTTTCGCTGCCAGCTTCGGCGCGACGATCTGCTTGCTCATCGCCACGTTTGGCGGCCTTCCCGTCTCGACGACCCACACGAAGACCACGGCCATCATGGGCGTGGGGGCCGCGAAGTGCAAAAGCTCGGTGAAATGGAGCATCGCGGTGGACATGGTGAAGACTTGGGTTTTGACATTTCCGGGCTGTGGACTGCTCGGGTTTGCATTTGGCCGGCTGTTTTTATTCTTCTCATAAAGAAGGGAATCGTTCATGAGCAAGAAGAAAAAGTTCGATTATTTCGAAGCGTTCGAGCAGCAGACGAAGGTGGCCGTTGAAGAAGCGGGCCTGTTGATCGAGGCTATTGAGGGCTTCACAACAGCCGAAGAGCTGAAGGGGGCCATGGAGCGTGCGCATCAGATCGAACACGATGGCGACGAGCTCAACCATGCCATCTTCAAGAACGTGGCAACTGACTTCATCACGCCCATCGAGCGTGAGGACGTTGTGGATCTTGCGCAATTCCTCGATGACATCGTCGATTACATCGAGGATGTCATACAGCGATTCTACATGTACGACGTTCATTTCATGCACAAGGACGCGCATGAGTTCGCCTGTCTCATCAAGAAGAGCTGCGAGGCGCTCGACACCGCCATGGAGGACTTCAGGAACTTCAAGAAATCAAAGAAATTCAAGCAGCTCATCGTTGATGTGAACACGTATGAGGAGGAGGCTGATCAGCTGTATATGAAGGTCATCCGCAGCCTCCATACGGAAGATCGCGAAAATCCCATGCGCGTGCTGGTGTGGTCGCAGATATTCAGCTGCATGGAAAAATGTTGCGACGCGTGCGAACACGCTGCCGACACCATGAACACCATCCTGCTGAAAAACGTCTAGCAGGGCGTCGGCAAAACTCAGGGACCGCTTCAATCGGCCTTTTCCCGGTCCTGGTGGTCGGGAGGGCGTTCTGCCTTGCGGGCATCCTTTGCCGCGCGGGATCTCTTTGCCATCCGGATTCTCTTTGCGGCGGGGGCGTCTTTCGCTTTTCCCTTGTTGCGTTCCCTGTTGCCCTTTGGCTGACGGACACGACGGGCGACCGACTTGACCGGCCTTGCGACGGTGTGGGTGACCATGTCGGAATAGTCGTGAGGCGGTTTGGTGCGCCAACCGAGGGAAAGCGACGCATAGCGGAGCACCAGCACCAGGCCAACGCACGCGAATGCCGCCCATTGATCCAAGAGGTGGTTCTGCTTCATGAGGGCGTAGGCGATGGAGCCCATGAGCGCGGCTGATCCGTAGAGCGCTCCCGCCTGAAACGCCTCGGGTTCGCGGTTCATGAACACGTCGCGCAGGATTCCTCCCCCGACGGCGGCGACGGTGCCAAGGACGATCGAGGGGACGATGTCGAGTCCCGCCGAAAGCCCCTTTCCCACGCTGAGGACGGCCCAGAGACCGACCGACAGATTGTCAAGCAGGTCGACGAGGGGATCCAGATAGGTTGCCAGTTTCCCAAAATAGAACACGGCCACTCCGGCAGCGGCGCAGACAAGGAGCAGTTCGGGTTTCTGGAACGCGTAGATGCCGTAATTCTGGAGCAGCAGGTCGCGCATGATGCCGCCGGCCAGTCCGGCAGTCAACGCGATGCAGACCACTCCGAACATGTCATAGCGCGCGCGGACTGCGCTCATGGCACCAGAAAGGCCGCCGGTCAATGCAGCTGCCAACTCAAGCCAGAAGGGGATGGGCAGGACAACCTCGAGCATGTTCTAGGCCGAAGCCGATGGGTCGGCCTGTGGATCGTGGTCTTGAACCGACAGCACCGCGGCGACGGTTGGCTTGCCTGAAAAATCGAGATCGCCGGTGATTTCATGGGCCCTCTGGGCATCAAACCCTTCGGTCAGGAACGTGTTGCTATTGGCGACGGCGTGATCGAGGGCATCGTCGTAAATATCCCAGAAGCTTCTTTTCTCGTCGTCTCCGGTGAAGGGGTTTTTCCATGATGCGTGCTCATGGTTGTCAAATTCGCTTTCGGTGATCTCCTGCGGGCGGTGGCTCATCGAGCGGTAGAAGGAATAGGGGCGAACCAGTTCCTCCATGCGACCGAGGACGGCCCGCTTGGTTCCCGTCGATGAATGGAGAAGACGTTGTGCAACCCGGAAGCTTTTCACCGATGAGGAGAACATGGCGGAAGGAATGACAAGACCGTAGACGGTCAGCGCGAGGTATGCGTACATTTTGGAGACCGTGGCGAGGACGGAGGCATCGCCTTTGAGGATGGCCCGCGAAGGGTCGAACGTTGCCACGGTCTGGTTCCGACGGGTGAACAGGACCATCTCATCAAATTCGCTTTCGATGACCGCATGCACCTCGTTTCCGTTGGAGCGGGACAGTCCGGGCTCTCCCGCATCGCAGAGGCGGTATTCGTGGAAGAACACGAGGGGATGCATGGCTGAGTCAAGCGTGTAGTGGCAGAGAAAACCCAAAGCATAGGCGCGGCCGATTCGCAGCTCGTTTTCGTCGAGGATGGCGAGCGAGTTTTTTAAGGCGGCCAACAATTGGTTGGGCTTTTCGCTGTGCATGATGGTGCCAAGACGGTTGAATGCGCGCAGCCGGGGAACCAGTATCGAATAGAACAGGGGATCGGGGCCTTGGTTACCCAGAAGGAACGCCTCCGTCTCGTCGCGCCGGGCACCGACGGTGCCGCGTATTCGATCATAAACGTCCTGCCCAAATGTGTCATGGGTGATGAGTGCCGGCATGAGACGCTTCCTTTCCGGTTCAGATGCTGCCTATGCGTTGCTCGTATCATATACAAAGCGACGCGAATTGTTAACCGATGCTACTCAAGTGTTGCAGA
This sequence comes from Actinomycetes bacterium, assembly GCA_023460315.1. Classification (GTDB taxonomy): domain Bacteria; phylum Actinomycetota; class Coriobacteriia; order Coriobacteriales; family Eggerthellaceae; genus JAEWQO01. The sequence goes on from JAEWQO010000132.1 coordinate 64,447, forward strand.
TGCTCATAGTATGGCATGCCGTGCCATCTCGCGACATCACGTGTTGCCCTGTTCGCGTCAACCGCGAATCGGTCCTTGATTCGAAGCTGTGAGATTGTCTGCATCCTTGCGGAAGGGGACCGATTTCGGCCATAGCTGCTTCCCGTTTTCCACGGGGGAATGGCTGCAAACGGCTTGAAGACAGGCACCTTCCTGCGAAGCAGGGCTCATGCCCGCATTCCCCTCGCTTGGCCATGACGGGGCAGTGTCGCTCTTCCTTGAAATGTGAAGGAAATGTGAAATATCGCCATGATGACGCTACGTCACCCCAAATTGTTACCCAAAGATAACTAATACGGCTATAGTGCGTAAGAAGTTATCCAGCTATAACTTTAGCGCCATATGAGAAACCCACAGGCTCTGCCTGTGGTGCGGTAGATGGTTACACCAGATTCTTGACATGAGAACCAGAGAAAAGCTCTCCTGTCCTATGATGTCGCATGCGATGGTCCAGA
>JAEWQO010000133.1 GCA_023460315.1 Actinomycetes bacterium
TTCTGACTTGTAAATATACCGGGTTATTGCGCACGGTGCAAGAAATCCGCCGTAAATATTTCGGCGAACGCAAAAAAGGCCATTCGCCCCGCCCCGGAAACATCCGGCCTGCAAACCGGCCGCCGACCGATCCGACCACTGACCGACCGGACTTCCGCCCCCGATTCCCCGATTCCCCGATTCCCTGTTTCCCTGTCCGGTTCCCCGGTTCCGGCCCTGACCTCGTCCTTGAAAAGATTCCGGAGCCGCAAACTGTCCGCCCCATAGACAATCCCGCAGACAGTCCCGCAGACAGTCCCGCAGACAGACCATCCCATAAACAAACCGCCCCGCAGACCGCCCCCGCCGCGCGCCGCCGTCCCGGCACAAAAAAAAGACGCCCGCACAGTTTCCTGTGCGGGCATCCGGTTATCGGATACGGAGGGGCATCTTCCCCCCCCCGTCCTCTTTTCAGCGGAGATTACTCTTCGTCCTCTTTCTTGGCGGCAGCCTTCTTGGCCGACTTGGCCTCGGCAGCCTCCATGGCGCTCTTCAGAGCGGCCAGTCCGGCGATGTCGCCGAGCGTCGTCTTCTCGACCGAAGCGTTGATCTTCTTCACGGTCGACTTCGTAGCGTCGGCAGCAGCGCGCTTCTCGGCCTTCTCGGCAGCGATTTCGGCACGCTTCGCCTCCTCGTACGTACGCAGGTGCGAAAGGGTGATGCGCTTGGTGGCCTTCGAGAACTCCAGGATCTTGAAGTTGAGCTTGTCGCCCGTCTTCGGGGTCGTGCCGCCCTCTTTGACGAGCTGACGCGCGGGGCAGAAGCCCTCGATGTTCTCGCCCAGGGCAACCACTGCGCCCTTGTCGGTCATCTCGGTGATCGTACCCTCGTGGATGCTGTCCACCGAGTACTGGTTCTCGAACTCATTCCAGGGATTCTCCTCCAGCTGCTTGTGTCCCAGCGACAGACGGCGGTTTTCCTTGTCGATCTCCAGCACCACGACCTCGATGTCGGCGCCTACCGACGTGAATTCGCCGGGATGCTTCACCTTCTTGGTCCAGCTCAGGTCCGAAATGTGGATCAGACCGTCGATGCCCTCCTCGATCTCGACGAATACGCCGAAGTTCGTGAAGTTACGCACCTTGGCCGTGGTCTTCGTGCCGACGGGATACTTGACTTCGATATTCTCCCAGGGATCGGGCGTGAGCTGCTTGATGCCGAGCGACATCTTGCGCTCCTCGCGGTCGAGGGTCAGGATAACGGCCTCGACTTCGTCGCCGACCTTCATAAACTCCTGTGCCGAACGCAGGTGCTGGCTCCACGACATTTCCGAAACATGGATCAGACCCTCCACACCGGGAGCGATCTCGACGAACGCGCCGTAGTCGGCCATAACGACCACGCGGCCCTTCACCTTGTCGCCGACCTTGAGCGTCTGATCGAGCGCCTCCCACGGATGCGGGGTGAGCTGCTTCAGACCCAGGGCGATGCGCTTCTTGGCCTCGTCGAAGTCGAGGATCACGACGTTGATCTTCTGATCGAGCGCCACGATCTCCTCGGGGTGGTTTACGCGGCCCCACGAGAGGTCGGTGATGTGGATCAGGCCGTCCACGCCGCCCAGGTCGACGAATACGCCGTAGGAGGTGATGTTCTTGACGGTTCCCTCGAGGATCTGGCCCTTCTCCAGCTTGGACATGATAACCTGCTTCTGGGCTTCGAGTTCGGCCTCGATGAGCGCCTTGTGCGACACGACCACGTTGCGGAACTCCTGATTGATCTTCACGACCTTGAACTCCATGGTCTTGTCAACGTATACGTCGTAGTCGCGGATGGGCTTCACGTCGATCTGCGAGCCGGGCAGGAACGCCTCGATGCCGAACACATCGACGATCATACCGCCCTTCGTGCGGCACTTGATGTAACCCTTGATGATTTCGTCCTTCTCCAGCGCTTCGTTGACACGGTCCCACGACTTGAGCTGCCGGGCTTTCTTGTGCGAAAGGGCCAGCTGGCCGTTCTTGTCCTCGGCCGACTCCACGTAGACTTCGATCTTGTCGCCTACCTTCAGGTCGGGGTTGTAGCGGAACTCCGATACGGGGATGATACCCTCGCTCTTATAGCCGACATTGACGATAACCTCGCGCTTGTTGACACCCGTTACGGTTCCCTCGACCACTTCGCCGACGTTGACGTTCGAAAGCGTCTTGTCGTAAGCCTCGGTGATCTGGGCTTTGTCCTGGTCGTACACGCCCAGGTCGTTTTCAAAGGCGTTCCAGTCGAAATTTTCGTTTGCAACTACATTCTTTACTTCTTCCATTGTGGAAATTTTTGCGATACAATCGCTCGTTAATTGGTTAATATTAAAAGTTATAGCCCTCGCTTACGGCATCATTGCGCGCGCGAGGGCTACAAAGGTAAGTCTTATAATTCAGAATTCAAAATCCGGAATTCAGAATTATTCAGTTTACAGACAAAACCCGGCTCTGCAAAATCCCAAATTATGAATTCCGAATTATTTTCTGCCGCGGCCTGTTGTCCGGAGTCAGCGGACCGTCATCCTGCAACTCTTCGAGCAGCACGCCCGCGACCGCCGTTCCCGTAAGTTTCCCGTCGGTGTAGTTCAGGTCCTTGTAATTCCTGTAAACATAGTCGCTGACCGCAACTTCGTACACCTTGCCTTCACGCAACTTCGGGAAACGCACGTCGAGGGCGTTGTCCGCGGCGTCGGTCACGATGACGTAGGGCGTCGTCGAGATCAGGTCGATCCGGTGCGCCTCCTTGCGGTTCTCCTCGTCGTTGTACTTCGAGAGGATCATCCGGCGCATGTCGGCCGGAGTCATCCGCATCGTGGCGATCTCGGTTCCGAACGGCTCCACGTCGTACACCTTCGCCGCACCGACCCCGCCCGCCGGAATCGAGTCGAGG
>JAEWQO010000134.1 GCA_023460315.1 Actinomycetes bacterium
GGAAAAATTTGAGTTGAGGGCTGAAATAGCCTAACCATGAAAATACGGTCATCGTCTAGAATCTGTTAACGACCAAGAAAACGGATTCAAGGAAAGGCGATGACCGCAATGAACACTTTACCCGATGCGATGCCAAAACACGATGACGGAATGATTGATCTGCGAGAGTTGGGAAGAACGCTCGTGGAGACGCTCGTCAACGAGGTCATGGCCGCACAGGCCGACATGCTCTGCGAAGACGGCAACTCCCGCAACGGCTACCGCCAGCGCAGGCTTGTCACCAGCGTCGGCGAGATAACGATGAAGATACCCAAGCTGCGCATGGGGAGCTACTTTCCCGACGACGTCATCGAGCGCTATTCCCGCACAGACCGTGCCGTGGTGGCAGCTGTGGCGGAGATGTATGCCACAGGCGTCTCGACCAGGAAGATCGAGAAGGTGGCGGCAAAACTCGGTGTCGCCAAGATGAGCGCCAGCCAGGTCAGCCGTATCTGCGAGGTGTTGGATGAGGAGGTGGCCGACCTGCAGCACCAGACCTTCGAGGATGCCGAGTTTCCCTACCTCTGGATCGACGCGACCTATATCAAGGCGCGGAGCGGTGCCCACATATCTTCGATGGCGGCCGTCACGGCCATAGGCTGTGGTGCAGATGGCATCCGCCGGTTCGTGGGATTCGACTGCGTTGACACCGAGTCATATGCATCTTGGAAGGGTTTTCTCAAAGATCTCCGCACACGTGGGGTCAAGGGCGTGCGCTGCGTCACGACAGACGCCCATGAGGGCCTGAAGAAAGCGATATCCGAGTGCTTTCCCGGCGCGACCTGGCAGCGTTGCATAGTGCATCTGGAACGCAACGTCTGCTCGTTGCTGAAGACGAGAACGCAGCGTGCCATGGCAGGCAAGGCACTGCAGGCCGTCTTTAAGGAAAGCGATCCGGTCATAGTGCGCGAGGCCTACCATGTGGCAATCGACGAGACAGGCAAGTTCGGCGCCGCTGCTGCGGAACTGCTGGAAGAAGCCGAGGCAGACGCGCTTGCCTATCTGGACTTTCCCGTCGAGCACAGACGCCGTCTGCGTACCAACAACGTGCAGGAGCGCGCCAACCGCGAGATCAAGCGCCGCAGCCGCGTCGTGCAGGTGTTTCCATCGACGAAATCACTGATCCGATTGGTCGGTGCCGTATGCTGCGAGATAGATGAGGATTGGTCGTCGCGCTGCTATATCGAACCCGATTCGCTGGCCGTGCTGAAAGAGGAATCCAAGCCGGCAAAGCCAACCAAAGCGACCGAGGAAGACAAGCAGAGAGCCACAAGGCTGATAGCGGTGGCAATGGAATCAGTCGGACAGAAAAGGAGGGCTGCATAGAACTGCTATGATGTATGCGTAATGATTCTGGGACGATGACCCTTTACACCAACATTCGCGACACTACCCGTCTCCTGGGACGAGGCGATTGACACCTGCGCTCAAAGCCTCCTCGACATCATCGCAGATCCTGAATGTAACGGTGCTCACAGCATCAAGATCTTGCATGGCACTTCTCGCCATACGACGTATTCGACCGAAAGCCTGCCTTTTGTGATGGGAACGGCAAACTGGGGTGCGACCGCAGGGCAGATATGCAAGGGACCGCGCGTGGGAGGCAATGCCCTGGTGGCCTATCCCTGTCACTGGGTTTCGGTCACCGATGGTATGCAGGTGATGTTCAACTGGGGCACCAATCCCGAGATCAGCAATTATGACATTGCGGGCAAGGTCATCATCGACGAGAAATTCAAGGCGGAGAAATCGATTTGCGTGGGACCTCGCAAACAAAATCTCGGGAAAGAGATGGACGTTCAGCTGCATCTTCGCCCCGGTTCGGATGCCGGACTCGCGCAAGGGCTGCTCAACTTGACCATCCAGAATAAGAACTACGACGAACTGTTTGTCAAGCGCTGGACCAACGGTGTTTTCCTTCACTGCGACGACATTGATCCAACCGGCTATGAGTGGGCGGTTAAGTATGAAAGTGGGTATTATCCCATAAACATCAAGACACAGCTGCTCAAGGAGAGCGATCTTGTTGAAGGGGGCAATCCCAAAAAATACGCCGTCTGGAATTCCCGGAAGGGCGAAATAACTTTTTTCGATACAGAGAAACGGTTGTGGGACGGAGAGGAACGGTATCTCGACCCGCAAGAGAGAAAAGACCGTGGAGATGATGTCTCCATTTCCTTTGTCAAAGATGGGATCTTTGCCGAGGATCCCGGTTTTCCCGCAGAGTTGAACCTTGATCCCGCCCTTGAAGGCGAGTTTGAGGTCACCCTTAAAGACGGTAGAAAGGTGAAGGCGACTCCTACCTTTGAGCTGTTCAAGCAGCGGGTTTCATACTGGACTCCCGAAAGGACGGCAGAATATTGCTGGCTTGATGCAGAAGATATTAAAAAGGCCGCTGAGATCTATGGCAAGGAAGCGGGACAGGGTGGCATCATCTATCAGCTGGCAATCGAACATACGGGGAATGCGATACAAACGGTTAACACCATTCTTCATTTGTCAGCTCTCATGAACAATGTGGACACCCCTGGTGGCAATCGGGGTTCAGAAAGCATGTATTTTCTTTATAACACCTATATGGAGTACCATGCTCCCCTTGCGACAGTCCATATGCCAGAAAGAGATGCCGAGCAGGTTGCTGGTTTTGTCGACCAGGAAGGCGACAGCCTGTATCCGCTTCTGCCTTGGTTTTCCTATATTGGTGGACCCGCTTTGGTTCACGACCAAACTGCAGCTTCGGACATGATTCGCGATGGGAAACCGTACAAGATCAAGGGCATGATTTCCTGCACAGGCAATCATTTCCATTCGAGCAATGCCAACGATAATTGGGAGGCGTTCAAGCAACTTCAGTTCTACATGGGTTGGGAAATATTCTTTGCTCCCACCATTGAACTCGCCGACATCATCTTGCCCGCAACTCACTTCCTCGAAAACAACTGCTGTCGTATTTCGAAAGGTGCCGAAAATGGCATTGGAGCGATGGTTGCTTGCGTCGAACCGATGGCTGAAGCTGTGTGGGACAGCGCAAGCTGCATAAACATGCTTGCAAAGAGGATGACCGAGCTGGCGGCTGACATGCCCGAAATTCGGGATAACGAAAGGCTGAACGATATCTACAAAGCCTATCCGTGGTGGCCGAGCCAAGAGCAGGTCGATGCAGGAATGGCGCCGCCGTGGCTGCCGAAGGAATGGCCCAGCGAAGTCGGACAGTGGCCCGATGCCCATCACATGCTCGATTTGTCCGTGGTGCCCCTGCGCCCCAACTTTGACTATGAACCCGCTCCGGGAGTGACTCCCTTCGCGCAAGGGTTCAGCGAGCCTGGTCCGAATGTCCGCAGCGATGATTGGGAGGACAGCGATGTCGTAAATCAATATCGTGCCGGCAATCAGCTCAATCTCCAACAGGATGCCAATGGCATGACGCATTTGGTGCTCAATGACTGGGATGATTTTGTCGAAAAGTATCAGGAAGGGGGCCAGTGGCTTCTCAAGCAAATTTCACCATTCGGATACTATAAGCGCTATATGTGGAGGTATCTGTACAAGGACGCTGATCCGAGCGTTGTTTCGGGCTCAAATCCGATCGGGGTCGGCGAGGGCGATTGGAACAATGGATTTCCGACTCCTTCGGGGAAATACGAGCTCTGGTCTACCATTCTCGAATCGTACCCAGCAACTGAAGCCGCAGGAGGGACAAACCGCTCTGTTGGGTACGAGGAGACCGATGGGAGATATGGCGATGCATTGCCGCTGGTCCGCGAGCCATATGCGAGTCCCTATAGCACTCCTGAGCTTTATGAAGAATACCCCGTGGTGCTCACGTCAGGTCGTCGCAATCCTCTCTACTTTCATTCGGAGCAGCGTCAGCAGCCTTATACCCGTGAGCTTTATCCGGTGCCTCATTTTCAAATAAACTCCGCACTCGCCGCCGAATTGGGTATCGAGGACGGTGATTGGTGCTGGATCGAAAGCCCCCATGGAAAGATTCGCCAAGTGGCTGATATCTTCGATGGGATCGATCCCCGAGTGATCGAAGCTGACCACGGCTGGTGGTTCCCTGAACTCCCGGCACCGACGCATGGATATGACCTCTGCAATGTCAACTGCCTCGTTGACAAATACAGCCGGGATCCCCTTATTGGATCGACAACACTGCGTTCGTATCTGGTGAAGATATATAAGGCGACACCCGAGAACAGTCCCTATGGCAATCCCATCCCTTGTTCGGACGAGACAGATAACGATATTGCCGATGGCATTCCTTATTCGCTAGACGAAAACGGCGACAAGCATCCGCAGATCATCACCAGTGGGACCGATTCGCGTATGGCTGCTTGGATGCCGCTGTCGGTTGAGCGCTTGCAGGAAATTGCAAGCACAATCGAAGAATCTGATTTCTTTGATCCGTCTCGTCCCAATTTTGGAAGGGAGTATGTGGTCTGATGCAATACGCAATTGTGACTGAATGCAACCGCTGCGTGAAGTGCTACGCATGTGCGATTGCCTGCAAGGTGGAAAATCAGGTTCCCCTTGGTTCCCACTGGACCAAAATTCTGCGCGTTGGTCCCCATCCCATCAACGAAGGCGACGTCTTTCCAAACACGGAACTGTATTATCTTCCGATAAAATGCCAGCATTGTCGCAAACCGGAATGTGTGACGGTTTGCCCCACCGGCGCCTCTCGCAAAGAGGAGGATGGCACGGTTCAAATCAACAAAGAAAAATGCATAGGATGTCAGTTCTGCGTCATGGCCTGTCCTTATGGCGTCCGTTACCTCAATGAGGAAACAAAGGTTGTTGAGAAGTGCACCATGTGTAAACAGCTTGTCGAGGCGGGAGGAGTGCCTGAATGCGTAGCGGCATGCAATGGGCGCGCTTTGCACTTCGGGGATATTGACGATCCTGACTCTCAAGTAAGCATGTTGATATCCGAGGCGGGGGACAAGATGCATCGACTTCCGGATGTGGGAAATGAGCCGAGCAGCGCCTATCTTCTCGAGAAGATGAAGTGGAGGTTGAGCCAATAATGGAACTGCAATGGCCTTTGATGTTGTTCACGCTATTCGTGGCAGGTGGGGCAGGTACGTTGGGCGCGGTGTCATTAGGCGCTTTACTGGGAAGATCAAAAAAAGTGTACCTGGCGGGATTGGCTGTCAGCTTTGGATCCTTCGTGTTCGGTGGTCTGTGCTCGGTTGCTCATTTACAGACACCTGCCAATTATTTTAAGCAATTGGGCAATGTGACATCCGGCATTAATCAGGAGATTGCCATGCTTGGCGTCTGCATGGTGCTCATTGCGCTTTCCTTTATTCTGATTCGACGGGGAGGAGAGGAGGCCAGCCCGAACAAGGCGTTGGCTGCCATTTCTATTGTTGCCTCGCTTTGCCTGGTGATAGTCATGTCCCATTCGTACATGATGCCTTCTATTCCTTCATGGAATACCGTTCTCCTCCCGCTTTATTATTTGTTGAATTCTGCTGTTCTCGGAGGGTTTTCCTTTGCCTTGCTATTGGCACTGTTCGACAAAGAAAATCAGAATGGCAAGATTGCCCTGATCATTTTGGGTTCTCTCGTGGCGTTGGCCATCATCATCTTCGCCTATGTTGCCTTTTTCGGGTCGGTTTCTTATGAGTCGCGTCTGTGGTGGGATGCGGCTGCTGGTCCTGTCGATTCGGCGGGGAACGCAACGGCGATTGCCGACCCAGATCCCTCGGCGATTGCCGTACGTATTCTTGTCGGTGACCTGGCTGGTTTATTCTGGGGTGCAGTCGTCGTAATCGGCCTTGCGCTTCCCCTCTTTGCTTCGGTTCTCATGTGGGTCAAACGCAGTGATCCCAAGGTTGTCATTGGCGTGGTTATTGCTGCATTGGTTTGTCTGGTGATCGGGGGCTTGGCCTTCAGAGCATTGATCTATCTGAGCGGCGCGAGCTACTTCGCATATTAGAGCTGGTTTGTCTTCCGAGGGCTGTCGTGGTGACGATGGCCCTCATCACGGTATCAGAAGGAGATAACATGAATTGTCCATCTGCGGATTTTTCCAATGAACTGGAAAGAGAAAGGTCCCGGCATGATGCGTATGAGCTCTTCATGCGATTTTTCAAGGTAGAAATTAGTCAAGATCTATTCGCTTGCCTTCAGGGCAATGATCTTCTGACCTTCGACAACGCGACGAAGAGAAATGAAAACGTGGAGATGATTTTATCGGGGCTTCACCTGATGAAGTCATATTTCGTCTCTGACGGCGCCTCAAAGCTCGATCTTGACAGAGACTATGCAAAAGTATTTTGCGGGGCGGGGTCAACTAATTGCACGGCCGCCTACCCCTTCGAATCTCTCTACACCAGCAAAGAACGTTTGCTCATGCAAGAAGCGCGTGACAGCGTGTTGAAGTGGTATGCGAGGCATGGCCTTGGAAAAGCGTCCTCATGGAAGGATTGCGAAGACCATCTGGCGGTTGAGCTTGAGTTTTTGGTATACCTTATCGGCGAGTCAATCGCCGCTTTGGAAAAAGGCGACATCGAGTGGGCGAGGGCGCTTGCCAAGGAGCAGCAAGGGTTCATGGCCGAGCACCTTGTCAACTGGGTTCCGACGTTTGCCACGCAAGTGGTTAAGCATGCTCGAACTGATTTCTACCAAGGTGCGGCCTTGATGCTCGAAGGGTATCTGTTGAGCGACTTTTCTGAAATCCAAGCCATCGGAGTCACTGAGCCACGAGAGTCTTGAGGTCATTAGGGGGTTTGTCATGAAGAGAGAAATTGAGAGATTCCCCCGCACCGAAAGGTCCGAAGGAGATGATTCCTCTCAAGGACTAGACGGGTCTCATCGGTTCAAGGTTGTGGGAGGATTGACGCGGCGTTCGTTCATGTACGGTGTTGCTGGTGTGGTGGGCCTTGCCTCTGTCGGTTCAGCTGCAGCGTTTTTTGCAAGCAACGACAGTTTGGTACGTCCGCCTGGCGGCTGCAACGAGGATTCATTCATAGCAAAATGCATCCGTTGTGATCGCTGTCGGTCGATTTGTCCGACCGCTGCGATTGCTCCCTCCTCGCTTGAGGACGGCCTGCTGGCGGCACGCACTCCAAAAATGAATTTTCACGTGGGAGCGTGCATCTATTGCGGAAAGTGCGCAGACATATGTCCAACTGATGCCCTCGTTTCCTTTGGGGGGACATCTTTTGACTTCACACCTACCGTCGTTGATGAAAGGGCGGGAGATGTCGACGGGTCTGAGACGAAGACCTATTATCTGCCTGATCTGCTTCCCGATGAAACCATGGGGCTGGCGGTGGTGGACAGGGACCGTTGCATCGCGTGGGATGGCGCTTCGGGAGGTTGCATCAAATGCGCTCTTGAGTGTCCCTATGAGGCGATTTCCCTTGATGAAGGCAATCGCCCGGTGGTCAATGAGTCCTTCTGCAATGGCTGTGGGGTCTGTGAAAACATCTGCCCTTCAAACAAGCTGCACAGCTTCAAAGGGTCAACGATGCGTGGAATAAACGTTGCGCCCCGCAGGAAAGGTTAGATGCAATGAAAAAAATGAAATCGAAGCGGTTGCGCCTCATCGTGCAGATTGCCGTCTTTGCGTTGGTGATAGCCAGCCTGGCCACCAATTTTGCTCTTGGAACGCCATCGGGTTTCGGGATTGGTGCCATAACGGCGATATGCCCCCTTGGAGCCATAGAAGTGTGGATCGCCTCAAACTCGTTCATCCCGTTAGCCTTTGTTTCCTTGCTATGCTTTGTTGTTCTGGGCGTGATTTTCGGAAAGGTCTTTTGCGCGTGGATATGTCCCGCACCTCTCTGGATGCGATTACGCGACCTTTTGAAGTCGAAAGGTCGCGTATCGAAAGAGGTGTCGGAAAAGGACGAGAAGGACGATGGTTTTAGCCAGTCAGCGGAAGGTTCAAGGGAGGAACGGTTGATGGAGACGAAAGCCTGTCCGTCAACTGGCGTCGCTCCCTCAGTGTTTCATGCCAAAGGGTTCTCTCGTCCAAGGATCGACTCGCGGTTTGCGGTACTGGTTGGAGCCTGTGCGTCAACGGCGGTCTTTGGCTTTCCGGTCTTTTGCCTCGTCTGTCCTGTTGGTCTTACCTTTGCTGCCGTCATAGCTTTATGGAGGTTGTTCTTTTTCCAGGAATCGACATGGCTTCTCGTCGTGGCTCCTGTTGTGATCATCCTCGAATTGGTGGTGTTTCATAAGTGGTGCGACAAGATTTGTCCTTTGGGGGCCGTGATGTCCCTTGCCGCTTCTTTGAACAAAAGGCTCCGCCCGGCGATCGACGAGCGGAAATGCCTTCGCCTTTCGAGTCCAGACAAACCACTTGATTGCAGGATTTGCAAGGAATCGTGTTCATATGGCATTGACTTGCACGATGCGGTGGCATCGAAACCTTTGGTCGAATGCACCAAGTGTCGCGATTGCGCAGACAACTGCCCGGTGCTTGCGATAACGTTTAAATAGCATTCGAAGTAAGTCCGTCAAGGCAAAGTGTTTCGACGAAAAGATGGGCTGAAGACATCTAGCTTCAGCTCATCTTTCGGTTCAACTCCAGCGAGCGATGACCAGCTTGTCGATTGATGGTTTGCCCCTCATTGATGCCTTCCTAAAGGGTTTGACGCTGGTCTTCGATCAGGGTGATCAATTCTTGCCTTGAATGGATATCAAGCTTCCTATACAAGTTCTTTGAATGGCTTTGGACCGTGCTTGTGGATATGACCAGGCATTCTGCAATGTAGGAGACGCTCCTGCCCTGTGCTGTGAGGATCATGATTTCGGTCTCTCTTTTTGTCAGCTGATGGCGGTCGGCGATGTTTTGGCACGCTCGCTTCCATCGAGGCAAGACATCTTGACTTCCCTTGAGCAGCCCCCAGGATGTTTCGATGTCCTTTTGATTGAACGTGATGGTCAAGATAACAATGAGCAAGAAAACAAGCACTGCGGAAATGATGCTCAGGTGTTGGAACGCGAAGTCGTAAAGCATGATGCCCAATATGTTGCCAAGGATGACGCCTCCATCCAATCCAAGTCTGAAACCGCAGAAGATATGGGTGGTGTCTGAGCCGCTTTCCGACGACACGGACGAAAGTCTGATCCATATAAGCACGTCAAAGAGGCTGTAGCCAAGTCTAGCAAAGAAAAAGGCAATGAGTCGTTCAGTGCTGCTGAAAAGAGGAAGCAAAAGAAAGCCCAGCCCCATCAGGGGCAGGATGACCCAATAGGCATTCCTGAAGTTTATTCCTTGTCTTGCTGCCACGGTCATAACGGCGATGATCAGCGTCACAATCGCATCGGCGACCAAAATTGCGCTCATCGCATAGGTGACCGTTCCTGAGGTGAGAAGAACGAGATTCATGATGAAGCCAAAAGAAAGCCCACAAGCAAAAAGACCGACCATGAGCTTGAAGGGAAAGTGCGCAAAACAAGGTTCGGCCCCTTCTGCGTGTCGCGCAGCCGTTGTGTTTGCGCAATACAGCAACAAGGCAGAGAGCAAAGGCAGGGCAGAAACCACCGCCGTGGTGGCAATGGTTTCGAGATTTGCCGTGACCAGACAGGTGACGATGGCGATCAGAAGCGAGAGAGCGATTCTGACGCTCGCCCTTTTTGCATCGATCGACCCGTAGAGCTTGCCCCAATACACGAGAAGAAAGCCGGTTCCAAAGCCTGTGGCCAGCGATCCTGAGATAAATATTACAAAGTTATCAAGCGTTGCGGTGGTGAGAAGGGTTCCGAGGGAGGCAATAAAACCGGAGGCGAAGAGGATAGGGCCTAGCCGCTTTGGTTTGATGACGCGAAAAGCGAAAAAGAAGACAGCGAAGACGGCCAAGGCTCCGAGAAGTGAAAGGACAGTCTTTATCTGCAAGTCTGCAGAAGGGCTGCCCAGATTTGCAGCGAGCGAGGTGCGGAAAAACAGTGAATAAATCCATGCCCAATAAAAGCCAATTCCCAAAAATGAAAAGCGGATCAAGAGGGCATGGGGCGAGCCGTCGTTTCCCCGGACGCGTTCGGTCATCTTTCTCCTGAACTCCCCTTGCATTGTTGAAATCCCCTTTTCATATCAAAGCCGGAAAAGCAATCATTCGAGATATCATTCAGACAAGGTAAATGCTGTTTGATGACTTTTGGGCCTGATACTTTTACAGACAATATTGTACTGCATTTGCCTTTTGGCTGATGTTTCACTTGTGATCCAAAAGTGGAAAATGAGTCGATGGGCTCTTGTGGGACAGGGTGGCTGAATTGAAGTTGCAATTGCCGTATTGCTGCCCATTGCGTGATAATTGCACTAGAGAATGCCACCTATCAAATGGTTCAGATAATGGTATGTAAATGGTACATACTATGGTCTGCCGTCGTATTTAACTCCCACGAAACTATCGTGATAAGCCAGCGTAACAATCTTTCGTTTACATAAAAGGGTCGTTCGTTCGTGCGGTTTTGCCGCTCTTTCCATGCGAACGGCTTTTTGGCAGTCGAAGGTAAACGAAGGAGTCTTTTCTATGGGAAAACTTGATGGCAAGGTCGCCGTCATCACCGGAGCCTCGAAAGGCATAGGTCGCGGCATAGCCCGCGTTTTTGCCGAGCAAGGCGCCCAAGTGGTCATGGCGGCGCGTGGCGAGGAGATTCTGGCATATGCCGCCGAGTTGAGCGCTGAAGGGTTTGAGGCGAAAGGCGTGCAATGCGATGTGAGCAATTATGACAGCTGCAGGGCACTTGCCCATGCGGCCGTGAAGGCCTATGGCAAAATCGACATCCTCGACTGCAACGCAGGCATATGCGTTTTAGGCGATTTCCTTGCCGAAGACGATCAGTGGCGGGATTCTCACATCGACATCAATATCAAGGGCGTGTGGAATGCCTGCAAGGCAGTCCTTCCCCATCTTGTCGAATCGGGTGAGGGCGCGATCGTCATCACCAGTTCGGTGACGGGTGACCTGGTTGCGGATCCTGGAGAGGTTGCCTATGCGACCACAAAGGCGGCGCTCATCGGTTTTGGCAAAGCTCTCGCACGGGAGGTTGCTGACAAGGGTGTGCGGGTGAACTGCATATGTCCCGGCTATATCCGAACGCCTCTCGTTGAGGGCATGGCCGAACAGTCGGATCCCGGCAATCCAGAGCGGGCCATCGATGCCATTGCAGCCGCCGTCCCGCTCGGCCGTTTGGGCACTCCTCGTGAATGCGGCGAGCTGTGCGCCTTTTTGGCATCCTCCGAGGCAAGCTACCTGACTGGTGCGCAGGTGGTCATCGATGGAGGGTCGACGTTGCCCGAAACCTCGTCGATGGGAAACTGACATGGCTCAGGGAACCAAACTGTTCGACGAAGTGGCCCAGGCGGCCGTTAGGCGCTATTCCTTCAAGGATGATGTCGCCCAGCTGCTCACCTTTTCTGAAAATTACACTTATCTGATCATCGATCCTCAGACGGGGGCCAAAGACGGAGTCCTGCGTGTGAGCCGTCCGGGGTACCACACGCTTCTTGAGCTTGAAAGCGAGATGGATTGGCTCCGCCAGATAAACGACTACACTCCCTTGCTGGTGGCCAATCCGCTGCCCGCCCTCGACGGAAGCTATATCCAGCAAATTGAATCATCTTCTGGTGAGACATGCTACTGCGTGATCTGCGAGTTCCTTGAGGGAGAGGCGCCCGACGAAAGCGACGCTGAGCGTCTCGTGGGATATTTCAGCCAGCTTGGAGAGACAACAGCCTACCTCCACCGTCAGACGGAGATATGGAACGGCGCCGCACGCCTCGATCGCATAAGCTGGGACTATGACCATATCATAGGCAGCCAAGGAGAGTGGGGCCCCTGGCAAGACTTCGAAGGCCTGTCTCAAGACGATAAGTCAGACCTCGCACGATGCTGTGACGTGATCAAAGGTCGTCTCGACCGCTATGGCAAAACTTCCCACAATTACGGACTCATTCATGCCGATCTGCGCCTTGCGAATCTCATTGTCGACCGAGGGCAAGTCAAGGTCATCGATTTTGATGACTGTGGATTTGGCTGGCGCCTTCATGATCTGGCATCGGCTCTGAGTTTCATTGAGACCTCCGATCAGGTTGCCGCCCTCGTCAATGCTTGGCTTGATGGATATCGCAACGTGCTTCCCTTCACCGACACGGACTTTGAAGAGATAGACACCTTCATCATGATGCGCCGCCTCCAATTGACGGCTTGGCTGGCGAGCCACAGCCGGTCAGATCCGGTCAAAGAGCTGTGTGAAGGGTGGGCCGAAGGAACGATGCAACTCGCCACGCGATATTTGAGCGTATTCGGCTGATGATCGGTCGCGGCGGCACCTCTGGCCCCGTCACTCGGCGCGGTCTCATGGTGAAGACAATGATGAGAACGGAACAAATGGTTTGGAATTGGTTTGAAAAAACGCAGGTCAAACGTTTAACACGTCTGAAATCTCTGTGTTGGAGAAGCGAAACATCTCACTGGCTTAATACAGGAGTGTAAGCGGCAGTCTTCCTTTCTCCCTACGGAAGGGCGAGGGAACTCCATTGTCGGATGAGAAAAAGAAGAGAAAGGAAGGTAAAAAGATGTCTGATGTTGAAACCATCGAGTCAGCCGGAGAACAGGCGGCGGGCAATGGGCTGAAAAAGACGCTCAAGTTGCTCTACGTCTATACGTTGGCGACGGGCGCTATCTTTACCTTTATGTGCTATTGGGACGGCATATTCATGTCGTATTGCGGTCCGGCGACATTTTTGGGCTTTATTCTGATGACGCTCATGGTTTTGCCGATTGGGTTTGTTTATTCGGAGTTGTCTACCATGTTGCCAAGCACCGGGTCATGCCTGGTGTTCAATACGGTTGGCATCAACAAACATGCCGGTTTCTGGTCCGCCTGGCTCATCATGTGTGCCTGGCTTGCTGTTCCTGCTGCAGGCATGTTCGGCATCATAGACTGGCTTAACTGGCAGTTTTTCGACAATGGGATCGGAGATCAGACGGCCGTTTTCATAGGTGCTGCGGTGCTTTGCATCTGGTGCATCATTTCCCTTTGCAAGAACATCGTTGCCGGCCGTGTGCAGACGGTGATGTTGTTTCTTGCGATTGGCGGGGTGCTGGTCACGGCCCTTATGCTGTTCTTTAGCGGATCATGGTCCATCGACAATTTCAGCAATTTCTTCGCGAACAGCAACGTTGGCGACTATGGTTTGGGATTGGGCTGGGTCATTGGCTGCGCGTTTCTCATCACTCCCTACTTTGGTTTTGAATGCGTTCCTGCCATGGTCGAGGAGGGCAACTTTCCCATCAAGGACCAAAAGAAGGCAATATTGGGTTCCGTCGTCACGTGTGGCGCGGTGTATGCCGTCTTTTATTTTGCGCTGGCTGGTTGTATGGATTGGAGCACCTATGCGTTTGACGGTTCTCCCTTCATCACGTTCGACACGTTGGCTGCAGTCTATGGCGACACGCCATGGATATCGGCATTTTGCGTGTTTGTTGGTGTGACGGGTGTTCTTCTTCCCATCTGCACTTCGGTTTTGGGTTTCTGGTATTCAGCCGCACGCATGATCTTTGCGATGGGGCGGCAGAATTTTCTTCCGTCCGTATTTGCAAAATGCAACCGCTATGGACAGCCAATCCTTCCCAACATCCTCATTCTGTTCATCTCGATTGGGTTTCTGACCATGTCGTCGATCACGGCGTTTTTCGACCTGATGGCCTTTGCCTGCGCGCTGTGCTACGCCATCTCTTCCATTTCCGCCATTCGCTTGCAAATAAAGCATCCTGAATGGGAGCGTCCCTATCGATGCAGCATGGCCACGAAAATAGCCTCGCTTGTGATTGCCCTTGTCGTATCCATTTTTTGCACGATTGGAATCGGTTCGGAAACTTGGATGGGCTTCTTGGGCTATATGGCGGTTGGCCTAGTTCTTTGGGTGGGAATGCTCGTTTTCAAGTGGAGCAAAGAAAACGAGCATTCGCATGTCTGGATGAAAACTCCCGAAGGCGCGAAGCAGTTTTAACCGTGTGAAGAGGGCGGTTGAAGATCATGTGGCGCTGCCGACGCGTTTTGGCGTGTCGGCAGCTTATGTCTTGGGAGGAAGAATATGCAAGAAGTCGAGTTCATCATCAATGCTGAAAAGTTGGAAAAGCTCAAAGGCATCCTTGACGCCCATGGTAAAAATGGCGTCTCGATCACGTTTATGATGGGCTACGGTCACCAGCGCGGCCAAAGCCAGGTCTATCGACGGGAGGAGTGCCCCGGCATCAATCTGCTGCCCAAAGTGAGCGTGCGCACGGTCATCCTTGACGATTTGGTTGATCCCCTGATCGATGACGTCGTTTGTCAGTTGGGAGACGAGTCGTTCGGCGATGGCAAAATATTTGTTCGCGATATAGCAAAAGCGGTGCGCATCCGTACTAATGACCGGAATGAGGCCGCACTATGATGCGGCACTGAGCAAGAAGGAGGCACAGATTGTGAGCTTGCCCTTAACTTTGCGGTTGACGCGGTGCGAACCAAGTATGCGGCTATGTCCGGGACTCGCCGGAAGCCATTGCTCAATCCTTGGCGCCTGCGTCTGCCTTTCGGTTGTCGAGGTGTGCCAGTGAGCGCGTTAGCTTCCTACAGCCCTGTCGTTTTTCAGACGATCGACGACATCCATGACCTTATCGAGCATGAGGAGATGTTGCTGGGGGGCAGGCTTCCTTCCGAGCGCGCCTTGGCTGAGCGCCTTGGCGTGTCTCGTTCGACGGTTCGCATGGCTTTTGTCCATATGCGCAATGCCGGAGAATTGGAAATTCGGCGTGGACGTAACGGTGGAGCGTTCATTGTTGACGGAGATCATTTTTGGGAACATCTCAACGGAATGAACGTGCGCAGCAAGTCGAGTCGTTTGATTGACCGGCAGGCCGGATCGGCTGAGGGCTTTTCAAATACGCTCGCCGCGCAGGGCGTAAAGTATGAAACAAGGGTCTTGAGCGCAGTCCGTGACATCTGTTCTGCCAGCATATGCGAACAGTTTGGAATAGAGGGACGCAGGGAGTTGTTCCGCATCGAGCGTGTGCGCGCTTCGGACGAGGGTCCGGTCTCCTTCGAGCAAACCTATATTGACCCCCGTAGGTTCCCCTATTTTCTTCAACTCGATCTGTCTCAATCGATATATGACCTTTTGCGTGAAACGTGCACGGTGCGCATGGAACGTGTTGAGGAACGGGTGGACGTTGTGGGGGCCCGTGGCAAAAGCGAGCGCTTCTTGGGAGTTGAGCCTGGCTACCCCCTTATGAGGGTTGTCTCGAAGGCGATGGATGGAAGGGACGGGGTCGTGGTGGTCTCAAAGGATTGCTATAAAGCGGATCGGGTGTGCCTGTCTATCGTCAATGACATGCGTTCGCGAGGGTCGTCGTCTTCCCCTGAAGCTTCAGAGACTGAAAGCGAAGGTCGGTAAAGCCGCACGGACGGGTGCGGTTTTCAGAGAAAGGATGTGGTGACATGTTCGGTGTTCTTACGGTGATCTGCACGGTTGCGTTGGTGACGTTTGCGGTATCGGGCGCGATGGCTCTTCGGAAGGCTGACGCTTGCGAATCCGCCACGGTGGGCGTGAGGAAAAAGTCGGTTTCTCGTGCCGGCAAAAGCCCCGCTCCCGTTGGGAAGGCTTTGGGGGTATGGCCAACGTTGGCCTTGGCATCTTTCGCCGTGTTCATCATATCCGGTGCAGCTTTTCTGATCATGCGACTTTAGGCATGTCTCTGCTCTCTTCACGCGGTCGTGAGGTTGCCTTTCTGCGTTTTGGCTAGCCTTGCCTCTGCGAAGCGTCGGAGATGCCGTTTGCGATGGCCGTGGCCCGAAGGACCACGGCCATCGATGCGCTCGGGTGCCTTGAGGCGCTTTGCGTGAGAGGTTCGCCTAGAGGATGAACAGTGTCACAAGGGTTATCAGGGGAAGGCCACCTTGCTTTATGATGATGGACGGATTGCTGGTTATTCCGCCATACAGGGCAACCACTAGTATGAAAATGAGAAGCATTCCCACAAACTCCGGGGGATTGCTCGAAAAGAATGCCCCATAGAGAAGGGCGACGGCGATCAGTCCGTTGTAGACGCCTTGATTCTTGAAGAGGGTCTTCACCCGGGGATTCTTAAGCTCTTCGACGGGAATTGCGAAAACGCGACTGGTGGAGTTTGACGTGGGCACTATGGTTTCAAGATACATAATATAAAGAAACTCAAGTGCAACAAGAACCGTCAACACGGTTGTCACCACAGACATGGCATATCCTTTCTCTGCCGGGCTTACGCTGCTGCAAAATAGGGCTATATCCATAATGCCACGAGGAGGTGCTCCATGGAAGCAACCTGTTGGATTGTTTGGGATTACGTAAACGGCGAAGAAGACATTGGCTCATCGGCCGCGTCTTCTTCGCCGTATCATACAGGAGGATGGGTGCGGTAGTTTTTTAGGCGGTGAGTTCCTCGGCCACCACGTATCCCTCGGTATAGTTGTGTCCAAGGTTCAGACCACCGATGTCGAGAGGATAGTCAACGCCGCCGTAAAAGTTTCCGGCCAGATTGCCAATGGCATAGAGTCCTTTGATGGGTCGGTCGGTGTTGTCAAGACATTGCAGATTCGCATTGACTACCACACCTGAGCAGCCGACCGTGAAGCGAACGTGACGATGAATTCCGTAGTATGGCGGAGTATCGATGGTCGAGAGGAACCGCGCGGGCACGCCAAACTCTTTGTCGCTTTCGGCGGCAGCATATCCGTTGTAGCGTTTGACGGTTTGGAGGAAAGCGGGAACATCCTTGATCCTCAACTTGGTTGCCAACTCTTCGAGCGTGTCGGCTTTGAAGGTGTCTATCAGGCTCCGCACAACGCCGACATGGTCTCCGGTTTCTTCGGGCATCCAGTTTTTGAGCTCTTCGGGGCCGTCGAAGTGCATGTCCCATCCTGCGGTTTTCTCCTGATAGGCCGAATCGAATATCTGGCAGTAGTGGCCTCGGTCCTCGGCGCTGTTGAGATAGCAGTTCATCAGTTCCATGCCCACGGTTTCGTCGCAAAATCGCGTTCCGTCAAGCTTGACGCGCAGAAAAGGGGCGTCCATGATGGAGGTGGGGCCCGAGTCCATGTCGTGGCACATCTTGGTGTGCCCGATGTTTTCCATGCGCCCGCCTGCCCAGATGATCATTTTGTGCCCGTCGCCGGAACGCCCAGCTCTTTTCAGATCAAGATGCTTCACATCGGGAAGATAGCAATCCATCATCTGCGGGTCGTTTGCATAGTCACCGGTGGCAATGACGACGCCCTTTCTTGCATTGAACTGCACGTATCCTTCAGGTGACTCGGCGATGACTCCGGTCACGTCGCCATTTTCCTGCTGGACAAGCTGTTTGGCGGGGGTTTGATAAAAAATGTCCACGCCATGTTCCGTGGCTTGCTTGCAGAGGGCTTTCATTGCTTCGCCGGTGTCGTAAGGTTTGGGCCAGAACACGCAGGTGTAAAAATTGATATCCCAACCATGTTTGTTGAGAAGTCCGGCTTGGGCTGCCGTGCCCATGTCAACCACCTGTGCTCCCGCTTGCTGCGATTTTTCGATGAGCCATTTCACCGCTTCGCCGGAACGGTGTGCCCATGTTTCGATTCGCTCGCGTTTTGCCCGGTGGCTGGAGGCTTCCACCAAAAGGGAGACCAAGCTTTCCACGTCGGATGGATTGCTCGCTTCCAGATTGATGCCAGCACCGAAATTTCCGCAGGCGGCAGCTTCCTCCTCCTTCTGAATCAGCGCAACCTTTGCCCCGCGTTCGGCGGCACGCAGAGCACAGGGAACACCGGGAGATCCCGCCCCGACGACTACGATGTCGTAGTCCTTCGTTTCGCTGAGTGCGGTAATGGGTTCTGGCTTGCGTAGAAATTCAGGAAGGGTTTCGTCGGTGCCGCTTTCCTCATTCAGACGATTCATGTGTAGCCTCCATGTTCCTTGCAGGGGTAAGACGGTTAATCACTCCTGATTATAGTGCTGCGGTGAATGATGGGCACCGTGTGTTACGTACCGTCACGTTTGCTCCTTTTTTCGATGGCCAGACCTCTTGACGGAGGTGTCTTGAACATGATTGGGATGAGAGGGGCGGCGGACAGGGCAAGTGCCTGCATGGTTTATGCTGCCGATACGGGCACAAAGCCGCCATTGCTTTTTCATGGCCTTCGAGCTTAGGAAAACAGACGCGGCTAGCCTGGCGTGGCCTTGACCGTGTTCCCGGTTATACCGGGAACATCCTGTGATCAGGATTATGGTATGCAGAGGCTATATGTGAAGAAGGTCTTGGAGCTCATGCTTGGAATGGATGTGCAGCTTGCTGTAAATGTGCCGCGTGTGATCACGTACGGTATTCTCGGTGATAAACAGGGCTTCCGCCACCGACGATTTGCTTTTTCCCTTGCTCAGCTGCTGCGTAATCTCGATTTCGCGCTTGGTGAGGCCATTTGCTTTGCCCAGTCGTTCGCATCGCTCATCTATCAGGCTGTAGTCGTCGGGCACCACGGTTCTTCTCAGGTCGCTGAATATGCGCTGAGGCAGCTCGCCTTGGGCATCGATGAGATAGGCCATGGCCAATGAGGCTATATAGGCTATGACGGCAAGCATGGCTG
Source organism: Actinomycetes bacterium (assembly GCA_023460315.1). Taxonomy (GTDB): domain Bacteria; phylum Actinomycetota; class Coriobacteriia; order Coriobacteriales; family Eggerthellaceae; genus JAEWQO01. The sequence continues at coordinate 18,643 of JAEWQO010000134.1, forward strand.
TGCGGCCCGAATAGGCATAAGCCGCTTGCGAAATCTGGCTTCCCAGAGCGAGCGGGAACGCATAGGCCGTCCATCCTGCTCCGAATACGACCCAGGGATGCAGGGTGCTGTGGCGCGCTATGTCCGACAGTGCAAGCCACAGCACCATGACGGTCAAGGTCTGGGAAAGCCCGACAACGGGCATTGCCACCGATTCTGCCGTTGGACCGAAAATGAGCAAAAGCAAAATTGCCGTGCTGAGGAAAAGCATGACAGTTTTCCATATCTGGGGAAAGCGTAGATTCCTCTGCTTCAGCACCACCCAATAGACCAGCAAGAGGGATACGCCTATCTCAATGACATGCGTGCCCACCGAAGCGAGCCGCGAAGAAGGTTCTGTTGCCGCATTGGTAAGAAAGCCGATGACGAGACTGTAGGCTCCGACGCCTGCGATGACTCGCCAGAGTTGAATCACGTTGTCGGGGCAAAAGCGAAGGGGTGGGTCTGTAGACGTGGGAGGAATGTTGGCACGTGCATGTTTGGACATGAGCAATGAAAAGAACGGAAGGCATACGGCGAATGCGGTGCGAAAGTCTGCAGGCAAGAAGGAAAGAACTACTTTTATCAGCGAGCCGATGACGATGGCTCCCGCGATGCAGACAAGGGCATCCTGAAGGCTGATGCGGCTGTAATAAGAGCTCCATCGCAGATAGCACCAACCGAGGCCAATGGCTCCAAGGGCGGTGGCCCCTGTCAAGGCCAAGGGAAAGGCAGCGGCGCTGGCCCAGCCCATCCACGCAGTGGCCAAGGTCATCAGGATGGTCATGGCCACATCGAGCCACAAAGGGGCGTTGGCCTGCTTTTGTTTTTTGTAGAACAGGATTGCGGCCGTCACGAGCGCGAGGGACAGCGAATAATACAGAATGACCCACAGCGAAGGTATGGCAGGGCTGCGCCCTATGGCCCAGCTTGCCCAAACCTGCGGAGCCCAGAGGCCAAACATCCAAAGTCCGTTCTGCCGTATCGTGCGAAAAGCCTCTTCTGCGGGGCCTTTGGAGTGCTTTTTCACGTATCCCCTCCATTATGCGCATGAGCACATCATTTCTATCACGACGTTGTCGCTGTGGGAAGCCATGGAAAAGCGTAATGTTCAAAACAGCATCTTTCGTGCGGTGGCAGGAGGGCCTTTCAGCATGGTTCGGAGGTGTTTGCCGGCAGGGCTGCGGTGCATGCTTGCCATGATGTGTCCCACTGGCGGCACTGGATATGAACGTGGACTCCAAGGAGGAGGCAAAGCATGGCAACGGGAGAGAACGTGAGCCGCAAAAGCTTTTTGAAAGGTGCGGCATGGGGGGCGCTGGCGCTTGGCGTAGGCGCGACGAGCTTGGCTGGCTGTAGCAGCCTTGCTTCCGGGAGCGCGAGCTTTTTGCCAAAGAAATGGGATTATGAAGCCGATGTCGTCGTGATGGGCTTTGGCTTCGCGGCGCTGTCTTCCGCCATCTCGGCGGCGGCTGAAGGTTCTTCGGTCGCGGTGTTTGAGAAGGCTCCCGAAAAGCATGCGGGTGGCAATAGCAGCGTGTGCTCGGGATACTACAATCCCTGCAACGGGGAAGGCGCCTTTGACTGCTGGAGGGCGGCCACCGACGGCTATGTCACCGACGACGAGATCAATGGCGTGAATGACGCGATTGGGAAAGTGCCGGACTGGTTTAACGAAAACGTCTTTAGCGTGAAGGTCACGAAAAACGAGGGAGACAAGGCGACGCGCACCTATGGCGGCAAGAAATATCCGAATGCTACGGTGATGACGATGGATTACACTGCGGGCGTGGAAGGCGGGGCCATGAACGGCAACGCTCTTCACAATGCCATACGCCAAGTCGTCGAGGATCGCTATGCTGATAAGATCAGCGTTTATTTTGAATCTGAAGTGACTAATCTTGTGTTTGACCCAACAACAAAAGAAGTGAAGGGAGTCAAGATCTCCCAGAATGGAAACACGGTATACGCCAAGGCCAACAAAGGTGTCGTGATGGCCTGCGGCGGATTTGAGGGCGACTATCAGCTCATCAACGATTTCGGGCGGACGGGATTTCAAGAATTTCAGCTGGGGTCTCCCTACAATACGGGTGATGGGAATCGCATATTGGGCGAGATTGGCGCAAAAACCCGCCATTTCGGAACGCTCGAAGACGATGCCGTTGCCTGTTATGAGCTTTCTAAAAAATACAAGCAGGCTATCGCCACAAGCAATGGTGGAGACACGACGCATATGGTGTATGTCAGCCAGCATGGTGAGCGATTCATGAACGAAGACGGCAAATGGCCCATGCACGACAAACGGTATCCGTTCTCTTGCTTCAACGAAGATGCCACCACTCTCGAAACTCCAAACTATCCTTGGTGGATGGTGTGCGATGCGACGCGTCTTGCCAAAGGACCGCTGTTCAGTTGGTCGGCAGCGTCTGCCAAATCAAGCTGGGCCTGCGTGCGCGGCGTGTACCAATGGAGCGAAGACAATGTAGCCGAAGTGGATTCCGGCGTGGTGCTCAAGGCGACCACCTTTGAGGAATTGGGTAAATTGATGGGCTTTTCTGACGAGGATAACGCCTCCTTCGTTGCCTCCATGGAAAAGTACAATTCCGATGCTGCGGCGGGCAAGGATACGGAATGGGGAAGAACCAATCTGCTCGAACCCCTATCCGCCCCTCCTTACTATGCCGTGAAATGCGCATTGGCCTACACCAACACCGACGGTGGAGCCGCACGTGACGGGGAATACCGGTGCATTGACTTCGATGGAAATCCCATTCCTCGTCTGTATGCGGCCGGCGAATTCGGATCCATCTTCCATCACCACTATTGGGGCGGTGGCAATGTGTGCGAAGCTTTGTCGAGCGGCATGGCAAGCGGCCAGCATGTGTCGGACTTGGACTCCTGGGGCTCTGAGACGGGGACCCTCGAATCAACTGGTGTGGCGGCGGCCGCCTCGTCGGCTGCGCCAACCGATGACAGCTGGCCAAAGGCTGCAACGGATCCTTCGGAAAGTGAGCCTGTCGCCAAAGGCGATCTGCTCGATGATGAAGTGATGGATATCAAAACGCCGGAAGTTGATTCCTCGGCTACGCCGTCTGCATCCTCAGGCTCTTCAACTTCTGACTCCGCAGGCTCAAGCGCTTCATCTGCACAGCCTGCAACAAAAGCAAGCGTTGAGAGCGCATGTGCTGGCTCATGTCACACGACTGCGGAAGTCGATGATTTCACTTCTAGCCAGGCAACCGAGGACGTCATCAAGAAAATGGTGCCTTCTTTGAGCGATGACGAAGCGGCCTCCATCGCCGCTTACTATCAGAGCAAGTAAACCATCCCGCGACCGGAAAGGCATTCCCTCCCCATTCCGGATTGCAATCGATGCCGATGGAGGTGTGCTCGCACACCTCCATCCGGTAGATAAGCCACCTGGTGGCCGAGGGGCTTCGCAAAACGATCATCCCTGTTCGATGACAGGGCTTCCCCCTATCCTTCCACGGTTGCATCGTGGTTGCAACCTATCGATGCGATGCAGGTGCAAGGCGCGTTTGGAGGAAATTCTCGGATTATGGACAAGAAAGCGTGCCCCTCTTGTCTCGTCCCGGGGCCGCCCCTGGCCCCCGCGCCCCCGCGCCCCCCCCCGGCCGCCGCGCCGCCCC
>JAEWQO010000135.1 GCA_023460315.1 Actinomycetes bacterium
TCGCATCCTATCCTTGGATGGCGGTCGTTTGGCCTGCAAGGGCATAACCTTCGACGCGCACCCCCGCATAGCGGGCGGCTCTCTTCCCGCCGCGCTGCGCGCGCCGGGTGGGGTCACGACCCCTGAATCGTATGTCTCATATCTGAGACATCATTGAATGGTTTGCCGAATAGTTTTGCTTTCAGGGTAAAACAGATATCAGATGCGCCATCGGCGAGCGAATGAAAGAGCTTCGGTTGGAACGGGGCTTGACTCAGGTCGGGTTCGCTCAAATGGTCGATGTGGGCAGAGCGAGCTTTGTCGACATCGAGCATGGAAACCGCGGTTTCAGCATTGACCTCCTGGATCGGATCGTTCGGGGGTTCGGCATTTCCCATACGGAGTTCTTCGGCGAGACCAAGAGCGTTTCGCCTAACAAGTCCATCTATCGCAGGTCGCTCCCAATCATGCGGCGACGTACTGCTCGCCGACGAGCACTCCCGTCACCAGGAAGCGAGCGCTTTCGTTGGCCTCCGGAAGGGTGCACGTGCTCAGCTGCACGATGCGGTCTGAGCCGGCGTCGAGGTCCCCCGTCTCCCGCTGGAAACCGTCGGACGTCTTTAGGCTGACCGCGAAGTCCAGGTAGCTCTGCACCGAATTCCGATCCGAGAAGTCCACCATGTCCGTTATGCGGTCACTTGAGCACCGTCTCGCGGAGACGATGCGGTAGGTGAGCACCCGATCCGGCAGGTAGATCCGGAACTCGTCGTGCGCCTCGAAGAACTCCCTGTCCTCGAATCGGTGCAGCTGGGTGAGCATGAGGTCGTCGTCGCTGAAGGAATGGCCATAGAGGACGGTGACGGGATCGCCGAAGCCAGGAGAGTTCGCGCCATCCATGAAGCACGACCCGAAACCGGAAACCTGGCCGAGCGAGTTGTGCACCGTATAATGCTCATTGTCGCCGGCGCGCCGGGCGATGGGCAGGCTCACGTTGGTGCCCGGCACGCAGAGCCAGGCGCAGACGTCCGAATTGGCCTCGCGCTCAGCCGCGAATGCAGCTGGAACGTCTTCCTCGCCGATGTCCTGCCTGGCGTGCTGCGCGTCCAGGAGGGCATCGACGGCCTCGAGCTGCTCGGCATCCGGCTCGCCTCCGGCGGCGTCGGCCGTGACTTCAGGCTGCGCTGCAGAGTCGGTCTGGCCATGACCGGCGAGGGGAGAGGCCACCAGGAGCATGAACGCCAGGCAGACCACGAGGACGGCTGCGCACAGCGCCACGTAGCCGCCCACAGACCCGGAATGTGAACTTTTCGAACGGCCCTTCACTCGACCCCTTCCCGAGAGGGTTCCCTAATCATGATGCATAGAATGCCAATATCAATCCCTGATCGATGGCGTAGAAGAAGAGCCATACCAGGAACGCGACGAACAGGAGGAACAGGGCGAAGCCGATGACACTCCGTTTCGTCACCCTCCTTCTGCGGCTTGTCCACAATGGCTTGACGTTGGCCTTTTCTTTGCGGCCGCTTCCGCCGCCTGTCATGCTCATGCCGCGTCTTTCGTCTCCGACAGGAGGAGTTCCCGGACCGACCCTCCGGTATTGGGCGAGGTCCCGCCGCCCGAGCCGCCGCCAGAAGACTTCCAACCTACCGCCTCGGCCGCGTCGAGCAGGCCGTTTCCGAATTGGCTATGGCCTTGCTCGTCCAGCTGCTCAGCGGCGGTGAACAGCAAGGTCTGGACTGAGGAGGGAGAGATGCTGGGGTTCTGGGCCTTCAGCAGCGCTGCGGCGGCGGCGACTTGGGGGGCAGAGAGGGAGGTGCCGCTGGTGTACTTATAGCCGCCGTCGTTCGTGGTCGTCAGGACGTCTCTGCCCCGCGCGACGAGGTCGACGGTGTCGTTCGCGGTCGAAAAGTACGAGTGGCTCTTGTCCCAGTCGACCGACCCGACGCCGATGACGTGGTCGAGCGCCGCCGGATACTCCGTCGCGTTGGGAGTAACGCCGTCATTGTCGGGATCTCCGTCATGGAGGGGATCGCCGTTGTTGCCCGACGCAGCCACGAACACGATGCCGTAATCGTCGGCGAGCTCATTGATCCGCCCTTGACAGATGAATGAGTATGCCGCGTCGCCGAAGACGCCAAACCAGGAACTGGCGACGTACCCGAAGCTCATGTTCACGACCTCGGGCTTGTCGTCGAGGTCGAAGAGGTGGCCGAGGCCCTCTCCCAAATCGGAGACAGCTCCCTTTCCGCTGTCTCCTTGGACCCTGACGGGCAGGATGCGGGCGTTGTACGAGCAGCCGGCGATGCCGGTCCCGTTGTTCGCCCTGGCGGCTATGACTCCGGCCACCTCCGTGCCATGCCCACTGACGTCTTCCCGGTCAAGACGCTGATGCTCGACCGCATCATAGGCGTTGGCCGTGTCGATGTTGTCTCTAAGGTCAGGATGGTCGAAGTCGATTCCCGAATCGAGCACTGCCACCTCTACCGTTCCCTGGCACTTCACGACGTCCCATGCGTCCTTGAAACGCGAGAGAAGCAGATAGCCTTGATTGGTGGCCACCGTGTCGTTGGTCGTCGCCTCCGTTTCGCTTACAACGTTCGGCATGGCGGCGACCACCTCGGGCGCGGCATTCTGGACCTCCTGCCCGACGGCGATGGGATCCAATTCGTTGTCAGGGTAATAGAAGACCGCCGTCTTGTAGTCATGCACCTGCTCGGTGTAGCTGAGCGTGCCCAAGTGCGCGCCCACGTCAGAGGCGACCTGCGCGATCCGCTCGTCAGACGTGTCGTAGTTGAACACCGCGAGGACCTCGCCCGCGATCCAGCTGAAGTCGTCTTCGTCCTCGAAGTGGGCATACTGGTAACGTCCCGAGGCAGGAAGCTCGCCTTTCCACGCCTTGTCATGCCAGTTCGCCTGGTAGTCCCGCCATGCCTGCTCGCTGGAGAAGTCGCTGGCAGACGGGCCGTCCACCACGACGGCACCGTATTCGCCCGGATGATAGTCGATTTCCTGACCGGCGATAGTCACGTTGTCCTGACTCTCTTCCGCCTCCGCAGGCTGGTCGCTGTCGACCTGCGCCTGGCCGCCGCCCTCGCTCCATGGATGCCACAGTGCCGCGCCGACAGCCACGAGGGCAAATGCGCATATGATCGCGACGCCTGCCCCGACGCGCTTCGGCATACCTCTTGTCTCCTTCTGCATATGCCGGCTCCCCTTCCCCGGCACGCGCTCCCCAGCCTGTGCGCGCTTCAACCATTTGCATTATACTCATGTGATGCTAATGCGTCCCTTGAGGCGATGCAATATGTTTTTGCCAATGCAAAGAAATGGTCGATTATCCTTTCTTGTTTCCTTGCTAGCCCATGTGGCCCATAAGACATAAAGGACTCTTGGCTTCTTGAGGATTTCCCCATCTCAGATGCCCTTCGGCCTTGCGCAACAGGTCCGATGTCTGCCCTGAGTCATGGACCACCCTTCAAAAGGGTGGTTTGCTCTAGGCCCATGAGGCCAAGGGGCACCGGCAGCGTCTCGAGGCGCTTGCCCTTCGCCTTGCTCAAGTCGTATCGCCCTTGACTCGCCGCAGCCGCC
>JAEWQO010000136.1 GCA_023460315.1 Actinomycetes bacterium
CGGTCTTCTTTGCCGTGCCGGAATCGATTCTATGGAGGCGCATATCGCTTGCGCAATCGCGTCACCATGATTTATGCGGGATGGTCACCACGATTTACGTCGTGCGTGCACATCGGTGTTGAACATAGATAGAGCCATGAACCCGCGCGCTGACCGCGTGAGGAGGGCCTACAACCTCCACCTCGTGGATGGGTTCTCCGTGGGGCCGGGAGGGATGCCCGCGCTCGACCCCGTGGAGGCCGCGCCCGAGCGCCTGAGGGCCTTCACGTCGTGCTCCAGGCACACAGACCCCAAGGCGGGCGTGCACTTCTTCCTTGACGACTACCGCTTCGAGGGCACGTGGAGCGACCCCGAGAGGTACGCGGGCATGCTCTCCCGCTTCGCCTGCGTCCTCACACCCGACTTTTCGTGCTACCTCGACATGCCCCAGCCCATGCAGAGGTGGAACGTCTACCGGGGCCGCGCCGTCGGGCGGGCGTGGCAGGACGCGGGCCTCGCCGTCGTGCCGACGCTCACGTGGGCAGGGCCGGACACCTACGCCTTCTGCTTCGAGGGCATCCCCGAAGGCTCCACGGTGGCGCTCTCGACCGTGGGCCTGATGGACTGCGAGGAGGGCGTGGAGCTGTTCCAAGAGGGGGCCTCGGAGGCCATGGGGAGGCTGCGCCCGTCCCTCGTGCTCGCCTACGGCAGGCGGTGCGGCTTCGACGCCCACGGGGCCGAGGTCGCGTGGTACGAGAGCGAGATGCAGAGCAGGTTCGCGGACATGAGGGCCGAGGCGCAACGGGCGCGCAACGGCATGGCCGGGGAAGGACAGGCAAACGCAGACATAACGCCAGATGGAACGGCGGTTGCAAAAGACCGGCGCGACGCTTTTGGCAGGAACAAGTGATGCATGGATCGAAGGGAGGTGATCGCATGGGCAGAGGAAGCAGCAGCGGCAAGGTGAGCGACTACTACAAGAAGCGCGGGCAGAACACCCACGGGTCGGGAGCCAAGCGCCGCAAGAAGAAGAAATAGCGCGGCGAGGGAGGGCCGCCGCTCAATCGGCGGCCTGCCCGGCGCATGAGGGGACGCAGGCACCCCCGCCCATGGCAAACCCCCTTTTTCGGCGGGATTTGGAGACCGGCGGGGGTATCGCCGAGTCCGACGCGAATTCCTTTTATTTGATTCCACGGAGGCTCAATGCTGATTGTCGGCGCTCGCCCGCTTGGGAAATGCCACAAGGGGAGGGGCGGTAAGATCGCCGAGAAGCCTGGCATCCGGCCCACTTCCCGCCCGGCCTGTGCCTCTCTCCCCGCATCCCATAGGGGGTCGCGCGCGCATGTTACTTATGCATCACAGATAGAGGCGATCCTTGGGGGAGACAAGGGCCTAAAACGGCCCCTTTTGAGCAAAGGACGTTCCTTTTGGGCACCGGGGAGCATGCCCTCCCCCGCCGCGCGAGGCCCCCACTGCGCCATGGGGCTAATTTAGAGAGACGCTTTTTCCACACCTGGGGCCTATGCCCTCCCCCTGCCCTCAGGCGACCCCAGAGGCGTAGCGCCTATATCCCCCCGAGGCCCGCCCGCGTTCCAGAACGCGGACGCGCCGCTCAGTCGCGCACCCTCTCGAACACCAGGTTGCACACGGTCCTGTCGCCGCCGCCGAAGCCCGAAGAGTTCGCGGTGGACTGGGCGAAGGTGTGCAGCCGGTACCCGCTGGCGTACTGCTCGTTGCACACGTCCTCTATCTCCCTGAAGTTCTTCGACCCCTTGCCGGTGAACTTCTCCCTCAGCACGATCTGCATTACCCGGTACTTCCCCGCGCCGGAATTGGCTTTCCCGTCCTGGTCGTTGAAGCTGTCCATGATGCCCATTGCGCCTTCCGCCTCCTCGGTCGATTCGCGGCCGACGCGCGGCCGCCCTGCACGGCACTCTATCACAAAGGCGGCCATGCCGGGCCATGCGCCAGACCGGGGGAAGGACAAGCGCCTCGCCGGATCGAGGCGGCCCACCTCCTCCCTATCGCTCCACGAACCCCATGGCCGACCTGCTCGCTTCGTAGAGCAGGCCCTTGTGGGCCATCTCCAGCTCGTCCAGGTGGCGCTCGAGCATGCGGCGGACGGCGGCGGGCATGGGGCGCGAGAAGCCGCCCGCGTCGTCTATCCTGATCGCGCTCCTCGTGATCTCCGTCACCGCGCTCACCGTCTCCTCGGGGTAGAGCGCAGAATCCGAGACGTACCTCGCCTTCCTCCCGCACGGCACCGCGCGCGTCTCCGCGCTCATCCCATGATCCCGGTCGCCACGGTCAGGTCGCACCAGCACTTGAACATGAGGCGGGAGGCCGTGTCCGCCACGTCGCGGGCGTCCACCTCCTCGCGCTCCTTGCCGAAGGCCACGGCGTCCAGTGCGAGCGAGCACACGAGGGCGATCCCGGCAGCCTGGCTGGCGAGCATCCCGGCGTGCCTCCTGCCCTCCTCGCTCCCCTCCTCGTCGTCCATGGCGTCCGTCCCGTCGAAAAGCCCCGGCTCCGTCGCGTTCATTCCGCATCGCCCCCCGCGAGCGCCAGCGAGAACGCGTCTGAGTAGGCGTCCCGGGCGGACTCCAGCATGATCTGCACGTCGTCGCGTCCCCCGCCGTCCCTGACGCGCTCCAGGCTCGCGAGCACGTCCCTTGCGGCCCACCCGATGCGGTCCATGAGCCTCGCCGCCTTCTCTGCCTCAGTCATGGTAGAATCCTCCTTGCTGGCCCCTCGGGGCCGTCTGCGGGGCATCCCGGCGTTTCCAGGCGCTTTGCGGGATGCCCTTCCCTTTCCTCGCTCGGGGTCATCAACCCTTTGCTATCTCATATAATATACGCTATAACTATAGTGCACAATAGATATAGTTTGTCCTCCATTAGATGTACACAATAGTTATAGTTCGTAATGGTATACTGATTCCTGTAAGGAGGTACACCATGAAAACCACTGACGCAATCCGCAGCGCCGTCAAAGCATCAGGGCATAGCATGCGTGCGCTGTCGAGCATGGCTGGAAGAAGCGACAATTATATTTCCGGCGTCGTCGGGCAGGCCGAGCGCATGGGCAGCGAACTGACCGGTTCCACCATCGCAACCATTGCGGAAGCATGCGACTATTCGCTTGCCCTCGTCCCTCACGCAGACGTTCCCGGCTCCGCGCTCGTGATCGACCCGCCGGACGAGAGCGGTTCTAAGCCCGTCTGAGGCCCCATGTTGCCGCCAGATTACACGGGGGACGGGAAATGCCGCCGCAGGGCGCATGGAAGCCTTCCGCATGCCCTCAGGCAGACCCAAGCCTCATTTCAGATGGCGTTTGGCACGGGCGCACTCCGAAGGCCGTGGCCAAGCCCGCTGCATCCCGCAAAGGCGAGTCCCCCCGGTTTGCCTGGGTCGTTGGTCCCAGAGGGACCGATGCGGGGAAGGTAAAAAGAAGAGTGCGACTAAATTTGAAATTCAAAAATTGGCAGAGCGAAGGCGCAAGGCGGCCCCTTCATGGGCCTTTCCATGCGGATGCCAGTGAAGCCCAAACTATGTTCGTGCTGGACCTAGACTCTCCTGATTGTGACTGATGTGCCAGCGGCGGAGACACCCATCATTACCCCCACAGAATAGACATCGAAAGTTATCCCCAATACCGCATTACCATCCGCATAAACTGCCTTTTTGATCAAGTCTGACAATGCCTGATCTTTTGCTGCCGAAACCTTATCTCCAAGAGCAAGTGATTCAATGCCGACCACATTTGACGCAATAGCTTTGGCATCTGCCACTATCCCTGCACCCATAAGACAATCGCCCGAGTAAACCCCATGATAGGCGACTATCTCGTATCCGTCGAACTGCGGCCCCGTCGTTAGCAGCACCTGATCACGTTTGAAACGAAAACGCTCTTCGTTCCGTTCGATTCGCGCTTGCTCCTTGGCCATTTCCCGCTTCTCTTCTTCGGTGATACCAAGCAAGCTCTCGACCGTGCTTGATACAGCAGGCTTCATGATGCCTTTGGAAAGCAATTCCTTGAAATAGTCCACTGCCCCCTCATACGACATCATCGCCATTTGGTTGGATGAATGCCTGTAGCCCAATCTCTCTTTCATGTCGGAGCAGTTTGGACAGACCAGCTTGTCTGGCAAATCGTCACGCAGAGTTCGTTGGATACTAAACTTTCCAACCTTGTTTCCGCAAATGCAACACGTTTCCGCCATTTTAAGCATCTCCTTGCTCCCTGAACCTTAAGGCTGCAGCGGCTTGACGCAAGCGCAATCCTTAACCAACACCACAGAAGAGATGCGCAACGGCACCACAACAGCATCGAGGATAGGGATGCCCTGAACCATTAACGCATTCAACGGTAAGTTCTTGTTTTCCTCCAAGGGCGTCGATAGTATCGACGGCAGGTTTCTCATCGTCGTCCAAGCGGACAATTGCGTTTCCACTGCTATGATACAATAGAAAGATGTTGCACACGTCATGCTGCATAAATGGCAACGTAAAGTCGATGGGAGTCAAGCCTATCCCTTGATGGCGACCATTCCCCTGCCAACTTTACGCCGCCAATCACATGGGATGCCCTGCACCATCGACGCATATGTGGTACAATCCGAGACGAACGGTGCCCCGCCAACTCGGGCAGCACTTGTTCACTTACTCAAAGTCGGGATAGGCTTACCAGGCATCCCGGCTTCTTTTTTCGCACAAGGCCGTTCGTCACTCCCTTCGAGCCAAACTCACGATTCCGATTACCACCGAAAAGATTGCGCATAACGCAATAATCGTTTGAATGTCCATTGGCTTCCCCGATCAGGTCGAGGCCGCCCGAGCGACGAAGCACCGCGCCCATTGTAGCGCACGGAGAGCCTTTCGGGAGCGGAGGGCGCGCCTCGATGCGCGCCCGACGCGGGACGCGGGGAGTCTCGTTCCGTCCTCTCCGACGCCCCCGGCCTGACCGCCGGGAGCGTCCTTCCGAGGCGTTGTGTCCCAGGACACAACTAGGACACAACGCGCACGAAACTACCTAGTTTTACCTATAACCACCTATAGCCAAGACACAAGCAAATCACTCTAAAAATATACTCTGATCTGGCCTTTTCTTTACCTCGTAATGCGTAGGTCAGCGGTTCGAATCCGCTCGTTGGCTCCAGGAAATGTGCAGGTCAGTCAGGGCAACTTGGCTGGCCTGTTTCTCTGTTCGGAGTAGCTGTCACCTCAGGGGGAAACTCCTTCCCAATTATCACCGGCGATCCAAGACAATGAAGGCCGGGAAAAGTTCTTTCATCCTCCCCCGTTATCGCATCTTCGGAACAATCCGCGTTCCTGCCAGAGGGACCGGTATACTAATGTCCATAGCGGCCAAGACTGGGCTGAGAGGCAGTGTAAAGGGCGTTCGACAAGCCGCCGAAGAACGCAGCCACCGGAAGACAGGAGACAGCATGCTCTACGACAACATCATGGTGCCGTTCGATGGGTCGGCATCGGCTCATGCAGCGCTCGACGAAGCGATACGGTTCGCGAAGGACGACCCCGGCGCGGCGCTCGTCATCGTCCAGATCATCGACACGGAGAAGCTGGTCATCGCAAAACTGGAATCCGCCGGACGGCGCAGGGACTCCGTCACGTCCGATGAGCTTCACGAGATATATGACGAGGCGGTCAACGATGCCGGCAAGAGATTGCATCGCCAGATCGACAGCAAGCTCAAAGGCCTCATGAACAAAATAACCGTCGAGCTTCTGGAAGAAACGGTCCCCGGAGAGCAGATCGTCACCTATGCGGCTGAGCATGATTGCGATCTCGTGGTCATGGGATCGCGCGGACTTGGTGCTATTCGCGGCATCATCGGCAGCGTGAGCAGTCACGTCTTGCGCGAAGCCGACGTGCCCGTGCTCATCGTCAAAGAGGGCACGACCGACTAGCCGGCTCAAGTTATCGAGAATTTATATCATTAATACCATACTGTAAGAATAATCTTCCTGCATTAGCGGTATGATGACAAAGGGATAACAGACCGCTGCTTGGCTGGTCAACCCGGTTTTTGTAAAGGATCGGCAAAGACCCAGACGAGCAGACGAAAAGATGAAGGAGAGGAACGTCATGCCCAGTTTTGCCAATCCGTTTGCCGGCAACGTCGACCGCAAGATGACGAATGCGGAGCTCATGCAGGCCCTGCGTTTGGATATCGCCGGTGAGCTCGAAGCCATCTATCTGTATGAATCTCACTATCTCGCAACGGACGATCCGGCCGCCAAGGCTGTTTTGGCCGATATCCGCGACGAGGAGAAGGCCCACATGGGCGAACTCATCACCCTCATGCGTCACCTGGATCCCAAGGAGACGGAATTCTTCCTGGACGGCGAAGGGGAGGTACAGGAAATGCTGGAGGATCTGGGCATCAAGACCGACGGCCAGATAGCCCCAGCACCTTCCGAGCCAGCCTCCGCCCCAACCGTCGGAGACCTGTCCTAGCCGTATGACGCGAACCGCGATGCCGTGCCCCGGCGAGCCGTTTTCCCCGCCAGGACACATCCCCTTCGCGTTGCGTGATGGAGGGCGCCGCTTCGCCATCACAGCCTGATGTTTCACGTGAAACATTCGTTCGCATACAGGAGCGCAGACGGGGCATCCGCCGTCTCGTCTTTTTCGAAAGGAGCGTGTCATGGACTATCTCGCACGTGAATCAGCCGATCTGTCGACCGAGCTGTGGGCCCGCATCGACGATGCCGTCATCGGAACAGCTCGCAGACAGCTGACCTGCCGCCGTTTCCTCAAGGTGTTCGGCCCCTTGGGCATAGGAGCCACCACCGTCGCCGTCGACGGCGTTGATAAGGAAGAAGTGCTCGAAGATGGCATCGGCCGCATCATCGGCCGCACGCAGCTCGAGTTGCCGCTTTTCTTCGAGGATTTCACCCTGCTCGGACGTGACCTTGAATTGGCTGCCCAGACCGGCATTCCCGTCGATCTGTCACCGGCCATCGCCGCCGCGAAGAAGGCAGCCCGCCGTGAGGACGACCTCGTGCTGAACGGCAATGCCGCGCTTGGCTCCGCCGGACTTCTCACCGCCAAGGGTTCGACGAAGTTGAAGCGGGGCGACTGGAGCAAAGGCGAGAATGCGTTCGCGGATGTCGCAGGAGCCGTGGGCCAGCTTGAAAAGACGGGGTACCTCGGGCGCCATGCCCTCATCCTGTCACCCGATCTCTTCCTCGACCTGCAGCGCCTGCAGCCGAACACCGGGCTGCTGGAAATCGACCGCATCAAGAAGATCATCGGCGACAACGTCTATATGACCAGCGTTTTGGGAACCGGCAAAGCCGTGCTGGCAACCCCCGAGCCGGAGTATATGGACCTTGCCTTGGGCCTTGACCTCTCAGTCGGATACGCAGAGCTGGTGGATTTCAACCATCACTTCCGCATCATGGAGACAGCGGCTGTGCGCATCAAGGATCCTGCGGCCATCGTCGTGCTGTCGTAACATCGTCGCACCAGCGCCCACGCAGGAAAGCAGCAAACCCCTCCAAGCAGAGAGCCCGGGATCGGCAACGGTTCCAGGCTCTCTGTCTTGTCGGACGCAAGCCCTTCCCAAAATGCCAGCCGGAAGCCGACGGCTAAAGCCGCAGAGCCCATCACCTTCTTGATGTAACGGTTTGCCACGAGCGACCTCCTTCCCGACATGAGGGGAAAACCCCTATCGTGCGAAGCGGTCGGATCAACGTGGCCGATGCCTTCTCGCTTTCCTATAATAATGACGATTGCGTAAAGGATACCGTGCTCGTGGCGCGTTTATGGCATGATGGAACATTGCATAAGCATATGCGTGGACACCAAAGGAGATGCGATGGGCTTTCTTTCGAAATTCGAAGGCAAGATGGAAGATACGTTTGAAGGCACCGCTGACAAAATGTTCGACGCGCCCATCTCACCTGTCCAAATTGCGAAAAAAGCCGAGAAGCAGATGCGCCGCGAGAAAATGGTCGGCGCAGGCAAACAGTATGCGCCCACCCTGTACACGGTGCTGGTCAATCCCGATGACGACCACCGGCTGTTCGGATACTACCCAACGCTGGCCGGAGAGACCGAAACGTACCTCGCAGCCAAGGCATCAGAACAGGGCCTCGTCATGGATGGCCAGCCACTCGTCCGCTTCATCGTCGACGACGGCTTGAAGCATGGCAAATTCGATGTCATCGCCGAAGCGGTTGCAGCTCCTATCATCGCACAACTGCGGGCAGAAGAGATGCAGCGCTATGGACTTGCCGCACCAGGAGCCGCCCCCTACGGCGACGTGCGCCGTGGCGGCTACGCGCCCAGAGGCGCGCAAGCTCCCTATCAAGCTCCTGCCCCGCAGCCGTATGCTGCTCCCCTGGGACAATCGCCCTATGGCGAGCAGCCGTACGGCAATGAACAGCCCCCGGGACATGGCTCATTCGATCCCTACGGCGCCAGCTCCCAAGAGAGCCCCGAGCAGAAGCCTCCCTTGCCCTATGTGCCTGAGGAAGAGATCGACTACGGAGTCGACTACGGCGAATACACGTTCGACAGCCAGGATTTCGATGACTATCGCAGCGGCGACAACGGCCAAGGAGCCGCATCCTACAGAAACGGCCAGCCCTTTGCACCAGCTGCTGGTGCTGCCGCTTCAGGTTATGCCGGCATGGCTGCAGGCGCTGCTGGCTATGCGGCAGCTGGCGCAGCTTCCGCCGCCAACACCGTCGTGTTCTCCGGCGGAGCCCAAGGCGCAACCCCTCTTCCCTCCCAAGCATCCGTTCGGGCGCGGCTGGTCGACACGGCCAACAACAGAACCTACGATCTGGCGACAGCCCGTCTCCTCATCGGCCGCGAGTCAAAAAACGACATCGTGGTCCATGACATAAACGCCTCGCGCACCCATGCTGAACTCCGCTATGAGCCGCAGGGCGTCTGGGTAATCGCCGACTTGGGCTCAACCAATGGCACGCTGGTCAATGGCATGGAGATATCAACGCAGCCACTGTATGAGGGCGATCACATCACTATCGGCATAACAGATTTTCTGTTTACGCAGGCGTAGCGCATGATCCCTCCAACAATCGCATCAAACGGCCCGGAACGTTCGACCGTCCCCATCGCACCGCAAAACGTACTGAGGGAGTTCTCGTGATCGATGTTGTACTGCTGATCGGGCGCCTGCTGTTTGTCGCCCTCCTTTACCTCTTTCTGTTCGCCGTCATGAAAACAGGGATAGGCTTGGTGCGCGGCCAGAGAAAGAAAGAACGCACCTGGAACCTGTCGGTCGAGCATGGCCCAAAAGAGCTGCGAGGCGTTTCCATCGTCGTGCGCGGCCCGGTCATCGTCGGACGCAGTCCGGGAGCGGACATCGTGATAGCCGCCGGCTATGTGTCGGGCCGCCATGCGCGGTTTTCGCTCATGGGCCAGAACCTTTTTGTCGAAGATCTCGGGTCAACTAACGGAACGGCCGTGAACGGCCAGCCCATCGCCGAGCCAACAGCCCTCAGAAACAATGACGTCATCAACATCGGCGACGTCGCTATTCGCGTAAGGTTTGCATGATGGCCCGCGATCGCTCATATCAATCCACTCCCCGATCCCGGCGCGGAGCGCTCACCACCTTCGGCAGCCGCACCGATATCGGATGCCTGCGGGAGCACAACGAAGACAGCCTGGTCGTTGCTCCCCCCCTGTTCGCCGTAGCCGACGGCATGGGAGGACATGCTGCAGGCGAGGTCGCCTCAGAAGTGGCGGTCAACGTCCTTGCCAAGCAGGCACCTGATCACCCCGATGCAGAAGCGCTCGGACGTGCCGTGGAGGAAGCGAACCGCGCCGTCCTTCAAGCGGCTCATGAAGGAAAGGGGCGGGAAGGTATGGGCACCACGATGACCGCCGCCCTGCTCGAAGGCGAGCGCCTGGTCATCGCGCAGGTTGGCGATTCCCGTGCCTACCTCCTCCACCAGGGAAAGCTCCAACAGCTCACGCGGGATCACAGCCTCATGGCCGACATGATTGAAGCGGGCCAGCTCACTCCCGAGGAGGCTCGCGTCCACCCGAACCGATCCGTCATCACCCGAGCTCTTGGCAGTGACCCCAACGTCCAACCTGACCTGTACGAGATCAACGTTGAGACCGGCGACCGCCTGCTCGTCTGTTCGGACGGCCTGTCCAGCATGCTGCGGAACAACGAGATCGCATCGACACTCGCTCGCGTGCGCGATCCGCAGCGCTGCGCCTCCCAACTCGTCAATGAGGCCATCGCGGCGGGAGGACATGACAATGTCACCGTCATCGTGGCCGACGTGACGGGATTTCGGGAAATCCGTCAGAGAAAAATGGCACGCAAAACAAAGCTCTCCATCGCGTTCATCTTCGTGCTCTTCGCCGCGATCATCGGCGGCGTCATCTGGGGCGTGTCAGCCTATCTCAACACCGCCGCCTATCTTATCGACGACAACGGCACCGTCGCCGTGTACCGGGGAGTGCCCGGCAACCTGTTTGGCCTGACGTTCTCGCAGTTCGAAAAAGGAACCGACATCGAGGTGGCCGACCTGCAACCAGGCGTCGCCAATCGCTTGGCCGAGGGCATTCGCGTTGACGATGTCGCGGCAGCCGATGCCCTGATCGAAGAGTACCAGCAGGAGGTCGAGCGGACGAGCCAAACACCGGGAGAAAGCACAGAGACAAATGAGGCGGACGCCTCAGGGGCCTCCGCCTCAGGATCGACGTCCACGGGCGCATCGACAAGCCAGAACACCGTCTCTGCAGCTTCGGATTCGCGGAGGTAGATTGCCATGACCCGCCGCAACCTTGAACTCGTTCTCCTCTGCATTGCTGCGCCTCTCGTGGTGCTCCTGTTTGCCATGATCGCCATCAACCAGGGACAAACGCTCAACTTCAACACGCTCGGAGTGCCTGCCTGCATCTTCGCCGCCTTCATCATCGCACACCTCGCCACGCGGAAGTTCGCTCCCGGCGCAGACCCCGCCCTGCTGCCGCTTTCGTTTGCCCTGTCAGGCATTGGCATTGCCTTTGTGACAAGACTTGCTCCTGATCTGGCTGTCAACCAAGCCATGTGGCTGTTCCTTGGCGTAGCCTGCATGATTCTCGTCCTGGTGGTCGTCCGCAACCTCGACAAGATCGCCCGTTTTAAATACACGCTCATGATCGTAGGATTCATCCTTCTTCTCTCACCGCTCATTCCCGGCTTGGGACAGGAGATATACGGAAGTCGAATCTGGCTGCATGTGGGAGGCTTTTCCTTCCAGCCGGGGGAGATCGCAAAGATCGTCATCGTGCTGTTCCTCGCGGGCTATCTCGCACAGAACCGCGAGATGCTGTCGGTGTTCACCTGGCGCGTTGGCCCCTTCAACCTGCCTGATATCCGAACGCTGCTGCCGCTGCTGCTCATGTGGGGCGTCGCCCTCGTCATTGTCGTGTTCGAAAAGGACCTCGGCAGCGCCCTGGTGTTCTTCTTCGTATTCCTCACCATGCTCTACGTGACAACCGGCAAGAAGTTCTACCTCGTCGTGGGCCTTGTGCTGGCAGCAATCGGAGGCGTGGGAGCGTTCTTGGCATTCAACCATGTGCAGATACGCGTCGACACCTGGCTCGACCCCTTCAAGGACGCGCAGAACACGGGCTACCAGCTCACGCAGGCCATCTACTCGATCGCAGACGGAGACCTGCTGGGCGTCGGTGTGGGGCGTGGCATGGCGGAGCAGATTCCCGTCGTGGAAAGTGACTTCATCTTCGCCGCCATCGCCGAGGAGATAGGCCTTTTGGGAGCAGCAGGCGTGCTGCTGCTGTTCCTGTGCTTCGCCGTCCGCGGATTCGTGACTGCGGCACGGGCGAAAAGCGATGTGAGCTCGTTTGTGGCCGTCGGCTTGACGGCAACCATCGTGCTGCAGGCATTCATCATTGTCGGCGGTGTGACGCGTCTCATCCCGCTCACGGGACTCACGCTTCCCTTCATCAGCCAAGGCGGGTCGTCTCTCCTGGCCAGCTTCATCAGCGTCGGTTTCCTGCTGCGCTGCGGCGACGAGGGCACCGGCGTCGGAACGGAGGTGGCAAGCGCCACCAGCTCGCTGCATGCCAACAGTGTCCTCGGGCGCATCTCGCTCGGCAAGCGCCTGACGAATAGCATGTTGGTGTTCTCGGCGCTGTTCGCTCTGCTTGTCGGCAACCTCACCCTCATCATGGTGGTGCAGGCCGACAACTACCAGAACATGCCGGGGAACAATCACACCCTCGCAAAGGAAGCGCGCATCGAACGGGGCACCATCTCCACGTACGACGGCACGGTACTCGCGCGCAGCGTGCTCAACGAAGACGGCACCTACACGCGCGAATACCCCGCAGGCAACCTTGCAAGCCATGTTGTCGGCTACTCCTCAAGCGTCTATGGCACGAGCGGCATTGAAAGCGCCTACGATGACACGCTGAAGGGGCAGCAGAGCTTTGCCTCCTGGACCGACGTGCTTAACGCAGCCGCCGGCATCGGGACTCCCGGCAACGACGTGACGCTCACACTGAACTCCAAGATCCAGCAGGCGGCGCAGGATGCCCTCGCGGGGCACAAAGGCGCTTGCGTGGTCATGGACCCCGACACGGGAGCCGTCCTCGCCATGGCATCGTCTCCAACCTACAACGCCTCGGATGTCGAAAGCTTACTTGAGCAGGCAGCCGCAAATCCCGATAGCGATGACAGCTCCCTGTTGAACCGCGCAACCGACACCCTTTATGCACCCGGCTCAACGTTCAAGATCGTGACACTGGCAACCGCTTTCGAGAATAACGTCGCCTCAGAAGACACCGTCTACAGTTCACCGGGAACCATGTCGGTCGGCACGGCCGGAGAGACCGTTTCAAACTTTGACAAGGCCAATTACGGGAACATAACCCTCGCCCGCGCCATGGAGCTTTCATCGAATACAGTATTTGGGCAGGTGGGCATTCAAATGGGCGCCGAAACGCTGGTTGAAGGCGCTGAATCGTTTGGATTCAACAAGCAGCTTGACTTCGCCCTGTCGTTGCGCACCTCGCTCATACCGCAACCTGACGAGATAAGCAGCGACTGGGCACTCGCCTGGCATTCCGCCGGAGAGCCTGTTGGCCAGGACGGGCCCAATGCCACCGTGCTCCAAATGGCACTCGTGGGCTGTGCCATCGCAAACGACGGCACCATCATGCAGCCCTACCTTGTCGACGGGATATACAACGCCAACGGCGAGCGCAGCTTCACCGCCACACCCACCACGTACACGCAAGCCGTCAGCAAAGAAACCGCCAATCGCGTCAAAGAAGTGATGAAAGGGGTCGTCAAGGAAGGAACCGGCACAGCCGCTGCCATTCCCGGTGTCGAGGTTGCTGGCAAAACCGGCACCGCCGAGAAGGCGGACGGAAATGACAGCTGGTTCGTGGGAATGGCGCCGGCCGACAATCCCCGCGTCGTCGTGTCCATCGTCATCGAGAAGGGCGATGAGGGCGTAGCGACGGAAAAAGCACAGAATGTGTTAAAAACGGCCCTCGAGGTTCAAGGGCTTTTGTAAATAAGGTATGCTGATGACCAAATGACGGTCTTACCGGGGCAGCACGGCCAAAGCATGTGACCTAAAGGAGCAAGAATCGTGACCGGAAACATGATAGGCAGGATTTTCAACAACCGCTACCAAATAACCGAGCGCATCGGAATCGGCGGCATGGCTGAAGTGTATCGTGCCCAAGACAACGTCTTGGGCCGCATGGTGGCCGTGAAGATCATGCTGCCTCAATATGCCGCCGATTCGAACTTCACCCAGCGTTTCAAGCAGGAGGCTGCCGCCTCCGCCAACCTTCAGAGTCCCTATATCGTGAACGTCTATGACTGGGGGCAAGACGAAGGAACCTATTACATCGTCATGGAATTCGTGCGCGGATCGGATCTGAAAACTGCCATCAACGAGCGCGGCGCCATCAATCAGCGCAAGGCAGCCGAAATCGGATCACAGGTATGCCAGGCGCTTTCCGTCGCGCATAACCTGGACATCGTGCACCGTGACATCAAGCCGCAAAACATCATGGTCCAGCCTGACGGCAATGTGAAGGTGATGGATTTTGGCATCGCACGTGCCAAGAATTCCGTCATGACGCAGACCTCATCCGTGTTGGGCACGGCGCATTATATCTCCCCCGAGCAGGCACAGGGCAAGGAGCTGACCGCCACAAGCGACATCTATTCGCTCGGAATCGTACTGTATGAGGCAGCGACGGGCAAGCTGCCGTTTGACGGACCCGATGCCGTGAGCGTGGCCATGAAGCAGGTCAATGATTACCCCACGCCCCCTCGCGAGATAAACCCCGACCTTGACCCAGCGCTTGAGGCCATCATCATGAAGGCCATGTCCAAGAACCCCTCTGAGCGCTTCGCCACCGCCCAAGACATGCGCCATGCCCTGAATGACTACCTTGCCGGACGCCCTGTTGCGCTCGGAGGATTCACCGGCGCCGAAACTGCCGTCATAGGCGGCGTCGCGCCCTTGTCTGCCGATGGCACTGCCGTCATGCCCGCCATGGGCGGCACCAACCCCGTGAACAGCGGGAACGGTGGAAAAAACTATCGCAACTCCAATACCAAGAAGAAAAGCCCCAAGAAGGCGATCGCCATCGTCATTGGCATCATTGCCGCATTGGCCCTCATCGGCGGGCTCGCGTTTGCTTTCACGGGAGGGTTCAGCTCAGGCGATCCCGTTCCCGACGTGACGGGCAAGACCGTCGACGAGGCCACAACCGTCCTCCAAAACGCCGGATTTGAAGTGGGCACCACCAGCACAAAATATGACGATAGCGTTGAGGCAGGAAAAGTCATTAGCCAAGATCCTGCCGCTGAGGCCAAGCGGGAAAAGGGCACGAAAGTCAACCTCGTCGTCTCTCAGGGAACTGAGCAAGTCTCGGTACCAGACCTGACAGGCATGTCTGCCGATGAGGCCAAGCAGGCCCTGAAAGAAAAGGGGCTGGTGCCTGTCGGAGGCGAGGCAAAATATTCCGACACCGTTGCGCAAAACCGGGTCATGGGCCAGTCTCCCGCAGCAGGCAGCACGGTTGCCAAGGGCGCCTCGATTGAATACTACCTCTCTCTCGGCACTGAAAGCATCAGCGTGCCTGATGTCGTTGGCAAGGGTGAAGCGGCTGCGAGAGCATCCCTCCAGAACGCCGGGTTTGACGTGACCGTCGACTATTCCTACAGCGACAGCGTGGCCGAGGGCAACGTGATCAGCCAATCTCCCAACGCCAACTCCAAGCTCGGCAAAGGAGAGACCGTTTCCATCACCGTCAGCAACGGCAAGCAGCCAGCTTCGTCCTTCACCGTGTCCGCCTCCACCATTGGTGACGGCGGATATGTCTCCCCCAGTTCCATGACCGTCGACAAGGGCAGCAGCGTCACCTTCACCGTGTCCGTCAACACGGGCTACACCGTATCGTCCGTGACGGACACGAATGGCAAAACCTACTCGGTCAGCGCGAGCGGAGGTACGTTCACCGTGAGCAACGTGACCAGCGATGTGGCGGTGACGGTGACGTTCAAGCAGGAGACGACATCCAACCAGACCGACGTCACGTCCTGACGAATCGAGCGAGGCTTGATGCCGGTCCCGCATCCGCATCGAATTTCCCGCTTCGACGATGTGCCTCGCTTTCAAAGGGCGAGGCACATTTCTTATCCCCGACATGACGAGACGAGCATCAGCCGATAAGCAAGCCGATGCCGGGAAGGACTCAGGCGTTTCCCGGCATCGGCCCCGAAGGATCGCCCGATCGT
Source organism: Actinomycetes bacterium (assembly GCA_023460315.1). Taxonomy (GTDB): domain Bacteria; phylum Actinomycetota; class Coriobacteriia; order Coriobacteriales; family Eggerthellaceae; genus JAEWQO01. The sequence goes on from JAEWQO010000136.1 coordinate 15,772, forward strand.
GACCGCTGGCCTCCCCCGCCCCGCGTCTTGTGAGCCAAAGATATCTTGTGGGCACGACGCTCTTCCATTGTTTCACGCCGCAGCGCGCGGGGGAATGCTACAATACCAATCGCGCCTCCGTAGCTCAGGGGACAGAGCACCGCTCTCCTAAAGCGGGTGTCGTGCGTTCGAATCGCGCCGGGGGCACCACCGTTCATGAAACGGCGCCGCAGAATGCAGCGCCGTTTTTCATCGATCTGCTAACCGCACCACAAACCGCTTTAGCCTCCCAAACGCCTCAGCCGCACCGAATCCCGTCACTCCCGCAATGCGGCAGCGGCGTCCTTGAGAACCAGCGTGACCGTAGTTCCCAGGCCAAGGGCACTCTCAACCTCCATGTGCGTGCCGGGGCCAAAATAGCCGCAGATGCGATCATGCACGTTTTTCACCGCAATGCCACATCCGGTCGATGATTCGGGATGGAGAATGTTCTGACGGGCTTCCTCGGTCATGCCCACGCCGTTGTCGGCGACGCTCACAATCACATCGCCTCCCTGCACCAGAGCCTTCACCGACACGGTCAGCTTGCCTTCGGATGGCAACGCATGTCTCACGGAATTCTCCACCAAAGGCTGAACGAGGAAGGGCGGGATCAGCAGATCCTTCACCTCAGGGTCCACCGTCACCTCCATGCACACCCGCTCCTCTCCGAATCGGGCGACTTCGAACGAGAAGTACCGCAGCGTCTGCTCCATCTCTCGCTCGAACAGGATGAGATCGGCCGAATCTTCGAGCGTGCGACGATAAAACACGGCGAATTCCCTCAGCAAGATGCGAGCCTTCTCAGGATCGGTCCGTATAAGCGAAGCGATGGTGTTGATGGTGTTGAACAGGAAATGGGGATTGATCTGGCTTTGAAGGGCCTTGAGCTCCATGCTGGTGGCAAGATTGGTTTGCTCCTCAAGCGCCGCGGCGGCCATCTGAGTTGAAAGCAGCTGACCGAACCCTTCGGCGATGGACTTCTGCGTCTCGCTGATATGGCGCGCGTTGCGATAGTAAAATTTGAGCGTCCCCTCGACATTGCGACCGACGACAAGGGGAACGATGATGGCCGCCTTGATGGTGACCGACCCCGCCGGAAACCCGATATCCTCCGGAGTGAGCAGGACGCGCATCCTTCCATCGGTGATCGTGGCATGCGTGGCATGCGTCCGTATGATGCTGCCCGACGGATTGTCGGCTTCCTCATAGCCCGCATACCCAAGGATATGCTCCTTGTCGGTGATGGCCACCGCAATTCCCGCCGTTGAGGGGAGCAACAGCCCGCATACCTTCTGTGCCGCGTCGACATTCAAGCCATTCTTCATGCTGGCAAGTGTTTGAGATGCCAGCATGAGCATGGCGTTGGATTGGCGAGCACGGACGGAGTCGGGATCCATGATCAGCCTGATGACAATGACCAGAGAGAAGGTGAACACCGCACCTGCCCCTATCATGATGCCGACATTGCTGTATGGCATGATGATGGCCCAGACCAGCACAAGGCCCGCGAGAACCGTGATGGTGAACGTAAGCATCTCAAGCGTGAACAGACGTGGCAGCTTCGACTTCTCGTCTTTTCTCTCGTCCTGCATTGAACCCTCCCACCGCATCGTAGCGTGCTATCCCATTATGCCCAATTCGTTGGCCGCAAGAAGGACCGCGGCGACGATGAGAAAACCGCCGAACAGGAACCGCAGCGCCCGTTCGGGTATGACACTCACCAGACGCGCTCCGATAACAGCCCCCGGAACCGAGCCGATGGCCACCGCAAGGCCCGCAAGGTAGTCGACATTGCCGAGCAGGCTCTGCTCGATGGTACCCGGGATGGCGAGCAGCATGACGGCTATGAGCGACGTTCCCGATGCCAGGCGCATAGGCAGGTTCAGCAGAGACAGCATGAGCGGAACCATGATGAACCCGCCGCCCACGCCAACATAGCCCGAAACCACCCCCGCGCCAAGGCCGATGGCCGCGCCGATGAGCAACTGCTTGCGGGAAAACCGCGGAAGCTCCTCTTCCTTCTCCGCATCCTCGAAAGAGGGCCGTGCATCTTTTGAAGTCTCAAGGGCATCCGATGCTGCCTCTTTCCCGCATCGCTCGCCAGAGCCACCGAAGGCTGCCTGAAACCGATGATGGGGGATGGCATCTGTCGTGGCCGAAGGGGAACAGCCCCCTCGTCCTCCGCCCATCCTGATAGCCTTTCCCAACATGTTCACCGCCGAATATCCGATGATGAGCGCGGCGGCCAGCATAACCGCCCAATCCGGAGACAGATGGGCAAGCCAGACGCCAAGGGGCGACATCAGAGCGCCGCCGATCCCCGCCGCGAAGCCAAGCGACGGCACGCAGGTTTTATGGCGGACATGCGAGATAGCACCCGAGATAGAGGTAGGGATAATGGCGAACAGGGAGGTGGCTGTCGACATGATCGGGCTCATGCCAAATGCCAGTCGAAAAATGGGAACCATGACCGTGCCGCCGCCAATGCCAAGCAATCCCGACATGATGCCAATGCCAATGCCAACCACCGCGGGAATGATCAGCGAAGCAACTATATCCATGAATGCCGTGCTTTCCTCTCGTGTCTCAGCAAGTCGGCATAAAGAAGGCTCGCCCTTGAGGCCTCTTGCAGCCGGAGCCCTACCGACAATGAAAATGAGTTGGCCGATGAACCCCTATCACTCAGCTATGTTGAGGCGGATCTCGCTCGTGACACCCGGATCAATGCCGCTTCGTGTCGCGGATGCATTTGCCGTCCGCACGGCCCCGGCAGCAATCTGGCGCTGTGCAGCAGACTGCATAAGTGCCGTTTGCAGGATCTGGTCGTTTTCCATGCGCGCCATCAGTTCAGGCCACACGAATTGGAACTCGAAGTATTTTGCACAGTTTCGCTGCGCATACGTGGTCGCCTCGCCGGTGGCCGCCTTGGCCGCCTTGCGATACGCCTTCTTGTCGGGGCGGGCCAAGCTTCGCAGAAACGCGGTCAGCCGGATGCGCCACTCAATGCCAGCCTCGAGGAACGGGCCGGGATAGGGTTCGAGCGAAGAAGGCTTCACCTGCAACAGGTCGATTTGGGTGCGACTGTACTCCATCTTGCGATATTCGTAGAGCCAACGGAAGATATCCTGACGAAACCGCGTTCCCTCGCTCTCCGTCTCAGGGGGGAGGTGGCGGAGGTTCAGCCGATTGTCAAACCAGATGTCGGAACCGTACATACGCAGGTCGAGCATGTAGTCCAGATCTTCGCCGCGCGCAATCCACGGATCGAACGAAAGACGCTTGAACGCTTCCTTGTGAAGGATGAGACAGCCCCCACACACGTGATTCGAGCGGGACAGGCGCGGCCCGCGCATGGCCTTGGTGATCCATTTGTTGAACGCCTTGCCCTGCTGCCAGAAATGGTTGTACCACCGATCCTGGCTCTTCGAAAGGTATGATCCTTCCGAATTGAAATAGAAGCCCGTCTTCGCCAAGATGGGAATGCCTTTTTTCGTCAGCTTGCCCAAGCCGTACATGGCCTTCTGCAGAAAGTCGGCATCGTCAACGATCTCGTCATCGTCAAGAAACACGATGGAATCGAAGCCGAGGGTGTTTGCCACAACCAAGCCAAGGTTGCGAATGGCCCCATACCCCGTCAGCCCTATCTCCTTCGACAGGGTGCCCAGACCCAACTGCTCCATGCGCTGCTGGATGAGCGCAAGTTCGGGCGCCCCGACGACAGCAATGTTCAAAGAGGGGTACTGCGAAACCTGAGCCTGAATCTTTTCGGCAGCCTGGTTCTCAATGGAGGGCTCGCTTGCCACCAACACGACAATCTGGCCAATGCCGCGCACCTTCTGCAACGAGCGCAGCATCCGGGGAAGCTCGCCTGGCTGTGAGATGGGAGTTGCATGATCGTACGTCGCAAGCACGCTGCCGCCCTCTTTGCGGCGGCGTGCTGACACGAAGGTCGGAATGACGATAACCGGATTCATACGCTTCCTCTATGGTTCGGGTCTCGGGCGGCGAACGGGAAATCGTCTGGCACGCACCGAGGCGGTTTCAGCCTCATGGCCGAAAGCGGCATGAAGCCGATACGACCAAGAATCGGCTTATTGTACCGCTTCGCGCCGCGCACGCTGCTCCGGCGGCGCGATTACATCGAATTTGCGGAGCACCTTCAGAAGGGGCAATCCCAACACATACATGACCAATGCTTCGCCGAGGCCCGTTGAAACGACGCCGAACAGATACATGGGAAGGTACAGCCCATCGAGGGAGATGGAGGTGAACGGAATGGTGTAAAAACCAAAACCTTGCAGGATGAGGGGCAAATAGGCGGGAACGATGAGGGCATTCGCAACCACCGGACCGAGGAGCGCAACCTTCGGACGATCGCGCATCGTCCAACACCACAAGGCTCCCAGAAGCGTAGCCAGACTACCAAATACCACATCAAGCAGGCCAAGAGCACCCGTGCCATTCACGGCGAGGGCAATGAGGTTGGCGATGACACAACCTACCGTCAGCCCCGGCACAGCCGCCGGGGTGAGGACAGCGAGGACACACACCGCCTCGGAAATGCGAAATTGGACCGGGCCCCAGGCAAAGCCCTGCAAAAGCAGCAGCGTTGCCAGCGTAGCCGCCGCATACACGGCGGCAATCATGGCCGTCTGGGCAATAAACAGTGTTCTTCCCTTGTTCATGGGAACTCCTCGTCTCCACACGGTCGACGCCGCGGGTTATGGGCAACTCATAGTCCGCAGATGCAGGGCCCAACGATGCATCCACGGGGCGCCGTGACCATACCGGCCGAGACACCGGGGACAGTATAGCAGAAACCCCCTTCTGGCTCAGTGCCGCTTTCTCGGATGGCCTTTGTGCGACGAATGCCCGGAAGGGTCGGAAGCCTTCTGGCCCCGGAGGCGACGCGCCTCCTCCCGACGCGTGCGCACCTGATCGGTCTCCTGCCTCAATGCCCGATAGGAAGCGAGACGGGCCGCGCTGATGTCGCCATCCCGAACAGCCGCCACCACGGCACAGCCGGGCTCGTCAACGTGTCGGCAATCCCGAAACCGACAGTGGGCCGCCCGATCCTCGATGTCGGCGAACGCCGCCTCTATGCCCACATCAGCTTCCCACAGGCCAAGGCCCCGGACCCCGGGCATATCGACGATGCGTCCTCCGCCCGGCACATCAACCATCTCGCGGCTGACCGTGGTGTGCCGACCCTTCCCATCTCCCTCACGCACGTGAGCCGTCTCCTGCACTTCGTCACCGACCAGCATGTTCACCAAGCTCGACTTGCCGACACCGCTTTTCCCCAAAAGCACGGCGGTCTCTCCTGGGGGTATGAGCGCCCGAACAGCCTCGATGCCCCCACGATCTTCAGTCGAAACGACGACGACATCCACCGAGGACTCCACAAGCCCGCCGACCAGATCACGAACCTGCGCAACCTGACATTCGCTCTCGGCAAGATCTGACTTGGTGAGCACGACGGTCACGGCGGCACCGGTCTCATGGGCAAGCACCAGCTCACGTTCAAGACGGCGCACATTCACATCGGACAAGGGCTGGGCAACGATCACTCTGTCAAAATTCGAGGCCAGCACCTGCGGCTGCGCCCGCTCCGTCGGGTCCTTTCGCACAAACACGCGCGAGCGGGGCAGAATGCGCTCAATGATCCCCTTGTCATGCCATGAAGGAAGCGACAACTCCACGAAGTCCCCAATCGCCGCGCGCGTTTCCTCCCCTTTCACGAGTGCCGTCGCATGCTCGCAGCGAACGCAGGCACCCTCGTCGATGCGCACGAGAGGATAGCCTCGATCAAGCTTTATGACCTGCCCTTTCAGCACATAATCCTCCTCAGCCCTCTAGCGCTGACGCTCCCTCAGGTAATAGAACACGCCCATCAGCGAAAGGCCGACCACAATGGCGGCGATTCCCGGAACAAACGAATCCCATGAGAACGCGTCTTGATGGCTCTCCCCCGCTGCAACGACCCGCACGCTCTCCGCATGCAGGTCGGTCACACCCTCATGATCGGTGCAAACCAGATGAAACGTGCCGCGGACCTGCAACACCGTCCCCGTCTTGCCATAGGAGCCAAACGTGTCTATCTTCGAAGCCGCTTCACTCGTCATATAGACGGAAACGGTGGCATTCGTTCCCTCTTCCATCGTGGCAAGGGTCACCCAACGGTGCCGCGTGTCAAACCCTTCCCTGATGCTGTCCCCAATAACCTCTCCGACAACCTGGACCGTCTGACCATCATAATAGGCATCGGCCTCTTCGAGATCGGCAATTGAAGTGTCATAGATAAATGAGCTGTCAGGCAATTGCTGTGGATTGACGCTGTTATCCTCGTCCTCGTCCGCTTGGGCAAAGGCCATCGGCGTCAGGGCAAACGCCAGAGCCGCCGCCCCGAGAAGCAGTGACGCAAACCATCTCCTCATGATCCCAACACCCTTTTTTTCGGTTTGAACGACACGACTATCTCGGCAATGAGGGCCAACAGCGTCACGAACTCAAGGCGGCCCATCCACATCTGGAAGATATAGAACAGTTCCAGCGTGACGGGCATGCCGGAAGTCGCGAGGCCCGATGCTATGCCCCCATTGCTGGTCATCGTGACCGATTCGAATATGGCCTGCGTGGCGTCAAAGCCGTGAGCGATTCCCACAAGAGCCCCGATAGCATAGGTGACCACGTACAAAACGAACACCGTCATGGCCTCCTTCACGGTCTCGGGCGAAAGCATGCGACGCCCCACGTGGTTGTACGCAACGACGACACGTGCCGAATCAGGAGCCAAAGCTTCCTTGATGGTTGCAATGATCGATTTCATGATGATCCCCATGCGGCTGAACTTGATGCCGCCCGAGGTTGAACCGCCGCTCCCGCCCACGGCCATGAGTACGGCTATCACCAGAAAGGCGCCGGAAGAAAGGGCAGCTGTCAGCTGATTGGGCGTGATGTTCTGAAAACCGGTGGTCGTGAACGCGGAAACGACCATGAAAAGCCCACGGCGCAGCATGGCCGGCAAATCGGAAAACTCGGCACTTGCGGACAGCGAGGCAGCGAAAACGCACGTCATCACCGTGATCCACAGCACCATGGTGCGAATTTCCACGTCCTTGAAGAACACCTCGATGTGGCCCTTCCATATCTCAGAATGAAGCACGAAGTTGATGGAGCCCAACAGCATGAGAAGCATGAGCACCACTTCAAGGGGAAACGAATGGTAGTACATAATGCTTTGGCTCATAGGAGTAAAACCGGCCGTCGTAAAGCCCGAGATGGCAAGCCAGAGCGATTGCAAGAAGGCGCGCGAGGGCTCCATGCCGATAAAGACGCACATGGCAGTCAGCACCGCCGTGGCGACAAGGATAAATCCCATGGCAATTTTTGCGATGAACTGGGTCGTCTGCACGATGTTCGGAACGACGTGCTCGCTGCGCCCTTCCGATGAATAGAGGCTGGCACCCGACCGTTTCCCAAACAGCCCGAACGAGAGGGCAACCACGATGAGTCCCAAGCCGCCAATCAGATTTGTCATGAAGCGCCACATGTTGTCGGCATTCGACAGGTGATCCAGATCGATGACAACGCTGGCTCCGGTGGTGGTCAAGCCCGACACGCTGTCAAACAATGCGTCGAGGAACCCGGCATAATGGCCCGACAGGAACAGGGGAACCGACGCAACGAAAGCGAGCACAATCCATGACAGACCGGTGACGGCGAGCGCCTGCTGACGGTTCAGCCGCCCGGGTTCTATGCGGAGGAATCGCAGGCCAGAGCCTACTATAAGAGACAGCCCGATGGTGAACAGGTAGCGGGAGGCCGCGTCCCATTCCGCGCAAGCGACGGCCGTCGCAAAAGGCACCAGGAGGGCGACGGCAGAAAAGAGAACCAGCACGCCGAGATAATGGCCGATGACACGAACGTCATATAAGGTGAAGCGCTGCCACATAGCTCAGTCCCGCCAATCCACCGCTATGCCTGCAGCGGATTTTTCGCCCATCGACGTCACCCCGCCACAACCCGGACGATAACGATAAGCGTCCAAAGAAGAAGCAGGAGACACGCAAGGAACAGCAACACGATGGTAAACCCCAACAAAGGAGTCTCGACGATCTGGCGTATGCTTGGCTTCGTTTTGCGCATGCGGGTATTTTAATACAAATAGCCCGATGCAGCATGCGACCCACGATGACAACATGCCGACAGGCACCCATCATCCCCGCAAAATGCCGATCTTTCTGATCAGAATTCTTAAACTGCGGCTCTATAATGTACTCATACGATTACATTATTGGCGAAAACGTGCCGCTGCGAACCACGCCGCACAGACGTCTGAGCGGCTGCCAAGAACAAGGTGCCCCATGCAAGATGCCGATTTGTTTCCCGATCATCCGTGTCCTCTGGCGCGCATTGACAACTCCACCCGTTGTGCAAGCGCGAAGGAGAGCACACCAACGCGCTGCGCACGCTGTAAGACGGGCATGGCCGGCCTCCTTGGGGAAGCCCTGCACAACGGAGATCGCTCGCTCGCCCTCATGCTCATGCCGCCGCAGCTACGCGACAGGGGATTCTCTTTGGAGACACACGAAGGACCCTGCCATGCTCCCGTGTTTGAACTGGCACGCGATGCCACAGCGCATGATGCGCAGGATGCCTGCTTCATCGTCCCCGAGGATGCAGGCACGCGTTTCGAGGTGCTCCTCGTCGGGGAAGGCGACACCGAGCGCCGCATGCAGCAGCTTACCCTGAACGAGGCAGTTGCAGTTGTGCAAGGGAAAAGTTCGTCGGAACAAGAACCCCTCCTCCCCGTCAACGTTCCAAAAAGGGCAAAGCCCTCTCCGGGAAGCCACTGATCCCCGGGACCAACCAGACCGATCGAATTCCTTCCCGCCCGCCGCATGGAGGAACGAGACGACAAAAGCGCGGCAGCTCACCATACCCTGCAGCCCGCGCGGCCTTCCGCATTCGGCAGGCCACAAGCGGCGCGGAGCCAACTGAAACGCCTCTCGGATATGGAAGAGATGTGAACGCCTCCTATCGGTAGCGCCCTTTCTTTGAAAATGAAATCTCCACGCTCCCAAAATGCCGAAGAAGCCTTACCATAGATGCACCAATTCTTTGATAGATTGAGGAGACCCCATGCTTTCCGAGCGCATGCTTTCGCGCCTGATACATACGATGACGAAGCGACATCTGGCACTTAACCCGACGGATGAGACCATGATGCCGCCAGCCAAACCAGGGCAGCCCTACATGCTGTACATGCATGTGCCGTTCTGCGAGCGGCTGTGTCCCTACTGCAGCTTCAACCGCTATCCATTCCGCGAGGAGGTGGCTGCACCCTACTTTGCCAACATGCGCAAGGAAATGCTGATGCTCAAGGACCTGGGCTACGACTTTGAGAGCATCTACGTGGGCGGCGGCACTCCCACGGTCATGATCGACGAACTCTGCGAGACGCTCGATCTGGCACGCGACACTTTCAACATCAAGGAAGTGGCCTCAGAAACCAATCCGAACCATCTGGCACAGCCGTGGCTCGACAAGCTGAAGGGCCGCGTGCAACGCCTGAGCGTGGGAGTGCAAAGCTTCGACAACAACCTGCTCAAGCAAATGGATCGCTACGAGAAGTATGGCAGCGGAGAAACTATCCTCGAACGCATCGCCGAGGCCGAGCCTTACTTCGACTCCCTCAACGTGGACATGATCTTCAACTTCCCTTCGCAAAGCGAAGAGGTTCTTTTAGCTGACCTGGAAAAGATCGCGCTGAGCGGCTGCCGCCAAACCACGTTCTCGCCGCTGTACGTATCGGCCGCCACAACGCGCAAGATGGCTTCCACGCTGGGCGCAATGGACTACGAGCGCGAACACCGCTACTACGAGATACTGGACGGCGTGCTGGCAGGTGGCGACAACCCGCTGTTCGAGCGCACCACGCTGTGGACGTTCACCCGTGCGGGACAGGAAGGCGCCTCCCTGTGCGGCTTTGAGAATCCGACGCCGCAGATTGACGAATATCAGGTGAATTACGATGAGTACCCCGCCATCGGCAGCGGTTCCATCACCCACCTCAACGGCTGCCTCTACGTCAACAACTTCAGCATCAAGGATTACAACGCCGCCATTGAAAGCGGGCACATGTCCATCATGGGGAAAACCGTGATGAGCAAGCGTGATCTCATGCGCTACCGCTTCCTGTTAGACCTGTATAAACTGCGCCTGGACAAAAAGCGCTTCCGGCAGGATTTCGGCTGCAGCGTAGAGGTGGGACTCCCCCTGGAAATGGCCTTCATGCGGTTGAACAGAGCGTTCGCAACCGACAACGACGAGGAGCTGACGCTGACTCCCATCGGCCGCTATCTGACCGTGGTCATGTACCGGCAGTTTCTCAGCGGCATGAACAACTTGCGCGACCAGGCGCGGGCGGCGCTCACCGGACCGGAACACGAACTGCTGTTCGGCGACGGCAAGACCGCATAGACCGCTGGAACCAGCCGCCGTTCTTCCCGTCGGGGCTTTTTACCCTGCCCCGGAACGTGGGTGCCCTAGCCGTCAGGGCACCCACGTTATGTTTCCCACAAGGATACCGCAGGAAACGAAGGGTTCAGCGGGTACAAGTCAAGCAGTACTCGCAGTGGTCGTCGCCTGCGCCTATCTGCTTTTTGAACTCAAGGGAAATGCCCTCATGGCCATCAAGGTTGCCATAGTCGCCCTCTGAGAGGATGTCCTGACAGAGGGTTCTCACCTCGTCGTCGGTGGCGCCGAGCTGACGAAAAGCCTCGATATGCGGGCAAAACGCAAAATCCTTCTGCGCATACGAGCTGTCGATGTCGCGAAGGGTCTGCTGGAAAACAAGGAAGCCCCCCTTGGAGCTCTGAGCGCGAAGGGCACTCGCGGCATCTTCGACACCGTCCCACTTATCACCCGCAAGCTGCCCGAACACGCGATAGGCCCGTCCGAGCAGGGCCGTCGCTTCCGTTTCGGGCATCTCTTTCTGCAGTTCTTTCCATATGAGGTACGTGAGCGTCGACCGCGCCTGAATGGCCCCTTTCAATGCGGCGGCAAACTGTTCTTTCGAAATGTCCTCTTCCAGCGCGATCTTGTCTTCGATTGCGCGGCGTTGCTTGTCTGACACAGGTCTTCCTCTCATTCCTTTGAAGGAGCCACAGCATGCCCCAGCACGTCGGCCTGCCGGCCGACAGCCTCGTTTCAGCCGACGCTTCCCCGTTCCAATTCATTCCATGCCTCATGCACGTCCTCGATGCCGATCGGCTCGGTTCTGGCGGCAAAGATCTCATGCAGCTGGTGTTTACGAATATCCCTGCGGTTCACGGGAATTTCCTGGGCAAGCTTGGCCAGCGCATCGCTCGCCGCAGGCGTCCATATCCTTTCGTAGGCGTCCCGAGAAGGTCCCAGATCATACGCGGCATCCGAAACCGACATCTCAGACCTGGCCGCTTCCGTCGCCGCCTCATCCACCGAAAGGCTGCCTGAAGCTTCCCTCACCACTACGCCGTAGTCTTCACGCGCCCTTGCAACAGACACCAGCCCGTTTTCCACATCCGTCAGGACTGCCTGAACGTCGCGCTCCCGGGGATCGCCCCATCCACCTCCTGACGGTGTTTGGAAGCCGATGGCATCTCCCGCCCCAAGCGGTTGCATCGTCAGCTTGCCAAGTTCCGCTTCTTCGGCTGTCCCCGGATTGAGAATGGACCTCCCGACTTTGCCCGCTCGTCCCCCCGCCAGACCCCAGGGCTCGAAGCGCAGGTGCTCTTGGCCACGGGCCCCCACAAAAGACCGCTCCACCAAGGGCCTGAACTCAAGCCGCAGCGCACTGCCGCCCCGATACTTCCCGGCGCCTGCCGTGTCGGGGACGAATTCATAGCGTTCGATCAGCACCTTCGTGCGGTTCTCGATGGCCTCCACCGGGGTGTTGCGCAAGAAGCCGGTGGAATGGTCGATACCGTCGATGCCGTCCGCAAAGGACTGTGCACCGTCACCGCCTCCCAAGGGCTCGACCACCACGGCGCACATCACGCCGCCCTGCGCCTCATCCGGCTCGGAAAGCGTGACAATCTGAGCCTGGCCAGCTCCTGCCGCAGCAATGCGCGCAGGAATGGCCTGCGCGAGCGCACCCAGGCAGGCGCTGAATATCCGCATGGACAGCGGATGGCGAAGGCCCACGGCAGCAGGATACTGGGCATTCACCACCGTCCCCTCCGGCGCAATCGTGCGCAAGGGCTCGGTGAGGCCGGCGTTGATAGGAATGAACGGATCTTCAGAAATGATGAAGTTTATCAGCCCCTGATAGAGATAGGGATGATGAGACCCATTGGTGACCAGGTTGAACGCCGTGCTCACCTGGGGATCCGATCGCGAGAAATCAAGGGTCAGCTCCTCTCCCTCAACCACAAGGTCCACTGCTATGCGAAGGGGAACCTCGCTGACCGCATCATCGTCAAGATAATCCTCGAACGCATACACGCCGTCGGGGATCTTTCCGATGATCGCGCGCGAGCGCCGAGACGCGATTTCCAGCAAGTCGTCGGCGGCATCGGCCAACGTCTGGGAGCCAAACTTTTCGATGAATGCGCGCAGACGCCCCTCCCCCGTGACCATTGCGGAAACCATGCAGTTGATGTCGCCCCGTACAAGGTCAGGCTGACGGCTGGCGGCCAGGACGAGGGATTGGATCTCCTCGTCCAGATGGCCTGCTTTATACAGACGGACCGGAGGGATGCGAAGCCCCTCCATCTGAATGTCGGTCGCATCGGGACGCAGCGATGAGGGAACCGAGCCTCCCACATCGGACGAATGGATGAACGACCAAAGATAGCAGACCAGCTGGCCTTCGTGAAAAATGGGCTTGAAGGTGGAAAGGTCCGCCAAATGCGATGACAGCCCGTCGGTCGAGTAGGGATCGTTCGTTATGAGGATGTCTCCCTCTCGCAGAGCGTCCCCGCCGCCGGCCGCTTCGATGGCCCTGCTCAAATCAAGGCCCAAGAAGCTGGTGACCCCGGCCGTGCGCGGGTACATGAATTGCCTGCCATCAGGCGTGACCAACACGGCAGTGAAATCACCGGACTCGGTGACGTACGTGGTGTAGCTGGTGCGCTCGATGGCGTAGCACATGCTCACGCAGATGGAGGACAGGTGGTTGCGGACGATCTCCAGAAGAGACGGGTCGCTGACAAGCTGACGCGCCATGCTAGTCCTCCTCTTTTTCTCGTTCGATCAGGATGTTCAGGCTTTCGTCAACGCGGGCGGCCCAACCGGGAATGACAACCACCGTGGTGTCATCCTGCTCAATGACCGCGGGACCCGGTATCCGATCTTCCGAGCAGAGGTCCTCCCGGTTGAAGATGGGCGCCGCATGCACTGCCCCGTTATAGCGAAAAGCCCGCGTCTCCAAAGGCTTGCCCGGCATGTCAGGACGGCTTGGAGGAACAAATGAAGGCAGCGCAGGCGTAGGAGCCGTGATGCGCGCCCGCAGGCTCACGATCTCGATGGCGGACTCCTCCTCCGCATGGCCATACAGACGCCTATGCAGGGCCACAAACGCTCGGACGATTCCCGCCACGTCCAGCACCCGGCCGTCAGCATCGGTCACCCGGACGGGTATCTCATAGGACTGACCGAAGTACCGGGCGTCCGCAAAACAGCACACCGTCGCCCTTTCCAGGTCGACGGCATCCGTGTCCTGATTGACGAGCCACGCACGCGCCTCTTCCTCAAGCTCGCGAAGCTTGGAGCGAACGAGCGCCTCGGCGCCCGATTCGAGGGTTATCTGCTCAGCGGAAACGGCATCGTAGGTGAAATCGGCCGAGAGGGCGCCCATGGCGCAGAGCGTTCCCGGGCGATACGGCACGAACACGTCCCGCGCATGAATCTCCTCCGCCACGATGTTCGCCGCCACCGGACCGCCGCCACCGTAGGCGACAACGGTGAGCTCCCGCGGGTCGTAGCCGCGCTGCTCCATGTTGTTGGATATCTCCGCATACAGGGCAGACACCGAGACGCGCACCATGTCGTCGGCGACATCCAGCGTGGGCTTTCCGAGCTTCTCGGCCACAGCTCCAATGGCTGCCGCAGACCGTGCGGGATCAAGCCCCATGCGGCCGCCGCCGAAGCGTTGAGGGCTGAGATAGCCGCACAGCATGAAGGCATCCGTCATGGTCGGCAAGAAGCCACGCCCATAGCAGGCGGGACCGGGGTTGGAGCCGGCTGATTCAGGGCCCACCTTGAGCAAGCCGCTCGGATCAACCCAGGCGATAGATCCCCCTCCTGCGCCGATGGTTGCAATGTCAAGGGCAGGGAGCACGATGGGAATGCCGGAAACCGTGCTTTGGTTGCTGTAGGTCGGTGCGCCGTCAATGACAACGGAAATGTCGGTCGAGGTCCCACCCATGTCGAAGGTCAGCAGATCCCGCCTGCCTGCCCGGGTGGCCTCGCGGACGGCCCCGATGACGCCCGCTGCCGGGCCGGAAAACAGGGTCTTGATGGGAGCAGCGGCAGCGGACCCCACGTTCATCACGCCGCCGTTCGATTGCGTGATGAATGGAGCGGTTTCCAGGCCCTTCGCACCCAGAATGTCCTTCAGGTTGGCAAAATAGGTTTCCACGTTCCTCTGGATGTACAGGTTCGAGACCGCAGCGGACGTGCGCTCATATTCGCGCATTTCAGGCCAGATTTCGCTCGAGCCGCAAACCTTGAGCTCAGGATGCGTGGCACGGATGCGCTCGACCGCCTGGCGCTCATGGTCCGGCGTGCGGTAGCTATGCAAGAACGCGACGGCAACGGCTTCGATCCCCTGGGACACCGCATCCTCGACTGCCCGGTCGACGGCCGCAAGGTCGAGAGGCAGGACCTCGCCTCCCTGCGCGTTGAACCGTTCGGGAATGCCATATACGAAACGGCGGGGAACCAGCGGCTCGGGCAGAAACGAATTGAAGTCATAGGGTAGGGGCAATCGAGCGCGCTGCAGGTTGAGAATGTCACGAAAGCCCTTGGTGACCAGAAGCGCGCAGGCGGATCCCGCACGCTGCAGAAGCGTGTTCAGCCCTATGGTCATGCCGTGCACGAAGTACTGCACTTCCGACAGGTCGAGCCCCTGCTCGTTCTCCCATACCTCCAACCCACGGCGCACGCCAAGCTCCGGGCTGTGCGGCACCGTGGGCACCTTCAGGCTCGTCATGGTTTTCGACTGCACGTCAACGAGGGTGAAATCGGTGAACGTGCCGCCTATGTCAACGCCAAGCCGATATCGATGTTCTTTGCTCACGTTACTCCTTACCTTCAACGGAAACGAGCGAGGCGAACTCCTCGTTCACCAGAGAGATGACTTCAGGGCTGCTTGCGCAGGCACAGATGCCGCTCGCGATGACTGCCGCAGCTCGCCGCGCTGCACGCGTCCCCAGGGAACTTCCCGCACAGGCGACGTTTTGCCAGCTGTGAGCCGGCGTCCCGAACGGAGCCGCGGCAATCCAAACCTGAGCCGTGGGAACACGCCGGCTCACATCCGAATAGTCGCTCGCGCCCATGACGGGCACCGGCGTGCGGAAAAGGGTGACAGAGTCGTCGGCCAGCAAGGTTCCCGCAGGCTCGGCAACTGCCCACTGCTCACGGTCGGACGCAGTCGGGTCTTCCCCCAGTGTCGCGCGGATGGACTCGGCAAACGCACGCTCATCGGGAGTGGGCTCCGGTGCAGGATGAGCTTCGAGGCAGGCTCCCAGCAACGCATTCAGAGAAGGAACCATCAGGGTCGACTGGCAGGCCGTCACCGGATGTTCCCGCACCTGCGTGCCCGTCATGAGGGCGGCTCCCCGCGCAACGTCGCTCACCCGGTCTGCAGCCAGGCGGGCTTCGGCCAAGTCTGCCGCCCGCACGAAATACCAAGACTCGGCGCGGTCTGAAATCACGTTGGGCGCAAGCGGGCCTGCGTTGTTGGCGTAAGACAGCATGACGCCCGACGGCACATGCTCGCGCAGGTAGTTTGCCCCCACGGCCATGAGCTCGCAGGCATCGGTGGCGCTGCGGGCTTCGACGGGAGAAACAGCCGCGTGGCCGGCAATGCCCTGGAACTCGAAAGTGGTGGAAACCAATGCGGCGTACACATGCTCAGAAACCCCCGTGAAGCCCATGGGATGCCATGAAAAGCAGAGGTCAAGGGCGTCAAACACTCCGGCGTTCGCCATGATCACCTTTCCGACCAGGGTCTCCTCGGCAGGACACCCATACAGGCGAATCTCTGCCCGCACCCCGGCCCCATCAAGCGTGGCAGCCGCAGCAAGCGCCGCGCCCACCGACCCTGCAGCCAGCAGGCAATGGCCGCATCCGTGACCGGGCCCGCCTGCAACGATTGGCTGGCGGACGGGCTGGGCTGCCTGGCTCAATCCAGGCAGCGCGTCATACTCCGCGAGAATGCCGATGATGGGGCCCGGCCGGGAAGGATCAAAAGAAGCTTCGCCCCGGTCAGAGAAACGACCCTTGTCGCTTTCTCCTCCAAAACGACCCTTCTCCCAATCGTCGCTTCCCGTCCAATAGCGCGCAATGAACGAGGCGGGGAGCTCAGGCACGGCAGGACGCTCAACCTCGAACCCATGGGACTCCAGGGAAGCGCAGAGGGCATCGGCAGCATGATGTTCCTGTCCGGAAAGTTCCGGATGCTCCCAAAGGTCACGCGCAAGCGCGTCTATCTCCGCGCCCACCCGCGCCACGGCAGCATCACACGATGTCAGGCGATCCGCATCAACAATCGTCCGCATGCGCTGGGCGAACGGAGAATCCCGATCATAAGCGAAGCCCGCCATGTCACATCGCCTTCGCAAGCCCCACCGTGCGGTCCAGCACCACCAGGACCACGATGGACACCACAATGAAGATGACCGACACGGCGGTGACCGCCGGATCGAACGTCTGCTCTATGTAGTTGAAAATGCGCACCGACACGGGGGTGTTGGCCGCCGACGACAGAAACAGGGAAATGGACACCTCGCCAAAGCTGGTCACCGCCGCAAACACGGCACCCGCCACAATCCCCGGCCGAATGAGGGGCATCGTCACATGGCGGAAGGTGTATCCGGCCTTCGCCCCCAAACTCATCGAAGCGTCTTCAAGCCTGACGTTGAAGCCAGCCATGCTGGCATTCACGCAACGGACGACATACGGCAGAGCGACGACGCATTGGCCCAGCGCCATGGTCCACAGCGATCCGTTCATTCCCACAGCGCCGAACACAGAGAGCAGCGCAATTCCCAAAATGATCTGGGGAACCATGAGCGGCGACATGATAAAGCTTTGCAGAAGGCTCGAAAAACGGCCTTGCAGGTGGCGCAGGCCAGAGGCCGCGAACGTGCCGAGGATCACCGTGATGGGCGTGACGATGAGAAGCAGGAACAGCGATGTCTGGATGGCACGCATCCACCCCCTGCTGGCAAACACCTCTTGAAACCACACAAGAGAAAAGCCCGAAGGGGGCACCTCCGGAAAGGCCGTGGGTGAAAACGCAGAGAAGAGGATCACCAAGATGGGCAGCGCCAAAAAGACGAAGATGGCGATTCCTGCACAGTTCGCAAGAAGGGACGACGCCTCGATGTGCCTTCTGCTAGCCATAGACCTTCACCTCCCACCGCTTCAGCACGCACTCGACCGGCACGATGAGGGCAAATACCACCACAAGCAGCACGATGGCCATGGCACCTGCCATGCGCAGGTCGCTTATCTGCAATGCCTGCTGATAGATGTCCAAAGGAAGGAGCGGCTGCATTCCTCCAATCATCAAAGGCGTTATGTAGCTGCCCGCCGCAAGCGCAAACACGATGACAGCACCGTTGATTGCGCCGGGAAAGGTGAGCGGCAACACGACTTTGAAGAACGTGCGCACCGGGCCAGCGCCTAAAACGAGCGATGCCTGCTTGACGTTGCCCCCCACCTCCCCCATGGACGTGGCCAAAGGAATGACGGCATAGGGCAACAGCACCTGAACATAGGCGATGATCACCGCAGGCATGTTCCACAGCATGGTGACCGGTTGGCCGATGAGCCCCAGCGTCTCAAGGACCTGGTTCACCAGGCCGTTGTTCGAGAGCAGGACGACCCAGGCAAACGAGCGGACCACCACGCTGGTGAGGAGCGGGCTTATCAGCACCACGTAGAGGAGTGTGCGCACCCACGCGCGACGGGCGTTCACCATGAGGTTCGCGGCAGGATAGGCAAGAACGAGGGTGATGACGGTGGTCAGAAGGGCAACCCCTATCGTGACGCCAATGTCTCCCAGGTAGTCAGGGCTGGTGAATATCTCAAGATAGCGGCTTGCCGTATAGCCATCCGCTACCTGCATCGTGGACGTTTGGTTCTGGAAGCTGATATACAACAGCAGGGCAAGGGGCACCACCATGAACACGACCAAAAAAGCAACGGCGGGCACCAACAACGCGATGGGAAAGCTTCTGGACTTCATGATGAGACCTCGCCTTCGAACAGGGTGCCATCAGAATTCTCAACCACGATGGCAGCATCGTCTGCCCAACTCACATACACCTCTTGGCCAGATTCCGGTATGCCGGTCACCGTCGAGGTGCCGATCTCCAATTCCAAGCTGCCGCCTCCCTGCAGGTCGGCGAAGGCCTGTATGACGCTGCCGGCGTACACGATGTCGCGCACGTTAGCCAAAACGGCCCCCTCGTGAGGCTCAAAGGCAAGGCGGATTTTTTCAGGACGTATGCACACCACCGTTCCCGCGTCGGAAGCGTGCCCAGAAGCAAAGCGCAGAGGTGCGCCATCCTGCCCAAACCATGAGGTCGATTCCCGGTAGCCATCGGCCGCAAGAACCGTCTCGGACATGTTTGCCTTGCCCAGGAAGCCTGCCACAAAACTGTTCTGGGGATGCTCATACACCTCAAACGGCGACCCGATTTGCTGGACCCTGCCCTTGTTCATGATGCCGATGCCGTCCGACATGGTCATGGCCTCTTCTTGGTCATGCGTCACCATGACGGTGGTCACGCCGGTTGAGCGCTGGATTCGCCGCAGTTCGACCTGCATCTCCTTGCGAAGCTTGGCATCCAGGTTTCCCAAAGGCTCGTCCAACATCAATATGGCAGGCTCGATTGCAAGGGCGCGGGCAATGGCGACCCGCTGCTGCTGCCCTCCGGAAAGCTGATGGGGCATACGCTTCTCGAGACCATCCAAATGGACCAGCTCAAGGCAATCGGCGACACGCCTGGCAATCTCAGGCTTGGCTCGCTTTTGCACGCGAAGCCCATAGGCCACGTTTTCGAAGACGCTCAAATGGGGAAAGAGGGCGTAATCCTGGAAGACCATGCCGATCTTTCGCCGGTAGGGAGGCAGGTCGGTGACGTCCTCGCCGTCTATGAGCACCCTCCCCTCGCTTGGCGGCACAAATCCACCCACAATGTTCAGCAGCGTGGTCTTGCCGCACCCGCTCGGTCCCAAGAGCGAGAAGAACGAGCCCTTCTCGATGGAATAGTTCACGTCGTCAAGCGCCTTCGCACCGCCCTGATAACGATGGGAGATGTTCTGTATCTCAATAAATGCCATGGATGTTCCTTGCAACAGTCTTTCTCATTTTCATCACGCGCTTTCTCTTGAGCGCATGAGAAGCGCCCATCAACAATCAGCGCTTCTCGGACATCGCGAATCGAAGCTCAAACGCACGGTTGCGGAGACTGGCTATCAACCGGCAGCGGGTTTCGGCATTAGCCGAAGATAGCCTGCCAGCGGCTGCTCCAGTCAGTTAGGTTCTCGGTGGCAACCTCGTAGTCAACCCAGGAAAGCTGGTTGTAGTAGTCTTCTCCCACCTGCGCCTTCTCAAGGAAGTCTGCAGCATACTCGGTGTCGTTGTTGCTCATCCCGTAAAAGGAGAGCGCGGCATAGCGCGCCTGCACATCGGCGGAGCACAGGAAGTCAAGCAGGGTGTAGGCATTCGCCAAGTTGGGCGCATTCCTCGGGATGACCCAACTGGCTATGGCGGCGACCGGTCCATCGGTGGGATAGGCAAAACCGATGGGAAGGCCTTGCTCCTGCCAGGCGAACGCGCGGCCGTCCCAGAACGGGACCAGGGCGATGTCGCCTCGCTGGATGAGGGTTTGCAGCGTTCCCGCGCCATCGGGATACGCGATGACATTCTGCTTCAAGCTCTCAAGCTGCGTGAATGCGCCGTCGATATCGTCCCCGTCCTTGGTGAGGGCCCAGAAGAACTGAAGCCCTGCGGAATAGGTGAGTGGGGAGATGCCCAACTGCCCAGCATATTCAGACTTCCAGAGGTCGCTCCAGGACTCAGGTGGATTGGAAACGAGGTCAGTGCGATAGGCGATGCCGAGTTGCCCCATGGAAAAGCCCGCGGCGTACAGCTTGCCGTCCACCGTGAACCGTTCGCTGATCGAAGGTGCAAGCTGGGCAAGGGCCGGCACCCTGTCTTCGGTGAGCACCTCCAGCAAATTGCCGTCGACGAGCTTCTGAATGGAGTCTGGCTGAAGGATGAGCAAGTCGAAAGGAACATTGTTGCCATTTGCCGCCTGCACCTTGGTCAGCCATTCCGCATCAGCGCCCGAAACGATTTGGACGTCCAGGCCGGAATCGTCGGTGAACCCGTCAAGAGCGGCGCTGTTGATGCTCTTTTCCCAATCGCCCGAATACACGCCGATGATGACGCTGTCAGTCTGGGGCAAATCGGCAGTCGAGCCGTTATCGGACGAAGGCTGCTCCGTCGACGAACCGTCGCTGCTGCATGCGGACAGCAGGCCTCCCACCGCCACCGTCGTTCCAGCGATGCCCGCCAATTGAAGAAATTGGCGTCTCGAAAGGCGCCCGTGCGCCGTGCTGTAAATTGCCATGAGAAGTTTTTCCTTCCGTTCATGCGTTTCATCTGAACGCCTCGTTTCCGACAGCGACCGACGCATCTCATCCTTAGCAGGAGGAGTCTGCGTAGTGGTGAAGACAAACTATACACCATAAAGCCTACTATGTTACTAGGTATACAAGGAATTTTTGCGAATACGAGTTATCGAAAATCTGATAACAAAGTAGTTTGGTTGGCGATAGGGTGGGAAAGACCAGGAAGACAAGCAGATGATCTTCCCTTCATCAGCTCAGTACTCACGTAGAGAGTCGAACTTCCTCCGCCTCCAACAACCGTCGCAATTCCTGTTGGGAATGAACGTCAAACCGGCGATAGACATTTCTCATATGGACCTTGACTGTCTCTTGGGACAAAAACAACTCTGAAGCGATTTCCTTCTTGGATCGCCCTTGGCATAGAAGCTCAAACACCTCACACTGCCTTTCGGTCAGGTCAGCAGATTTAGCGAGAACCGCCACCGCATCGTGAAAGTAGGGGCGCAGAGCATGCACTCCCGAAGGCCGCAGCGAGCCCCATGCCTTTGAATCGTTTTCGGTGCTTGTAATAAGCAAGGCGGCAAGCATCAGGACAAATGCTAGCAGGGACACGACGATGAATGGGGCTGCATCAAACAGCCCCACTCCGACGTCCACCAGAAAATACCCCAATGTCAAACCGAGATACAAGCAAGCCGTCGACCATCCCGCAAGCCAATTGAGCGGTACGTTGCGAGCAGTGGTCAGATAGACGACAAGCGCCCATATCAGCAGATCGATGAAACGATATCCGACGGCCATGGTAAAACATCCCCACGCACCGAGGGCAGGAATGGCAAGCAGAATCGTTCCGAAGGCAAGGAGGGGAAATCCTATCTTATATATGAGCGTGTCAAACTTGCGGTGCATGAGGGTCGCAAAGCACACAAGCACCAAAGCGGCGAAGCTGTAGCCGATGAGAAACATGAGATTGTCAGACCCCGAGAGCCATCCCTCCTCGTTGACGCGGGCCAGCAGCCACCGCCCCACGCCAAAACCCATGCCTTGGGCAATCGCCGTCGCATTGAGCTTCCAAGGTATATAGAGGGGCTTCTGATTATCTCTCCTGTTCGGCGAAGGCCTGACTTCATGAGAAGCTGGCCAAAGCACAACAAGCATACCGCAGGGAAGCAGCATAACAACGCCAACAATGGCACCAAACGGAAAAAGGGAGATCAGACCATACAGAACCGAGGCAATGATGGTGCCTATTGAACCGACGGTGATAATCTGAGTCAAATTGAGCCGAAGATAGAAACGCACCATCTCAACATAAAATATTGGCGTGCTGATGCCGACAAGGATGCCTCCAATGATTGAAACCGCATCACCTTGGGCCTCCCCCCTCAAAATAGCTCCCGACCCCAAAATAAGGATGGATCCGAGGACCATGGCCGCCAGTGCAAACAGGAGCACTCCCCTGCTTCGAAAGGTAAAGTCGAGGGAACGCGACGCAGCACCCATAATCACAAACGCGACGACGAACAGTCCCGCAGCGAAACTCCAAGGATGGAGGAAGCCCGACCCACCCGCCAAGTCGTGTCCACGGTATATGAAAGAATCCTGCAAAAACAACCATGTCCAAAGGAACAGGAGAATGAACCCCGTCAGCAAAGGACAGCAATCCCGCAGCGCTACCTTGACATTTTCGCTCGCTGTCCTGATCGGAGGTCGAAAAGCCTTTGCGGTAGACGATCCCATTGGCACCCCAATTCGCTTCCCCAAGCCCCAAGATGGACACCCTGCCCTTCAGGCAATCCATCTTGAGTCTATCACAACGGGAGCCTCGACTTGTCACGAAGGATGCTCTCCTCTCCGTCGAGGCTCCCGTACCCAAACGGGCATTATGCCTGGGCGATCGCCTCTGCGGCAACATAGCCAAATGTCAGGCAGTTGCCGCCAAGGTTATGCCCGGGAAAATGCGTGGAATAGCAGTTTGCATACATATCGCCCACGATCGTGCCCACCGCATAGAGGCCCGGAATGACTGCGCCCGACGTGTCGAGAACCTGCATTTCCAGATTGGTCTGCAAGCCACCGGTGGCCACGAGGAACCAAGGAGTGCAGCGGCATAGATAGTACGGCGGCGTCGATACGGGCAGGAGAAGCCCCTCGCGCTTATGAAAGTCCTCGTCGACCTTTGAGGAACAAAAACCGTTGTACCGTTCGACAGAGGCAATCACCTCCTCGACAGGCAAGCCGGCAGCCTGCGCGACTTCCTCTATGGTGTCTGCCTTGAAGATATCGACGGAAAGAGATGCTCCATTCATGTCGATAGCCTGCCCACTCACCTCGAACATCGCATCCCAGGCAGCTATCATCGCCTCCCCGTTTTCTCCCGCAACCGAAGGGCCACCGTAATAGTCATCGCCCCAAGGTCCATTTGCAGCATAAGCCGTATCCCAAACAGCGAAACTCTCATGGTCGGTCTGACCAAGAGCAGCAAGGGACGCATGCGACAGCACGTTGTCTTCGTTGGAAAACCGCCGTCCTTCCTTGTTGAGCAGGAGGCCCTGAAATGCCCGCACCTGGTTGCAAATCTTCACGTACTGGAAGTTAAAGACCATGGGAGCGGCCATGCCGGTCTTCTGCCACGCCGCTCCAACCCACAGTCCCATCTGGTGGCCGGTTCCCGTGTCTACACCTCCCTTGACGTCCCATATCCATTCAGGACAATAGCGATGGACCATCTCCTCGTTTTGGCCGAAGTCTCCCGTGGCGAGCACGACGGCCTCCTTTCCCACGTATTTCGTGTAGCTGCCATCTCCCTCTTTCGCGACGACCGCCTCCACGCGGCCATCTTGGCCCTCCCCTCGCACCAGCTGTTCCCCTATGACGGAGTAGTGCAGGTCACCACCAAGTTTCTCACAATAGGCGCTGAGGTTTTCGACAACGTCCTGTTGGGGATTTTCGCGCGTGCTCGTCGGAGCGTTGGGACCGCCGATGAAGTCATGAGTTCCCCAATACTCGCTCGTGATGTCCTCGGGATCTTCGTAGTGCGCTTCCAATACCGCCCGCAGGTCATGTCCTCCATAGCTGTTCCCAGATTCCATGAGGTCGATGAGCCAGTTCATGGCTTCCCGAGAGCGGTTGGCATGAAGCCACCACTTTTCTTGGTCGATGAGGAACGAATGGTATCCCATCATCTTTTTGTATGCTTTCGGAATGTCCGACGAAACGTTCTGCTGGTCCATGAGTTTCGAGCCCATGACAAAGATGGATCCGCCACGCCCCACGGGACCGCTGCTCATGGCGATGACCGAGACGCTCAAACCCGCTTCCAACAGCCGTGCTGCCGTGACGAGCCCCGACGTGCCGCCGCCAATGATGACGACGTCGCTTTCGACAGTGTTGGCTATCTCGTCATCGGCGATGGGGTCAGGAGGTATCTCGAACGCCCATTTCTGCTGGATGATGTCGGCGGTGAGGCCCGACGACGCATCGGCTGACGCGTCTGACGAGGATTTCGGGGTGCAGCCCGCAAGCGCCGCAGCGCCAATGGCGGCTGCACCTGCCGTCCCTGCGAGAAAGCTCCTGCGCGTCATTTTCTTAGCATGATCTTGTGACATGGTTCCCTCCCTGTCGCGTTTTAACCGTGGACACGTCCACGGTTCCCGCTTACCCACGGTATGCTTTCTGCCCATCTTGAAAACTCCCAGTTTAGGGTTAAGGAAAGAACTAGAAGGGTTAAATCAGGGTTATCACCATAGTTGAACTGGTAAGACACGATGTTCCAACCACCATCGTCGTGACCTCTTCAAACACGACGCTCTCCATGTCCTCTACGACCGGCTGCCCTCGCGGTAGGCGGCGACGTAGTCGTTGAGCAGCTCGATGTAGCGCATGCCCAATTCAGGCAAAGGGCGTCCTGCTATGGTGATGTAGCCAAGCTCCATGTGCTCGCTGCTCTTGAGCGGCACTGCCACGATGCTGGTGCCGTTGAGCTCCTCGCTGAGAATGCCTGACGATATCGTGTAGCCATCAAGACCGATGACCAGGTTGAACAGGCTCGCCCGGTCGGTGACCACGATGCTCTTGTCGGCATCTTCCGCTCGGTGCAGCTCCTCTGCGAAGAACAGCGAGTTCTGCATTCCCTGGTCGTAGGTCAGCCGGGGATAGAGCCGCAGGTCGGCAAGCGTCACCTGTTCCTTCGAGGCAAGAGGGTTGTCTTTGCTCACGAACACATGGGGCGAGGCCGTGAACAGCGGCGTGAACTTGAGCCCAGCCTTCTTGATGGCGCTCGTGACCACCTGCTCGTTGAAGTCACATCGATAGAGCACTCCCAGCTCGCTTCTGAGCAGCCGCACGTCCTCGATGATGCCGAACGTCGTGGATTCCCGCAGCGAGAACTCATACTTGCTTCTGTCGTGTTCGCGTACCAGATCGACAAAAGCGCTGACCACAAAGGAGTAATGCTGAGCAGAGACGCCAAACACGCGACGAGGACGCTCGGTGCCCTTATACTCTTCCTCCAGAATCGCCGCCTGCTCAACCACCTGACGCGCATGGGACAGAAACCGCGTCCCCTCTTCCGTGAGCTCGACGCCCTTCTGCGACCGCTCGAATATTCTAAGCCCCATCTCCTCTTCCAGGTCGGCCAAGGACTTCGACAAGCTCGGCTGTGAGATATAGAGCTTGTCGGACGCACCCGAAATCGAGCCGGATTCCGCTATTTGAACGACATACCTCAATTGCTGCAGGTTCATAAGACTCACTTCCGTCCGCAGAAAGACAAAGCGGATCAGGCCCCCTGCGCCCAATCCGCCTCAATCATGTCAGGGCAATGCCGTGTCGCAGGCGCTAGCCCCAGACTTCCTCGGCAATCTCCTTTACCAATGCGATCTTCGCCCATTGCTCGGCTTCGGTCAGCTTGTTGCCAATCTCGCACGAGGCAAAGCCGCATTGCGGGCTCAGGCAAAGATTCTCAAGCGGCACATAACGCGCAGCTTCGTGGATGCGCGTTATGACAGCCTGCTTGTCTTCAAGCTGAGGCGACTTTGTCGTTACCAGACCCAACACGACCTTCTTCGCATCGGGAACATGGACTAACGGTTCGAACCCGCCGGATCGCTCGTCGTCGAATTCCAAAAAGAATGCATCGACGTTCTCGCGTTTGAACAGCGTTTCCGCAACGCGGTCGTAACCGCCCTCGCACGCCCAGGTTGAATGGAAGTTCCCGCGACAAACATGCGTGTTCACCGTGAGGTCGGACGGCCTGCCCTCGAGGGCCCGATTGTTCACCGTCAGCAGCTGTTCCGTCACGCGTTCGATCCCCGCGGCATCGGTGCCGAAGAACTGTTCGGCGCGCGGATCAACCACCACACCCCACGAACAGTCGTCAAACTGGATGTTACGACACCCTGCGGCGTAGGCTTCTGCCAGCACGGCACGGTAGCCAGCCGCGATATCCTCGATCAGGTCATCGTCATGGGCATAGAACCGCCTCGTGCCCTCGATGTTCATGGGCATGATCATCTGCTCGAAGAATTGGGCCGGTGCTGGAACGGTCAGCTTGGCCACCGTGTTCTCATCTTCAAGAGCCTGGACGAAGGCGAAATGATCCACGAACGGGTGATGGCCCACCGCCACTTTTCCCGTCAGATACGTGTCATCGATCATTGCGTCCTCGCCTTGAAAGGGCAGGCCGGTGTCAGTTGCACTGTGCCCGACGCCATCGAATGCCCACATGAAATCAAGATGCCAGGTCGCACGCCGAAACTCGCCGTCAGTGATGACGCCGAGGCCGGCCGCCTGCTGCTTGGCCACCACATCGCGGATGGCGGCGTCCTCCGCCTCGGTAAGCGCCTGTCGCTCAACCTCGCCGCGTTCAAACTGTCGGCGCGTCTCTCTCAAAGCTTCAGGACGCAAAAAGCTTCCAACCACATCGAAGCGATGCGGGGTGGTCTTGTCGTAAGCGATGCCCATGGAACCGTCCTCTTTCCTGTTCGATTTCTTGAACGTATTCTTTCATCTCACCGTCCTATAAGCAAATACTATTTTTGTATCATGCGATATAGCTTTTGGCTATAGCCCATTTGATAAACCCATCGAGCCATTTTGGGTAGGAGGGCAATATTTATGGTCAGAGCAATAAAACAGCGAGCTTATGTCATCCGCCTGCATGAAGGCGCTCATCATGCAGACGCCCGCCGCCCCCGCTTCACGTACAACAGTCATGCGACCGGGCGTGATGCCTCCGATGGCGTATACCTCGACATCAACTTCCGCGCACACGTTTTGCAAAAAAGCGAGCCCTCGCGGCGGAACGCCCGGCTTGCAGTGCGTGTCGAAGATGTGCCCCACAACAATGCGCGTGCAGCCCAATGCCACCGCCCGGCGAACCTCTTCAAGCGAATGGCACGATGTCGAGAGTTGATCCCATCCAGCTCGAGCCTTCGCCGACAAGCCTTCGAGCTGGCAAAGCGGCAGGTGCAGGTGCATGCAGCCCAACTCACGCGCCGCCCCTGGATGCCCATGGATGACGAGAGGAGTCTTCCCGCAGCATTCGAGAACCCGCCGGGCAAGCGCCTCATACGCCGCCTCGCTCAAGTCTTTCTCGCGCAAGATGATGCCGGCGGGATGAAATGCCGCAATGCGGGCAAGACGGTCGAGAAAGTCGTCCTCGCACAGCTTTCGATCAGTCACGCATAGGATCGAAGGAGCATCGGCATTCTGCACGACCTTCGCGAGAGGTCGTGGTTCATGGCGGCCGTCGCCGATCAACGCACTCACCTTCCCGCCCAACCCTCACACAGCGACATAGTCGTTGAGGACAGGCTGCATTCCGCGTTCCTCGAGGGCGGCATACATCTGGGCAAAGCTGCGCGAATCCGCGATCTCGAACTGCTCGTCGCCCTCTTCGCCCGTGCTTTCACCGCTCCGGCCGTATTTCTCCCCATGATCGCCGATGCCGGTGGACACACCGGCCGAAACCTTCGTTGCCGCGATGCCCACGATGCCGTTACGGAACCGCGCCGTCTCGCGCGACGAAACGACGATTCCGGCAAAAGGCACGTAGATGCGATAAGCGCACAGTATCTGGCAGAGTTGCCGCTCGTGTACGTCGAGCGGGTTGATGGCCCCATTGTTGACGATAGGCCGCAACCGCGGACAGGACAGGGAAATTTCGGCATGAGGATAGTTTTTCTGCAGCAGACTCGCATGCAGACCGGTAGCCAAGGCATCCCGACGGAAATCGGCAAGGCCCAGCAGCGCGGAAAGACCCACCCCGCGCATTCCTCCCATGAGCGCCCGCTCCTGAGCCTCGAACCGGTAGGGCCAGACACGCTTGCGCCCCAGCAGATGCAGCTGCTCATAGCGATCGATGTCATAGGTCTCCTGGAAGACCGTCACGTAATCCGCTCCGCATTCATGCAGCTGACGGTATGACGCGACATTGGCGGGATAGATTTCTAGACCGACGGTGCGAAAGTGCTTGCACGCCAGCTGGCAGGCCTCCCCGATGTAGTCGATGCTGCTCTTGGCGGGACTCTCTCCCGTGAGCAGCAGAATTTCCTCTATGCCCGATGCCGCGATGATCTGCATCTCACGTTCTATCTGATCGTGGCCAAGCTGCACCCGGCGGATATCGTTATAGCAGTTGAACCCACAATAGACACAATAGTTCTCGCAGTGGTTTGCAAGATAGAGCGGCGTGAACAGGTAAACCGTGTTGCCGAAATGCCTACGCGTCTCCAGACGCGCACGGCGAGCCATTTCTTCAAGAAAGGGCTCCGCCGCCGGAGAGAGCAGCACCTTGAAATCCTCGAGCGAGCAAGTTTCATGGGAGAGGGAGCGCACCACGTCGTCGGCCGTGCATTCGTTAGGATCGTACGATTCCCATTCGGCCGTCACAGCCTCCCGTATGGCTGGGTCAATCTGGTCCATGTCCGGCAAGAACGCCCGGGGATCGCTACGCGAGGAAGGATCGGCCTCCAAGCGATGCTTGCGCTCAAGTGCCCTACGGGAGAGGTGTCCCGAATCGACAAGAAACGAGTTCTCCTTCGGTTCGCCCTCAACGCTCTGTCCCACGCTTGCCTCCCTGGCCTCTTCCATCCTCACCCTCCGCATCGGTAACCCTTCCGTCATCGCCCATCACCGCTATCGCAAGAAGCCCGTGAGGGGATCGCTCGCCGCGGCCCCCCGGACGAGGACCCGACCCAAGCCAGACCGGTAGGCCTCGCGCCCCGCTTCGATTGCCTTGCGAAAGGCACGCGCCATAAGAGGCAGATCGCCCGCAGTGGCAAGCGCCGTGTTGGCCATGATGGCGGCTGCACCCTCCTCCATGGCTTCGCACGCCTGCGAGGGGCGGCCGATGCCGGCATCGACGATGACAGGAACATCCATCTCGTCGATGAGTATCTGTATGAAATCACGCGCTGCCAATCCCTTGTTCGACCCGATGGGCGCGGCGAGAGGCATGACAGCGGCGGCCCCGGCGCTGACCAGATCACGGGCAACCGTGAGATCGGGCATCAGATAGGGAAGCACGATGAACCCTTCTTTGGCGAGCGTCTCGGTGGCTCGGATGGTCTCGGCATTGTCGGGCAAGAGATACTTGGTGTCACGCATGATCTCGATCTTGACAAAGTCACCGCACCCCAGCTCCCGCGCCAAACGCGCAATGCGCACAGCCTCCTGCGCATCGCGCGCCCCCGACGTGTTCGGCAAAAGCGTGACACCCTCGGGCACGCGATCGAGGATATTTTCGTGCTCGCGGGTGTTCGCCCTGCGCACGGCAAGCGTGATGATCTGTGCGCCCGCCTGACGCACGGCCGCATCGACCAGGTCGAGCGAGTATTTACCCGATCCCAAAATGAAGCGGGAGGTGAAGCGGTACCCGCCGAGTTCGAATGCATCGTCATTTCGTTCCTGCATGGAATTCCTTCTTTTTGTTGTTGTCGAATCCAGGCTGCATGAAACACCCTTTCGCCGCGGACGAAGCCTCTCGGCTTCTCGCCTGGCTGGAGGCACTGGCCAAACGCAGCAACCAACCACGCGAACCGATTCCGTGCTGGGCGGACCGGGGTATGCAGCCGCGCTGTGTTGGACGGACCAGGGTATGTAGCTGCGCTGGCGCACTCCGAAGGTCCTCCAACCTGCTCCAGACGGGAAGAACCGCCGGACAGGCACGTCGCCAAGCACGCCGACGACTCCCTTACGCCTCACGCTCGCCGGCAATGAGGCGCAGCGCCGTGAGCGCCTCATGCGCCGCGCAGGCCAACACGCGCGGGGCCGTAAGGCCCCAGCCGTCCTCGACGCCGTTCACCCCGTCCCCGCACAGATACAGCCGCTCTCCAACGCGCCGTGTTGCAATATCATTCGCGGAGTTCAAGCCGGCCATGCCCGAACCAACGATGAGCGGCTTGTCGGGATATGCGCCGGACACGCCATCCACCAGCATGGACTTCGCCTCCGGCTTGTCGAAGCACTCGCACACGATGTCATCCGCATCGAACAGGGAGGGAATGGCCTCGGGAACGATGCGCCGTTCCTCGACGACCAGGTTGCAGTAGGGCGCGATGCGCTTCAGGTTCTCCGCCAAAGCTTGCGCCTTCGGCATTCCCAGCTGATCGACAAAGTACTGCTGCCGGTTCAGATTGGTGATCTCGACACGGTCGAAATCGATCAGGTGCAGCACGCCAACGCCCGAGCGCGCCAGGGCAACGGCCACGTTTGAGCCGAGCCCGCCCAGACCGCAAACCGCAACACGGGATCTCGCACATTTCACCCGCAGATCTCGTCCCATTTTCTCGTCAAGCGCCGCATGCCATTGCGCGCGCGTGAAGGGCACCGTGCTCTCCGCCACCATCAGCCACCCCCCACGAACGCGACTATCTCCACTTCATCACCGGCACAGAGCACGGTGTCGCCATAGGCCGCCTGGGAGACAATGTCCCCATTGAGCTCGACAGCCACGCGCGCCACCTCATAACCCGCATGCCTGAGGTAGGCGGTGATGCTGACACCTTCCGCCGCGTGTGCCTCTCCGTTGATGGTCACCATATTCGCCTCCTATCGTTTTCCGAAACTCATGTAGTCTCAAAGCTCCGCGCAATTCCCCCAGAACGACAAAGACCGCATGAAGGAATCACACCCAAGGTGGTGTGCCCCTTCATGCGGTCTCATGAACTGCAATCTGCCTTCATTTAAGACGAGCGAGCCTCACAAGTCAAGGCCATGGCGGTGACTGGCATGCGACGAGCCGACTGCAAGGGCAAAGGCGATGTGGCGATAGTGGCGCAGTGGCGACGGGGCGAAGGCGGAGGCAGGGTGCGGAAACCTGCTGGCTGCGGCCAGAGAGGGGAAAACGGCAGCGGCAGCGACGGACGAGAGGAGCGAGTGGCATGGGTGAAACAAGGCGGCGATCAAGGAAACGGGCCAACGGAGACTGCGCGAGGCAGCGCGGAGCAAGCGAGGCAATGGCAATGGCAATGGCAATGGCAATGGCAATGGCAATGGCAATGGCAATGGCAATGGCAAACGGTACGACACAGATGGCGACGGGGCAGGCATGGGGTTGAAATGGGAGCGCGGTGGCGGCAAACGTGGTGCCAGTGGCGGAATACGAAGCCGCAATGGCCACGAGCCGTCGAAATGGAAAGGCCTGCAGCCCCAAAAGCACGATGTATTTCCCACCTTCTATAGAAACACCAGGTCATTAAGCCGGCAGCATCTCTCGCATTTTGGCGACCTTACCATTTCGACGGCTCGCGGCATCAAGAACCCACGCTGCCCATCGGCTGAGCCAAAAAGGCACGAAACCCTTGGCTCACGTCATTCACCAAGACGAGTCACGATGAAGTCTTCCGACTTGAAATTGCTGTAATAGCGACCCTTCTGAGCAGTGAAGCGCAAAACGCAGTAATCGGGATCAGCCACTCCCTCATGATAGTACTGCTCGTCTCCCCGCTGCCACAGGCGCTCTTTCGCCTCCGGCGTTTCGAGCACCTCCACGGTGCCGGCAAGACTCACGCCTCGGAAAAATCGCCTGTCGACAAAGTAGATGCTTGCCTTGGGATTTTGACGGAAGAACTTCACCTTGTTTGACGACGTGTTGGTTGAGAACCAGAATATCTCGATTCCCTCCCGCTCACGCGGCTTGAGCATGGCCTTGGTGAGGGGAAAGCCCTCGTCGTCTGTATAGCATATCTGCGTCAGCGGCGCCTTGTCGATCAGATTTCCTATCGTCTTCTTTACGTCCCTCATCTGGCTCCTCTTTCTTATTGGGAGAGCGCTCTGGACAAACGCGAGCGTCCTCGACAACCGCGTTTCCGACACGGTCAATTCCGGCATCAGCTAAACGGCCGCACGGGAGCAACCCGCAAGCATCCTCCGCAGATGCCGCACGGGCATCCTCCGCAGGCATCCTGCACGAGCGTCGCACAGGCGTCTTCCACAGGCGTCCTGCACGCATGTCCCACGAACATCCTCCATGGGTGTCGCACGGACATCCTTCACGCATGTCCCACGGACATCTCCCGCAAGCATCTGCGCCTTATCGTTTTCCCGCCATGCGTACGGGATGGCGAATGACCGTCTTGCACTTCGAAGGGTCCGTTTTGCGAGGGTCGGAAAGATATATCTCATGATGATGGCGCTCCGCATTGAAATCGAGCTCAAATCCCTGATCGTGCGCATAAGCATCCAGTGCCGCAACCGTCTCCGGCTCGTCGTCGTACGCGCCAACATGCAGCGCCTGCACACAGACGCCCTCGTCTATGCTCATGAACTCCGCTGCCGAGCAGTCAAGCTTCTTCTTGTGCGACGCTTCCTCGACCGCCCAAGAGAACACCTCCGCCGTCGCAAAATCGGGCAAGCGGATGGCCGCTATCCACTCGAAGGAAGCCTTGTCTGCATAATCGACGCCATGCACGCCAGGCTGCCACCAGAACCCTTCAAGCGGTGGCACCACATAGGGAAAGAACCCCTCAATGGCATGATCTCCCTTGTAGCTCATCTTGATGGTGTAAGCAACGGCATAGAGCACGGCAATCGCCTGCTGGTAGGCACCACCTTCCTCATTGGGATCCCCCACCCCGCGCACCGCAATGAAATCCATCGGGAGCACGGTAACAATGCCGGGTGTTCGCGGCGGCAGATAGAATTCCTTGTATTCTTTCTTGAAGTCAAACGGCATGAGATGCTCCTCTTTCGCCCAGCGCAATCCTGTCGCAATCAGTATACCCATCAGCCATGCGATCAGATATGCCCGATCCGTCGTCCTCCGCGTTCTGCTAGACTGGCCATCGGGAGGAATGATGGGATATCTGTTTAAACGGATGCATATACGCACGCGTTGCCTACTTGTGGCACCGCTTATCTTCTCGCTGCTCTGTTTCGTCCAGCTTCCTCGTCAAGAGGACCTCTCGCTCTCATCGCTCGACAGCCCCTTGTATTTTCTGGTCTCATACCTTTTAGCTGCGGCGCTGACCTTCCTGCTCTGCATCCTTGTCCCTTCCCTGAGAACAGCGCCCGCATTCCGCCTTCCTGCGCTCACCTGCGTGCTCCCCGTGCTCGTCGGCATCGGCCTGACATTCTTGTTCAGCATCGCCGGAATCGGCATTGCCGCACAGGTGCCCATCGGGGCAGCGCTCATCGGAGTGGGTAGCGCTTTGGTGCTTTTGATGTGGGCTCAAGCATTTATGCTGCTTGAAAACCGCGAACTTGTCGCAACAACAGCTGCAGCCTTTTTCCTAGCATTTCTCCTCAAGCTGCTGTTCAATGTTCTGGGAACCAATCACGTGAACCTGGTCGTCGTGGGGGCAGCCGTCATCGTGGCCGCCCTGCCCCTCGACAATCCCTCCGCACGACCGCGCCAAGGCCTCGTGGCAAGGGAGAGCATCCCCCGGATTGGCGCAGCTCTGTCCGAGGTCGCCCTTCAATGGTGGAAACCCTTTTTCGGCTGCGTGCTCTGTTGCATGATATGGGGATTCACTTGGGGAAATTCGCTTATGGGTTCGCCGCCGGCAGGCATGGGAACAGAATCGACCCTCATTACCGACGCCGGCAAGGCTCTTGGATGTGTGGCGCTTGTCGGGTTGTCAACCCGGCGTTCCCTCAATCCGAGCTCAGGGTTCACCTTGCCTCTGGCTGTCGGACTCTTGCTGCTTGGATGGATCCTGTCCATGATAGAGGGCTTTGTGGGAACCATGACTTCCGGACTCGCCTCAGGAATCGGATTCGCCCTGTTCCAAGTGGCATTTTGGATCAAGACCTGCGAGCTGGCCGAAGGATCGCCCGTACGCGCCCGCCTGCTGTTCGGCGGAGCCTACGCCATGTTGGCCATTGTCATCCTCTTCGGCATCGCCCTCGCTCCGCCTATCGGGGCCCTCGGAGGAGAACTCATCACCCCCATCTGCAGCATCGTTTTCTTCATTCTGCTTGCAGCCATGCCCTCAACGAGCCCAGAAACCTCGCCGACAGCGCAGACCCCGAAAACGCCGGACGGCGCACGCGCAGAAACGCCCCTTTCCTCGTCCATCACTTCGCTCTGCACCGACTACAAGCTCTCGCCTCGCGAAGTGGAAGTCTTCTCGCTGTTCGTGCGCGGACACTCTGCCAAGTTCATCGCGGGAGAGCTCGTGGTTTCGCTCCATACGGTCAAAACCCACATCAAGCGCATTTATGAGAAGATGAACGTGCACTCCAAAGACGAGCTTATCGCCCTCGCTGACACGCTGCGGAAAGATCGGGAGTCGAATTAGAGCCGCCGTCTCTCGGCGTCACCCTCCCCACTCCCTCCCTGTCCCCTCCCTGCCATCGGTCGGCTTTCCGCCGTTGCGGCTTCTCCCTCTTCGATCGACTTCGAAATACCGAACCGACAATCGCGGCACCCCGGCAAGAAGCCGGCTCCCCCTTGCGGGGAAACCGGCTTCTCGTCATGTACTTCCACCAGAACGGCACGGGCCCAAAGGAGGGAAGGAATCGCCCATGCTTCGGGGAAGAGCCTGAAGGGGGCAAAACCCACTTCAGGATCAGAAAACTACTCTCAGTTTGCGGCGGCATTCTTTCCCGCAACACGACCATAGGTCATCGCCATGCCGATGGACACGCCCGCAGTCGGCGTTGAATAGGCGTTGCCATAACGCTGGCCAAGACAGTTTCCAACCGCATAGAGATTGTTGACGCGTGAGTAATCGGGTCGCACGACCACAAGGTCACCATCGGTCACCAGACCCGTAAGCGTGACGAGCCCTGCCGATCCAGTCGCTTCATTGCTGGATGGAGCAACGTAGTACGGCGGCTCGTCAATTGGCACCAGGTGAATCGCATCCTTGCCAAAATCGGTGTCCTTGCCAGCCGCGCATAGCGCGTTGTAGTGTTTGACCGACTCGACGCAGGCGGGAATGACGTCTTGATCGTACCCCGCATACTCAAGAGCCTTCTCGAGGGTATCGGCACCATACACCGTCGAAGGCATGCGCTCGGTGATGGTGCACGAACGCACGATACCGCCCTCGGCACCACCTGCAACGACTGCCGACATGTCAGTGACGAGATCCTCGTAATACTGCGGGCGGGTGTAATTGGGCGCACCGTGATCGATGCTGGCGTTTCGCACCGTCGTGAGCCATTTGGAATCGGTCACGGTGGCAACGATGCCAAGCGGCTGGCGAAGGGTTGCCGCATAGGTTCCAACCGTGATGCCTTCGTTCATGAACCGCTTGCCTTCTGCGTTGAGCCACAGGAACGGGGAGGTTCCCCAAGGGCCGCCGCCCCCGCCACCCATGGACATGGTCGGACGCGGACCTGGCTCTATATAGCCCCCAGCCCAACAGCCCATCTTGTGGCCGGACCCGTCGTTCATCGTCATGGTGGTCACGCTGTCGGCCTCCACGCCCTGCCGTTCGCTCCATTCCGCAACTTCGGTGATGAGCTGCCAGATCATTTGGCTGTTCTGGCCAAAGTCGCCACAGGCCAGAATGACGCCGCGCTCGGCTTCGAACTTGGTGTATGACCCATCGGAAGTCTTCGCGATGAGGCCGGTCACATCTCCATCGTCATTCTGAACAAGCACGGTGCCCGTCGTGTTGAAGTACCAGGTAGCCCCCAGGTCTTGAGCCTTTTTCATCGAGTAGCTCTGAGCTTCGCTCAAGTTTGAGAACATGCCCACACCATCAGCCGGCTGATCATTGTAGGGTCCCCAGAACATGGCATCGCCGACCCACGTCTTATAGCCTGCCTGCACGATGGGATAATCTCCCGGTTCGCGGCCATAGGCCACATGCAACCCCAGCTCTCCCTTGTCTCCGCGCGTGAGCATATGGCTATCCGACGGGATGAGCGAAAAGAAATTATCAAACATCTCTCCGCTGTTTTCCACAAAAACGCGAATGATCTCCGGGCTGACTCGGTTGCCGCCCCGTTTGCAAAACTCCGTGACAATGTCGCCCGTGTCGTACGGACCATACCCTTGGTCGATGAGCCATTGCGAGTTGAAGTGGCCGATCTCCTGTCCATAGCAGTGAAGATAGTCGCTGCCATCCGCCGGTGCGCCCTTTTCGATCACCGCAACGCTTGCACCTTCTTCCGCAGCCGCAAGCGCCGCCTGGATGCCCGCGTTCCCGCCTCCACATACGACGACATCGACTTTCACCGTCTCCGCAATGTCAGAATCCGCTATCGTCGGAGCTGTTCCAAGCCAGTCTTCTTGACACATATAGCCCGATGGAAGTGCAGCGGTCTGATCAGCGGCCTCGCCCTGCGTCGAGCTACTCCCCGATTGCGGCGCGCAAGCCCCCAGCGCCATGCCCGAAGCAGCCAACGCGCCTGTTGCCAGCGCACCCTTCAGAAAACTGCGACGATTGAGGTCCGGTCCCTGCCCCTTGCTTTCCGTTTGCATGTTATCCTCCTCCTTCATATCAAGTGACCATGCATAACGGGCAGATCGTACGTTTGACGAGGTATCTTGCCTATCCGCCAAACGAGGTATGTCCCCCAATTGACGGATATCCCCCCTTTTGGGGACAAGCCTGAAACTCCTGGAGTTCGACTCTACGATGCGTAGGTTCCGTTTTAGCAAGACCGCGAGTATCCTACTCACCGAGGATGAAAGGATCAACGCCATGCCCTATCTCACCGCACATACCATCAAAAGCCTTCGCGAAGCGCAAAAGCTCACCCAGCTGCAACTTGCCGAGCGGCTCGACGTGAGCGACAAGACCATATCCAAATGGGAGACGGGAAGAGGACTCCCCGACATCTCCCTTCTCGAACCCTTGGCCGCCTGCCTGAAGGTGTCCGTCGCCGAATTGCTCTCCGGCGACGTCGCAACCAACCGCAACGTCTCGGCCAACATGAGCCGCACGAACTTTTACGTCTGTCCTCTGTGCGGAAACGTGATCACCAGCGTCGGCGAAGCATCCGTCTCGTGTCACGGCATCGTCCTGCCCCGGCTGGAAGCCGAGAATCCTGACGAAGCCCACACGATCACCGTGGAAAAGAGCGATGGAGGCTATTTTGTCCAATGCGACCATCCCATGACCAAGGACCATCACCTCTCGTTCATGGCCCTTCTGAGCAGTGACACCCTCCAGATCAAAAAGCTTTACCCTGAGCAGGATGCCCATGCCCGATTTGCCGTGAACGGGCCATCAACGCTGTACACTTTCTGCAACCATCACGGTCTCTATACCCAAAAGATACGCCGTGAAAAATTGCGCGCGCCAAGCATCTCCACTGCCCTTCCTGCCGCCGACACCCGTGAAAGGCCCTCGCCATAGAGGAGAGTAGACAACCACGGGCGATGCCAGACGGTGATTTGCAGGCCTCGCCCCGACAGAGACAACAGCGCACCGCAAAAGGCAGGTGGACAAAATTTGCGACTTAACGAGCAAAATGCGCTCGAAGAGACGGGTTTTCACGCTCTTGAAGGCACCGGACTTTTGCAACATCAGCATCATCCCAGCTCATGAATTTTGACGGCGGCTCTCAATTCACGAGAATCAGCCAGAATGCCGCTGGGGACACCTCGACCCGAAAAAAACGTCCACCGATATTTTTTCCATCCCTTTCATCACGCTGAAAATGCGCCCCGCGGCCCGCCCGAACTCGCGGCCCGCCTCGAACCGGCAGCCTGCCCCGCACTCACGACCTGCCCCGAACCAGCAGGCCGCCGCACGCCGCCCCCAATCGGTCCAGATCCCGGCGCGTACCGCCCTTCGCGACGTGCACCGGGACGACAAGGTTACCGACCTGTTTCCTGCATGAACTGTTTCTCCAGAGATTACGAGAAAAGCTCGCCTCTGGATCATTCGAGGACTATCCTGCGAGACACGGGCCACAGCGCTCGTC
Source organism: Actinomycetes bacterium (assembly GCA_023460315.1). GTDB lineage: Bacteria > Actinomycetota > Coriobacteriia > Coriobacteriales > Eggerthellaceae > JAEWQO01. The sequence continues at coordinate 53,986 of JAEWQO010000136.1, forward strand.
ATTCACTCGAAGGCAAGGAGCATGGAAAATGAAACCTGTCCCCGACTTATATCGCGCCATCGCACAACGTAAGTCAACACGCAAATATGACACACAGCCGCTAGATGCAGCAACGCTCCATGAGGTGAAGGGGGCCATCGCCGAGCTCTCGCCGCTCAATGCCTCGGTGCCGCTCACGTGGCGCTTTGCCCGGAAGACTAAGGGAAAATTCAGGGCAGAAGCACCCCACTATCTCATCATCAGCGGCAACGGCACCTCGGGAGAAATGGAAGAGGCCGGCTTCCGATTCGAGCAGCTCGTTTTGTGGCTTGACACCAAAGGGATCGGAAGCGTTTGGCTGGGGTCGACGAGAGACGCCGAAAAAAGTGACACCGGAAACGACCTTGTCACGCTGGCTTTCGGCACACCGGCAGGATCGCTGCACCGAACCGCAAGCGAGTTCAATCGCAAACCCCTTGAGAGCATCACCAACGCACCGGACGACGAATGCATGCAGGCTGTACACCTCGCACCTTCGGGAATGAACACCCAGCCCTGGTATTTTGAGAAGACGGATGGCAAGGTTTTGGTGTATCGGCAGAAGCTAAAGCCGCCGCTGTCCCTTGTCTACAAGCTCACCGACCTCGATATGGGAATTGCCCTCTGCCACTATGCGCTGGCATGTCAGCAGGAAGGCAAGCCTTTCACGTTCGCTCGATCTGAAGCGATGCCAAGCAAGTCCGGATTCACCCCCTTTGGGACAATCGAGTAGCAGGATCACAAGGCCGGGCGCTCTGCGGAACGCCCGGCCCCGCTTCGCCCTGCTTCAAATCGGCCAAGATCGTGGGCCAGAAGCGGGCATTTTCTGCCATAGAGCATGCCGTTTCACCTGATTAAAATGCTCTTTTTTCAATCTCAAAGCCAACCGTGGCTTCCCTTTTCAGCTTTTTCACCGAACATGCCAAAGGATACTTCACCCGGATAAAGTACAATTCACCATACTGTTCATTTGAAGGAAGAAGCGGTTGCATGGTTTCCAATGATTTCTGGGTATTGCTCGCGATGCTCATCTATTTCACCGTCGTGGTGGCTATCGGCTTCGTGTACGCGAAAAAGTCGAATGCCTCGTCAGAGAATTACTTCTTGGGCGGGCGCGGGCTGGGCCCGTGGCTGACTGCCCTTTCTGCAGAAGCTTCGGACATGTCGGGCTGGCTGCTGATGGGCCTGCCGGGCGTCGCGTATTTCACCGGTGCCTCCGATGCCCTGTGGACAGCCATCGGCCTTGCCCTTGGGACATACCTGAACTGGAAATTCGTGGCAAAGCGGCTTCGAAAGTATTCCGAGAAAGCCAATAACTCAATCACCATTCCCGATTTCTTCTCGAACCGATTCCATGACAAGAACAATGTCCTCATGACCATCGCCGCTGCCATCATCTTGCTGTTCTTCTGCATCTATGTAGGAAGCTGTTTTGTGACCTGCGGCAAGTTGTTCTCAACGCTTTTCGGGCTCGACTACACCACCATGATGGTGATTGGCGCGCTTATCGTGTTCCTCTACACGTTCGTCGGCGGATACCTCTCGGTGTGCACGACTGACCTTGTGCAGGGAACAATTATGATCTGTGCCCTGGTTGTCGTGTTCGTGGGCAGCGTGACGGCAGCGGGGGGCCTGGACAACACGGTTGCGTTCCTGCGCGACATTCCCGGGTTCTTGAGCGCAACGCAGATTGCGACGCCCGTTCTCGACGAGACGGGCAGACAGGTCATCCAAGATGGCACGCCCCTGTTTGGCGCTGCGCAAGAATATGGGGCGATCACGATCATATCCGGCCTGGCATGGGGTCTGGGCTACTTTGGCATGCCTCAAGTGCTGGTGAGATTCATGAGCGTCCGCCATTCAAACGAGCTCACAAAATCAAGGATCATTGCAGTCACCTGGTGTATTGTATCCCTTGGCTGTGCGGTCTGCATCGGTCTCATCGGTCGCGTCGTCATCCCGACGGAATTCTTGACGCAGGCATCCGCCGAGAACGTCTTCATCGTCCTCTCGCAGATGCTCCTTCCGGCCTTTTTCTGCGGGCTGGTGGTATCGGGCATCTTCGCCGCCTCGATGAGTTCGTCGTCATCATATCTGCTCATCTCGGGATCTGCCGTGGCCACCAACATCTTCAAGGGACTCATCAAGAAGGATGCGACCGACCGCCAGGTCATGCTTGTGGCGCGCCTGACGCTTGTAGCCGTGCTGCTGTTCGGCATCGTCATCGCACTTGACGAGAATTCATCCATCTTCAACGTCGTTTCCTATGCCTGGGCGGGATTCGGCGCATCGTTCGGACCGCTCATGCTCATGAGCCTGTACTGGCGGCGCACAAACTTTGCGGGCGCGTTGGCCGGCATGGTTTCCGGCGCGGCGACGGTTCTTGTGTGGCACTCGTTCGTGAAGCCTCTTGGCGGAATCTTTGGGGTCTATGAGCTTTTGCCGGCATTTGTGGTGGCCTTGCTTGCCATCGTCACTGTCTCGAAGCTTACCAAGGAACCGGCAAAGGAGGTCACCGATGAATTCGACACCTATAGGGAGTTGGACGTGTAGCCCATCCTGGCCGCAGTCTTAGCCGTTGGAGGCGCCTATCAGCACCAAGACGTCTCCTTCGAAGTTAGAGGCATGCTCGGAGAACGTCACTTTCCGTATTCCGAGCGTCTTCGCCAGCTGGTCGGCGATCTTCCGGTATTTTCTATCGTCATAGACAACGGACGATGTGGAAATCTCAAAATCAGAAACGCTGCGCACTTGAAACCCCAACGCACTCATCTTGGCGATAGCCTCCTGCCTTGCCTGCCCAGCATGCGGATGTCCTTGGATGGTGACCAGGCAATACTCTGGTGCCATACGGTCACTCACCTCAAAGTGTTCCGTTTGCTGCGATTCACGGGCCGCACCATAGCGGGACTCGTTTTGACCACCGGAAAGAACCGCGCTCACGAGGCCCGGCGCATTCAGAATGACGGCGGCCACAACCCCTACGGCCATCAAGACCGCCAGTCCTCCCCTCTTTCCCATGGCACTGCCCTCTCGTCGATCCTCATGACATGACTTCACCGTTCCCGCAGATATCATTATCGCAGGATTCGAGCAGATTGACGCAACGGTAAAGAATGCCAAATGACAGAATGCAAAAGAGAACCCCTCCCCCAGAATTCGACCTTGCGGCCACCTGCGATAGAGCCAGATGGCACGTGCGCTCAGACTCTTTGCCAAGAGGCGGCAGCGGCCTGGGCCTCTGCCAAGCTCCAGAAGAAAACAAGGTGAGCTCAAAGCGCTTATTGCCACCCAACGGCTCTGGGCATCGGCGAATGCGTTGGAATCCACTCCGTCGCGAATCTTTGCTAGGATATACTCTCCCGAAGGTTTCCGAACAGCAGGGAGCGCATGATGACGGCAAGGAAAACGAAGCGAGCCTGCAGAGACGCGTTCATGACACTCATCCACGAGCGCCCCTATCGTACCATCGCCGTAGGTGATATCGCACAAGTCGCCGGCATCAGCCGCAAAACATTTTATAATTATTTCCGCAGCAAGTATGAGCTGGTCAACTGGATCTTGTATTCGGAGATGACCAAAATCCGCAAGGCACCACTCGACCAGGGCGTATGGGTCGCTTTCAAATCATTCCTTGATTTCTTCGACACGGATCGCGCCTTCTTCTCCGAGGCGATCTCTGATGCCAGCCCCGATGCGCTCGGGCGATACTACACGGATCTGCTCCACGAGATATTCTTCCCCGCGCTCGCCGACGGCTTCCGCAGCTCTCTGCGTAACGAGGAGGAAATCGACCGCGCGGTAACACTGCTTGCCGAAACCGGCCGCATCCTGACCGTCAGGTGGCTCGATGATCCCCGCAAGCCGTCGGCGAGCGAATTCATCGGCTTTCTCCACCGGTGCCTCGATGCCCTCGCAGCGATGTCATGCGCCGAACGATCTGCACGCGAAAGCGTTGCAGTCTGCGCATACGCCGAATGTCTTCTCGGAACGGATTGGGCGCCGGTGCCGCAACCGGGCACGACACGCCTGGCAAAGCCCGACAGCCCCTCCCGTCTGCCCACAGCCCATCAGGTCATCCAGCCAACCAGAACGAGGCCATGAGCAGCCGCATCGGCAGCGGCGCCCAAATGTCTCGCCGTGTCCCGTGGCCAATCCAGTTGCAGCCGTGAGCATCTGCCCCCTGGCAGGATGAGCAATCCGTCGCAGCAAGGTATCGGGACTCAAGTCAGAATATTCACGTTTTAGGGTTACATTTTAAAATAATGTGTAATTACTCACACGCATTTCAGACGGCTCTCCTATACTTCCCTTTATTTCTCATCGAGACTAATGCAACCAATGCACGACGACCTCATAGAGGAAGAAAAGCGGGCAGGAAAGGAATCATCATGGGCATGTGCGAGGGTCACGAGCGAAAACCGGGCTGGAACGAGATATCACAGCTGCCCGAACAATGGGAGTTGTATAAAAAGCTCATCGAAGGCGTGCCGGAAGATATCGGTGTCAAAGACCTCTGCATCGGCAATCACTGGGTCTACGTCGAAGCCGAAAGCGGTTGTGGCATGGCCCTCACCGTCTCCGGCGGACGAGGTTCCTATGGCTTGGGAAGCAACCCCCTCTTCATGAGTCTGCGCGATCTCGCCTGCCAGGCAACCAGCTGGAATTTCCTCGAAGCAAGCGTGGGAGTGGCGGCCCTCAACGCCTGGTACTCCACGCCCGAGAACGCCACTGCGGCGGGCATGAAAATTGAAACCGCCACGTCAAATGACGGCTTCAAGTTATATCGCAACATCTGCGCCGGCAAAAAGGTCACCGTCGTGGGGCATTTTCCCCTCGTCGAGCGCCTCGCCGACCAATGCGAGCTCACCGTGCTCGAGCGAGACCCTCACGGCGACGACTTCCCCGATCCCGCCTGTGAGTTTATCGTGCCTCATCAGGATTTCACTTTTATTACCGGCATCACCCTGACCAACAAGACCATGCCCCGGCTGCTTGAGCTTTCGCGCCGGTCTCAGGGCAGCACGGTTCTCGTGGGTCCCAGCGTCGTGCCCGCGCCGATTCTCTACGACTTTGGCGTTGATTGCATGGCTGGCTCCATCATCGATGACCCGGAGCGCGCACAAGCAGCCATCAGGCATGGTTCCACCGCGAACATCTTTCACAGCGGCGTCCAGAAAATGCGCGTCGAACGTCCAAACTGGCTCGAAGGTCTTAACTAGTTCGTCTGTGAGCAAAACGTCAACCAGAGAAGAAAGGAACGACATGGCACTGAGAAGGCTCAAGATTGCAAGGGTTGCCGCACTGGCGCTGGTCATGGCTCTTTGCTGCTTCGCCGCCGTCGGCTGTAGCTCGAACGCGGGAGCTTCGTCGGACACGGACACGTCGGCATCTCAGACGTCGGCAACCGTGACGGTCACCGACGCAGCAGGTCGCGAGGTCGAGATTCCCTCACCCGACAATCTCACAGCAATTTACAGCACGAGTCCCATCGCGCAGATGTACCTGTTCACGATGGCACCCGAGAAAGCCGCTGGCACCAACTCCACCTACTCGGAAGCCGAGCTGCAGTACTTGCCCGAAGGCGTGGGCGACCTGCCCAACTATGGCACCTGGGCAATGAATGGCACGCTCGACAACGAAGCAATCATGGCAGCTGGCGTGCAAGTGCTCCTCGACGTCTCCTCTGCGGCCATCAGCGAAAGCGACATCGCCGCAGCCGATGAGCTTCAAGACCAGACAGGCATTCCCGTCCTGCTGTTTGACGGCTCGGTCGAAAAGACACCGGAAACTTACCGCGAGATCGGGGCCGTGCTCGGCACCGAGGACCGCGCCGAAGAGATGGCTTCATACTGCGAAAACGCGCTTTCAGACGTTACGGATGCCGTCGCAAAGGTCCCCGAGTCGGAACGTGTTTCGGTGTATTATGCCGAAGGGCCCGATGGCTTGAAAACCGAGCCCGCCAACTCGCCGCATTTTGCGACCTTCCTGACTGCCGGTGCGGTCGACGTGGCCGACTGCGATCTCACCAAAGGCTCCGGCCTCACTCAAGTCTCCCTCGAAAACGTCATCTCCTGGAACCCGCAAGTCATCATCGCATGGAGCTCTGAATACAGCGGCGGCGCAGATGAAACCATTCGCACAAGCAGCGATTGGTCCTCTATATCCGCAGTTCAAAACGGTGACGTGTACACCATTCCCGCACTTCCCTATATGTGGGGAGACCGACCCCCCTCGGTGACGCGATACCTCGGCATGCAGTGGTTGGCCAACATCCTTTATCCCGACTACTATGATATCGACATGGTTGAAACCACCCAAGATTTCTACAAGTTGTTCTTCTCGATCGATCTGACCGAAGACCAGGCAAAGGAAATCCTCAATGAGGCATAGCCCCGCACAACCTCCGCTTGGCGCTCAGCCTTTCGACACGGAAGCGAGTCCGACGACCATCGCGACCGAGGAAGGACAGGGCGCCAAGCGCGACCTTTCGTCTCTTGAGTATTGGAATGCACGTGCGGCCTCCTTCGGTAGCTCGTGTGGGACGAGTCCCTATGCGTCCGCCTTCATCGCACAGCTGCCCCTCGACGAAGGCGACACCGTGCTCGACATGGGATGCGCGGCGGGCACGCTCGCCCTTCCCCTCGCCCGCGCTGGCCACACGGTATACGGCTGCGACTTCTCTCCTCGGATGCTCGAACGGCTTAAGCAGGGTGCGGATGCAGAAGACCTGCCGATCAAGCCCACGCTTATGTCGTGGGAAGACGACTGGAGCTCATTCGGCTTCGAGGAAGACAGCGTCGACGTTGCCGTCGCGTCTCGGTCGCTGATGCTCTCCTCTCTGGCGGAAGCCCTCGACAAGCTCGATCGCACGGCGCGCAAGGCGGCGGCCGTCACGGTGTCGGGAGGACTGGTTCCCCTGATGGATCCGCGCTTGATGGAGTACCTGGGACGCGATGTTCCAACTGCGCATGCACATGCCGACGTCGTCACTCACCTCGTCGCACGCAGTCGCTATCCCCATCTTTCCTATATTCCCACCAAGCGTCCCATGCGTTTCACCGAATGGGATTTCGCCTTGCTTGAACTCGAGAAGCTTGCAGGAAGAAAACCGCTCGACAAGCAGGAACGAACAAGGTTTGAAGCATACGCAAAGAACCATTTTCGCGTCGAAAAACAGGGAGGTACGGAAGTTTACCAGCTCGACTACCCGCTAACGTGCCCGTGGGCGCTCATCACGTGGTCAACGAAGGGCGACCTATGAGCGAGGCACCCGCCTCCGAGCCTGAGGTATCTCTTTTAACCGCCGAGGTGGATGCGGTCTTCGCCGACGAAGCGGACACGACGTTCACGGACCGTATGCCTCTCTGGGCAAAAATTGCGCTGCCCGCCGTGCTGGCGGGCATCATTCTGGCAAGCTTTGCCCTCGGCCGCTACTCCGTCAGCCCCCTCGACCTCATCAGCGGCATCATGCGCCACATCAACAATTCCATCATCACGCAGGACGAGTTGAGCATCGACAAAGTGATCTTCAACATTCGAATCCCCCGCATCTTCCTGGTAGTGCTCGTGGGTGCCGCCCTCGCGTCAGCCGGCACCGCGTTCCAGGGAATGTTCCGCAATCCCCTGGTCTCTCCCGATCTTCTCGGCGCAAGCGCCGGAGCAAGCCTTGGTGCCTGCATCGGATTGCTGCTCGGCCTCAACCCAATTCTCACTCAGATCCTCGCCTTTGTGTCGGGGCTTGCCGCCGTCGGATGCGCAGTGTTTTTGAACCGCATGGTGAAATACGATAGACTGCTCGGGTTGGTTCTCGGGGGCATTCTTGTGTCAACCCTGTTCCAAGCCGGCACCTCAATCGTGAAGCTGTGCGCGGATGTCAATGACAAGCTGCCTTCGATCACCTATTGGCTCATGGGCAGCTTTTCGAGCGCAAACTTAAGTGACCTTTCGGTCGTGATCATTCCCATGGCACTTGGATTCGTGCTGCTGATACGCCAACGGTGGAAGCTCAACGTGCTCTCCCTCGGAGAGGATGAAGCGCGCTCGCTCGGCATCAACACCGCGCGCTCGCGGTTCACCATCATCGTCGCGTCGACGCTGCTCACCTCCTCGTCAGTCGCCGTTTCGGGAGTCATTGGGTGGATTGGGCTCATCATCCCCCACCTTGCCCGCGCCATCGTCGGCCCCGATCATCGAAAGCTCCTGCCGGCAGCCATGATCCTCGGGAGCAGCTATCTGCTCATCGTGGACGACATCGCGCGCTGTCTGCTTTCCATGGAGATACCCATCGGCATCCTCACCGCTGTGCTCGGCGTTCCCTTCTTTGCCATCATCTTCCATCACAGCTCCAAGGGGTGGAGCTGATGCTTGCGGTCAAGAACCTCTGCGCCGGGTACAGTGCATCGACCGAAATCGTCCACAACATCAGCTTCACGTTGGAGGACGGGCAATTCGACTGCATAATTGGCGCCAACGGCTGCGGGAAGACGACCACGCTCAAGACCATCTTGGGACTTCTGCATCCCCTTGGCGGCGACATCACGCTGGATGGCATCAGCACGGCCTCCATGAACGAGCGCGAACTCGCGCGACATTTCGCCTATATTCCTCAGATGCATCGGCTCCCCTTTCCTTTCAAGGTGAAAGACGTCGTCCTCATGGGGCGCACACCGCATATGCCACGCATGGCATCGGTTTCCCGCAAAGACCGCATCATCGCCTATGCGGCACTGAGCCAGCTTGAGATCGTCGACCTCGCCAACAAGAGCTATGCGGAGCTTTCGGGTGGACAACAGCAACTCGTCCTCATCGCTCGCGCGCTTGCCCAGCAGCCTGACATCCTCGTCATGGATGAACCGACAGCCAGCCTCGATTTTGGAAATCAACAGCTGGTGCTTTCCAAAATGCGCTCGCTCGTGGATTCAGGCATGTCGGTGCTCATGGTCACTCACGATCCCGCGCATGCTTTCTATTGCGCCGACAGCGTCGTGGTGCTGCATGAGGGGCACATCCTGACCGAAGGAGCCCCCGAGGACGTGATCACCTCGGAAGTCATGAAAACCATCTACAACACCGACGTGCACATAGAGAAGTTCACGACTGGCAAAGGGAGCGTGAGATGCGCTTGTGTGCCCATCGTGGAAAGCCACGATCCCGACGAACGCCTCATTCGCATTCTCGTGCAACGTTGAGAAGCGAAGGCTCGGCAAAATCTTCCACGTTCGTCACCTTCGGCCGTTATCGCTCCCTTTGGAAAATGACCGTCTTGTTTTTCGGAGCTATCTTGCCGACCTCGAGACATGCCGGACCGCCTAGGGCAACAAACGCCGGAGTCCTCTCCATGTCAAGGCGGCTTCCCGTGGCCTCTGCGAACGCGGCCTCATGTTCAAGGACATCGGCACAACGGGACAGGAGAGACCGGATATCGAGCACCACGCTGCCCTCACACGGGATATCCATGATGGGCAGGAGAATGCTGACGCAGAAAAACAGCAGGTCTTGCGAGTTTGACCATGAGTCCCGAAGAGCCCAGTCGGATCATTGCGAAACCAACGTGCAGGACGCAACGCACCACGTGTCGTCTCCAAGCGGAACCGCCACCGAGGATCCGGATGCCGTCGCTTCGCCCAAAGGAGACGAGAACACCAATGCCCGCGCCTGCGCAATTTCATCCGATTCGGCATCCGAAGCAATGACATCGGAGGCATCTGCAGAGAGAAGCACGAAACGATGCGCTGCTCGGGAATGCGCAACAACGTGGTGCGCATTCGCAAATTTTCTCGCGCGGTGAGGTTGGAATAGAGCGGAGACTGTTCGATGAGCGGCTCGATCCGATAGAGGTCCTCGTGTTGCCAAGGATGGCCGTCGAAGAGGATATGCCCTCCCTTTGGCCGGAGCATTTCCGTTATCATCTTGAGCGTGGCGGACCTGCCGGCACCATTGGGGCCCAAGAGTCCGTAGACCTTGCCCTCCTCCACCTGCATGGACACGCCATCGACCGCCGTCTGCACACGCGCCACATCACTATCCTGGTTCGCCAAAACAACCTTCCTATTCGCATCTGACAGAGGTTATATCGACCCTGGCACGTGTGAATACCAGTCCGTTTTCTGGTTCTATCCATGGTAATGTGAAAGGCAACACAACGAGACAAAACAAGTGACAGACCCTTGACGTCCCTTGATCCTCTAAGGTCAATGTTTCCCCCATGAATGCACCTCTGCTTCTTTGCGAGCACCGCAAAGATCAATCACCCACCAACCAATTCCAGCAGCAGATGCAACAAACCTCTACGCCACAAGCAGTCTGTAGACGATTACCAAACCTTCTACGGCTTAGACTCTATGTCCTTTTAGGACTACTCATCAAATAAATCGGCATGCGTCCCCGTCCGAGACGCAACGAGAATCAGCTTTTCTTTATTGATGGAGTAGACAAGAAGCCAATCTGGCTTGATATGGCATTCGCGAAAACCTGCATAGGCACCCGAAAGAGCATGGTCGCGATTTTTCTCTTCCAATGGCTGCTCACTGCAAAGCCTTTCGAGAACAGCATGCAGTTCACGCATGTTGAAACCGCGCTTCTTTGCGCGCTTATAATCCTTCTTGAACTGGGAGGTTGAAGCCAGCTCGAATGGCATGCGGCATACCTAGCGATCGAGAGCATCGAAGAGATCATCAACAGAGCCGTAACTTTCGGACCCGACCTTGCCTGACATCATGTCATGGGCCTCCTGCATAGCTGCTTCCGTCGTTGCGTTGTACCTCGGCTGCTTCACGTCGAAAGGCAATCCGCCCTCCATCACCGACTTATGCAAAAAAACGTTGATGGCCTCGGTGAGCGTCATGCCAAGACTAGAAAAGATCGACTCCGCGTCAGCCTTGATTTCAGGACTTACCCGCATGTTGATCGTCGCAGTTTTTCCCATTCCTATCACCTCATTATGTAATGCAATGTATATACATTGTATTATTTTTATTGAGTGAAAGCAATGATTCGAAATCGTTCATCGCATGCAGCAGAAGGCCGTAACTTTCAAACCAGCAACCTCCCAATAAGATTTGAAGTCCCCGTACGGCAGAAGGATTCCATAAACACTTGGCGAATGGCCGAGAGGCTTCAGTTAGATCTGATCCTTCGTTTCGGTGGCTCGGTATCCAGCATCATCTTGTTGAAGCAACAACAAGCTCGCTTTTGATCTCTTCCAAAAAGGATTCGACACGTTTGAAATCGTCCTCATTGGCATACAGGCTGCTCGTCATGGTACAGGCATCTTGAAAGGTGGAGACGCTGAGCTGAAACGACGGGGGCCGCTTCAGTGCGGTGGCGAAGAAGGCACTCTCAGGTTTTATGGCACCGAAGGCAAGCCGATCCTCATCCATGACACCCAAGTTGGTGAATGACACCACGGGCACACCCGCCGCCTTGAAGAACACATGTTCCAGCCTCCGACGCGAAACGACTCGCGCGAGTGCATGCAGCAGCAAAGGGCCCTTCAGGCAAGCGTCGCTCTCCTTCTGTGCCTTCATTTGGGCGGAAACTGCGCTCAAGGTCTCATCGAAAGGCGCATCCCTCCGCATTTCAAGATGGCAAAAGTAATTCGACGTGAGATTGCAGAAGCCAAACCGCTGACCAGCTTTGCCATATCTGCGCAGATCGACCGGACAGGGCAAGACGATGTCACAACATCCAGTCCTGTTGCGCAAGGTGCGCGCATACGCCGTGAGGAGCAGGTCGTTCACCGTGGCCATGCGAGATTTGGCATATGCGCGAATGCGGATAAAATCAGCCGGGCTCATTATTGCCCGAGCCAACCGTGCATCCTTGGCGTCCCCCTGCAGGGACAGCCGCATCTCAGGATTTTCGGAAGGCGCGCTGGCTCCCGCAAACACGATGCCGAGCTTTCGCATGAACCCGATATTCTGGCTCACCTGGCCGAAATCTCGACGAGTTGGATAGCCATCTACCAAGTTGCGTCCATCGGAACCGTTTTCCATCGCGGAATAGATTCCGGCGAGCAGATACAGGTACGCTTTGAAGCCAGCTCCATCGCAGATCATGTGATCGACGATGATGCAGAGGGTGTCTTTCTCTCCTCCCCGCATCACGCAGATCCGCAGACGGGGACCGGCATGATGATCGAGGGACTGCAGCAACGCCGACTCGAGAGAGGGGGGATTGTCCTCGCTTACTTGGTCTCCACTTATGTGGTCCCCACTTGCGCGGTGTTCGTTTGCAAGATGCTCGTTTGCAAGGTTGACGTCTACAAGGCTGACGGCATCGTTGGCATCGCACTCTTGCTTGGCCCACACACCGCGATCTTCGTCGAAGACGCAAAAGACAAGCGGCGCGGCAGTTGTCGACACCTCCAGTGCCCGTTTGAGAAGGGAGACATCGATATGCGCCGGCAAATCTATCCTGCACCTGATAAGCGGGTCATGCGACCTGCGGTAAAAGTACTGCATGAGCTCAAAAGGCTCAGCCGCTCTGTCATCCCTGCCTTCCACCATACCCATCATCTCCCGGTTGTTCCTGAGAGTGTGCTTACGCGCGGCAGCGCGCAAGCACGGTCGGGCCTATTCTACGGTTTTCGTCCTTCGCTGGTTCTGGCGCATGCCAAACTGTGCGAAAGTTCCCAACGGAAACTTCTCGAAGTCCGTCAAGTCCCGCGACCCGCCATCTCCACCCGCATCGCCGAATCAGCGTCGTCCTGGTTATGTCCAGCGCTCATCGCTCCGATGTTTCACGTGAAACATTCGTTCGCTATAAATCATGATCGCTACAACAATAGCGGTAGCGATAGAGCGATCGCGGAACTCGAGAAGCGGCCAAAACGCATCGCGACAAGCGGCACAACGGCGAGAAACCTCTCCGCCTCTCTGTGAGCATTTTTGCCTATTCATTTATTTTCTTTACTGATCTTCATTCATAAACTTGACGTAAAACAGCATATTAATGTTGTATTACGTCAAATTATTGATAAAATGGGAACATAGTCGCCCTAAGGAGATCAGCATGGACAAGACAAAGGACAAGATAAGGTCACTCAGTTCCGTGCTCTTTTTCGCCCTGCTCGCCATCGGTGTTCTTGTGATGGGCTCGTCGACTTACCATATATTTCTCTCACTTGGCCTATTAGGCCCCAATTCGAACGCCGCAAGCGGCGTTGACTGGACAGGATTTCTTCGGTCTAGCTTTCTCTCAGCCTTGCTTATCTATACCGCCTTCATCTTCAGAAAATTCAGCAAAACCGAAACACCTTTCACCAAGGATATCCCCCATCGATTGAAAATCGTAGCGCTTGGTCTTTTTCTTGCCTTGGCAGTCCCCCAGTGGCTCGGTTACCTCATTTCAAGCCTAAGCACAGGCACGTTTCAATTTGTCCTTTTCAGTGAATCTGAGATATTCGCCCTGGCCATGGCCGCCGTCATTTATTGCATGGCGCAGATATACGAGTATGGATCCATGCTGCAAGACGAAAGTTACGAGATACTCTAGGACCACACATGGCGATAATACTTCGACTTGACAGAATGATGGCAGATAGAAAAATATCCCTTGGCGAACTTGCCAGCAGAGTGGGAATCGCCGATGGAAATCTTTCAAAAATCAAAAACGGCAGGGTGAGCGGCATACGTTTCTCAACCCTCAACGCCATCTGCTCCATCCTCGACTGCAAGCCAGGTGACATCTTGGATTTCGAAAAAGACGAAGAGGATATCTAGCCTCAAGAGCACTGCAGCATGATGGATGGCTCGCAGCAATGCCCTTGGCACGAAGGGCATGCAACCATAAAGGTGTCGCCCATGCAAATGGACTCCCAGCCTCAATGCCGACAATACGGAAAACAGAGACATTGCTGTTGCCATCATTGCCGCAATCCGATTGCGTTCCATGCGTCAAATGCTCAGCACCGAGTACAGGTAACGCTCGGTCTGCTCGACCTTGTCCTTTTTGAGTTCGCATTCCCAGATGACGACCACAGTCCAGCCATCAGCTTCGAGCGTCTCCTTCGTGCGCCTGTCACGCTCGACGTTGCGCGCGAACTTCGCCTCCCAATAGTCGGTGTTGCTGCCGGGAGTGGAGGCGTACTTGCAGCCATCATGGCGATGCCAAAAACAGCCGTTGACGAAGATGGCAAGCTTCCGACCAGGATAGGCGATGTCCGGACGGCCGGACGCCTTCTTCCACTGGAGACGATAGCCGGGGTACCCCATCTTGCGCAGCATGGCGCGAACCTGGAGCTCAGGTTTCGTGTCCTTGCTCTTGTTCCCCTGCATGGAATGTCTGACGGCTTCGGTGGTCATGGGAATATGATAGACCATAGCAGACAAACCTCCCCCGTTTTATTCCCCGAAGCGAAAGGCAGGCAGAGTCGCCCCTCCGCCTGCCTTCCCGATCGCACGAAAAGCTTACGATCAACCCAAGAAGCTAGCCAGTGATCGCCGCGTGCGCATGGTTGGCGGCAGTGCGGCCAGAGTTCACATTGTTCGCATTGCACGTTCCCCATTACAGTAGAAATCAGCCCGTATCGAGCGTAGCCAGGGGCTTGGCGGCCCCGGCTGGTCAACAGCCCAGCCAGCTTTTGATCTAGTATGGCTATGGCCCGTTGGGCCGCTGGCCGGCCGCCT
>JAEWQO010000137.1 GCA_023460315.1 Actinomycetes bacterium
CATCTTAAGCCTCTGGTAGGCGGTCATTGGATTTTCAAGGGCAAAGCCTTCGATGCGCACCCGCATAGCGGGTGGTTCTTTGTCCTGCGCGTTCCGCACAGGACAGGCTCACGAGCCTGAATAAAAAGGGGCTGCATCGAAATGCAGCCCCTTCGGGTGACGCAGATGAAATGATGCCTACAGGGCCTTCTTGGCCTTCTTGGCCACCTCGGCAACGGCGGTGAATGCCTCGGGATCGTTAATGGCCATGTCGGAAAGGACCTTACGATCCAACTGCACACCAGCCTTCTTGAGACCATTCATGAACACGGAATAGCTCAGGCCATTCAGGCGAGCGGCCGCATTGATGCGGGTGATCCAAAGACGACGGATGTCGCGCTTCTTGTTGCGACGGTCGCGATACATGTATTGAAGCGAATGCTGCACCTGCTCCTTCGCGGCACGATACGAGCGCGATTTCGCGCCATAGTATCCCTTTGCACGATTGAGGACGGTACGACGCTTTTTATGAGCGTTGACTGCACGCTTGACACGGGGCATGAATGATCACTCCTATCGATTAACGAATTCCGAGATTGCGCGCGATGACCTTCTTGTCGGCGGCGGCGATTTCGGTTTCGTGGCGGAAATTACGCTTGCGCTTCTGGCTCTTCTTGGTCATGATATGGCTCTTGAAAGCCTTCGACCGCATGATCTTGCCGGAACCGGTGACGCGGAAACGCTTGGCGGTGCCGCGATGGATTTTCATCTTAGGCATTGCTGTCCTTCCCTTCTTCTTTCTTCTCGTTCTCTTTCTTCTTCTTTGCCGCAGCGGGCAAAGGAGCGATGAGCATATGCATGTTGCGGCCTTCCATCTTCGGCTGCGTCTCAATAACGGCTTGGTCTTTCAAGTCGTCGGCGAGTCGCTCGAGGATGGTCAGGCCTTGTTCCGGATGGGCCATCTCGCGGCCACGGAACATGATGGTGATCTTGACTTTGTTACCGGCGTCAAGAAAGCGCAGGACATGCTTTTTCTTCGTCGTGTAATCGCCCACATCGATCTTCGGGCGGAATTTCATTTCCTTGGTTTCGATCTTGCTTTGGTTCTTGCGAGCCTGCTTTGCCTTGATCTCTTGATCATATTTGAACTTGCCATAGTCCATGATGCGGCATACCGGAGGATCGGCGTTCGGCGCGATCTCCACGAGATCAAGTCCTTCGCCGTCGGCGACCTGTTGGGCCTGGGCAACTGGATAAATGCCCATCTGGGTACCGTCGTAGCCGATCAACCGGCATTCCCGAGCACTTATTTCTTCATTGAGCCTTGGCTCCTGAGCAGCTATCGCGCTCACCCTCCCTTTCTGCGCCTGTGCGCCACCAATAAAAAACCCCCAGCGCAAGCTGCGGGTCCGCATTCGATGCATCGCCAGCAAGGCGGCTATTCGAACGACCCATCAGCAGCAGCTGCGCCGAATCAGGTGGAGGATTCTTCCTCGCTTGTGTAAACATCTTATCTATTCTAGCATGGATGGAAATGAATGCAAGCTCATTTTTCGATCATCTCAGTGGCGGGGGCGTCGACAGAAGGCCTGCGACCCGAAGCGCAAGAAGGTGAGAGGCAGCGTGCTGCGCCCCGTCTGCGAGAAGGAGGCATGCGGATGCACCTCGAAGGCTCCCCGAGCACGCAGCACGTGAAACCATGCAGCTGATCGCACGGATGCGCAGCGCGGCAACTCTGGCTCGTTGGTGCTCTGTCTTCTTCTACACCAGACATCCTTTTGTCTCGTTCTCCAAGCGGGTGGAATGGGAGCATTGCCGCTTCGGCTCCCGGGCAAACCTCCTGCAAAGGCGCGAGCCTCCCTCTGCCGTCGTGCTCATTTCGATTGATGTCGGGCATCGTTCTGCCGACACGCCGGCAAACTCCGGCTGCGTCATTTGCTATACTCACGCTATCGGCCCGCTTCGAACGGAAGCCAAACAAGGCCGGAGCCGCCCCTCGACGACGGAAGGATGCCATGAAACGACTCCTCATGCTTGCCGGCGCCTGGATTGCCTGTGTCCTCGGATGCGTGGGCGTGGTCGTTCCCGTGCTGCCCACCACTCCATTCCTGCTGCTCTCGACATTCCTGTTCGCAAAATCATCTCCGCGCTGCCACGCGTGGATCATCTCGACAAGGATCTACCAGACCTATGTCGGGGCGTTCAAGGAAGCGGGTGGCATCCCCCTCATCACCAAGGCCCGCATCCTCACCGTCTCGTTCGCCCTCATGGCGGTGAGCGCCTTTGTCGTTCAGAAACCGTTGGTATGGGCGGTCTTGGGCATCGTCTCCCTTTTCCTCGTCTACTTCATGGTGATACGCATCCCCACCATATCACCCAAGCAGGTCCAAACCGTGCGCCAGGCGCAAGACGGCGAATAGCGTCAATCACGACGGTCAAGAAACGCGGCGCTGCGGCTTTGGGGACGCAGAACGCGCCGCGACAGCCACCTTCACAAGATGGCCCCGTTCCGCACGTCATCGGCCGCGCCGAGCACGGGATCAAAGCCGGTCACCTTCGCCGCGACGAACAGGGCAACCGGCTCGGCGAGCAGCGCCGTGACAAATCCCACGGGATACGCCAAGAACAGGGGCAAAAGCCAGGCAGCTAAAAAACCGGGACAGAAGAATCCCCTCATGAGACCAGTCATAAAAAAATTCATGATAGGCACCATGATGGCAAGAACGACCAAATTCTTGCACAGGACACCAAGGACGGTGCCCGGCTCCCTGTGGTTCCAAGCTGCAAATTTCATGCCTATCCTGTTGACGGGGATGACAGTGGTCACAACCGTCCCGATGACGGTTCCATAGGCAAACGGCGCCAAAACCGTCTGAAGAGCAACAGACTGGCCGTTAAACACCGTCATGGCAATGGATACCGTGAACGACAACGAGAGCGACAGCATAAAATTGACCAGGATGGTCCAGGCGAATTTGCGCATGGTATCCCCTCTCCGCCATGCCACGGCATGACCGCATTTCATGAACATGCATCATCCCGGGAGGTGACTGGGGAGAAGTCGAACGCCCGGCGCATGCCAGGGATGCATCCGCACGGCAGGTCCTCCTTTTCACGCCCGAAAATGGCGTCATACACTTCTTTGAATTCTTCGTAGAACAAAACGGCGATCGGATTGCTGATGTGCTGCCTTCTCACCAGGCAGAAAACGGCTGTCTCGTCCTCCTTGATGGCGACGGCACACACGCCTGATCCAAAATACTCCGAAGGGCTGAACCCCGGTGTCACCCCAAAGCCATCGCCTTCCATCGTAAATGCCTGTGACAAAGGTTTTCCCAGGTGAATCCTTACTCCATGTCGGTCGAACATGTCTTTTAGATACGACAGATAGAGTTCGCAGCTATCCTGATCCAACACGCGGAGTTTCATGTCGCCCAACTCCGCAAGAGACACCGAGGAACGGTTTGCAAGGGGACTCGACTCATCGACCCAGAGGCAAAAGGGAAGGGAGAACAGATCGCGGAAGTCAAGGCCTTCGCAGTTCATATTGGGAAGACGAAGGGAGAATACCGCATCGAACGCACCGTTCATGAGAGCTTCCCGATAGTCCTTGAACTGTATGTCCTCGAGATAGATGTTCACATCAGGATACTTTTTCTCGAAACGGGCAATGACCGGATGGATGACCTCGTTGAGACGGGGGAAACGCACAGCACCCCCTATGCGCAAGTTTCCTTGGATAGTGTGTTCCCCGCTCAAACGCCGAGACACCGCATCGTACTCGCGCACGATCAGGGCCGCGCTGTCCCGAAACAGGCAGCCCGCCTCCGTCAACTGCACGGATTTCGTGTCGCGGATAAGAAGCCGCGAGTCCAGCTCCCTCTCCAAGACGGCAACATGCTTGCTCAGCGTAGACGGCGTGACATAGAGCATCGAAGCCGCCTTGCGAAAATTGAGCGTTTTCGACAGCTGCACAAACTCCCGGAGCCATTGCAGTTCCATCGTGGCCAACCCCCTACCAAGCAAGCTCCCGGTATCCTGACAGAAGCTTGTTGCATTGACACAGCCTCACCGGGGATTTCTCAGCCATCCGCTGCGCCCCTGCCCACGTTCGCGCAAGCGACGCTATCGTGCGCACGCCACGCAAACTCAGGCAGGGAACACGGCCCCGCTCCCCCTCACATGCAGGACACGGTCCGTTCTGGCCAAATCATCATCCGTTTGGACAGCAAGAACGGCGTAGCGCATGCGAGATAACCGGCAACCGCCGCACAGCGGATTGCACACCCAGCACCTACTTTTCATCCCCTCCGCAGAATATCACCCCGTCGATCCGATGACCAGAACCTCATACACCAGATTTTTACCGGCAAGCGGATGATTGAGATCGAGATCGAACGTGTAGTCGTCGGCATGAGCCACCCGGGCCGGAACGGGAGCGTGGGGATTGGAAGGGCTTCGCCACATGATCTCCATGCCTTCCTCCAGGCATTCTCCGTGAGGAACGGACGATCGCAACACGCCCCGTTGAATCGCCTCCTCCCGTCGCTCGCCGTATCCCAGGCCCACTTCGACCCTCTTCCTCTCTCCCACAGCCATGGCGGAAAGAGCCTCTTCAAGCCGTTCGGGAACGCAACGCCGGCCGAGCACCACCTCTTCGGGCTCCCCTTCGCTCTTCTCCGCAAACAGCGTTCCGTCCTCGTAATACCCGCGATAATAGAATCGTATGCGTCTCGCGTCCATGACCGCCCTTCTCCTTGGAACTCGATGGTCTCTCGCAACCCTTCCCCGTCAATCGTTCTTCAGCTTCTCGTCGAGCGTGTCAATGTCGCTTGACTCGTCCAGCCGGTTCTCCTCGCGTTGCAGAGCCAGCTTGAAGCTGCGGTTGATCTCGACATCGTCGAGGCGATCATCTCCCGTTCCTGACAGCTCGATGTTCGTCGCGCCCCTCACCAGGTCGACAACGCTCGTGCGATCGATGTCCTCCTGCCAAAATGGCTGATCAGATCGAGGGACGAACAACACCTGCCGATCCTTTGCATCAAGCTCTTTCACCAGTTCTTCAAGAGGACCAAATCGCATGACATCGGCAAGGCAATGATGGACGCAGGTCGGCTTCTTGCCCTGAGCCACTCTGTCGGCGCACAGATCGCACAGGTCGGTTGGAACCGGTATCTTGTTCCAATTCATCTGCTTGTTGTTGACCTCCCAAGGCCCGTCGTTAAACACCCGTATGCCAAACTTGCCAACAGGAAACCCGTGCTCTTCCTTGCAGGCCACCTCGCAGGAATGACATCCGCTGCAATACTCGTAGTCGATGAGCAACCCGTTACGCATAGTCTTCCACCTTACCCTTCGTCACGCTGCAAAGCAGACACTTGAACGGAGCGCCGAACCCCATCTTGCCCACATTGAAGTGGGGGACGAGCTCGTTGATGTTCGAGCGCCACACTCCGTAGAGATGGGGCTCGCTCGGTTCTTCCTCGGGAAACCACCACCCATGATCAGCCTGGACGACACCCGGCTTGACAATAGGAGACACCTTTGCACGCATCTGGCATTTGCCGAACTGGTTCTCGATCACGCACCATTCTCCGTCCACGATATCGAGGTTTTCGGCATCGGCCGGATTGAGGTCGAAGGTGGGATCGGGATGTATCTCGCGCAGATAGGGAATCTGCCGCCCCTCTGAATGGAAGTATTCGTAATGGCGGGCTCCCGTGGTCAAGACGAAGGGATAGCGATCAAGCAGCTCAGGCGTCGACACCGGACTGTATTGGGGCTCATCGTAATAGGGCAAGGGGTCGTCACCGAACTGCTGAAACATCGTGGACCACAACTCGATGCGCCCGGTGGGCGTGTTGAAGCCAGGTTGGCCGTCACCCCGTAAAAGCCCCTTTTCGTATTTGCGGTAGGTATGTCCTCTTTGAATGCACACCTTCTCTTTGGCCTCTTCGAACGAAAGCGTGCCATGGAAGCGAAGCTCCTCGATGTAGTCGGTGAGCGTCGGCCATTTCGCCCAGAACGAAGGATTCAGCCGATTGCCCAGCTCGTAGGACAGCTCAAGGTCAGACTTGCCCTCTCCCACCTTGCATGCCCTGCTCATCGTGCCATAGGTTATAGGCAGCGAGCTGTAATGGGTGAACACCACGCCGTCACGCTCGGCAACGGTGGCCAAAGGCAACATCAGATCGCACGTCGCCTGGGTCGAGGGGGTCATCCATACGTCCAGCCCAATGTTGAACTCAAGGCTCTTGATCATCGCATCATGCCAACGCTTCGGCTGGGCTGCGCAGGTCGCCGCCAGAAGATTGTTGCCCGCGAACATGCCCATCTTGATGGGATAGGGCTTGCCCGTCTCCAGCGCGTCAAGCATCATGTCAGCATGGGCGTTCAATATCATGCCGACATAGGCGGGATATTCGTGCAAGCCAAGAATCTTGTCCTTCGTCTCTTCGGACAAAGTGTCAAAGCCAAAGCCAGGTTCATTGAGCGAGTCGGCAAACCCGCCGATGATATTCCCTCCCGGCACATCGACATTCCCGGTTATGGTCATCATGGCAATGATGCAGTGCGCCATCTGCTGCCCATTCGCCTTTTGATCGGTGCCAAGCCCCCAGGCGATCGCGGCGCTGTCGGCCTCGGCGTACAGGCGGGCCGCCTCGATGATGTCATCGGCGTCGATGCCGCATATCTTCGCCGCTTTCTCGGGAGTCATGGGAGACACGCGCTCCACCAGCTGATCAAAGCCATAGGCCCATTTCTCCACAAAATCATGGTCGTAGAGATCCTCTTTCACGATGACGTTGATCATGGCCATGAGCAATGCAGTGTCCGTGCCGGGCCGAAGGCGTAAATTGTATTCGGCGCGCGTCGACACCCAGTTCGCACGCGGATCGACCGTGATGAGCTTCGCCCCACGCTTCATGAGGTCGATGATCGCATGGCCAAAGAATCCGTCCGGATTCGAGGGCAGCGGGTCTTTGCCCCACAGCACAATCACGCCCGGAACCTTATAGGCGGGGTTGTCATAGGTTCCTTCGAGTCCGCCCGCATAGTCGACCTCAGGATAAGGTGCGCCCAGCACATAGGCGGAACACGAGAGGCGGGGAATGTAACATGCGTAGCCCGATTGCGTGTAGCAGTAGTTGGGTGTGCCGAACACGGCGGCCCCGTACGGCATCATGGTGCCGCCTTCACGGCCCGTTCCCGCCCAGATGGCTATGGACTCCGGCCCATAGGCGTCGGTGATGCGCCGCCACTCGGATTCTATGAGGTCAAACGCCTCGCCCCAGGTAATGCGCTTCCATTTGTCCGCTTTGCCGCGATCTTGGGGATCGCGCTTCATGGGATGCAAGATGCGGTCGGGATGGTTCACGTAGTCGGGAAGCGTCAGGCAACGCACGCACAAGCGCCCTTTCGTGACCGGCTGGTTTTCATCCCCCTCGACCTTCACCAGCTTTCCCTCATCATTGACGTACAGCTTGACCCCGCATCCCACGGGATGGCATCCTGGCGGTGACCACACACACGACCGCGTGACGGTGTAGTCACCATCCTGGAATCGCCAAGGCTTTCCTCGATCATCCCTGAACTCCATGCTTTCCTCCACTCTCGTCTTCTTGCGTCGACGTCGCTCTCCACAAGCGATGGCTTCGGGTACCCACTTCGCATGATACGATCTTGGCCCCATCGAGAGAATCAACGAAAAAGATGCAGCGGTGTTTCCCGGAGAGAAACGCCCGCCTCACAAGGAGATGCGTGCAAAAGGGAGCGCGCAAAAGAGAAATGCAGGGGGTTTGGATCGAAAATTCGCCCGATGCCCCCAGAGCCATGCGTTTCAAGGACCGAAAGGGTGACAAGCCCATCGGAAAACAGCATGCGCAGGGCGTTGACGCGAGCACGCCCGACGCCGTGCGCATGCCTGCGCCAACCCGGCCCATGGCCAGCGGAAAACACCACGGGGATAGGACGCGCCCGGTCTCTAGGCGTTGATGTAGACGTAGACCATGCGGACGGTGTCGGCAAGGTTGCCGGACATGTTCGCGGTCGTGTAATCGTACACCAGCACGGCTGACCACTCGTGTTGAGTGCCGTTCAGATCGACGGTTCCGGAAAACGGGCAGTTCTCCTTCACGAGCGTCGTGCCATCTGAGGCATAGGTCGAGTAGGCTGTTTTATCGTCAGGCAAAACTGCTGCCCCCTCAGCAACGGGAATGCCTGCCTCCTGTAGCGTCTTCTCCACGATATGCTCATTGCGGACGGCATCGATGAAGCTGAGCGAGCCATAGCCCAAAACGGCTGTGGGAGCGGAATATCCCGCCTGAACGACCGTGCCCGCCTCATTGAGGCCAAGATAGACCGTTGGCGTGCCTGAACGGGTGTCAGCCGGCTCGTCTGTGAGGACGACCGTGACACTCTTCTTGACGGAGCTGCCCTCTTCGTTCACGTCCCGCGCCACGGTGACCGTCGCCCCGTGCTGCAGGGCAGCGACCGCCGCATCCTGCGTCATGCCAAGCACCGACACGAGATTGGGAACTTCCGTTTTCTTCGTAGTCGAAGTCGTGGCATCCTTCGTCTCCTCGCCCTGGGCAGTCGTGGCATCCTGAGCGCTCTGCTGCTCCTGGGCCTGCTGCGTCGCAAGCGTCTGGCTCTCGGCGACGAGAACGAATGTGAAATACCCCAGAGCCGCGATCAACGCAATGAGCAGGACGACAATGGCGATAAGCACCCGCCTCATGCGGCGTGACTTGCGATGGCGCGAGGGAATTGGAGGCTTTTCGCCCCTGCCATGTCGACCTTTCGGCCCTTTGTCCTCCACCGGCACGGCGTCATCTCCAAAGAGCAAAGGCGGAGAATCCTTCGGCTCGAGACTCTCGAACGCGTCGGGATACTCCCCCTCCTTGTCTCCCTGGTATGCAAAACCGCCCACATGGGCGCCCCCCTCCGAGTCGACGGGAGCGAACGCTTCAGTCAGGCCGATGGGAGTGTCGCGCTCCTCTCCGGCGGGATCGTCCGTCTTGTCAGCCGAATTGACGGCGACACTCTCGGGTACTTTTGCAGCATGTTTCGGCATCGTCCACCCTTCCGCTCAATGCAGCGCCGATGCGCTAACGCAAGAAGCTGTAATATATGGCAAATCCGACGATGGCGAGCAACGCCACGGCAATGATAGCCTTCTGCATCGTCGACATGGATGTCTGGTCAAGGTCTTCTTCGGTCGTCTCCCGATACGAATCGGCAGGATGCGACTCGCGAGCAGCCGACACTTCCTCTCCAGCCGCATTCTCGCCAGAAGTGGAACGTTCCGTAGCACCCTCGGAATCGGGGATGAGGCCATCGCCGTCAACCTGTTCCTCGCCCGGTCGGGAACCGGCGACAGGCTTGTCGTCCCCACGAATTCCCGCATGGATGACAACCTCGTCTTCATCATCGGACGAAACGGAGATATGGGAATATTTGGCATCTTCGGAAACCACAGTCGATCCTTTCATGTCGGAAAGATTATAGAGGATTATGAACGGCCCTGTCTCGGTCTACATAATATTCGCTGGTAGAAGAAGGAGAGGCTCAACAATCCCGCTCCCCCTCGCCTCCGGCGCCGCAACAGGCCCGCACACAGACAAAAAACGGTTTCCAGTCCATTTGTCATGCGAAGAGGAACTCCGTTGTACTAAAGTATACTGACGCGTATTGACGGGTTTGTTCGCCTGTCGACGCGCTTGCACTATGCAAGCCCGAAGGAGGGCCCCGCCAATGAACGGGGTTTGAGGGAAGGAGACCGTTTTATGGAAGCTAACAGATTCACCGTGAACAGGCGCCAGTTCGTCGAGATGCTCGGCGTGGCGACCGCAGGCTTCGGCCTGGCAAGTCTCGCAGGATGCAGCAGCGCGGAAAACAGCGGCGGGGAGAGCAGCTCCTCAGGCAGCGCGATGGCAGACACCATCACCTATAGCCTGACCGCCGATCCCCGCGCACTCGACCCGGCGTACTTTGACGATGGCGAGTCGGCCGTTGTGTGCTGCAACATCTATGAGGGGCTCTATCGCTATGGCGACAAGGACGCGACCGTGAACCCGTGCCTGGCCACCGAGCTGCCCGACATCTCGGAAGATGGCCTGGTCTACACGATTCCCCTCCGCGAGGGCGTGAAATTCCACGACGGCACCGAATTCAATGCCGACGCTGTCGTGACGTCCATCGAACGCCAGCTGGAGCCCAATCGCAACTCGGACATGCCCTATGCTTCCTTCGTGTTTGGGGAAGAGGAGACAGGCACTGGCGTCAAGACCGTCGAAGCAGTTGACGAGCGTACCGTGAAGATCACGCTGCGATCGGCATCGACGCCGTTCCTCAAGAACCTTGCCATGGCGATGGCTGCCCCCATCCCTTCGCCGACCGCCCTTGAGAAGAGCGGCGGGAACCTCTCCGACGAACCGGTCGGCACCGGCCCGTTCAAGTTCGAGAGCTGGACGAAGTCAAGTTCGGTCAACCTGTCGGCCAACGAAGAGTATTGGGACACCGCCAACGCCCCCAAACTGAAGAACCTCATCTTCAAGGTCATCACCGAAGGCAACACCCGCATCACGGCGCTGCTCAACAACGAGTGCGACGTCGTCTCGAGCGTCGATCCCTCCTCGGTCAGCCAGATCACCGACGGAGGCTACGAGCTGTTCTCCGAAGACGGCATGACCATTAACTACATGGCGTTCAACACCGAGACCGGCACCTGCACCGACCAGGAAGTCCGCAAGGCCATCGCTCAGGCGGTCAACGTCGAAGAACTCGTGGAAACCATCTATGGCGAATACGCCACCGTCGCAAATTCGGTCATGCCCACCTGGATGGCCTCCTACGACAAGGACGTCGAACAGACCTCCTACGATCCCGATGCCGCCAAGGCCACGCTTGCCGACAAGGGCGTCACTTCGATCAAGTGCATCACCTACACCACCGCCCGCCCCTACAACCAGAAAGGTGGAAGCGAGCTCGCCCGCTTGATCCAGGGCTATCTGTCCGAGGTCGGCGTGACCGTGGACATCACCGAGTACGACTGGACCACCTACAAGACCAAGGTGCAGACCGATCCTTACGACATCTGCTTCTATGGCTGGACCGGCGACAACGGCGATCCTGACAACTTCATGAATCTCCTCGCCGACACCAATTGGTCCATGAACGTCGCGCACTGGCAGGATGACGAGTACAAGGCACTCATCGCCGAGGGACAGACCACTCCGGATGGCGACGAGCGTGACGCCATCTATCTCAAATGTGAGGAGATGGTCGCCGACAAGCAGCCATGGCTGCTCATCTCTCACTCCAAGAACCTGCTCGGGGTCAATCCGAAGGTCAAGGACTTCTATTATCATCCGACCGGAGTAGCGTTCTTCAAGGGCGTTTCCAAAGAAGCATAAGACGTGCCTGGCGCTCCGATGGAGCGCCAGTTTTCTCAAAGTGCCCCGTGAACCATATTCTCGCAACGCATGGGTCACACTTACGTTACACTGTCGTCTGGTCTTAATCGACTAGACGAGATTGCGCATCGGAACGACCGATGCGCCCGAAGCCGGGGATCATGGGTCTCCGGCTTTATTCCTGTTTCAACAGGAGAGGCAAGAAAGGAGCAACGTTGCTCAAATACATCCTCAAACGAATCCTCTTGGTGATTCCTGTCTTGCTGGGTGTGACCGTCATCATCTTTCTGATCACCCGCGTGCTCGCCCCGGACCCCGCTCCGGTGGTTCTGGGCGAGCACGCAACTCAGGAAGCGATGGCAACCTGGCGAGCGGACAATGGGCTCGACGATCCCATATGGCTTCAGTACGTCAATTTTGTCGTGGGAGCCGTGCAGGGAAATCTTGGCACCTCGTACTACACTCATCAACCGGTGATGGACGAGATACTGTCACGCTTCCCAGCAACTGCCGAGCTGGCCATCTGCGCCATCATCGTGGCATCAGTCATCGGCGTGGCCTTAGGCGTGCTTGCGGCGGTGAAGAAGAACAAGCTTGCGGATAACGTGAGCATGCTGATCGCCCTCATAGGCGTGTCAATGCCTATCTTTTGGTCGGGCATCCTGCTCATTTTGCTGTTTGCCGGAACCTTGCACGTGCTGCCCTCGAGCGGCCGGGTGACACCGCTCCTCCAACCATCCGGCGGAACTGGGTTTTTCATCATTGACACCATTATGCAAGGAGATTGGACAGCCCTCGGCGATGTGCTGCTCCATCTGATCCTTCCCACGCTGGCCCTGTCGCTCTATTCCATGGCCATCATCACCCGCATGACACGTTCCAGCATGCTGGAGACGCTGAGCGAGGACTACGTCCGCACGGCCCGTGCCAAGGGCCTTTCCCGACACGCAGTCAACATCAAGCATGCGCTGCGCAACGCCATGCTGCCGGTCTCGACAGTCATCGGCCTGCAGTTTGGCAGTCTGCTCGGCGGCGCGCTGCTGACCGAAACCGTGTTCGCCTGGCCGGGCATCGGTAAATTCGCCGTCGACTGCGTGCTCAAAAGCGACTTCCCCGTCGTTCAGGGCATCGTGCTTTTGGTGGCAGTCATCTTTGTCATCATGAATCTGATCGTTGACATCGTGTATGCCTACCTTGATCCCCGCATCAAGTATGGCGCTAAGGAAGAGGGGTGATGGCAATGGGCAAAAGCAAGCAGCTTGCGACCGAGCCTTCCAGCGAGACACCGCTCGCCACGCTTCCGCCGAAAGAAAAGCGTGAAAGCATTTGGAAAGACGTGCTCGCGGGCATCGTCTCGAACAAAGCTTCCCTTATCAGCGGCATCTTTATCCTGATCCTCGTGATCATCGCCGTGGTGACGAAGCTGGCTCCAGGCGTTCTGCCCTACGACCCTTATGCGCAGAACCTGAGCGAATCCGTTCAGGGGCCTTCCGCGGCCCACTGGTTTGGAACCGACGTCCAGGGACGGGACATCTTTTGCCGCGTGCTCGTGGGCACGCAGATCACGCTTTCCGTCGGCTTGGCGGCCGTGGTCATATCGCTGACCATAGGAGTGATTCTCGGATCCATCGCCGGCTATAAGGGAGGCAAATGGGACACGGTCATCATGCGCGTCATGGACATGATGCTCGCCATCCCCTCCATCCTGCTGGCCATCGCCATCATGGCAGCCCTTGGTCCCGGCATCGAGAAGGCAGTGGTCGCCATCGGCCTTGTCTCCATCCCGGAGTATGCACGGATCGTGCGCTCGGAAATACTTTCCATCAAGGAGAATAACTACGTGGCGGCCGCACGCGTCATCGGCAACTCGAACTTCGCCATCGTGTTCCGGCATGTGCTGCCCAACGTCTTGCCGTCCATCATCGTGCGCGCGACGCTTGGCATCTCAACCGCCATCCTCGATGCGGCGGCCCTCGGCTTCCTCGGCCTTGGCGTGCAGCCGCCCGACGCCGAATGGGGCGACATGCTCGGCCGAGGTCGCAACGAGCTGTTCCGCGCTCCCTGGCTCATGATATTCCCCGGCTTGGCCATCACGCTGACCGTGCTCGCGTTCAATCTGCTGGGCGACGGGGTTCGCGACGGACTTGACCCCAAAGCAAGGAAGAGGTGATCGCATGTTGCTGTCAGTGAAGAACCTCTCCACGGAATTCCCTGTCAAACGGGGTATTGTGCGTGCCGTCGAAGACGTGAGCTTCGAACTCGACGAGGGCGAGATCCTTGCCATCGTGGGCGAATCGGGTTCCGGAAAATCCGTCACCAGTCTGTCGGTGATGGGCCTTTTGGCCGAGCCGGGCCACGTGTCAGGCGGCACCATAGAATTTGAAGGCAGGGATTTGGTGAACCTGCCTGAAAAGGAATACCGCGAGCTGCGGGGCAATGACATGGCGATGATTTTTCAGGAACCCATGACGTCGCTCAACCCCGTCTATCGGGTGGGAAGCCAAATCGTTGAGGCCATCCGGACGCACAGCAAAGTCTCCAAGAAGGAGGCGCGCGAGCGAGCCATCGACATGTTGCGCAAAGTCGGCATTCCGAGTCCGGAGAAGCGCATAGACGACTATCCCCATCAGATGTCGGGAGGCATGCGGCAACGCGTCATGATTGCCATGGCTTTGGCGTGCAGCCCCAAGTTGCTCATTGCAGACGAACCCACCACCGCCCTCGATGTGACCATCCAGGCCCAGATATTGGATCTGCTGCGTCGACTGCGTGAAGAAACCGGGATGGCCGTCTTGCTGATCACCCACGATCTGGGAGTCGTATCGGAGACAGCGGACCGCGTCGTGGTAATGTACTGCGGCCAAGTGGTCGAAGAGGCCGAGGTTCGCATGCTGTTTGACCATCCGATGCATCCCTACACGCTCGGGCTGCTGAAGTCCATCCCCCGTCTTGAGGATGATGACTCGAAGCGGCTGTACATGATCAAAGGCATGGTGCCCAATCCTCTCGAGATGCCGCCAGGCTGCCATTTTTCTGATCGATGTGACTCCTGCATGGACATATGCCGGAAAGAAGCTCCTCAGCTTGTGGACATTGAGGGCCACAAAGTGCGCTGTTTTCTCTACGAAAATGCCAAGGGCGAAGCAAAGAGCGACACGGCCATCGCGAGCGCTGAGGCAGAAGCGCTGGCCGACGCGGAAGCAGCCCGTGGCGTCGAGACCGCCGAAGCTCTGCTCGCGGGGGAAGTTGCCCGTGAGGCTGAGCTCGAGGAGATCGAAAAGGGCGAGGAGGCAAGCCGATGAGCAAGCGCACCGAACAGACCGCGCCGCAGCCCCAGGCGAAAGCTGACGGGCGTTCAGCCAATACCGAGGACGACATCTTGCTTGATGTCAGGCACCTCACAAAGCGCTTTGCCGGCGAGGCGAACTTCTTCGGAAAGACCACCTCCCATGTGCAGGCCGTGGATGACGTGAGTTTCCATATCCGTCGTGGAGAGGCATTCGGCCTTGTGGGCGAATCGGGATGCGGCAAGACCACCGTGGGAAAGATGCTCGTCAACCTGCTCCACCCCACTTCGGGCGAGATCATCTTCGATGGGCATGACCTCACGGCCATGAAGCCGGCCGAGCGCAAACACTATTGCAAGGACATCCAGCTGATCTTCCAGGATCCCTACGCATCGCTCAATCCCCGCATGCGTGTGGGAGACATCATCGCCGAGCCCATCCTCACGAACAACATCCTGCCAAAAAACAAGGTCGAGGATCGGGTGAATGAACTTCTGGAGTATGTCGGACTGGCAAACTATATGCGCAACCGCTATCCCCACGAGTTCTCAGGCGGACAGCGGCAGCGCGTGGGCATTGCCCGAGCGCTGGCTGTGAACCCGAAGCTCATCGTGTGCGACGAGCCCGTCTCGGCGCTCGACGTGTCCATCCAGGCGCAAGTGCTGAACCTGCTTGACGATCTCAAGGAACAATTCGGCCTGACGTATCTGTTCATCGCTCACGGCCTGAACGTCGTCAAGCACGTGTCCGACCGCGTGGGCGTCATGTATCTGGGCAAGATGATGGAGATCGCCCCCAAACAATCGCTCTACGCCGATCCCTTGTTGCCCTATACGCAAGCGCTGTTGTCAGCCATCCCGTCGGTCGACCCGACCACAAAGCATAAGCGCATCATCCTGGAGGGAGACGTCCCCTCGCCCATCGATCCCCCACCAGGCTGCCGCTTTGCAAGCCGCTGCTTCGCGAAGGTTGAGGGCTGTGACGAGATCATGCCGCCTCTCGAGGAGATAAAGCCGAATCATTGGTGCGCCTGCCACCGCTACGACGAAGGCGGTCCCGGCAAGGCGATCATATAGACTGTAAAAAGAGGACCCCGTGGGGTCCTCTTTTTTTGGGGTGTTTGGGGCCGTCAGCTTGCCAGCACCCCGACACCGCGCCTTCGCTCCCTCCCGACAACCCTTCGACGACCCAAAGCCCGCCATGCCTTTGCGGCCATCCGAACGCAGGCATGCTTCTGACAGCGGCATTTCCCCGGCGCCAGACCGAGCGCCAGAGACCCTTCAGCCAACCCCCCTCACACCATGACAGCAGTTATCTGCGAAAGCGGTGAAAAGCACGGATCGGAAGACCGCACCTCGAGCGCAGTTGTGCGACAATGAGAGCCGTAAACCGACGAAAGGCGATGCGAGCCATGGATTTGACAATCGACCAGAAGCTGCACGGCTTCACCGTGCTCTCGCGCGAAACCCTGCCCGAGATCGACGGATTCGCCTTCGTGCTCTCTCATGACAAGAGTGGCGCGAAGATGCTCTATCTGAAAAACGACGACGAGAACAAGGCGTTCTCCATCGCATTCAAGACTCCTCCTGCAGACGACACCGGAGTGTTCCATATCCTAGAGCACTCAGTGCTGTGCGGCTCGGACAAGTTTCCTGTCAAAGAACCCTTTGTGAACCTGCTCAAAAGCTCGATGCAAACCTTCCTGAACGCCATGACCTTCCTGGACAAGACCATGTATCCCGTGGCAAGCACCAACGACCAGGACCTGCTGAATCTGACCGACGTGTACCTCGACGCGGTGCTACGCCCCATGATCTACCGCAAGCGCGCCATCTTCGAACAGGAGGGCTGGCACTACGAAGTGGACGAAGCAGTTCCCTCCGACGAGGAGACAAAGACGGAAGAGGCCAAGGATGGCCAGGTGTCTCTCACGCTTAACGGCGTCGTCTACAACGAGATGAAGGGAGCGCTGTCCGATCCCAACTCCGTGCTTTACGATGAGCTCCAAGCTGCGCTCTTCCCCGATACGGCCTATCGTTTCGAGTCCGGCGGCACGCCCCGCGCCATTCCCGACCTCACGTATGAGCGCTTTCTCGAAGAACACGCGCGGCACTATCGCCTCGACAACAGCTATCTCACGCTGTACGGCAACCTGGATCTCGAAGGCATGCTCGCGTTTCTGGACGAGAACTACCTCGAGCCCCTCGCCGGCTCGTCCCGCTCGGAAGAAGGGCCTCACGAGCTCACGCTGCAGCCGCCCGTCGAGAATCTCGGCAAGGTGCGGACGATGGCGACGGCGCCGGAAAACGCCTGCATCGGGCTCGGCTATGTCGTCGGCGAAGTTCATGACCGCACGCGCATGGTGGCAGCCGACATCCTCATCGACGCCCTCATGGGCTCCAACGAGGCTCCGCTCAAACGCGCCCTGCTAGACGAAGGCCTTGCCGACGACGCGCAGGCGTTCTTTGCCGATTCCCTGCTGCAGCCCTTCGTCGTCCTTCAGCTCAAGGGACTGGCCCCCCAAGCTGCCGAGCGCTTCCGCCCGACGGTCGAGCGCGCCCTTGTCCGCATTCTCGACGAGGGCCTCGACCCAACCCTTGTTGAGGCGTCGCTGTCGCGCGCGGAATTCGTCATGCGCGAACGCGACTTCGGCATGGCCGACGGCGTCGCCTTGTCCATGGCCAGCCTTTCAGGCTGGCTCTACAGCGACGATCTGGCCACTTCCTACCTTCGTTACGAAGATGACTTCGCCTTTCTCAGAACGGCTTTGCCTGACGGCTACTTCGAGGAGCTCGCCCGCAGCGTGTTCCTGGAAAACGGCCACCGTGCAGAAGTGGAGATACGCCCCGTCGATGCCGACGAGGAAGCTCATGAGAGGGAGCGTCTGGCCGCGGCTTTGGCGACGATGGGGCCTGACGACCTCGAAAGAATCACCCAAGAAGAAGCCGAGCTGCGTCGGCTCCAAACCGAGCCCGACTCGCCCGAGGCATTGGCCACGCTGCCCGTTCTGGGACTCGCCGACATCGAAGACCCGTCCGAGGAGCCTGCCTATGGCATCGCGGAGCACACCCCCGTGCCGTGCCTGCGCCACCACATCCCCACGCGCGGCATTGCCTATGCCTACCGCTATTTCGACCTCTCTCGCCTCACCTACGACGATCTCCCCTACGTGACCGTCCTTGCCCTCGTCTTGGGCAAACTGGACACGGCAACGCATACCGCTTCCGATCTGGACACCCTCATCAACGGGCGCCTCGGCAACCTCTCGTTCTTCTCGGAAATCTACGAGGACGAATCTGACCAGGAGAGCCTGACTCCCAAATTCGTCGTGGGGGCAAGCGCCTTGTCTGAAAACGTCGATGCGCTGTCGGACTTGCCTCTTGAGATCATGCTGTCGTCCGACTTCACCAACACCGACAAGATTCGGGACGTGCTGCAGCAACGTCGCATCGGCATGGAGCAAGGCTTCTCGTCTTCAGGCCACGCGGCCGCCATGGCACGCGTCGCCTCATATTGCTCGCCGGCCGGCGTGATGCGCGCTCGCCTCGGCGGCATCGACTTCTACCGCTTCACGAAGGACCTTCTGGAGAACTTCGACGAACGGGCGGGAATGCTGAGCGCACGTCTCGCCCACGTGGCCCACAACCTGTTCTCCGACAGCGGACTCACGGTAAGCTTCACCGGTTCAGACGATGACTTCAACCGCTTCCTTGCCAAGGGCGGAGGATCGGTTGGAAGCGAATCGTTAGGCGAGGCACGACTTGTTGTTCCCGCGCCGATCATACGCAACGAAGCGTTTATCGTGCCAACTGACATATGCTACGCCGCACAGGGCTTCGACCGCCGGGTGCTGCAGGCGCCCTACAACGGATCATGGCAAGTTGCCGCCCATGCACTTTCCTACGATTACCTTTGGAACGAGGTGCGCGTGAAGGGAGGTGCCTACGGTGCAGGATTCCAAGCCGCTCGCACGGGAGCACTGCGTTTCTATTCGTACCGTGACCCCCATGTTGACGAAACGCTTTCCCGCTTCGCAGGAGCACCGGCGTGGCTCGCATCATTCTCCCCCGACCAGACCGAGGCAGAAGGCTATATCGTGAGCACCGTGGCAGGGTTTGACACACCCCTCAAGCCCCGTGCGCTCGCCCGCCGACAGGACGGCGACTTCTTCAGCGGGCGCACGCGCGAATCCCGTCGGACAACGCGCGCGCAGATGATGTCCACGGACGTCGATGCCTTGCAGGCGTTGGCCCCCGCCATTGCAGAAGCCCTTTCGCACGAAGCCATCTGCCTCTTCGGAAACAGGGACCTCCTCGAGAACGCAAGCGCCGATCTCCAGGTGATCGATTTGCTGAACGGGTAGAAAAGGAAGGGCGGCACGAATGTCACACGGGCTGAAGTCGTGATATTTTTGCCGTCCACCTTGAGGTTTCGCGCTAGAATAACAAGAGGAAACAGTGCAGGGAACAAACGGCCACAGACCCGAGGCTCCTTGCTCTCAAGGGATGTCCGACGTAGACGCTTCGTCGGACAGGCGAGAAGAGACGGAGACAACGCAGCCATGCTGGAATTGAAAAACCTCGTGTTCGAGGTGCCGCGCGATGGCGGCCTTGACGGAGAACGGCGCATCATCGACAACCTGTCACTCACCATTTCCGACGGCCGCTTCATGGCAGTCACCGGTCCCAACGGCGGCGGCAAGTCGACGCTGGCAAAGCTCATCATGGGCATCGAGACGCCGACAAGCGGCAGCATCGTGCTCGACGGCGAAGACATCACCGCGCTCTCCATCGCCGAGCGTGCGCAGAGAGGCATCGGCTATGGCTTTCAGCAGCCCGCGCGTTTCAAGGGCATGACGGTTAAAAAGCTCCTTGACCTCGCTGCCGGCAAGAAGCTGCCCATGCTCGCCTGCAACGAATATCTGGCCAAAGTCGGCCTCTGCTCGGCAAACTATCTCACGCGAGAGGTTGATAAAAATCTTTCGGGCGGAGAAATGAAACGCATCGAGATCGCCACCATTTTGGCGCGCGACCCCAAACTCGCCATCTACGACGAGCCGGAAGCCGGCATTGACCTCTGGAGCTTCGACCGGCTCACCGAAACGTTCCGCGACATCCATGAGACGAGAGACGACCGTTCAATCGTGATCATCTCGCACCAAGAACGAATCATCCAGTTGGCTGACGAGGTCGTGCTCCTGCGCGACGGAAGAATCGTCGAAGCCGGAACGCCCGGAGAACTCATGCCGAAGCTCGGCTTCGTGGCAAAGGGCATTCCCGGCTGTCAGCTGTCCGAGCCGACCGAGCTGCATCTCACCGAAATTCCAACCACCTGTTGACACGGCTCCGTTTTGCAGATGTCTCGGGCCCCACGCGTTTCCCGTATCTTATCGCACGTGGAACCATGCAGGACGGTCCGAGAACCCTATCGCACGCTACCGAAGGAGACTTCCCCATGCCCGTTGACCTCACGCCCATTGACCAGGACCTACTCGCACAAATTGCCAATATCCACGGCATGCCGAAAGGCGCGTTCAACATCCGCAAGGACGGGCGTCTTGTCGAGCGTCATTCTTCGGCAAATATTGAGATTGAAACTAAAAGCGACAATCCCGGCATTGACATCCGCATCGCGCCTGGCACAAAAGGAGAGACGGTGTTCATCCCCGTCATCGTCACGCAGGCAGGCCTGAAAGACGTCGTTTACAACACGTTCTATATCGGCGATGAGTGCGATGTCACCATCATCGCCGGCTGCGGCATCCACAACGAAAGCCATGAAGCCTCCGAGCACGACGGCATCCACACGTTTTACTGCGGCAAGAAAAGCCACGTCAAGTATGTCGAAAAACACTATGGAGAAGGATCCGGCTCTGGCGATCGCATTTTGAATCCCGTGACCAAGGTATATCTGGAAGAAGGATCCCTCTGCGAAATGGAAATGGTCCAACTGCGAGGAGTGACATCCACGGTGCGAGACACGGATGCGGAACTCGGCCGTTCCGCAAGGCTCATACTGACCGAAAAACTCCTGACGCACGGCAACCAGAAGGCAACCTCAAACATGAAGATCGAATTGCAGGGCGACGATTCCAGCGTGCAGGTCATTTCACGCAGCGTTGCCCAGGACAACTCGGAACAGGTGTTCAATCCTCTCGTCATCGGAAAAGCTGCCTGCCGAGGCCATGTTCAGTGCGATGCCATCATCATGGGAAGCTCAAAGGTGACTGCCATCCCCGGCATCGAGGCAGCAAACGAGAACGCCCTGCTTGTGCATGAAGCTGCCATTGGCAAGATAGCGGGAGACCAGATAACGAAGCTCATGACCCTCGGCCTGAACGAGGAAGAGGCTGAACAGGAAATCCTTGAGGACTTCCTGAACTGAACCAAAGCGAAAGCTCAGCTCAGAGCCAAGGTTGTGTCTTCGTCCGTCGATGCGTCCGTCGAGCCGTCGTCCGTCGTTCCGGTCGATCCGGAAGACGAACTGGAGGACTTGGCAGCCGCAGTCAGCGAAACGTTCGAAAGGTCAAGAGCTGTTCCCAGCCATTTCATCTCAATAACCGAGATGGTTCCGTTGTCGACCAGAGAGGAAACAGCCTCGGAAATCGCCTGCTTGAGATCAGTGTTCGAATCGAGCACACCCACACAATAGCCGCTTGGCTGTTGCAGCAAAGCAATGATGGAAGCCTCGTTCCCCGCATTCTTTGCAGCATAGGTTCCAATGACGGCATCAGCCGCCACATACTCAACTTCACCGGATTCAAGCGAGGAGAAAGCACTCTTCAAATCGGTGGTGGAAGTGAGGGAGGAATCGCCGAATTCGTTCGTCACCGCCCACGAGCTTGTCGAGGAAACCTGCGCAGCTATCTTGGGAGAGGATGATTCTGTGGGAACGGCGGCATCGGACGAGGATGCAAAAAGCGCGACGCTCGTCTCCAGATAAGGATCGGACTTCCAAAACGTCGTGTCGGAATCAGATTTCTTGACGCCCACGACGACATCAACCTTGTTGCTTTCGAGCGCACTCTCCGGATCCGATCCCACGTCGACCAAGTCGAGCTCGAGACCCAAACTGTCCGCCAATGCCGCGGCAACGTCCACATCGATTCCAATCGTCTTGCTGGATCCCTGTGGCTGAGCAGAGAACGGTGCGTTGTCCATGTCAAGGCCAACGCGCAACGTGCCCTCCTTGTTGATGGTGGGAGAGGAGAGCACCGGACTCTTCTCGGGCGGGGTATAGCTCTCTTGAAGCGAGCACCCTGTGAGCCCGACCATCGTTAATGCGGCCGCAACACAGCAGGACACCAGCGTTTTCAGACGCTTCATAGTCGGTGTGCCTCCATCTACCGGATTCATCTCGTTGCGCTTCCCTCGACTGACCTAGTTTTTGCCCCCACACTCGCGCACCGGGGCTGAGCTCACACCTTCACCCTCTCGCCCGCCGCGGCATCGTGCCGCGAAAAAAAGTATCGGACGGTGCGACTTACCTCTAGGATGCGCCATGATCGCCGCCAGTCGCCTGCCGGCTTACGTGGATCCCTTTGACCGCATCTGTCATGGACTAGGGAATAAACCCGCAACTACAGACTCGAAAGAAGCGCACTTAAGTGTACCAGATCGAAGAATCACCCGGAAGAACGTGCGCAGAATCGGCAATAATCCTGCAGC
The DNA here is from genome assembly GCA_023460315.1 of Actinomycetes bacterium. Classification (GTDB taxonomy): domain Bacteria; phylum Actinomycetota; class Coriobacteriia; order Coriobacteriales; family Eggerthellaceae; genus JAEWQO01. Next base: position 22,351 of record JAEWQO010000137.1, read on the forward strand.
TGCCCACACTATTCGCCAGCACCTCGTTCCGCCCGCATCAAGCCCACGAGCAAAGGCGGGGCGCGGATGACCGACGAAAGAACTTGAGACGGCACGGCAGGCGTCCGATTTGCCCGGCGGCGCTCAGACGCCTGCATCCCACAATGCCCGCACTGCAGAGGGAAGCCCCCCTACATGCCCCTGCGGCGTGGACGTCTGCATCCCGCAACGACAGGCCGCGGCCGAAATGAGGGCCAAGGCTTTCCCCTTCCCCTGACTGAACCTGAACAGGGGGATGCGTGGGCAGGAATGGGGCGATGCCTGCGCCGTGCCACCGGGGAGATGGCTGAGCACCACGGCGAAGAGGCCCGCCCCGATGAATCCGGGCGGGCCTCTTCGCCGTGTCTGAACCAGGACTTCGGCAGGCGCATGCCGAACGCCTGGCGAGATCCGCTGGATTCGCGCGCAATAAAAGAAGACCTATGCTGGACCTGCGTGATGGAACCGCTAGCCTGGCAACCTAAGATTGTCCCATGCCGGAGTTCCCTGACATATCCGCCCCAGACGGTTCCACGTCGTCGCCCGCCCGCACCTATGCGAAGCTGATCGGCGAGGCCGTGGCCGAAACGCTCTGGCCGACGCGCTGTGCCGTTTGCGACGTGCCGGGAGCCGTGCTCTGTCGATCATGCCGGCTGATGCTCCCCTTCATCGACCAATGCCGAGCCTGCCCACGGTGCGGCGCGCCGTTCGGGCGCGTCCAGTGCACCGAATGCAACGACATCGTGCTCGCCGCGTCCGGCCGGAGTGTGCTGCCATTCGACGGTTGCGTCTGCGCAGCAACCTTCGACGAGACGACCGCACGAGTCATTCGCACCTGGAAGGACGCAGGAGAGCGGCGCTTAAAAGGCGACATGGCGGATCTCATGGCAGCAGCCATCCCGCCGGAATGGCTGTACGATCTATCGGCCGTCCTGTGCATTCCAGCGTCAAGGGCGGCCCTCAGGCAGCGGGGGTTCGATCATGGTCAGCTGCTCGGCTCGGCCGTCGCCGATCGGCTCAACCTGCCCTGCGCACCGGCACTCGCCCGACCTTGTAGCGCCGATCAGCGGAAGCTGGGACGCAAAGCACGGATTTCGAACACGGCCGGCCGCTTCGCGACCCTTCCCGGAGCGACCGTCCCCAAATCCGTGTTGCTCGTCGACGACGTCTACACCACAGGAGCCACCCTTTTCAACGCCTGCGACGCGCTTCGCGCAGCACAGGTCCAAACGATCCGCTGCGTGACGTTTGCCCGGGTTTAGAGACGCAACGTGCCGGAATCGGGCCATCGATAGAATGCGGCACCTGGAGGCGCTCCGCGCAAGCCAACGCGCCCTTCGCTTCATGCCTGACTCACGCTTGTTTCGCAGGGGACCTCGTCGACGATGTGGCACGACCTGCCTCATGGCCGGCTTTTCCAGCAGAGCGGCAAGCTCATGGCACCTGCCGCGCCCGGCCGAACCGGGCTCAACGATCAGACCTGGCCAACCGGCAAGACCCAGCCCAGTACAGCGACCCAATCTCGTCGATCCAAGACGGCCCCAACCTGCCGCGGCTCAATGCAAGGGCTGAATCCACTCCAAGCCGCAGCCGGCAGTGGCCCAGCGGCCCACTCCTGCCGGTCAATCCAATCGACCCCAGGACTCCCAAGGCAAACCCTGTCGAATGGCGGAGCAGGAAGGAGACGCACGGGAGTCTCTCGAGGCTCCCGCTATATGATGCGCTCGCGCTCTCTGTCGGCGGCCGCATCGGAAAACTCGGTGACATCGATCGAGATGCTGTGCTGGATAGGCTTCCACCTGCATTTTTTCACAAGAGCAACCAATGCGATAGGCACATAGGTCAACATGAAGAACGGGAAGGTGAACATGTAGAGCACCTTTTTGGCAGTGGTGGAGTGGATGGAGTCCCACTCAACGAAGGTGGTGAGCACGCCGAACATGAACATAAAGACCATGTAGTTGAACAGACAGAAGAAAATGGATGAGATGGATGAGGCTATCATGATACCCGTCGACATCATGCCCGAGGCGGCCAGCACAACGATAATGGCGTTGAACAGGACCGACACGATAGTGAGCAGCATGCCGGGCGCAATGGTCATAAGCATGTCATAGCAGGCGAAGCGCGCACCGCGGGGATTGACGGCGATGCCCTTCACCAAACGTGCTCCATAGTGCCAAAATACTTGATAGAACCCTTTCGCCCAGCGAAAGCGCTGATTCCACGAATCACGGAACGTGATGGGCTGCTCGTCATAGAGAATGGCCGTTGGCGTGTAGCTGATGCGCGTGCCTTCGAGGATGCTGTTCGTGGAAAACTCGATGTCCTCGGTGAGAAGGTGCCATTTCCAGCCGCCATGCTTTTCAATGACGTCCGCGGCGATGAAAAATCCCGTGCCCGACACGGCGCAGCTCGTGTTGAGCGTGAGACGAGCCTGATTCAGGAACTTGGCTTCGCGCAGGAACCACACGGCATATCCGGCAGAAATCCAATTTGAATCGTAATTCTTGGAGTTACGATAGCTGGTCGAGGCCTTGGCGCCGTTGTCGAACGTCTTGTTCATCTCGCGGAAATAGTTCACGTCGAGCACATTGTCCGCATCGAACACGAAGAAGGCTTCGTAGCCACGGTCGCCGTAATGCTCGCGAATGCACTGGAATCCATAATCCAGCGCATAGCCCTTCCCCACGTCCTTCTGATTGAAGCGCGGAAACACGACGGAACCGGCCTCACGTGCAACTTGAGCCGTGTCGTCGGTGCAATTGTCGGCGACGACAAACACGTCGATGAGCTCTGACGGATAGTTCTGGACTTTGATTGAGTGGATGAGATCACCGATGACCGCACGCTCGTTGCGGGCCGAAATCACAACGGCATACCGATGGTTCATCTTTGCCGACAGCTCTTTTGGCTTGCGGGTCAAAACCACAAACACGTAATAAAGCTGGTAGGTATAGCAAATGCTGAATGTCAGGAACACGCAGAAGTTGAAAATATCCACGAACGATATCTGCGAAAAAAACTGGTCGAACACCTTCACTCCTTCGTTAGGCCGCGCACCCCGCATGCAACCCTGCTTCGCACGCAGCCGCACCCGCCGAGCGCGTGCCGTACCCGGCGATGCCAGTGCCCACGCTTCTTCCTCTTTTTAGATCTCAGAACCCTCTCCAAAGCGCATTGCAGGCTGCGAAGATTATAGCCCCTGGACGACCGTTCGTTTCGACAAGAGGTTCTTTCATTGCCATTTCCTCAGAGATAGCCGCGATAAAACACGCTTTTTCACAAAGGTTCTGCATATGAACTTCACAACTTTCAGGCCGGAGGAGGCAGCGAACCAGCGCGGTTCCGCCCACCTGAACCCCTCCACCCGCCGGTGCCACCACGAAACAGCCGCTCTCCCCCACCTGGCCCAGACGAGCCCGCTTCAACCGACCCGGCGTCGACAGGTGGGGCCGTTCCGTCCGTTTCATGAAACCCATCGGCACAAACGCAGAGGGCTAAAACTGGTATGATACGTTTCAATTACTTCGACGAAAACTGTTCTGCATCACCGAATTGCCTTGGAGGCGGCCCCATGCCCGACAACTACGACATCAAAGACATCACCTTGGCCGACGCGGGCCTCGCCCGCATTCTGTGGGCCGACCGCGACATGCCCGTGCTCGCGTCCATCCGCGAGCGCTTCGAGCGCGAGAAGCCCCTGGAGGGCATCCGCATCGGCGCGTGCATGCACGTGACCACCGAGACGGCGAACCTCATGCGGGCGCTCGCAGCCTCGGGCGCGCAGGTGACGCTCTGCGCGTCGAACCCCCTGTCGACCCAAGACGACACGGCCGCCTCCCTCGTGCGCGACTTCGGCATCGACGTCCACGCCATCGCCGGGGAGGACATGGAGACCTATGGCCGGCACCTCGAGGCGGTCATCTCCACCGACCCGCAGATCATCATGGACGACGGCGCCGACCTCGACACCGCGTTGCACACCGCCTTCACCGACAAGCTGGAGCACGTCGTGGGCGGCACCGAGGAAACCACGACGGGCGTGGTTCGCCTCATGTCCATGGCGGCCGAAGGCACGCTTGCCTACCCCGTGTTCAACATCAACGACGCCAACACGAAGCACTTCTTCGACAACCACTACGGCACGGGCCAGAGCACGCTCGACGGCATCGTCCGCGCCACCAACCGCCTGCTCTGCGGCCGCACCATCGTCATCTCAGGCTACGGTTACTGCGGCAGCGGGCTCGCGCTGCGCGCGAAGGGCATGGGCATGAACGTCATCGTGTGCGAGGTCGACCCGCTGAAGGCGCTGGAAGCCCACATGGAGGGCTACCGGGTCATGAAGGCCGCGGAAGCCGCCGAGCACGCTGACGTGTGGGTGACGGTCACCGGCAACTGCAAGGTCGTCGACGGCCCCGCGTTCGAGCACCTGAAGGACGGCGCCATCATCTGCAACTCCGGCCACTTCGACTCCGAGATCAACATCGGCTGGCTCAGGGAGCATGCGACGAAGGTCGAGGAGGTCAAGCCCCTCGTGGAGGAATACACCCTCCCCGACGGCCGCACCGTCATCGTGCTCGCCCAAGGACGCCTGGTGAACCTGTCGTGCGCCGAGGGCCATCCGGCATCGGTCATGGACATGAGCTTCGCCAATCAGGCGCTCGCCGCCGAGTATCTGTTCCAGCATGCCGGCGAGCTGGAAAACAAGGTGTACGACGTGCCCTCCGCCATCGACGACGGCGTGGCCCGCGTGAAGCTTGAGACCTTGGGAGTGACCATCGACACCCTCACCGACGAGCAGATCGCATACATGGGCTCCTGGAATTTCGCCCAAGCGTAGAAGAAGACGTCGCCACGATGCCGCCGTGCGCCCGCGAAAGGGGCGCACGGCGGCTTAGCTTTCGACGATCACGCCAAGTCGCTGTGCTATACCAGCAGCTTGGTAAAGGTCCATTGTGCAACCTCGCAACTCTCCCATGGCATCAGACAGCACGATGTCTGCCAGCTGGCATGTTGTCAAATCGATGCCGAAAAGGCTCGTGCGGAAGAAGCTGGTGCCGACAAACCGCACGCCATCGAACGAAACCCCCTTGAGGCGGGCCTCCCCGATGTCCGCATGTGAAAAATCGCTTGAGGCGACAAGGGAATCCTCCCATCTCGCCTTCGCAAACGATGCGTACGAGCACGTGGAGTCCTCCATGTCGATCAGACGAAAGGTCGCCTCACTGAAATCGGTGCCGGTGAGCTTGCATGAGCGGAACCCGCAGCGCATAAAGTTCGACGCGGAGAAATCACTATTCGAGAAATCACATCCCGAGAACAGGACGTCCTCGAAAACCGTATGCGAGAAATCGCATCCCGCATACGAACAGCGCTCGAAGTGAGATTCCTCAACCTCCAGGGAAGCGAAGCCGACACGGGATTCCACGTCGTCCGCAACATGGACGCGGGACACCGCCAGATCGCCGTCGTTCGACTGGCCGATCCACGCCATAAACCCTTTGACCTCAACAAGCCGCTCAGGAACGACTCGCTGCGGCGGACATCCCACCCGAGCCAACGACGCCCTGTCCATCAGTTCCTCCCTTTCCCACGCCATCTTGGCTCCCGCGTCCGGCAGCTCGACTCTCCTAGCGGGCAAACATGAGCCGCTCGCTGCCGAACATGCGCTGGAGCACGGCGATGCCGATGGCCGCAGCAGCCACATTGCTGACAACGCACAGCGCCACGTTCACCGGCTGCGCCTCAAAGGTGAGTATGCCGATCATGCACTGCACGCTGTTATAGAGAGGGATAAGATAGTACACCGCATCAGTCCTCGCCTCGCCAAACATGCCCAGAAGGCCCACGCCCACCACGACGATCATGAGCGGAGTCAGATACAGCTGCGCTTCCTTCGTTGTCTTGGCCAGCGCGGAGACAAGGGCGATGAGCACCACCATCACGAGGGTCGTCGAGAGAATGACAAGGATAAGCGGCGCATATTCCGCTGGACCATACACATTGATGTCCATCTGCCCCTGCATGAGATTCGACAGTCCAGCCACGATGCCGACAGCGCTGGAAATCGCTATGGCAAGGCCGATGAGGGCAAGCGCAAGGACCTTCCCGAGCGCGATGTCGCTTCGCCGGACGGGCGCCGCCAGCAACGTCGCCATCGTGCCTCGCTCCTTTTCTCCCGCAACGGACTCAGCCGCAACGGACATGCAGCCGCTGAACAGCAGAACGAGCAGCAGCATGGGAACGATGGAAACGACAAAGGTCGCGGCACGGTCCTTCGCATCAGAGACGTCATAGGACCCCTCCCCCGCGTTCACGTCAAAGCGATTTGACAACGACGACTCATATTCGTTCAGCACTGAGCTGAACAGCGCGTACGCATTCGCAGAGGCGGTGTCGGACGAGTCGAAGTAGATTTCCACCTGCGGGGCCGGCATCCCTGAGGCGGGATCGTACACCGCCACCGCCTCGTCGAATCCCTCGGGGAACACCGCATAGGCATTCACGTCTCCTGCGGCGATGCGGGACCTGATATCCTCGCTTGCAGGAAGCTCATCAACCGATTCGACCTCGATGCCCGACGCAGCAGCCACCTGCTCAATGCTGGCGGGCAAATTGACCACCGCCACCTTCGATGTCTCGGTCCCCTCGTCTCCGAACATGCCCGACATGGCGCTCCCCATGACCGACCACATCAGAAATATAAGCAGGCCCGGCAGCACGATGGCCGTGAAGGCAGACACCCTGTTGCTGAAGAATCTCACCAATTCTTTCTTCGCTATGGCAATCACGTTGTTCTTCATCGCAGGTCACCGACCTCAGCGCTATACAGGTCGAAAAATGCGTCTTCGAGCGAACGTCCGCCCATCAACGACTCGAGGCTTCCGCACGCCACCATGCGCCCGCCGATGATGACGCCGACATGATCGCAGACCTTTTCCACCAGACTGAAGATATGCGTCGACAGCAGTATGGTCTTGCCCTCGCGCCTCAGTTCGACGAGAAAGTCAGTGACCGTCCTCGCCGTCAGCACGTCGAGACCATTGGTGGGCTCATCGAATATGATGACACGAGGATCATGCACAAGCGAGACCGCCAACGACGTCTTCTGCTTCATGCCCGTCGAGAGGTCGGCAACTTTCGTCTGAGCGAATGCATCGATGCCAAAACGATTGAACAGGCCGCGTTTGCGCTCGTCTCGCACCGCCGGATCAACCTTGTGCAGCTCTGAAAAGAAATCGAACAGGTAGGAAGGAGAAAACGTCTCCTCCAGCTTGAGCTCGCTTGTCAAAAACCCCATGGTACGCCGGACCTCCATCGGGTCGGACACGACCGACGCGCCTCCGATGAAGGCATCGCCCGCATCGGGCTTGATAAGCGCGGCCAGCATGCGAAGCGTCGTGGTTTTACCCGCTCCGTTAGGACCGAGCAACCCGTATATCTCACCGCCCTCGACATCGAATGAGAGATCGGCGACTGCAACGTTTCGGCGCGTGCCGCCATGGTGCGCCCTGCGTTGCTGCGCGGAGAGAGGGTAAGTCTTGCTCAGGTTCTGAGCACGTATCGCGATATTCATATGCCTCATTTCCTCGGACGGTAAGCACCCGTCCCCTTTCACTGCCAACCCCCTGAGTATAGCAGGTGAACTGCGTTTTCCTCCGAAGACGCGGCCAGGGGTGCAGGCCGATAGCGCCGCAATGGGCCATCGAGCGCTCGAATGAAAGGGGTCGTTCAGGACAGGGAAGACCCAGACGGGCGGCGCATGACGCGAATCCGAGCGTATCGGGCCTCCGACGCGCGAAGACGTGCGCTCTAGGAGAAACGCGCGCCATGTCAACGTAAAAGAAACCGATGGGCTCCTTGCCTCACAAAAGAAAGAAAAGAGGTATAGTCAAAGCCATTTCTCCCTGCTGCAAGGGCAGCGGAGAGTGCCGAGCATCTTTGAGACAGGAGGCGCCATGCATGCCTTGCCCGACCTTCCCTATGACTATCAAGCGCTTGAACCGGCCATCAGCGGTGAAATCATGCATTTCCATCACGATTTCCACCATCGGGCCTATGTCGACAAGCTCAATGCCGCACTTGAGAAAGCGCCGGAGCTCCAGCAGAAGCCTCTCGAGGACCTGCTGAGCGACCTCGGCAGCGTACCAGAATCGGTCCGGACGGCAATTCGCAACAATGGCGGCGGGCATTACAACCATTCGTTCTTCTGGCGTTGCCTCACGCCGGCATCGTCCCAGGAGCCGAGCGGCCAGCTGAAAGCTGACCTGGTGGCGAAATATGGTTCTTTCCAGGCGTTCGTCGATCAGTTCTCAGATGCCGCCGCCAACCTCTTCGGAAGCGGCTGGACATGGCTTTTGTCCGACCTCTCGATCTTGACCACCCCCAATCAAGACACCCCCATAAGTGCGGGAAAACCGGCGCCCCTGCTTACGCTTGACGTATGGGAACATGCGTATTACCTCGATTACAAGAACAAACGCCCCGATTACATCAAAGCATGGTGGAGCATCGTCAATTGGGAAAGGGCCGAAGAGCTCTACTCCAAGCGTTAATTCCACGGCATGAATGAGGCCGCCCCGGCAAAAGGCCCCGCATCGCATGCGTGCGATGGGAGCTGCCTCCCGCACTCACGGATCGCGCCATCCGACCCGGAACCGAGCGCGAGCCAGCTTGCACAAGCAGGGCAACACGAAAAACAACAGCAGCGACTCCCCTTCCCGAAACGGCAAGGATGTCGTACAATACGTTGTCGCACCGCTCTTTGCCAGCGTGGCGCAATGGTAGCGCAGCAGTTTTGTAAACTGCGGGTTGCAGGTTCAAATCCTGTCGCTGGCTCCACAGAATTGCAGGCCGGCCGCTTGTTGCGGCCGGCCTTTTTGTTTCCCGCACGAACCGTTCGCCCCCAGCTTCGCCAGGGTGGTGGCCGATTCTCCCCGCCAGAGGTTACAGGTCTTCTGCACTCAGGCCTTTCGCTATTCAAACATACTATGTTGTGATAGTTTAGTCTCGTTATCCTTCCCATTATTCATCCAGGAGACTGACCCATGCAGGAACCCACCAGCACTGAACCGAGCGCTGTGCCAGGCGACGCGGAGCGCATTGACGCGCTCGACCCCCAGCAGGAACCCGACCCGAACAGCCCGCTCGATTCAATGAAGCTGCCGTGGCCACTCAAGGTGTTCGGCATTCTGTGCATCCTGAGCGCACTCGCCCTGCTTCCCCTTTTCGGCCTCATTGTCGAGCTCGTCGCCATGCTCTTGGGAGCAGCGCCGCCCTCAAGCGACTCATCGGTCGCAAGCGCCATCCTCTTCGCAGCCGATCTCTTGCTCATGACGGCACTGATCGTCATGTTCGTCGTGCTGGGTATACGCCTGCTCCGCAACAAACGGCGAGGTGCCGCAATCCAGTCAGAAGTCATGATTGCCGTGCTTATCCTTATCATCCTCTGCGACATCATGCTGAATGGTCTGGGCACCGACCTCATCCCCTACGGGGTCACGCTCGTGGTGCTCATCGCCTTGTCGAGTTACGTTGATCCTTCTCTGGCCGAGGAACGCAAGCTCCAAAACAAACTGCGCATCATGGATGATCGCGTGCGGGCCGAAGACGGGACGCTCGGACGTGACGAGACGGGCAAAGGCTATATCAGCCTGAACTTCTTCAACCTGTTCTGGATATTCGTCGTATGCTGCGTGCTGGGCCTGGCCATCGAGACCGTGTACCATGTTCTTGTGGTCAATCCGGGGCACTACGAGAATCGAGCCGGCATGCTGTTCGGTCCGTTTTCTCCCATCTACGGATTCGGTGCCGTGCTCATGACCATAGCGCTCAACCGCTTCCATGACAAGAACATCATCCTCATCTTCCTGGTGAGCGCGGTGATAGGCGGTGTCTTCGAATATCTGGTCAGCTGGTTCATGCAGTTCGCCTTCGGCATCGTCGCCTGGGATTATTCGGGAACGTTTCTCTCCATCGACGGGCGCACAAACGGCATGTTCATGGCCATGTGGGGAGTGCTGGGCGTCGTCTGGATCAAGTTTTTGCTTCCTTGGATGCTCAAGCTGGTCAACCTCATCCCCTGGAACCTCCGCTACACCGTGACCGCCATCTGCGCAGCCCTCATGATCATCGACGGCGGCATGACGCTGCTGTCGCTTGACTGCTGGTACGAACGCATGGCAGGCAACCCCCCGCAGTCTGCCGTCGAAGACTATTTTTCGATCCACTTCGACAATCAGTACATGACCGATCGATTCCAAAGCATGTCCATCAACCCGGACAACGCCACCCGCGCCCGATAGCGTTCCGTGGCCTTCCAAGAAAGCACCCGATGCCGGGTGCTTTCTTTTCTGCGCCCATCGCGGGCAACCCGGCTACTCCCGCCTTCCGGCGCCGCCGAGCGGCTCGGTGGCGCATACGAGACATCGCACCACGCACGATGTCTCGCTTCGGGCATCGCCCTCCCGCCGATCGCCTTGCTGCGCCAGCCCGGTTCCTGCTCAGTCCTTTCTCACTTTGGGTTCCTTGAAAACGAACATCTGTACTTGACTTCGCCTTGTTAGCTCCCTATCATAGAGCGAACAGACATTCGAACGAACGGATGAACGCATGGATATCATCGACAAGCTTGAGGTGTTGGCCGATGCAGCAAAGTACGACGTGGCATGCACGTCGTCCGGCATCGACCGCGCCGCACAGAAAGGCAAGCTTGGGAACACGATTTCCGCCGGATGCTGTCACAGCTTCGCTGCTGATGGACGCTGCATCACGCTCCTGAAGGTGCTCATGACCAACGTGTGCGTCTACGATTGCGCCTATTGCGTGAACCGTGTCAGCAATGAAGTGGACCGCACCGCTTTCACCCCGCGCGAGTTGGCCGACCTCACGATCGCCTTCTATCGCCGCAACTACATAGAGGGCCTCTTTCTTAGCTCCGGCGTTATCCGCAGCCCCGATCACACCTCCGAGCTCATGATCCAGTCGCTGTCGATCCTGCGGGAAGAATATGGATTCCGAGGCTATATCCATGCAAAAGCCGTTCCCGGGTCATCGCCCGAGCTGGTCGACAGGCTTGGACACCTCGCTGATCGGATGAGCGTCAACCTGGAATTGCCTTCTCAAAAAAGCCTCAAGCTGCTGGCACCCCAGAAAGAGAAGCATCAGATATTGGCACCCATGAGGCAGATACGCGACACCATGGCGGAGGATCGCGACACGCGAGCTCTCACACGAAGGAAAACGACCTATCTGGCCCCGTCCCCTCCGCGAAAAAAAGCCCGCGCATTCGTGCCCGCCGGACAATCGACGCAGATGATCGTCGGCGCATCTTCCGAAAGCGATTTCCAGATACTGAACCTCTCCGCAGCGCTGTATCGCACGCTCGAACTCAAGCGGGTGTTCTTCAGCGCCTACACTCCCGTGAACGACGATGCTCGCCTGCCGGGGACCGACGCCCTGCAGCTCAATCGCGAACACCGGCTCTACCAAGCCGACTGGCTGCTCCGATTCTATCGCTTCGATGTGACGGAAATCATCGACGACGAGCACCCGTTTCTGGATCCCGATCTTGACCCCAAGGCAAATTGGGCCCTCAATCACCTTGACGCGTTCCCCATCGAAGTGAACACCGCCCCTTACGAAGTGCTTTTGCGCGTTCCCGGCATTGGGGTGCGCGGGGCGCAGTCCATCATCAGGGCGCGGCGGACGACCACGCTGCGCGAGCGCGAGCTCCGGAAACTGGGAATCGCCTACAAACGCGCCCGCTTCTTCATCACCTGCAATGGCTTCTATGCCGGATCCGGCATCGATTTCTCGCGTCAGGGGCTGCGCGCCCAGCTTGCAGCGCCCATCGAAGGCGGCAAGCACGGACGGCGCGCCGACCGGTCGGTCCCGGGCCAGATGAGCCTGTTCGAAAGCGTTGAGACTCCGGACAAGGCCCCTGCCGGCGCAGGCGCGGCGCGGCGCCTGCCACAAGCTCAGGCAGCACGTTCGGCGGATGGAATCTATGGATGGCAGCGCGCCCTCGATCGTCCCAAGGAGGTTCGCGCATGAGTGACGCCACGCTTCCCGAGGAACCTCTCGCCGATGTGGCCTATTGCCACGATGGGACCCTGGAGGGACTGCTGTCGGCCGTGTTCGAGGCGTATGCCCGTCACGAGCGCCCGCAGGACCTCATGGCCGAAGACAAGCTGCAGCTGCGCTTGGGCCAGGCTCTCCGCCGCGTTCCAACAGACGAGGCCCATGCCGAGCGCGTGCGTCGGGGAATCGTGCGCGTGGGTGGGACGGCAACCTTTGAGGCCGTCATGCAGGCATCCCTCTCCGACGACCCCCACGCAGGAACCGCCATCTACCGGTTCATCCGGCACACCATGGCTCAGGACCGCTCCCAAAGCTGCACCGGATGTCCCCGGTCTCAGACGCGTTCGGGCATCTGCTCCGGATCGTGCCCAAAAGCCGCCTTGTCGTCTGGCACCTTCAACGATCCAACCCATCCAGATGTCGAGCCGCTGCATCGCCTCGCCCGGGCAGTCATGAACGAGCGGCACCTCATGATACAGTTCCTGCGCTTCGAGCACGTCGAGGGCGGCCTCTGGATAGCACGGTGCAACCCCAAGGCCTCGGTTGTGCCACTGCTCATGGATTGGTTTTGCGCACGGTTCAACACACAGCCCTTCGTCATCTATGATGAGACCCATCAGCTGGCTGGCGTCTACGAAGGCCAGGCCTGGCACCTGGTGCGCACCGAAAGCTTTTCAATGCCCCATCAGGCCAGCGACGAGCAGGTCATGCAAGCTGCCTGGAAGCGGTTTTACCGCACGGTCGCAATCGACGCGCGCTACCATCCAGAGCTGCGTCGGCAGTTCATGCCAAAGCGTCTCTGGAAAAACATCCTCGAAATGCATGAAGACCTTCCAGGATCGGAACTTTCCCGGTCAGGAGGGAGGAGCAGGGAACGACTTTGGCGGGGATGAGGCAGGAGGTGCATCTCCTCGCCCGCCGCTCGCCCAAGACCCCTTTCGGCCTCACCGAACCCCGGTCAGGTCGAAAGGGGGAATGAAGCTTTCTGCCGCCGCCTGGCCTTGCTGCCAAAAGTATTCATCGAGGCCGAGGGAATCGGCATAGTCGAGCAGACGCTCGTAATCCTCCCGGGACACCGTGCACGCAAGCTCGGGGCACTGGCGCAAGACGGTGGCAGCCCCCTTGTCGCCCGCAGCGGCTGCACCGGCCAAAACCGGTGTGTATTGATTCATGAGCGACAGCAGCACGGCAGAGCCGTACCGTTCATGGACAAGGCGGACGATGCGTTTGGATTCGTCAAGGATGCCTGGCAGCATGAGATGCCGCACCACGACGCCGCTCACAAGCCGTGGCATCCCATCAACCTCGTCAAAAACCGGTGCACCCTTCTGGTCAAGCATCTCGTCCAACGCCGCAAGCGCAACTTCGGGATAATCGGGTGCATGCGAATAGCGCGATGCGGTCGCTGGGTCGGCATACTTGAAATCTGTCAGATAGACACCCACCGCATCGGCGTTTGCTCGAATGGCGTCAACCGTCTCATAGCCTGACGTGTTCCACACGACCGGCAGCTCCAACCCCTCGGCCCTCGCCAGACGGATGGCCTCACGCACCTGCGGGGCATAGTGGGTTGGCGTGACCAGATTGAGATTGAGCGCCCCCTGCCGCTGAAGGTCAAGAAACATGGCGGCAAGACGCGCCCCGGTCACCGTCTTGCCCACCTTGCCCGCCGCAATCGTGGCATTTTGACAATACGAGCATCGCAGCGGGCAGTTCGCGAAGAACACTGCGCCGCTGCCACGCTCTCCGCTCAGCGGTGGCTCTTCCCAGAAATGAAGCGCGGCGCCGGCGCCCCCCCAGCGGGGGCCCCCGCCCCAAAAAACCCCCCCCC
>JAEWQO010000138.1 GCA_023460315.1 Actinomycetes bacterium
CGATCTGGACCATCGCATGCGACATCATAGGACAGGAGAGCTTTTCTCTGGTTCTCATGTCAAGAATCTGGTGTAACCATCTACCGCACCACAGGCAGAGCCTGTGGGTTTCTCATATGGCGCTAAACATGCGCTGTGAGTTGCAGATGGCGCTGTGTAGATAGTTCGGGCTGCCATGCACATTCAGGAAACGGCGGCCCATCGTTCCGAGCACCGCATAGAACTGCGGCGATAAAACACCATAGGACCTGGCACCATACTGCTCCTTCTGTTCAAGCAGCTTGGCGGCGATGGCATCCATAGCTTCATCCCACGTGCAGCGCTCGAACTTGCCTTCGCCCTTCTCGCCGACGCGTTTCATCGGATACAGAATGCGGCCCGGCGCGTACAGTACAGCCATGGCCGCATTGCCTTTGGCGCACAGGCTGCGGCTGCCGCGTCCCCAGTTGTTCCCGGCCTCGGGGTTGCCTTCGACATTTATCCAACGACCATCCTTGACGTAGCATAACGTAGAGCAGTGTGTGCGGGCTGGTCCGCACATTTGGCACCATGCGTGACGAACTTCCACTTCTCCCGTTTCGACGCCAGCCTCTCCGGCAGGCGACGGCTTGAGAGCCTGTTGACCCATGCAGCCAGAAAGCGCGACCATCGCGCCCAGACCAGCTGCGCCAGTCAAGAACGTGCGTCTCGTGAGCTTCTTCTCTTGCATCATGCTCCTCCTCCGATCTTCCTCGGTCCCTCTCCTGCTTTTCCACAACCCCCTCTGCAAGACCCTTCAAGTCAACTCGGACACACGAATCTAAGCTTTTCCGCTGCTCTGCAAGAGGAAAGCACACCCAAGGCGAAACATGCCCCTCGAGTCAACTCGATTGTCTTGGAATGGATTGCCGATACCGCTGATATGCTAAAAAAGCATCCCCATAAGACCAACTCCCCTTCTCCCCTGTTCAGTCTTATTGAACTATTGTCATAGTGTCATAGTTTTTTATATTAATCAAGAGACGACTTTATTCTAATTAATGACAATGACAAAGAGTGAAATAGGAGAAAGAGCTCTGATTGTCCTAATCGCGTTTGTCGCACGCATACAGCTCCTCCGAAAGCTTCAAGCTTTTGGCAGCGTCGGGGAATCGGCGACCTACATTCTTCATATTCAGAACCAACACCGGACAACAAGGTCAGAGCCAACGCCAGACAACAAGGCCAACCGCATTTGCCCCTCCCCCCGAGGCTCCCGCATCACGTGCGATGTCGGCGCAGCCGACCGCCCTTCCGTGCCAGCGCGGGGAAAAGCACTACTTCCCCTTGCGTTTGCCGTCTCGCCCCCGGCGGGTGTTGCCATGCAAGAACAAGCTTGTCGCAAGCCGCTTCAAAGACCCGACCCTCCGCGAGACATGCGGGGTCAGATCTGCTTCGCACGTGGTCTTCCAATCGAAATAGACGCTGAGATAGCGCAAAAACACCGAGATGAGCACACAGGCGACACCCGCGATCACCACAGGGCACCCGACAAACGCCAACATGACAAAGGCAAACGATCCTGCCAAACCGGCCACCGCATAGAAGTTTGACTGCTGAAAGATGCCCGGCGTCTCGCCCACGCATATGTCACGCAGCGCGCCGCCCCCGACTGCCGTGATGGCACCAAGAATGACAGAGATGACCATGCCCTGATCGCTGGCAAAGGCCTTGCTGGCTCCGGCAAGCGCGAACAAGCCAACCGACACGGAGTCGGCAAAGAACACGGTGGCATCGAGGTGTCGAAACAAGCCTCTGAAATAGAACACGAACCCGCACAACGCGATGCAGATCAGAATGAGGTCAGGGTGAGAGGTGAAATACATGCCCCGATCCTGCAGCAACACATCACGAATGATGCCGCCGCCATATCCCGCCACCAGCCCGAGCACGACCGTGCCGATGATGTCGAGCTTTCGGTCGCACGCGAACAGGGCTCCGGTCAGAACGCCGACGAGAACAGAAAAATAATCGATGCCCCATGGCACCGTCAGCACCTGTCCTTCAGAAAAAGCGGCTTCCACAAGCCCCGTGACATCCATGCGAGCCTTTCGGACGATGATCCCTGAAACCCTTTCATGAGCCCGCTGGGATTATACCGTCCCTTCCGCCCAAAGTCGTCTCAAACGCTATAATGCCGTGCCTTTCGTCGGAACCTTGAATCGAGACGTCTCGACGCCCTCAAGCTCGAGCAAGGTGAGCTTATTCGCCAGACCGCCCGCGTAGCCCGTCAGGCTTCCCCCCGCTCCCACCACACGATGGCAAGGCAGAATGATGGAAATGGGGTTATGCCCCACCGCGCCGCCCACCGCACGCGCCGAGGCAGGCGAGCCGGTCCGATCGGACATGCGCCGCGCCAGATCGCCATAGGTGGTCACGTGGCCGTACGGAATCTCCGCAAGAAGATGCCAGACACGGCGGCGAAAGGTCGATCCCCGGGGGTCGACGCGGGGCAAGGGACCAGGATCGATCCCCTCGAAATAGCGAGAGAGCCAGGCGCGCGTCTCAACCAAGACCGGCAGGTCGGAGCGCTGCTCCGCGTCGTCAAGCGTCGCCTCGAAGTACTTCTGCCCCTCAAGCCACAGGCCAATAAGCGCATCGCCATCGCTCGCAACGGTAATGCGCCCAACAGGCGAGTCAAGCGTGTCTTTATAGTCCATAGGTTCATCCTTCCGGTTGACCGCATGCCCATGAAACCACATTGAGTTTCAATGCGCTAGCCATTTTCGGACCAGAAGACGGGCGCATCAACCAAGTTTCCTTTTTCCTTCTTCGCCTCCTGACACCAAAAGACCCCGCTGAAAACAAGAATGTCAATCGGCACGCCTCCTTACGAGCGCTCGGAAGAGTTGAAGGACCGGTTTGGACATCCCGGACACCCGCTTTCCGAACACAAGGCGCAAACACTTGTGGAGAATCCCGCACAAACAGTGCCTTTTAAGAGATTCACGGCCCCTACGGATACGAGATGCTTCATACTGGAAAGCCGCTTCACACGAAATTCTTTCTCGCATCTCAACGTTCTTAGAGGTTTTGCCTAGCGTGCACGCGGAAAGCGGCTCATGTCAAGCGCAGGCACCGTGCAATAAGGCACGTGCAGACCCGAAGAGAACGGAATATCATGCAAACGAACTTTGCCGACCTCGGCTTATCTGAGGCCGCCCTTCGCGCCGTCGACCGTCTTGGCTTCGAAGAGGCCACGCCTGTCCAGGCAGCCACCATCCCCTTGATCCTGGAGGGACGTGATGTCGTTGCCGGCGCCAGCACCGGAACCGGAAAAACAGCCGCCTTCCTCCTCCCCACCATGGCAAACATGGCCGGCACGAAGAAAGCGGGGCGCAAGCCACGCATGCTCGTCGTGAGCCCCACGCGCGAACTTGCTCAGCAGATCGCACGAACCTGCATGCAGATTGCAAAGACCACCGGACAATATGTCACCACCGTGTTCGGAGGTTCGTCCTACACCCCCCAGATCAAGGACCTCAAACGTGGCACCGACATCCTCATTGCCACACCGGGACGACTGAACGATCTCATCGATCGCGGCGTTGCCAAATTGGGTGAGATTGAGGTGCTCGTGCTCGACGAGGCCGACCGCATGCTTGACATGGGTTTTCTGCCCGACATGAAAAAGATCATCGCCCTGACGCCCGAAACGCGCCAGACGCTGCTGTTTTCGGCCACCATCGATCACAGCATCATGAACAGCATAGGATCGCTGCTCAAGGATCCGGCCCTTGTCGAGATCGCCCACAAAGGCGAAACGGCCAAGACGGTCGAACAGTTTGTCATGCCCATCGCCCACCGCAACAAACCGGAGCTTCTCCGCGCCGTGCTTGACGAGAAGGGCAGCGAACGAGTCATTGTGTTCGCACGCACGAAGCACCGCACCGAAGAGTGCATGGAGATGCTGCGCGACAACGGCTATCGTGCCGAGTCCATCCATTCTGACAAGTCTCAGGGCCAGCGCCGCAAGGCGCTCGAGAACTTCCGGCGTGGCCGCACGTCCATTCTCGTAGCCACCGACGTGCTCGCTCGCGGAATTGACGTTGCCGACGTCGATCACGTCATCAACCTCGACCTTCCCGATTGCCCCGAAGACTATGTGCATCGCATCGGACGCACGGGCCGTGCGGGCGAGAGCGGCTATGCCATCTCATTCGTCAGCAGAGAGACGCGCAACACCCTGCGAGACATCGAACGGCTCATCGGCAAGGAAATTCCACTCATGGAACTGGAGACCTATGAGCTTGACCCCAGCGTCCTGACCAAAAAGGACAAGGGTCGGCATCAGGGAGGCGCCGGCAAGCGCAACGGCTCCTATAACCGCCCGAAAGGTTCGTGGAACGGCTCCAAGCGATCCCCCGAGGGAAAACGCGCCGGAGACACGAACCGGCAGTCCGGCAGCGCCAGCAAGGATCGGACCTCCTCGCAACGTGCCGAAGGAGAGAGAAGACCGGGCGATTTCAACCGCAAGCCAGCGCGTAACGGCAGGCCCCAGGGAAACCGCGACCATGCACGCTCGGGAGCGCAAGGCGAAAGCAGGCGCTCGTCCGAAAAATCAGAGCGCCACGAGGGATCTTCGAACTATTCCAATGCCGCAAAACGAGCAGCTGCGACAAAGAAGGCCGAAGCTCGGTCGAACAAGCCCAAGAAGCAGCACAGCAAGGACGGCCAGAGCACCTACGACTACAGCCGTTTCATGTAAGGCTCCAGCAGCACCTCGCTGACGAATCATTCAAGGTTCAAACACATGAAAGGCGCCGGGATTCCCGGCGCCTTTCATGGAGGTACCCCTCATGCCATGCCCCGCCTTGCGAGACGACTCAAACCGGACGGCCTACCCTACCTCAACGTCAATAGGCTGCGACGAGTCTTTGGAGCGCGCCCGATTTCGCCACCAATGAGAAAGGCTGTGAACGAGCCATTCGACCAGGGGAATAGTCAGAAACACAACCCATGCCGGATGCCATTCGTTCAACACGAATGCCTTATAGCAAAACCAGGTGACCACCCCGATGGGATACACGCCCGCAACGAAAGGAGCGAGGCGGCGGCGGGCAATGGCATGGCCAAGCATATAATAGACAGGAATGCTGAAAAACAAGAACAGACCCATCCCCCAGGCGTCCGCAAACACACCCAACAGCACATAGGCAAGGACGATCGCCAAGGGATAGGGGAACTTCATCCAGAGCCTTTCGAATCGACTCATGCGATGGCGCCACCAAGGGGTTCCGCCGTCTCCGCCGGGTCCATACGTGGGCCGCACATTCTCCACCGTTTCATAAGGCTCTCCATTGACCGTGAAGCCATAGGATGCGCCCGCGCCAGAGTCGCCGTCGCCCTGCGCACAGCGTCCGGAATCCTCGGACGAGCGATCCTTGACCTTCACGCCCTCCCACCCCACGTGGACTTCCTCGCCCTTCTTGTTGTCTTTCACATGGACCCCGTCATGCCAAGAAACATGCACATAGTCATCACCGTCGAGCACGTGGATGCCATCAAACCCGATATGGACCTTCTTCTTGTCCTCCTTGTCGGATTCGGTCCCTTGCGGCTGGGCCGTTTCGGGGTCAACGTCGTCCGCCGTCCCCGAACGGCTCGTCGGGCCAGCCTTGGACCATCCCTCGGACCCTTCTTCTCCACCCCCGGGGCCAGCCCCTTCCGGATCACCGACATGCCCTGCGTTTTCGTCGGCATAAAGAAGCTCATCAAGCGAGACGCCATAGAGCTGCGCCAGCGCTATAAGGTTATCGGTGTCCGGAGACGATTCCGAACGTTCCCATTTCGACACAGCTTGGCGGGACACGCCCAACTGCTCAGCCAGTGCCTCCTGCGAAAACCCTGCCTGCTTCCGACGTACCGCCAGACGTTGCGCGATCTCCACGTTCATGCTCTGTGACCTTTCTCGTTTCATCCATCATAGCGTACTCAAAAGCCTACGGTAGCGAAAAACGAGGAGCGACCAATTCCAGTTTGAATTTTCCGCAACTTTGAGTTGCAAGTAATTTGAACAGGAATTATGTAAAAAACAAACACGAACTTGCCGCGACGTTATCGCCGACGGCAGATGTCGATCACCACCCAGAGCGACAGAACAGCCGCTCCGGAATACCCAAAAAATGCCAGCACAGGCACGCCCAGCAACCGGGGTTCCATGTCCGACAGAGACACCATGCTGGAACCGATGAACAGTCCGGCGATGATGATTCCCATTGTCAGACGGTTGATGATCTTCGAAAACTTCATGAGGGGCGCGTCGGAGCCCAGCATTTCCATATTCATCTTCAGCTGCCCACGCGTGAGCATCTTGAGAGCATCGCCTGAATAGCGGGCGGCATCCAACATGCCGTACGTCGAAGAGCGCAGGGTGAGCGCAAGGTCTTCCATGGTGCGAACCAATTCGTCATGAGCCGTTTCCTTGCGGCTGACATGCGCATTGATGATGGATATCACGTTTTCGTTCGGCACGAGGGACGTGACGGTCCCCTCAAGCGTGACGATTCCCCGCGACACGCTGGTGATGGAAGGAGGCAGCGTCACGTGGCAGGACCGCGTGAGGGCAAAGATGTCACCCAAGAACAGGCCGATGTCAAGGGAAGCAACGTCACATGACCCATAGTCCTTCAACAGAAGATCGAGATCCGCAAGAAAACGCGTGTGATCGATGGCTGAATTGTCCTTCACGATCGCAAAGGACAGCAGGGCTTCTTTGAGCTCGGATGCGCTCCCCATTCCGACGGCATGGATGATGGTGCCGAATCCCGCACGGTCGCGGGGAGAAAGGCGTCCCATGATGCCCAGGTCGAGGTAAACGACCTTTCCCTTGCGGATGAGCACATTCCCCGGATGGGGGTCGGCGTGGAAAAATCCATGATCAAGTATCTGGGTGGCGTAGTTGTCGAGTATCTTCTCCCCTATTTCTGACAGGTCGTAGCCACCCGCGATGAGGGCATCCTTCGAAAGGATGGGAATGCCGTCAATGTATTCCATGACCAACACATATTCGCTGCAAAACGCAGGATACACGCGCGGGCAATCGATGAAGGCAACTGCGGCATTCAGGCGCGCAAATTCCTCGAGATTGGTGGCCTCACGGGCAAAATCGGTCTCCTCGAGAAACGTCGCCCACAGTTCCTCGACCACATCGCGCAAGTCGAGCATCTGCTCGTCCTTCATGAAGCGCGACACTTGGCGCGCAACCATGCGCATGATATCGATATCCTGTGCCATGACGGCTTTGACGCCGGGGCGTTGGACCTTGACGGCCACCACGTCTCCGCTCACCAGACGGGCTTTGTGGACCTGCGCAAGCGAAGCGCTCCCCAAGGGCGTGGGGTCAATGGCATCAAAGATGTCGTCCTTCTGTTCGCCATAAACGCTGTCAAGCGTCTGGAGTATCTCGTCGAACGGCAGAGGGTCGCATTCCATTCGCAGCTTTGACAGCTCCTTGCAATAGGCCTCCGGCAAAATCTCAGACCGCGTTGAGAGCGTCTGCCCGATCTTCACAAAGCTTGGGCCAAGATCTTCCAGCATGGCGCGAAACTCCTCAGGAGAAAAGCCCCTGAGGAAATGATGCTTCTGAAGAATGCCGTATATCTCCCTCAGGCGATGGGCGCGTGCCTTGCGGCCCAAGTTGAACCGACCCTCAGGGTCGACTTCCGCACCTGAGTTGAAGAAGTATTTGAGCAGCGTGTTTTCCGCCATGAAAGGACGACCTCAAACACCTACGCTTCAGTAGCCGGCTGGGAGGAAGAGGGAGCACGCTGGCTTTCTGAAGCGGTAGGCGCGCCCGGCGTTTCCGGGGACGCGGTTTCGGGGCTGGCTTCCACGGTATTCGACCGTGCCGCGATCTCCGCCGCCTTCGCCGCAAACGATGCTCGCTCTTCGGGCGTCATGGCAGCCATCTGTGCCTCCAGCACATTGAGACGAACGGTGTCCGCCGCCTGCTCGGCCCTGTGCTTGAGTTCAGAATTGACCTCTCTGCCCTGTTCGACGGTAATTTCTCCTTTTGCAATGAACTGATCGATCAGTTCCTTCGTCTTCTCGCCGGTGATGGCCATGGCCCCGACACCCGCCAAAAAGACATCCTTGAATCCATCGCTGATAGTGGCCACGGAAGCCTCCTTCGCTCGCATTCAATCGCCGCACGGCGAGGTGCCGCGCAGCCTCATGCCTCCATGATGCACCAAATCGAACAAAAGGGCAAACGGACGCAACGCTGCCAAGCAGCGAGGAAGAAGCCGCCACCACGCAGCTCATCCGAGAGACTTTTTGCGGGAAATCCCCCGCAACGCCAAATCGACACCTGATCGAGCGTCAGGCCACCTGGTCGCCGACGAGCGACCGGCGCTCAGCCAGCCTCGCTGCCTCGAACGCCGGGATGCCGGCATGCGAACCCTCGGCCCCTGGCTCGGCTGGTTCCACCACGCCCGTGGAAGCAGGCCGCTCCTCCAAGCACGTCGCGCCGACGACCGCCCCCACGATGAGGATGGCGCCAGCGCCCCCCATCGCGGACAAGGTCTCGCCAAGCCACAGCCAAGAAAACAAGGCGGTGAACACCGGCTCCCCCGTGAGGAGCAGCGACACGGTCGACGACGGCAAACCAACGAGCGATATGTTCTGCAGCGCAAACGTCAGACAGGTGCTCAGCAGCGCAAGAAAGGCGATCGATCCCCAGGCGGCAGGCTGCACCGTCATAATATCGACGGGAGCTTCGAAGGCCAGCGCACAGGCAAGCGCCATGAGGAACGTCACGACGATTTGCGTGCCTGAGATAGCCACGGCATCGAGCCTCTCAAGAGCATTCTGGCTGAACACGAGCGCCCCCGCCAACGACAGGGACGAAAGCACGGCAAAGAACTCACCCCAACCAAACGAAAACGACCCTCCGTTGCTGCACAGCAGATAGAGTCCCGCAACAACCGCCACCTGAAAAGGGATGAGCATGCGAGGATAGCGTCGCCTGAGCACGAGAGAGGCCACGATGGGAGTAAACACCACCGGCAAGGCCACCAAGAAGCCAACGTTCATGGCCGTGGTCAGTCCGAGAGCGACATTGCAGAAAATATAAACAGCCCCCATGCAGAGGGCCGCGGGCAGCCAATCGCGCAGGCGCGCCCGGCGAAGCTGCTTCACGATGCGCGGGCCGAACAGTCCCGCAAACACAAGGGCCGCCAAGCCAAAGCGGATAGACAGGCACCAGAGAGGGGAAATGCTCTCATAAGCAAACTTCGTGAGAACGTTCCCCGATCCAAAAATAACAGTTTGCAGCACAACGCAGACGATATAGGGCCAGCGTTTTCCTTCGGTGTTCGTCATGGTGCCTCCTCTCGCATACGTCGCTCGACAGCGCACGATCCCGCGCCTCGGTTGCCGAGGTGCTTGTCATATGAAACTCGGTATGGAAAGATGGTAAGGTTTCTCTTGAGTAAAGTAAAACGAGTGTTTCTTGTTAATATTTAAAGATATTCTTATCGATGCAGCACAAATACTGCACATTTTCATTTGAATGCTCAATCGTGCACGCACCAAACGGAAAAGGGTGAAGGCGCCATGTCCAACCAGAAATATGAGGCATTCCTGAGAGTGGCCGAATCGGGCAGCTTCAAACAGGCCGCGCGCGACCTTGGTTACACGCAGGCAGGGATGAGCTACCTGATCAATGCGCTCGAACATGAGCTTGGCGTTTCGCTGTTCGTGCGCGAGTATGGCGGCGTGCATCTCACGGCCGACGGCATGGATCTCCTTCCGTGGATACAGAACGTCAGCAATGCCGAACGGCAGCTTGAGGCACATGTGTCCGAGCTCAAAAACCTCGAAAGCGGAGTCATTCGCGTCGCATCATTCACCAGCACGGCCATCCAATGGTTTCCCGGCATCACAAAGGACTTCTTGGCGCTTCACCCCAACATAGACATGCAGCTCATCTGCCTTGATGATGAAGACGAGCTCGAAGCCACCGTATGGCGCGGCGATGCCGACTGCGGGTTTTTCGTCTACCCCATCAGGCACGAGCTGGAAGCAATCCCCCTTCGCCACGATCCCCTGCTCGTCGTGCTCCCGCCCAACCATCCGCTCGCGAACCGAAAGCGTTTCCCCCGACGCGCCCTTTCAGAGGAGCCCTATATCCGGCTGAGAAGCGGCACCGTTTCAGAAATGGAGGCGCTGTTTCGCAACAACGAGGCGGAACCGAACGTTCGCTTCACCATCGACAGCGATTATGCGGTCATGAGCATGGTCAATGCAGGTCTCGGCTTCAGCGTGCTCCCCGACCTCATTCTCAGAAACACTCCTTTTCCCCTGGTCACCATGCCAGCAGAAGTGGACACAAGCCGCGAGATAGCCATCGCCCTGCGATCTCCCGAAACCGCATCGGCCGCCACCAAAGCATTCATCGCCTGCGCTCAAGCTTGGGTGAAAAAAACCTACGAGGACGCCGGCGAACGCCCCGGCAGCGCGCCATCATGAAACCTGGCCATGCACCAGATCGGGAATGGAGGCGATAGAGTCACAGACGAGATCGGGATGCTCTCTGCGAAGCACGGACTCCGGAAACATTCCCCAGAGTGCGGCAATCGTCACACACCCAGCCCCGTTGCCAGCCCGCATGTCAAAGGGGCTGTCGCCCACATAGACGCATTCGTCAGGAGAAAGGCCCAGCAGGTCACAACCCCGTCTTACCGGACCGGGATCCGGTTTGTGATCAGGCCAATCATCTGATCCGACAAGGATGTCAAAGCACTTCTCCAAGCCAAAGCATGCCAGCCCTCGAAACGCCAACGCATGGCGCTTCGAGGTGACGATGCCTAAGGGAAGCCCCGCTGCCCGCAGATGCATGAGCGTCTCACGCGTCCCGGGAAACACCTTGACCAAGCCGTCGTGCACCTGGGCATTGTATGTGCGATAGACCCGACATAGCTCGGCATGAACGGTGCCGTCGTCCGTGAAGTCCCACATCTGAGCGTCGAGCGGCTGCCCCACCTTGGCCAGGAGGCGTTCGTCTGGCAGGTCTTCGCCAAGCACCTGACGCACGGCGAAACGAAACGTCGTCAGGAGCAATTCCTGTGTGTCGAGCACGGTTCCGTCCAAGTCGAACAGGACCCCACGCACCCGATGCAGAACCCTCGTCGGCGTCTCTTCCAAAACGGAGGCAGGGTCCTCCCTCTCGGAGGCCATGAAAGCATGCTCCATCGTCAGAATAAGCTGCCGAACAAGTCCGGCTCGGCTCCCCATTTTTTCGCGTTGCGCTGAGCGAATGCCACCGTGTCCGTGAGGGCGACCAACGAAATGTCGCGGCGGGCGCCGGTGCTGCGCAGCTTGATCTCCACGTTGCCCTCGGCCAGGCCACGCTTGCCGACCACAACCTGCAGAGGCCATCCGATCAGGTCAGCGTCGGCAAATTTCACGCCCGCGCGCTCCTTGCGATCGTCAATGACGATCTCAAGTCCCAGCTTTGCCAGGTCAGCCGCAAGCTGCTCAGCAGCAGGCTGGACCTCGCTGTCGCCTACCGTCAGAGGAATGACGCAGACATGAGCCGGTGCCACCGCAAGGGGCCACGAGATGCCGCCTTCGTCATTGTGCTGCTCGACGATGGCCGCCATCGAACGGGAAACGCCCACGCCGTAGCATCCCATGACAAATGGCTTTTCCGTGCCATCTTCCGCCATGAAGGTGGCTCCCATGGCACGCGAATACTTGTCACCAAGCTGAAACACCTGTGAGACCTCGATGCCTCGCGCGCCTTCCAAGGGCAATCCGCAGTCGGGGCAGCTGTCACCCGGTTGGACAATGCAAAGATCGGCCCAATCATCGACTTCGAAATCAATGCCAGGCCGTGCGCCGACATAATGGAAGCCATCCTCGTTTGCGCCCACGACCCATTTCGGGATAGCCTGCAAACTGTGCGCAGCAATGATGCGCGCACCGCTTGGAAGCCCGATGGGGCCCATGGACCCCTTGTGAAGGCCGAACGACTCCATCTCTTCGTCGGACAGGAGTTCAAATCCTTCGGCCACCCGAGTAGCTTTGAGCTCATTGAGCTCATGATCTCCCGGAATGAAAAGGACGACGAGCTGCCCGGCCTCATCCTTGCCCGACAGGGCTTTGACCGTCGAAGACTCAGGGATGTCGAGAAATGCCGCCAGATCGGCGATGGTGTGCACTCCGGGAGTGGGCACCCGCTTCAGCTCCGGCACATCATGGACCGTCGGGCGAGCCAGGCAGCTTCCCGCTTCGGTGTTGGCCGCATACCCGCACAGGCAATGCACGAGCTCAGCCTCGCCAGCCTCGGCAAGCGCCATGTACTCGCACGTCACGTTTCCGCCGATCTGGCCAGGGTCGGCCTCCACAGGACGGTAGTCCAATCCCAACCGGTCGCAGATGCGCCCGTACGCAACGCTCATGTCGTCGTAGGTTTTCTGAAGCGAAGCCTGATCGGCATGGAAGCTATAAGCGTCCTTCATGATGAACTCGCGGCTGCGCAGCAGGCCGAAGCGCGGGCGGATCTCATCCCGGAACTTGACCTGTATCTGATACAGCGACAACGGCAGCTCCTTATAGGAGCGCAGCTCATTGCGCACGAGGGAAGTGATGAGCTCCTCATGGGTGGGACCAAGGCAGAAGCCATGGTCGTGACGGTCAACGAGACGCATGAGCTCGGGACCATAGTCATCCCAGCGGCCGCTCTCGTGCCAGAGTTCGGCGGGCTGCAGTGCCGGCATCATGATCTCTTGCGCGCCGGTGGCATCCATCTCCTCCCGCACGATATGCTCTATCTTGGCAAGCACGCGCCTGCCGAGCGGCAAAAACGTGTACACACCCGCTGCCGTCTTGCGAATCATGCCGGCGCGCATCAGCAGCCGGTGGCTTGCTATCTCCGCGTCAGCTGGATCCTCTTTGAGCGTCGGCACATACAGATCGCTCATTCGCATGATACTCGTCATAGCTTCTCTATCTCCTCCATCAATGCGTCCACGATGGCACTCTCCTCCACCTTGCGAACGACGTTACCATGAGAAAACACCACACCCGAACCCGCACCGCACGCCACGCCGATGTCGGCATCGGCCGCCTCGCCCGGACCGTTCACCACACAGCCCATCACCGCCACCTTGAGGGGCTTGCCCGCCTCCATCACTCGCTCTTCGACGCGATGAGCCAGCCCGATGAGGTCAACCTGGCAGCGACCACACGTCGGACAGCTGATGAGTTCTGGAAAACGCCGACGCAGGTCGAGCGCCGCGAGCAACGTCCAACAGGCGCGGACCTCCTGCGCAGGATCGTCGGTCAGCGAAATGCGCAACGTGTCGCCAATGCCCTCTTCCAGCAAAATCCCCAAGCCACATGCCGACTTGATGACACCTTGGAACATCGTCCCCGCCTCGGTGATGCCGATATGGAGGGGGATATGAGGAAGCTCGTCGGCAAGCAGGCGATACGTGGCAACCGTGGCCATCACGTCATGGGCCTTTGCGCTCACGACAAGATCGGTGAACCCCCGGCTTTCGCAATAGCGCACGTATTCGACGACGGAACGCGTCAGCTTCTCCGGAAGCGTCAGGTCGTCGCGCGCGGCAAGCTCCTTGCCAAGCGAGCCCGCGTTCACCCCAATGCGAATGGGTATGCCCGCTCGCCTCGCTGCGGCGAGGATGGGATCAGTGGCTTCAAGCCGCCCGATATTGCCGGGGTTGATGCGCAGCTTTGCCGCCCCCCGTCGGGCGGCTTCAACGGCCAGAACCGCATCAAAGTGGATGTCTGCCACCACGGGAAGCGGAGACGAAGCGCACACGGCCTCAAACGCATCGAGGCAGTCCCGGCGGGGAATGGCCATCCTCACGATCTCGCAGCCCCCTTCGGCGAGCAGCTCGATCTGGGCAAGATTGGCTTCTACATCCTGAGCCGGTGCATTGAGCATGGATTGCACGACGACGGGAGCCCCTCCACCCAGAGGAACCGAGCCCACCATCACGCGATGGGTCGTCCTCTTCGGCTGAGACGCCGGGCTTCGCCTGACGTGCCGCATGATGTCTTCCGTCGTCCTCTACCCCCAGTTTCCAAAGACGAAACGTTGAATGTCTTGGTTGACCATGATGAGAAAAAAGCCAAGGAACAAAACCATCCCCGCGGCTGACAGATAGTTCAGCGCCTTGGTCGAAACGACCTTACGTGAAATTTTCTGGAACACCTCAATGACGAAGCGCCCGCCGTCAAGCGGCGGAATGGGAAGCAGGTTCATGATGCCCAACGACACCGAGATCATGGCCGAAAAGAAGACGAAGTAGCCCAATCCCATGTCGGCATAGGTCTTCGACATGGCGGCAATGCCGACAATCGAAGAGGAGTTGGAAACCGTCTCGGCTGCCGTCGCGGGATTGAACAGCCCCGCAATCGCCTGCACGACCATGCCGATGTACGAGAATCCAAATTGCACCGCCTGCAACGGCGTGAGCAGCATATGACTGATTGCCCCCGTGTCGGGATTTTGCACATCGAGACCGATGAGCGAGAAAGCAACGATGAACAGCACAATGGCGGCCAACAGATTCACGGCCACCCCCGCCACAAGAATGACCGAGCGTCTCCAAAACGGCAAGCTCCGATACTGCTGGCGATATTCGCTCTCAAACAGCTCATGGGCATCCGGAACCTGCCGCGCCTCCCCAAGCGCATACGCCTGGACGCCGGCCCCGAGCTGCTTCTTGCTCGGCTTGACCAACGGCGCGCGATAGGTGTTGAACTGGTCTGCCTTCGCGGGGCCGACAACGCTGCCCCACTCAACAAGCTCTTCCAGAGCCTCGTAGGCCTCATCGTCGCTGATGCCGCAATCCTGGGCGACATCCTCCATATTTGCGGTTCCGCGGCGGTAGAGCGCCGCGAGCACCGCTTCCAGATGAGGGCTCATCTCACCCGGCTCCATGCCGCACACCTTTGCGTATCCGCCCAGCAGAAAGGGCGTCACGCCGAACTTCGTGCCGCCTTTCGTGAATCCGATGCTCGGGCCAGGAAGGCCGAGCATGAATTCAGTCACCCGCACGCCAAACAGGCGGGCCGCCAGATAGTGGCCGCCCTCATGGATGAACACGAGAAAACCCAGCACGAGTGTGGCGTAGACGATCATCAAGACTATATCCATGGACTCGAATCCTTTCGAGCGCGAAAAAACCAGCGTATCATGTTCATTATAGTAAACAGCATCCTCCCGCGAACCGATGCACGGGAAAAACCTACAAGAGGCAAGTGAAACAAGATGCCTCTCCACGCGCGAAGCGGCCACCCCTGCCTCACTCGGCTTTGGAAAACAGGCGGGCATCGGGCGAAAGAGACTGCTGCACGCAGCCCAGAAACGGGGACGAAGCCGATGCCGGAAAAGCAAAAGGGCGCCTCGCAACGAGCAATTGCCCCACCCCCTTGCCACAACCAATGACGTTCGTCAGATGCCGTCGCGTCAGACCGATGTCAAAGCTCCCCGCCTTTACAACCCGTTGCTCAGTTGACACGTTTTTGTTTATATTCGCTCTTGACTAGTACTAGATTATATCTTATATTGGTAGAGGTCTGAAACACGAAACCTGCCCGCTGCCGGCTCCCCCACCGGAATGCGGGCAAGTTTCGTTTCTGGGGGAAGTCGGCCAGCGGCGACCATGATCTGTCGGGAACGGCTCAATCGGGTCGATGCGCGATCGCCTTTCCCCTCGGCATGACAGCGGGAATTGCCTGAGCAGAGAAACCGCTTGAACGGCCGCAGATGTGTAGCGGATCCGTGCGAGATCCGGTAAGGTTCTCGCTGGAACCACGCCATGAATCCGCTGGGAGCCATGGTTACCATAAGAGCAGCGGGCCCGCACAAAACAGGCAAGACAGCAAAGCGATGGCGATTTCGCCCTGAGTTCCCTGCGCTCAAAAGCAAAAGGCAGGGCGTTTCAAGACACCCGGCGCCGCGCCTCCGCGCGAGCCCACGCGTCAACTTCATGCAGCTGTTCAAGGCTTTCGACCCGCTGCACATCATGTGCCTCCATAACGGACTCCACGCACGAAGCAATGCCGAGAAACGTTCCCTCCTGTGCCAAGAATGCAGCCACCGCCACCTCATTCGCAGCATTCATGGCGCAGGGCAGCGTGCCTCCGCGCTCGCCCGCCGCCCGAGCCAGCGACAGGCAGCGGAATGTGTCGACATCGGCCTCGGCGAACTCAAGCGACCCAAGCTGCGTGAAGTCGAGGGGCTTGACGGGAGCGCTCCACCGTTCGGGATAGGAGAGCGCAAACTGGATGGGAATGCGCATGTCGGTTGTGCCAAGATGCGCCTTGACGCTGCCGTCGGCAAACTCGACCATGGAATGGATGGCGCTCTGGGGCTGCACGACCACCTTGATGCGGTCATAGGGCATCGCGAACAGGTGATGCGCCTCGATGACCTCAAGGCCCTTGTTCATGAGCGTGGACGAGTCGATGGATATCTTCGCCCCCATGCGCCACGTGGGATGAGCGAGTGCCTGTTGCGGCGTGACGCCTGCAAGTTCCGCATGCGTCCAGCCCCTGAACGGACCGCCCGATGCCGTCACCCACAGCCGCTCGACCTCACGCGGATCCTCACCCAACAGACACTGATAGATGGCACCATGCTCAGAATCGACAGGCATCAGCGACCCAGCAGGCCCCCTGGACGGCGCCAAGCCGCTCGCGCGGCGCTGCGCATCGGCACGAGCCGCCATCGGCATGATGAGATCGCCCCCCACAACGAGAGACTCCTTGTTTGCCAAGGCCAACACTTTACCCGCACGCAGCGTTTCATAGCTCGCCCGCAGGCCGGCCGCACCGACCAGCGCGTTCACCACCACATCCGCCTCAGGCAGACAAGCCAGGTCGGCAACGGCATCGGGACCGAATCCGAGAACCGGGAAACCGTCGGAGGCACCGGAGGATGTCGACAGGCCCGATCTATCGTCAGGCTCACGGGGCGGAGCCGGCCTGTGCAGACCGGTGGAAAGAAACTCTTCGATGGCATGATTGCCAGCGCACGACTCCTCGCCCATGGCCACGTGCCTCACGCCGAATTCCCGTGCTTGGGCCAGAACCTCGGCAACATGGGTGCCCGCAGCCAGACCGACGACTTCCAGCCGATCAGCATGCCGGCGCACGATGTCAAGCGTCTGGACGCCGATGGAGCCCGTCGAGCCAAGCACGACGATGCGACGGCGGTGCGAACTGCTCATACGATTTCCCTTCATAGTAAAGTTCACGCTTCCGCCCCCGTTTGCGCACAAGAAAGGCGGCGTCGGTCTTCGGACGCGCTATCCAGCGTACGGGATGCAGCCTCCCCCGACAAGCAGGATGGCAGAAGTCACGGCAACCAGGAACAGCGAGTCGCATCGATCAAGCAAACCGCCGTGCCCCGGCATGATGGTTCCGGAATCCTTGAAGCCCGAATTGCGCTTGATCCGACTTTCGGCAAGATCGCCTAAAACGCCCATCAGCCCACTGATCAAACCAAAAAGAAGCGCTTGAGGAACGCTCATCGTCACGCCGGGAATGAACGACATGCCCAGCCAGAACAGCATGGAGGCAGCAAGGCCGGCAAGAAACCCTTCCCAGCTCTTCTTGGGGGAGGTGCGGGGTGCCAGTTTGTGCTTTCCGAATCGGCTACCTACCAGGTACGCAAACGAATCGTTGGCCCAGACGCTCAGAAAGATGCCCAGCACAAGCACCGCGCCCCAAGGATCGGGCAAGGAGGTCCGCACCACGATGATTCCCGACAGAAGCATGCCGCAATAGGCGGCACCAAAAAAACTGATGCCCACGTCGGGCACGCGGGCGCGCATCCAGAACACATACCAGGCGATCAGGGCCAGAAGCAAGGCCAGGCTCACATACAGGGCGCCATCCAGTCCCAGAAAAAAAACGCTGACCGGGTACAGCATCGCAGCGATGATCCCCAACATCTCATTGGGAAGCTTCGCGTCCGAGCGCAACATGTAATAGAATTCGCCGGCCGTGATGCCCGCCGTTGCCACCAGAAGGATCAGCGTCGTCCAATCGCTGATGAGAACGCACAGGACAGACACCATGATATAGATGAAACCCGTGCGAAACCTGATTTGCAGATCCGTCGGATTGCGAAGCTTTTGCGGGGTCTTGTCCTGGGCAAATTCCTTGAGACGGTCGCCCCGCGTGCGATCGCAGGATGACGCATCGCCTCGGTCGGACGAGGCGCGTTCGGATCGGGGACGAACCGTGGCAGGACCATCGGACGGGTGCTCGGCAGGAGGTTTCGCCGGCATCTAGCCCACCGTCCCGAAGCGACGATTGCGACCCTGAAAATCCAGCAGGGCACGCAAGAACTCATAGCGGTCAAAATCCGGCCAGAGCACATCGGTGCAGTAGAATTCCGCATAGGCGGCCTGCCACAGCAGAAAGTTTGACATGCGCATTTCGCCGCTCGTGCGAATGATGAGGTCCGGATCGGGAATGCCCGTCGTGTACAGGTGCCGCTCGAATTCCTCCTCCGTCAGAGCCGGGACAACACGCCCCTTTTCAGCCTCAGATGCCGCATGGCGCATGCATGCATCGACCGCCTGAAGTATCTCCTGGCGAGCACCGTAGTTCACCGCCACCGCAAGCGTCATGCCGGCGTTGCCCTTCGTCTTTTCCCAAGCGTCCTCGAACGCTTCGCGCGTCTCCGGAGGCAGCATGGAGGCATCTCCGATGGTACGCACGCACACCTGCTCTTCATGGAGTCCGTCAACTTCGGCGAGTATCGTCTTTGCGAAAAGGTCCATCAGCCCCGCCACTTCATCCTGAGGCCTCTTCCAATTCTCGGTTGAGAAGGAATAGATGGTCAAATACCGCACACCCACGTCAGAGGCGCAGCGGATCGACTCACGGACCGCATCGATGCCGGCCCTATGGCCCTTGAGCCGATTGAGGGCGCGCTTTTTCGCCCAGCGGCCATTGCCGTCCATGATGACGGCAACATGCTCGGGAATGCGGGAAAGGTTGAGCTTCGCTGGATCAAGCCCTTCCGGCGGTTGGGGAAATATGTAGTCAAGCGGTTTATTCAACCTGCTAGATCTCCATTACTTCCGCTTCTTTTTTCTTGAACGCCTCGTCCACCAAGCCGACATATCTGTCGGTGAGTTTCTGTATCTCGGTTTCGGCGCGACGCTCGTCATCCTCAGGAAGCCCGTCATCCTTGGCAGCACGTTCGATGGCGCTGTTGGCATCGCGGCGTGCGTTACGCACGGCCACGCGCGCTTCCTCCGCATACCCCTTGCACTGTTTCACGAGATCGCGACGGCGCTCCTCGGTCAGCGCAGGGAACGGAAGCCTGATGACCGATCCGTCGTTCGAGGGCGTCACTCCCAAGTCACTTGCCAAGATGGCTTGCTCGATGGCTCCCAGCACTCCCTTGTCCCAAGGCTCGATGACAAGAAGATGGGCATCGGGGGTCTTGATGCCTGCCATCTGATTGACGGGAGTCGGCACACCATAATAATCGACCTTGATGCGATCGAGTATCATCGCGTTTGCCCTTCCCGTGCGAACTGAGGCGAAATTGTCGCCCAGCGATGCAAGCACCTTTTGCATGCGGTCTTCCGCCTGCATCAAAATATCATTCACCATATGAGGATTCCTTTCACGCGCCTTCTGCCCCATGACCGGCAAAGCCGTCACGCATGACGCCTCTATTCTACCGTGGTTCCGACGTCTTCGCCCAGCAAAGCCCGCGAAATGTTTCCCTTGACCGTCAGGTCAAACACGATCATGGGCATGTGGTTGTCCATCGAGAGAGAAGTGGCCGTCGAGTCCATGACGTTAAGCCCTTGGGCAAGGACATCGAGATAGGTAATGCGATCATACTTCTTCGCCCGAGGATTCGTCGTCGGATCGCTGTCGTACACGCCATCGACCTTCGTCGCCTTCAGCAGGCAGTCAGCATCGAGTTCGCAGGCACGCAACGCCGCGGTGGTGTCGGTGGTGAAATAGGGATTGCCCGTGCCGGCGGCCAGAATGACCACTCGACCCTTTTCCAGGTGGCGGATGGCCCGACGCCGAATGTAGGGCTCGGACACCTCTTGCATGGTGATGGCGCTCTGCACGCGCGACTGGATGTCGTGGCGCTCAAAGGCATCCTGAAGAGCGAGTGCATTCATGACTGTGGCGAGCATGCCGATGTAGTCGGCCTGGGCCCGATCCATCCCCTCAGCGCTGGCAGCAAGCCCGCGGAAGATGTTGCCTCCACCCACGACGACAGCCACCTGAACGCCATCGCGGACGATGTCTGCGATCTCGTCCGCCAGGTCATCAACGACCTTCGGGTCGATACCATATCCGACATCGCCCGCCAACGCCTCGCCGGAAAGTTTGAGCAGGACGCGCTTGTATCGATACCCTTCAGACATAGGCTCTATCCTCTCGGTAAACGGTTTCTTTTGAACAGTGCGTTCTATAGTAACCGAAAACGAAAGAGACGGCGCGTCTCACTCTTTGCTTTTGCGGCATTCCACGCAAAGGACAGACGCGCGAGCCGCTCCAGCATAATTCCCCGCAGAAGACGACGCACAAACAAGGGGCCGGCATTGCCGGCCCCTTCACCTTCACCTACGCGTTATCGCTACTATCGGAACTGCTGCTGTTCCCAAGCAGACGTTCGAGCATCGAAGACGATGAACTGTTCTGCTGGGTCGACGAACTTTGGGTGCTCTCGTCGGAGCCGAGCGTGACCTCCATCTGCTTCGTCTCTCCGCTGCGATTCACCTCAATCGTCACCGTGTCGCCAGGATTCTTCGAGCGAACGTCCAGCATGAGGTCACTTGCAGACTCGACATTGTTTCCGTCGAACTTCGTCACGATGTCGCCCACTTCCAAGCCGGCATCGGCCGCGCCCGAACCGCTGTCGACAGCCGAGATGTAAGCACCAGAGCTGACAGCCAGACCATAGCGCTGCGCGATCTGGTCATTTACCGTTGACAGGGACACGCCAAGCTGCGCGTGCGTCGGAGTCTTGCCGTCGATGATCTGCTGCGCGATATTCACTGCATAATCCACCGGGATAGCGAAGCCCACTCCGGAATAGTTGCCCGAATAGGAAGTGATAAGCGTGTTGATGCCGATGAGCTTGCCATCGGAGTCAACGAGGGCCCCTCCGGAATTCCCCGGATTGATGGCCGCGTCCGTTTGAATCATGTTGGGATAGATGGTGGTGGTGCCTGACCCGCCCTGTTGAGTGCTGCTGTCCATGATTTGAGAACGGCTCGTTGCGGACACGATGCCGGTTGCCACGGACTGCTCCAACCCGAACGGGCTGCCGATAGTCATGGCCCACTCGCCGGTGACAAGGCTGTCAGATTCGCCAATCTCCACAGGGGTGAGTCCCGAAGCGTCGGTCGCCTTGATGACGGCCAAGTCCGAGCTCGGATCGCTGCCAACGACCTCGGCGTCGTACTCCTCGCCGCCGACCGTGACCTTCAACGCGTCGGATCCCTCGATGACATGATAATTGGTTACGATGTATCCATCCGCCGTGAGCACGACGCCGCTGCCCAGCGAGGACTGAGTCAACGTGCCTGACGAATCGTTGGAGCCCGAACCATAGCCGTACAGGCTGCTCGAACTTGATTGGTTCGTATACACGTCAACGGCAGCCACCGACGGAAGGGCCTTCTGGGCCACCGCCTCCGGCAGGGTGAGATCCTCGGCCGCAGCGTCTATGGTGGTGGACTCGGAGGATCCGATCTGCGTCTGCGACGTGCCGCTGTCAGAACTCGATCCGGTCGTTGCCTGCCAGATGCCAAAACCCCCAAGGCCGATGACGCAGGCAAGCGCCGCGCCGGCAAACGCCACCCAGAACGTGCGCATGCCATGCCCCTTCTTCTCGACCGTCACTTGGCCGGAAGTATAGCTTGGCTTGGGAGGCTGTTGGTAGTACGGTTGCTGATTGGGCTGCCCGGCATGCTGCGCATGCTCTTCTTCCGTCGGGGGCACAGCGGGACCGCCAGTACCGGGGTTGCTCCCTTGCATATCTGCCATGTCGTTCACTCTCCTTGACTCGTCCCTCAATGAGGGTAGAGGTTACCGTTGATCATGCGAAAACCTTACCACGCGTTTTTTTAGCCAACCATGTTTGTACGTAATTGTCATCTTTGCGTCATGGAATTACACCATTTGATGTACATCAGGGGGATGATCAGGCAATGTTCTTGAAGTTTCACGACACACCTTCCCTACACAAGCCTGGGCTGCACGCCGTGAAAAGGCGCCTGCCACGGTGCGATGCAATCATGAAATCACGATCGCCTGAGCGCCAAGTTCGTAATAGCGGGTGGCAAACGTAGCCATGTCATAGGACGTCGTTCCAACGAGCGGATCGCTGACATAAACGATGCCCGCATCTATGTCATAGCCGCTGACCACAACACAATGGCTGTTGGGAAACAAATGATATTCACGTCCCTCTTGCCATGAAACGTCATAGGAGTCTCCTGTCTCGGCAAGGTCGATCGTGCACCAGGCAATGACGGGATGGCCTTCCGACACGGTCGCGAGCAGCTCCTCGAATGTCATGCCCGTGGCATCCTCAACCTCCAGGCTGGATCCGTGCGCTTCCAAATATGAACGGGCGGCAGTCACGATGCCCGGCGCCATGCAGGCATGGCCATCGGCACGGTGAGGATCTCCAAGAAACGCATTGACGAAGTCGGAATCGCTCAGAGGCAGCCATTCATCGGCGATCTCGGAAGTCTCAAGCTCGTATCCAAAGAACAGCAGCACGTCGGTCAACGCAACCGATTCGCACCCTGTTGGCAACTCGGGATATTGCAGCCGGGAAGGCACGTCGAGACGCGTCGAACGAAGCAACGAGAGCGAGTCACCCTCAGCTGCATCGCCCGCATCGGCGGTGATCTGAGCCATCTCTTCGGCGACGGCTTGCTCGGTTGCATAGTCGGTCGCATCGTCCAGCCCGTCAAACGTCCGCCAGGCAACCAAAGACAGCAGGACCAGGCAGAGCACGCCAACAATCCCCAGGACGGCAATGTTGCCAAACGCCCTGCGGGAAATCCTTCCCGCACCGAAACCTGCCTCACGCCTTGTCCTGCCAGCCGCCATGCCCCATCGCCTTTCTCGTCGAATTGCTTACGAAGGTATCGTCCGAACCTTAAATCGCCCTGAAACAATCACCTTCACCACGAACACGGCGAGAAACCTCCGTTTGTTTCGCATGCTTTCAAAACCCTTCCGATTTCGCATCGGTTCCACGCATCAAAATCTCCATCGGGGCAGAACTGTGGCACAATGGCAGAAAGACTCCTCCTCCCGAAAGGAACGACATGCAGCTCCCTGGTTTGATCACCGTCCAGCCCGAACAGAGGGAAATCATCGATGAGCTCGCCCGCATGATGGGCAGAAGCTTCATGGAAGAGCGGTGGACGGCCTGCTGGCTGAGCGCCCTTGATGCCGACGATGGACGCAAACTGGAAATATCGCGCGCCATCATGAAATACGACTTCATCGTCGGAGCGCCCTACGAATGCTGCTACCTGCTTCCCGACCTGTCTGCGGGAACAGGAGCCTATCTTTCAAGCGACCTGCAAGGACGCATCTGGAGCGATCTGGAAGACGAGGCCATGGCCATGATGGCCGAATCGACGCTCACCGACACGGAAAAAGCTGCTCTGTCGCAGCGGGCGAAGGAAATGAAGGGCATCTCAAACTTCAGCTGGATGATAGAACATGCGGGCAACGCCGACTTCATCCATTTCTTCTCCATCGGCGTCAACGCGGACATGCGCGGCAGCGGAGCGTTCCGAAAGCTCCTGACTCCCTTTCTCGCCTACGCCGACAAGCAGGGAATCAACTGCTATCTCGAGTGCTACCATGACCGGCTCGAAAGCCTCTATGGACACTTCGGCTTTGAGACGACCCAGCGTTTCAGCGATCCGGCGTTTGACATCGTCGAGCGCGCCATGGTGCGTTCTCCCCGCTAGACGATGTCAGGAATGGCGAGGGCGAGCCGGGCATCATCGGCTGAACAAAGCCGTCGACCCAATAGCGCCCGGCACAAACGAGACCCCGTCATAGACGATGTCCGTGACGCTGGCGTTGGGTATCTTGACCGGCTCGTTGACGCGTGCGCGATCAAGCAGGTATATAAGCGTTCTGATCACAAATGAATGGGTGACCACCAACACCGACCCGCCCCCCTTTTCGCGCACGCTTGCTCCGGTCTCCACAAAGAACTCGCGCAGACGGCGCTCGATGGAGTCGAACCGTTCCGCACGACCCGAGCGATCGGCATCGGCAATAGCGTCGGCAACTTCGGGCAGCCGGCGATTATGTTCCTCGAACGAAAGCATCTCGCCAAAGCCGGCATCCAGCGCAACATGCAGGCGCTCTCCTGGCTCCCCCTCAAAATCGCCATAGCACCATTCGCGCAGGCGCTGATCGGCCCTGCGGAGAAGAGGCCCGCCCATCGTCTCACCGGAGAAACGGTCATGAGCACTGGCCTGCCGGGCCATCAAGAGACGGTCGAGCGTCTGCACGGCCCGTCCGCTGTCACTCGAAAAGGCGGCAACGAACTCGGTGCCCGCCAAGCCTCGGCCGAGCGCCTCCACCTCCGCGATTCCCTTCTCAGTCAGGGGGGTGTCACACCACCCCTGAACCTTTCCCATGACATTGAAGAGCGTCTCGCCATGGCGGACGACAAGGAAACGGACGGGGCCAGGAGCAGATCCCGGAAACGCATCCGAGACGCTCCGCCCGTTTTCCCAGGCAGCATCCATCGTCATTCCCCCTCATACTTCGCAAGGAAAGCGCGCGTTCTTTGTTGCCGAGGGTTGTTGATGAGGTCCGAAGCGGGACCCTCCTCAACGATGACGCCGCCATCCATGAACACGATGCGATCGGCCACATCGCGGGCAAAGGCCATCTCATGCG
Organism: Actinomycetes bacterium; assembly: GCA_023460315.1. Taxonomy (GTDB): domain Bacteria; phylum Actinomycetota; class Coriobacteriia; order Coriobacteriales; family Eggerthellaceae; genus JAEWQO01. Next base: position 24,949 of record JAEWQO010000138.1, read on the forward strand.
TGACGATGACCATCGTCATATGCTCTGCAGCCAGGCCGCGGATGACCCTGAGCACCTCTTTGGTCAGTTCGGGATCAAGTGCGCTCGTGGGCTCGTCAAAAAACAGCACGGCGGGATTGAGCGCAAGCGCTCGGGCTATCGCCACACGTTGCTGCTGCCCTCCCGAAAGCTCACAGGGCACCGCGTTCTCCTTGCCCTCAAGCCCCATCTTCTCAAGCAGCGAACGAGCCTGCACGAACACCTCGTCCTTTGGACGCTTCTGCACCCGAAGAGGGGCATCGGTGATATTTTTCATGACGGTGAAATGGGGAAACAGGTTGAAATTCTGGAACACCAAGCCAAAACGCGCCTTGGCCTCCTTTTGGATCGCTTTTGACGCATACGCGGCATGGCCATCGGCGTCGTTTTCCGCCACGACCAGATCGCCATACGAGAGGCGGCCGGCATCCAACGTCTCCAACAACGTCAGGCAACGGAGCAGCGTCGATTTGCCACCGCCCGATGGTCCGATGACCGCCACGACTTCCCCCCTGCGCACCAAGAGCGACAGGTCCTTCAGCACGGGGACATCGCCAAAACTCTTCTGCGCGTGTTCGAGCATCACGAGCGGTGTGTCAGCCATTGCAGCTCCCTTGTTCCCGTCCGCCAACATTGCCATGGGCCTTCCCCTCAATCACGATAGTAGCTCATCCGCTTCTCGATGCGGGTGAGCACCATTTCGACGATGAAATTGAACACCCAATAGATCACCCCTGCAAGCACGTAGGGCATCATGCTGACCTCGCGCGCCGCAAGCGCTTTCGCCTGGCTGAACATCTCCATGATGCCCAGGACGAACGCAAGAGACGTGTCCTTGACGAGCGTGATGATCTCGTTGCTCATAGCCGGCAAGATGCGCTTGATCACCTGGGGAAGCACAATCTTCATGAACGTCTGGAAACGCGAATATCCCAAAACCGCCGCAGCTTCGTACTGCCCGCGGGGAATGGACTGGATGCCGCCGCGGTATATCTCGCCAAAATAGGCGGCATAATTGATGATGAAGCCTATCGAGCAAGCGAGGTATTTCCATTCATTGCCCATCTGCAGGCCGAAAAGATAATAGGGCCCAAACATGAGAGCCATAAGCTGGAGCATGAGCGGCGTGCCCCGCATGACGGAGATGTAAAAGCGGGTGATGAGCACGAGGGGCTTGAATCGACTCATCCGGCACAACGCCACCACGATGCCAAGGGGCAGGGCGCCGACGAGCGTCGTCAAGAATATCTGCAGGGTGAACAGGAGGCCCGACAGCAAAAGATCCATCATGGTGGCTAGTTCCACACATATCCTTCCCTCAAACACACGTCGCGGGCGGAAGCGAATGCCCCCGCCCGCACCTGTTGTTCATTATAGCGCGGACGCCCACCGATGATGGCCTCCGCAGGGCGGTTCACGTCTTATGCAAGAACCCAGTTGTCGTACGTGATGCCGCTATCGGCATACTTTTCGCACAGCTCCTTGATGGCACCTTCGTCATCAAGGGCCTTCAGAGTGTCAGTGACCTGCCTAGCAAGGTCCTCGTCCCCCAGCTTGAATGCCACCACATAGTGTTCGGTCGACAGGGGGTCGAGCTTCACATAGGTGCCCGGCTTCGCGGCCATCTGATAGTCAGCGATCGACAGGTCGCACGCCACGGCGTCGACCATGCCGGACTCAAGCTGCATGAAGGCATTGTTGTAGTCTCCGATGGTCTGAAGCTCCTTGAACGTCGAAGCGAGCGCCGCCTGGCCCTCCTCGTCCTCCAGCACTTCGAGAGCGGCGGAGTCAACCTGCGTCATGACCGTCTTGCCGGCCAACCCCTCAAGCGACGTGATGTCGCTGTCCGCCTTCACAACCACCACCTGCTCGTTCAGCATGTAGGGATCGGAAAACGCATATTTTCCCTCCCGGCCTTCCATGGTGAACCCGTTCCAGATGCAGTTGATGCTTCCGCTGTTGAGCAGCGCGTCTCGCGAATCCCAATCGATGGGTTCAAGCTTCAGTTCCCAGCCATTGCGGTCACAGACCTCTTTGGCAAGATCGAGATCGAAACCCGTGAACTCGCCGTCATCGCCCACGTAGCCATAGGGAGGATAGCTCTGGTCAAAGCCGACGGTCAGCGTCGTTGTAGCGGCATCGCCCGACTGGTTTCCGGCAGCATCACCACCGCCGGAACAACCCGCCAGCAGGGCAGCAGTGAATGCCAACACGGCGGCAGCCGCCATAAAAGCCCCAATCTTTTTCATGCTTCTCTTCGTCCTCCCTGTCCATCAATCCATTCCGCCCGTCCCCGACGGCATCCTGTGAATTGCTTTTCTACTTTACTGTGCTAAAGTGCTTGGGCCAGTATACCATAGGTGGACGGACCGTCCACCTCCGACCTCGGGAGCGGCCCATGCCCCTCGCCCCACGCAACCTCCCCATCAGAAGCAGCCGCCGGAAGACCCCGGGCCCGGCCATCGATGGGAAGACCTCTTTGGCCCCTCGCTGGTTCCGGCGGTCCGTCAGGGGAGCATACCGGTGGCCAAGGAGGACAATGCGCCCCAAACGCACCAATTGTGACATCGGAGCGAAAATCCTGCCCGCTTTCGCGGCCTCTGTTTTCCGATATGATTTCACCTCTTTTTTTAGAGGCTTCTGATCAGGCGGTCCACCGAAAGCGAAATCGATGAGGCCCATCGCATCCGCTCGATGGGTCGCGATCGCACTCACGATTGTCACAACTTGGTGAGAAAACGGCACCTCCAGGAGGGTTCGCCTGAACCCGCAGTCCACCGGCTTCGCCACCGTCGGAGCCACCAGCGAGGCCGACGGCGAATGACCGACGTCGCAGAAGGCTGTCGCTGGCATGCCGCAGAGGCGTGACGCCCGCCGAAAGCAGCGAAGAGCCGCTCTTTTCGCTGGATCAAGCCGAGTAGTCCTCGACGTCGTCGCCTACATTCCTGCGAACCCGCCGCCCTCTCAAGGGAAGGCGATCCCGCTCGGCACACGACCGCGCCTCAAAGAACGTCTCTAGAGGCGATTGCCGGTCAGGGTCTGTTCGACGATGCCGTTCATCATGTCGGCGGTGAGCATGCCGCTCACATACCCGAACACCGATCCATCCCGGTCGATCATGAACGTCGTCGGGTACGACCGTATGCCATATGCCGAGAACATCGTGCCCTCCGTGTCCATGAGCACAGGATAGGTGATGCCGACCTCGTCAATGAATTCCCCAAGCTCGCTCTTGCTCACGTCAGCATTCGTCGGGTGGTCGGCGGTCTTGGGATTCGCCACGCCGATCACCACCACATCTCCTGCGTTTTCGCCTCGATCATGGTACAGCGCCTCAAGATCGGGTATTTCTTGCTGGCAGGGTCCGCACCACGTGGCGAAGAAGTTGACGAGCACCGTCTTCCCCCGATAATCCGACAGTCGATGCTCAACGCCCTGCTGGTCGACGAGCACGAGATCCGCCTGGGGCGCCAGTTCCACTTCGTCATCCGTCTCCGCCTCGGCAGCACCATCGGACGATGAGGAGGACTCCCCTTCGGTTCCTTCCGTATCGGCTGCCTGCTCCTGTTCGCTGGTACCACCGCCGAAGGATGAGAGATAGCCGGTCACGCCGTTCATCCACCCCGTTGCCGTCAGAATGCCCATGACGATGAGCAGGGCCCCGCCAACCTTGACCGTGTATTTCACCACGTTGCCGTGGTTGCGAAAGAATCGCAGAACCTCCCCCGTGAACAGGCCAACGGCAAGAAAGGGAAGAATAAAGCCCACCGTGTATACGCCGATGAGGGCAAATCCCATGGCGGCCGACGCGCTCGACGATGCCATAAGGAGAACGCTCGTCAACACCGGACCCACGCATGGAGTCCATGCAAAGCTGAACGTGAACCCCAAAACGAGCGCGATAAGGGGACTCATGGCAAAGCGATCAAGCTTGAATGGCAGGCGACGCTCGGTCTCGACCGTACGAACCTTCCCGAACACGCCAAGCATGTACAGGCCGAACAGCACCATCACCACGCCCGCCACAACGGCGAACATGCGCTGGTTACCCGTGAAAAACTGTCCGAGAGCCGTGAACCCGAAGCCGAGCAAAAAGAATGCGAAGCTCACGCCAACAACAAAGAAAAGCGTGTTGACAAGCACTTTTTTGCGCGGGTACTCCACCGTGCCATCCTTCGCCTCACTCTTTGCGCCACCGGCGAGATATCCCACATACAAGGGGATGAGCGGAAGGACGCAAGGCGAAAAGAAGCTCAGCAGCCCCTGCACGAACACGGCAAGGACGGGAACGCTGGTCTCGAGAGAAAAGCCCATCAGAACCCCTGTCTCTTCAAACCCGCGAGCACGCCGGTCCGAGCCGGCGGATCGGGAAGATGGATGAGGCGCGGCTCAAAATCGAACAGTTCCTCGGTTGACACGACAGAATCGACATGCAAGCTTTTCTTCAAGCACACGTCGGCACACAGATTGCATTGCACGCATTCCGCCGTCGAAAACTCAAGATAGCTCCCTGCCCCGTCCTCGGACACGACCTCGCTTTTCCTCAGTGCTCCGGTCGGGCAGAACACGGCGCACATGCCACAGGCGGAACAGGAGGATTCATCGATGATGACATTTCCAAACAACCGCGTGTCAATCTCCGGCACCACCGACCGTCCCAAGCGATCCATGGCGTCGAGCACATGCATGCGCCTTTCCGGCTTGAACTGAGGCAGCGTCCCTGCATCGGACAGGTGCAACCGATCATACAGCGTTGGCTGCTCGGCATGCTCATTTTTCAAAGCGACCTCGACCGACTTTCCCGCCACCTCCTTCGCGGCATCCCGAGCCTGAGCGAAGAATCCCCGGCGCGAAGCTCCGAGCAAGCCACGACGATCCTCCAGCAGCACCTGTTCGGGAAACGCCGAGACGCGACGCACGCGCGTGTCGGAGCCCTGGGAGGCGATCAAGGTGTTGGCCGAGGCCACGGTTGCGTCAATGCCTGGATTGCAGGCGCGGAATTTGCACGTGGAGCACGTCCCGTCCACAAGGATGACATCGCCCGCCCGGCGCGAGGCCAAACCCAGAAGCACGCTTTCCTCCATGCGCGCCAGACAGGGAACGGCTGCATACTTGTCAGGATCCCCCACACCCTTGGATGCGATGCGCGCACAGGCGAACACCGAGGACCCCCCGGAAGATTCGACGGCAGCGGCGGCACGCGCAGCAAGCTCGTCGTCAAGCGGTTCGAGAGGGATCAGCGCCTCCGTCGGACAGACCGTGGTACAGGCCCCACACGCCACGCAGCGGCCGGCATCGAGGACCAGCTCGTTGTCGGCAGCGAAAACGGCATCGACCGGACATGCCTCGCGGCATTTCGCGCACGAAGCGTTGCGGTTGCGCACGACAACGCAGCGATCCGGCACAAGATAGACGGCTTTGCCCTCAAGTGATTCGGCAACCTCTATGACATCGATGAGATTCGTCATGAGCCTCTCCGCCATTCCCTATTCTTCCAAAAACGATTCTTCGAGCGCACGGAGCTCATCGGGGGTATTCGCGTTGATGAAACAGCCCCCCATCGGCTCCGCCTCCAACACGGCCGATTGGGGGAACTCAAGCACCTTCACCTCGGGGAAAAATGCCTGAGCGCGCTTCTCTCCCTTTCCGAGGGCCTTGCGCACGGCTGGCAAACAAGCCATGCGGCGGTACATGGCATGGAACGGCTCATAACCATGCTTGTTGACGGGAACGACCACGTCGGCACCCGACTCGTTCATGGCAAGAGCCTCCGCAACCACCAAAGAGGCGGAAGCGAACACCATGTCACACGCCACAACGGCAACATAGGGGTTGCGCGCTGCCTGCATGGCCGTATACAGACCCGGCAGAGCTCCACGGTAGTCGAGCGAGTCGCAGACGAGCTGAATGCGATACTGCGGAAATTCGGAATGCAGAAACACGAGATTATCCGGCTCGTTCGTCGTGACCACCAGATCGTCGGCAACCGGACCCAGCCGATCGATGAGCCGGCAGATCAGCGGCCTCCCCGCAAAGGGAACCGTCGCCTTGCTGCGGCCCATGCGGCGGCTTTCTCCGCCTGCCTGGATGACAACCGTCACCCGGGGCCGGACAAAACGCTCCTCAACGAAACCGGCCAACGCCGCAATGTCATCGATGCCGAACGCAGGCACGCCATAAAGCTCGGCTGCATGCTGAGCGGCTTCGATGTCAGTGACGATGGCGACCGTGTCGGCAGTCGGCAGCTTGTTGGAAATGTCCACACGGTCGGGGTGCTGAACCTTAAAATGGTCACCCGCCGCAGACGCGCCATCCTCCTGTGCCGCACGACGCAGGGTCTCGCGTGCACCTTCGTCGTCAGCCGGTGGCACCGTGCCTCGCGTGAACTGGGTGAAATCCGTCCCCAAGGGCCATCCTTGGTGAGCTCCCTCGACAAACACTTCGGCCACACGGACATCGGCCTCGTTCGCCGAGCGCATGATCTCGATCGTCGGCAGACCGCTTTTGCGATATCCCTCAACGACAATGACGTCATGGCCCGGCATGCCGCGCACGATATCGGAGCATTCCTGCTCGCCATCGATCGTCTTGATGCACGCCACCTGGCCAGGTGCCGCAATAACGGTCTCGGATGCCCCCGCCGCACGATGCCGGTACGAATCCTTGCCCGGGTAGTCGATGTCAAAGCCGACGTGGCTGTGATGCTTCACGCTTCCCACATCGCGGCCCCGTGAGACCAATTCGGCTATGAGGCGCTCAATCAGCGTCGTTTTGCCCGAATTATGCCGCCCCACAATAGACAGGGCGGGACTAGGTATGTTCACCATAATGCACTCGTCCTTTCGGCCCTCAGTATAGCATGGCGAAACCCATCTTCCCCGAGGCACAAGGAACTCCGAGAACCCCGTATCTCCGCATGGCTCCCACGCGGGCACGACACAGCAACGGGACAGCCAGCGTACTCCGCATGGCTCCCTCGCCCGAGCACGACACAACAGCGGGAACAGCCAGCGTCCAAGGCAAGGGCACCCCCTCCCCGAAACGAAGGCGATCATGGACCGATGGAGCTGGTCTTAAGCCATCGCAGTATGCGTACGGGCAAGCACGGACGCGGAGCAGGCGCGGTCAATGACCGAAAATAAATGTTGTGATTTCGTGGAGAACACGATATACTTGGCACTGCATTTACGGAGGCTTCTTGCTTCGGTAAAGAAAAGGGTTCTGTTTTTTGGAGGGGGCAGAACCCTTCCTCTTTTCAAAGAAAGTGGGTCGGGCGTCTTTCAAGAGCGCCCGGCCCATTTTCTTTCTCACCCCACTGAAGATTGGGAGACACGGAGCCAGGGGGTTATAGGCCAAAGGGGCTTCGGACATAATCCTGTACAAAACAGAAGGTCCGAAATGAGAGTAACCTACACCACAGGCCAGAAGAAAACGGCAATTCAGACTTCAGACCCATAAGAGACCTACGTCCTATTCGACCACGTTGAGGGTTCTCGGCCATCCTTCATGCCATGTGCTTTTGACTGGGCAAATGGCAGGTCGCATGAAAGTCGCTCCCCTGCATGCCCGAGTCCTATGGGACAACAGCCTAATCTCTATCACTTGTTTCTGTGACCGTTTGCTATAGTTTCGCGATCATCGAATCGGTGGGCATCACCTGGCCGCTGCCCCTTGCGCCGCCAGAGGGCGTAACGCGAAAGGTCAGAGAGGGCGCCGCGCCTCAATCGCGCGACCGAGCGTCACCTCGTCGGCAAATTCGAGGTCTCCGCCAACGGGCAGGCCGCTGGCCGGTCGCGTGACGCGAATGCCAAGAGGCTTGATCAGGCGGGCGAGATAGGCAGCCGTTGTTTCGCCCTCGATGTTGGGGTTTGTGGCCAACACGACTTCATCCACCTCGTCAGATGCCAAACGCTTCATGAGTTCCGCAATGCGCAGGCTGTCGGGACCAATGCCCTCCATCGGAGAAAGCGCGCCTCCCAACACGTGATACACGCCCGAGAACACGGCGGTCCGCTCGATGGGAGGGATGTCTCGCGGCTCGCTGACCACGCAGATGACGCGTGCGTCGCGCTTCCCTGACTGGCATATCTCACACAGGTCGCCCTCGGCGTAGTTGAAACAACGCGTGCAGAAGCGCACAGAATCCTTTACTTCGACGATCGCGTCAGAAAGCCGCAATGCCGTCGCCTTGTCAGTGTTGAGTATCCAATAGGCTATCCTCTGGGCTGATTTCGGTCCGATGCCCGGCAAGCGCTCAAGTTCATCGAGAAGCTTCTGTATGGAGGGTGCAGCGTGCATCGAAGGTCGCCGCTCTTACATCAGGCCGGGAATGTTCATGCCACCCGTCGCGGCGTTCAGCCGCTGAGAGCTCAGGTCGGACACGCCTCGCAGCGCTTCGTTGACCGCGGCCAAAACCATGTCCTGCAACATGTCGACGTCGTCGGGATCGACGGCATCCTTGTCAATGACAATGCTCTCGATGGACATATCGCCCGCAGCAACAGCCTTGACCATGCCGCCCCCAACGGTGGCCTCGAACGTCATGTCCTTGATCTCATCCTGGGCCTTGGCAAGTTCGGCCTGCATGCGCTGCGCCTGCTTCATCATCTTCTTCATATCCATGGGACTTCTCCTTTTTCGTCACCAGTTGGTCCAGACCGCCTCCGACAGTCTACCGCACTTCTTCCACAACAACCCCATCGCCAAACCCGGCTGCCAGCGCAGCATGCAGGTCCCCATCCGGATCAGAAGGCTGCGAAGCATCTCCGGCGGGCATCGCATCGGGCATCTCGCGTGCCTGCGACACGGGATCGCGTCCGGGCTGCGGCGGCATGCTCGGAGCGGAAAATCCCTCTTCAGGAACAGGCTCGTCCTCATACGGCGGAACATCATAGGCATCGACCGGCGGCAGATCGGGCTCGGGCGCGGCAAGGACGGCAGGTGAAACGCGCGAGGGAGCGGCGAAAGTCGTCGAAGGCTGAGACGGAGCCGGGGTCTCGGCCGCTTTCGGAGAAAGGCTGCCGCCCGGGGCCTGGATGTACTGAAACGCGAGCGTCTCGCCGCACGCCTGCTGGAGGGCAAGGGAAACGGCATCCTGCACGTCAGGCTTCTGGACGGCCTTGAACGCAAAGGTGTTCTCTGCGGGAAACTCGATGGACAGCATGCCGCCTGTCGCGTCATACCCGGCCTTCGTGTTAAGGAACAGCACGCCATACGCCGCCTTGTTCTTCTTGAGGGCCACAAGCGTCGCCTGCCACAGACGCTGCAGCGCCGCCGGATTGCCCAAACTCTCCGCAAGCCCGCCCGACACGCGCCCAGCGCTCGGAGCAGAAACGGGATCCGCCGCCGGAACGCTTTCAGGAGCCGGCGCGGGCATCGAGGCATGATCCCCCACGCGAGCGGGATCGGATTGCGGGAGAGGCGCGGCAGCCACCGCTTCCGCCTGCGTTTCCGCGGCGACTGACGGTGCGGGAGGAGTTCCCCCCATCACGTGGGCGGAAGCAGAATACCCCGATTCCAGCGCCTCAATGCGCTCGGCGAGCGAGACAAGCGTCAGGTCGGAGTCCGGACGCACCATGCGCGTCAGTGCTATCTCAAACGAAAGGCGCGGGTTGGTTGACGTCTTGAGCTCGGCTGACAGCTCACCAAGAACGCCCAACAGGCGCGCGAGGCGATCGGGCCCAAACCACTGCAGCTCATGCGTCAGCTGGCGCCGCGTTGCATCGTTCACCTCTAAGGCGATGTCGGCATCCGTGAGACAAAGCACGTACAGGTTCCGGACATGCTCCGCAAGATCGCGGGTGAACTGCGCCAGGTCGGCGCCCGTCTCCACGTAATCAGCCGTCCAGCGAAAACACGCAGCCGCATCACGCCGCCCGATGGCGGCCACGATCTCTGCCAGATCGCTCGTGTCGAGGCCTCCCAAGAGGCGCTCGGCCGTCTCAAGCGTGACCTTCCCTTCCCCAAACGCAATGAGCTGCTCAAGTGACGTCAGCGCGTTGCGCATGCCGCCTTCCGCCCGATGGGCGATGAGGTCAAGCGCCTCGCCCTCAAACTCCACTCCCTCCGACACGCAGATGGCACCCAAGCGCGACACGATGGACTCGGAAGAAATACGCCGAAAGTCGAAGCGCTGGCAGCGTGAATGGATGGTTTCGGGAACCTTCTGCGGATCGGTGGTGCACAGGATGAACACGACATGGCTCGGCGGTTCCTCCAGCGTCTTCAGTAGCGCGTTGAACGCTGCCGTCGACAACATATGGACCTCGTCGATGATGTACACTTTGCATCGTCCGCGCGTGGGCGCAAACCGCACCCGCCCGATAATCTCCTCACGCACGTTCTCCACACCCGTGCGGCTTGCGGCATCCAACTCGTAGACGTCCGGATGCTCTCCCGCAGCAATCATTCGGCAGTCCTCGCAGGAGCCGTCCGGCTCAGGCGTCGGAGCCTTCTCGCAGAGAAGCGCCTTGGCCAAAAGACGCGCCGTGGTCGTCTTGCCGGTACCGCGCGGACCCGTGAACAGATAGGCGTGGCTCACCTTGTCCTGTTCGATGGCGTTCCTGATCGTGCGCTCGATATGTTCCTGGCCGACAACGTCCTCGAATATCTGTGGCCTATATTTTCTGTACAGTGATTCTGCCATCGTATGCGCCCACTATCCTGTCAGTCTTTCTGTCCCTTCAATCCCCGCCAATGGCTGCTTGCCCGCTATTCCGCGTCGGATTCCCGCTTCGCAGGCATGCCTCGCCCGTCAACGTCCGGCATCGCGTGTGCACCCTTCGACGACGCAGCGGCAGACTTCCTCGAGCCAAGGCCGGCCTTGACGGCTCCGATGACTGCCGGCGCAACCGATATGGCCACGATGCCCAGGACGATGACCTCAAAATGATCCTGTACAAGGGGGATGCCCCCAAAGAAATATCCTGCCAGCACAAACAAGCTCACCCACGACACGCCGCCCAGCATGTTGAACAGCGTGAACTTTCCAAAATTCATATGCCCCGTGCCCGCGACGAAAGGAGCGAACGTGCGGAAAAACGGCATGAACCGCGTGATGACGATAGTCAGCCCGCCGTATCGTGCAAAAAAGTGGTCAAGCTTTGCCATGCGCTCGGGCGTGAGGGCCTTCACCTTGCCCGAATCGATGATCCGGCTGCCGAACAGACGAGCAATCCAGTAATTCGAGGTATTGCCCAAAATCGCCGCGACATAGAACACCACGAGCGTCGCCCCGATGTTCAGGCCGCCGCCATCGGCCGAGAACACTCCTGCGGCAAACAGCAGCGAATCACCCGGCAGGAACGGAAAGAACACAAGCCCCGTCTCGACAAACACGATGAGGAAGAGCGGGGAATACACCCAAAGTGGCCCGAGCGCAACGATCCATCCCGCAATGGCTCCGCGCGGATCAGAAAGCAGCGTGACGAAAAAGTTGATGATATCCATAGCATCCTTGAATCGAGCACATATACAAAAGTATCCCGGATAGGCAGGGGCGCTCGCCAGCGGTCCCTTATGGCTGCTTCCTTCCGGACCTGACCAGGTTCGGAACATGGTGCCGCCCCGGCCCATCCGGGATACTCAGAATCGTAACCGTTTCAGTATAGACGACTCTCCACGTTTCTGCGGGCGCCCCGCTTCTGAAGCAACTAAATGTCCACAGACACCGTCACGGCGCCGCGACCATCGTCGCAAGGTTCCTGTCCTGCAGAATGCCGTTCACTCCGACAAGCGTTGCCGCGCTCGCAACGGCCGACAGATCTTCAAGCGGTATCTCCGAGTCAGTGAGAAGCCACCTTCTATACACCGCCAGCAATCCCGCGATAAAGAACGACACGCAGTAGCCGAGGTAGGGTCCCATCGCGCCCAGTCCCAGGCCATCGTCCTCTATCAGGGCGTCGGTCAGAGGCCCTTCTATCTTTTTCAGGATGACGTCAGCTGAGACATGCTCAGCCATGCGCTTGGTTTGGGAGAGGTTCTGAGCAAGCCCGACGCTCAGTCTCGAGAACAGGTCGGCGACATCCACGCGCCCGCCCCCGAAAAAGGCATCCTCTCGCAAGATGGCGAGCAAACGCTCCGCCTCCTCATGTATCAGCTCGTCCACAACATCGTCGACCGATCCGTAATGAAGATAGAATGTCTTCCGGTCGATGTCAGCTTCACGCGCGATGGCGGCAACGGTGATCTTCTCGTAGTCGCATTCCTGGACAAGCTCCATGAAGGCTGCGCGTATCGCCTTCTTTGTGCGCACAACTCGACGATCAGCGGCCCGTCGACTCCCCCCCTCGCACCTTTTCATGGCAATGCGCCCCAATCCTCTTCAATGCGTGGCATAAACCGCGTTTGATACCGAACTGGCAATTGTCTTTAAACTGACCCTTACTATAATCGTCGTAAGATATTTATTCAACATATGTAGAATAAAAAGCGAGAAAGGTGAGCGATGAAAGCAACTGAGCAAATCAAACGCGCCGCACTCGAAAAGACCCTTGACTACTTCTTGGAAGATCCCGAACCCCGCGCCACCAAGATCATGGGATTGCTGGACAAAGTCGCGCCTTCAGACCTCTTTCCCAGCCAGCGCCTCGCCTTTCGAAACGCCCTCGACGAGAAGAACAACTGGTATCAGCTCATCATGCGCCTGCTGGAACTCAACCCCGCCGTGCGCAACGATCTGATAAAAACGTTTCTCATCGACGGCAACCTTTTGGCTTGGCCCAGGCAGGAGGCCATGCGTGAGAAATATCAGTGCAACATTCCTTGGGCCATCCTCATGGATCCCACAAGCGCCTGCAACCTCCATTGCACGGGATGCTGGGCCGCGGAATACGGCCACCGCGAAAACCTGAGCTACGACGAGTTGGACTCCATCATCAATCAAGGGACCGAGCTGGGAACCCATGTGTACATCTACACAGGAGGAGAGCCCCTCGTACGCAAGAAGGACATCATCGCGCTTTGCGCAGCGCACCCGGACTGCTCGTTTCTCTCGTTCACCAACGCCACGCTCATCGACGAAGACTTCTGCCAAGACCTGCTTCGCGTGAAAAACTTCATTCCGGCCATCAGCGTGGAGGGTTTCGAGGAAGCCACCGACGCCCGCCGAGGAGAGGGGACATACGCCAAGGTCGAAAGTGCCATGGGCCTGCTCAAGCAGCACGGGCTGCCGTTTGGCGTGTCGTGTTGCTACACGAGCAAAAACGCAAGTTCGATAGCGTCCGAAGAATTCTTTGACTGGATGATCGGACAGGGCGTGCTGTTCGCGTGGATATTCACCTACATGCCCGTTGGCGTAGCCTCGCCCACCGAGCTCATGGTCAAGGCCAATCAGCGCGAGCACCTTTATCATTTCGTTCGCGAAATGCGAGACAAGAAGCCGCTTTTCACCCTTGACTTTCAGAATGACGGCGAATTCGTCGGCGGCTGCATCGCCGGAGGACGGCGTTACCTGCACATCAATGCCGCAGGTGACGTGGAACCCTGCGTCTTCGCCCATTACGCCAATGCAAACATACGCGACGTGTCGTTGATCGACGCGCTGCGCTCTCCCATTTTCATGGCTTATTACGAGAACCAGCCGTTCAATGACAACTTTTTGCGTCCTTGCCCCATCTTGGAAAACCAAGGCGTCTTGGCTGACTTGGTGGAAGCGGCGGGAGCCACATCAACCGACCTGCAAGAACAAGAAAGCGCCCGTGCGCTCTGCGACAAGTGCACACGCTCGATCAGCGAGTGGACCCCCGTCGCAGAGCATCTCTGGACCAATCCCGCCGACCCGCTGCACGAAAAGCGCCAAGATGTCGGGCAGGGCATGGCCGACACGGACAAGAAAAAGCTCGATCGAATGAACCGCCAGCGGCACGCAGTCGAATCGAGCCCGACCACCAAGGACAAGCCGGCAGCCTGACCCCAGGTCCGACCTTCCCGAAGCGCATGATGACGCGCCCCAGCTGCACGCTTTGGGAAGCAGCCCTCGCCCCAAAAACCTCAACAGCCCTGCCGATGTCCTTTCAGACATCGGCAGGGCTGTCTCACGCAACCGGGAATCGAGTCCCCGTCACGACCCTCAAAGGGTACGCAGACTTACGTCCTTGAGCTGACGGCCCGTCACCGCGCTCGGAGCGCCCGTCATCGGATCGCTGGCACTGCTCGTCTTCGGGAAGGCAATGACGTCGCGAATGGACTGCTTGCCCGCCAGAAGCATGACGAGGCGGTCAAGGCCCAGTGCAATTCCACCATGCGGCGGGGCACCGAGCTCAAGCGCATGGATGAGATGGCCGAACTTCTCGTCTATCTCTTCGTCAGAAAGGCCCAGGCGACGAAGCACCCGGCGCTGCATGTCGGCGTTGTGGATGCGGATGGTGCCACCTCCGGCTTCAAAGCCATCCATGACCAGGTCATAGGAATAGCTGCCACACTCGAGGGGAGCATCCTCTATCTTGTCGACGTCCTCGAGGCGTATCTGGGTGAACGGATGATGCTCCGCCGCATAACGCTTTTCGGTCTCGTCATATCGGAACATAGGGAAGTTCACCACCCAGAGGAGGTTGTGCCCTTTGCGCGGGATGCCGAGCGCTTCGGCCATGTGCAGGCGCAGGGCGCTCAGCACGGCATTCGCAACCTCTCGCTCGTCGGCTGCGAACAGCAGGAGGTCTCCCGGTTCCACCTCCATGGCCTTCTTCAGCTCGGCGAACTCCTCCTCGCTGAAGAACTTGATGATTGGGCTCTTCTCTTTTCCCTCGGTCGTGAAGGCGATCCACGCCATGCCTTTCGCGCCGTTGGCGGCAGCGATGTCCGCAAGCTTCTCAACCTCGCCGCGGCTCCAGTCGCCCGCGCCCTTCGCGTTGATGGCCTTGACCACACCTCCGGATTGCGCGACGCTCGAAAACACCTTGAACCCGGTGTTCTTCACGATGTCGGTGATGTCCTGAAGCTCCATGCCAAAGCGGGTGTCGGGACGGTCACAGCCAAAACGCTCCATAGCCTCGGCATAGGGCATGCGCGGCAAGGGAAAGGGATGCTCGACGCCAACGGCAGACAGCACCTCGGCCATGACATCTTCCATGAGGCTCAGGACATCCTGCTCCTCGACGAAGCTCATCTCGATATCAACCTGGGTGAACTCAGGCTGGCGGTCAGCCCTTAGATCCTCGTCGCGAAAACAGCGGGCGATCTGATAATACCGCTCGATGCCTCCCACCATGAGCATCTGCTTGAACTGCTGGGGGCTTTGGGGCAGCGCGTAGAACTTGCCCGGATTCGGGCGGCTCGGCACGATGTAGTCACGTGCGCCCTCTGGCGTGGAATTGGCCAGGATAGGCGTCTCGACCTCAAGAAAGCCTCGCTCGTTGAGCGCCTGGCGCATGGCTTGGGCCACCGTGTGGCGCAGATGCAGGGCCTCGAACATCTCGGGGCGGCGGATGTCGAGATAGCGCCACTTCATGCGCGTGATCTCGTCGGTCTCAATACCGTCCTCAATGGAAAAGGGCGGAGTGACTGACGTGTTCAAGACCTCGACCGAGCTTGCCAGCACCTCGATGTCGCCCGTGTCCATGGCGGGGTTCACGCTCTCGGCGCCTCGCGAGCGCACCGTGCCTGCAATCATGAGCACGTATTCGCGTCCCACATGCTCGGCCTTGGCAAAGTCCTCGGCGCTCACGCAGTCGGGATCGACGACAACCTGCGTGTATCCCGCACGGTCGCGCAGATCGATGAAGATGAGGCCGCCATGGTCGCGGTTGTGCCATGCCCATCCGGTCAGCACGACCGCACGGTCGACATCGTCTTTCCGCAACTCTCCGCAGGTGGCGGTGTGCATGCAGTACTCGTTTTTAAAATCTGCCATAGCGCTTGTCTGTCTCCTTGCTAGCGATGCCGTCGACCGGTTCGCGACGGCGCGTTCCCCTCCGTGCAGAAACGGCGGAATTCTCTTAAACGGGGCCATTGTACGACATCCCGTCGTGCTTCGCCGAAGAACGGGCAGGTTTTCACGCACAAACCGCACCTGATGAACGCCGAAAGGAAGCCTTTGCAGCAACGCACGTCCCTCCCTTTGGGGAAAAGGGAGGGACGTGCCTGCAGGCGGCGATCGCGTGACATGGCCAGCACGAGAAACGGCATCCGGCGGCGGCAGGCACGGGTCAAACGGGCGGGCGGCACCCTTGGGGGGAACCCCCCGGAAAACCGTCGCACGCCGGTGCAGGAAGTGTCCTCAGGCAGGCATGGCATAAGGACATCGCAAGGAAACGGCAGGAAGGAGGATGAGATGCGTCGAGACCGCAGAAAGCGGTCTCGAACTGGACGAGTGAAACGAGAGGGATCGAGAGGGGTTCGATCGATCGTTTCCGCAGCGTCAATAATAGAAAACTCTTTATCCTTTGTCAAGGATAAATTACTCTGACACGCGGCTATCCTTCGGATCTCAGCCCCTCGAACGCCTCGTCGATCGCCCGCGGATCCATCTCATGCAGACGGCCACCAAGCTGAACGAGCGAAGATTTCAAGTCGTCAAGAACAATCTCATGCTCGCCGTGCGTCTTCATGTTCCGAATGGTGACCGTGCCGGCCGCAAGCTCGTCAGGGCCGATCACGGCAACGATGGAAGCACCAAGCTTGTCAGCCAATTTGAATTGGCCTTTCATGCTGCGCTGCTGATGATCCATCTCTGCCGCAAGGCCGCCGTCGCGGCATGCCTGCACCAAACGAAACACCTCGTTTCTCGCCGAACCATCCACCGCCGCAACAAACAGGTCGCAACGCGAGGCCGAGGGGAACGTGAAGCCCGTCGCCTTCAAGGCAAGCACACAGCGCTCGTACCCCAAGGCAAAGCCAAAGCCGGGCGTCGGACGTCCACCCACCTCCTCGGCCAGCTTGTCATACCGTCCGCCGCCACCGACGGCGTTTTGAGAGCCCAGGCCGTCGACGACCTGGACCTCAAACACCGTGCGCGTGTAGTAGTCAAGACCACGCACCAGCCGGGCATCCTCCGTGTAGCTCAACCCGGCATCGTCGAGATGCCCCTTCACGGCGGCATGGTGCGTGCGACAGTCTTCACACAGATAGTCGACGATGCTTGGCGCGCCCTTCATGATGGAGGCGCAGGCGGGATTCTTGCAGTCGAACGCCCGCAGCGGATTTGTCTCGGCACGGTGCTTGCATTCGTCGCACAGCTCGTCAAGGTGCTGGTTCATATAATCGCGCACCGCATCACGGTACGCCGGACGGCACTTCTCGCATCCCATCGAGTTCACCAGCAGCTGCATGGAGCCCGAAGGTATCCCAATGGCCTCGTAGAAACGCATGAGCATGATGATGCCCTCGGCATCGACGCTGGGTTCCTCCGCGCCAAGGCACTCGATGCCCACTTGATTGAACTGGCGCTGACGTCCCTTTTGGGGACGTTCAGCCCGAAACATGGGACCTGCATACATGAGCTTGGCGGGGGCCGCTCCCTGCGGGACCAGATCATGCTGGACCACCGCCCGAACCACGCCTGCAGTCCCTTCGGGACGCAACGACAGGCGGCTCTTGCCCTTGATGGTGCCTCCCCCCACCAGCTTTTTCAGGTTCTCGCCCGAAATCGCCGTGAACATCTCCTTCGACACGACGTCGGTTGCCTCGCCGATGCCACGAACGAACAATTCCGTCTGTTCGAACAGCGGCGTCTCGATAGTTGCATAGCCGTAGCGTCCAAATATCTCGGCAGCCGTCTCCTTGAAATGGCTCCAGAATTGAGCCTCGCCAGGCAAAAGGTCCTTTGTTCCTTCGGGAGCTTGCAGTGCCATAGGGCCACCCTCCATATCATGTGATGCAGGTCAATTCGCAGAGATATCCATTGTAACGCAGGTTGGCGAAGGGTCAGCGAACGGCCATCGCATCCTCAAAGCATGGTCCGTCGACCTTCGTCACGGGTGGCGAGCCAGCCGCCATCGAAATCAGTCGCCCAGAGAACGCAGCACGTTCATCAATGCGTCATCGGGCCGATAGTGCAGACGCAGCGAAAGCAGGCTGTGCGCCACCGGAAACAATCCTGCGTCGACAGCCACCGCCGATCCTTCGTCGAGCACCGACATCGCCTCGTCGATGGGAGCGAGCGCGATGCCCGCGTCGGACAGCATTCCGTCGACATCCTCATGCTCTATGGGGTCGACGCCCTGCTCGTCAATAAGTTCCCGAAGCTCCGCAGCCGCCTGAAGGGATACAACCGGCGACGTCATGATGGACTTGAGATAGCAGGCGGCACCGAGATGGGATTCACCCGTCTTCCACAGCGCATAGGCCAGCTGATAGTAAGCCACCGCGATGTCCCCTGGCTGCAGGGCAACGTGCAATCCGGCACGCAGCACAGAAATCGCATTGTCCATATCTCCCACCAGCATATAGGCGCGTCCAAGCTGACGGTAGCCAGCCGGTGTCGTCGGCCCCACCCTGAGCGCGTTGCGCCCGTAGCGCAACGCCTCGTCTGTGCGCTCGAACGAATGCTCCAGCAGACGGACAACCTCGAGGTGGCAGAGGTAGAACGAAGCCGGAACGAGTTCAAGCCGCTTGCCGGCATCGGCCGCCGCCGCTTCTTCGGGCAGAAGGATGCCATTCGGCGAAGCAGGAAGTCCGCCGCCCGCATAGGATTCCGTCTCCGCCGCCTCCGCGCGCGCCCGATTGTACAGCACGCGCGCAACGTAGGAGTCGAATGAGCGGTAGACCGTCGCCGCGCCATCGACGTACCCGTCAAGGGCAGCGGCTTCATTGATGGCATCAGTCAGGACGGCAGCCGCCTTCTCGGGATCTTGCCGCGCATATCCACGCGCTCTGCCCAACGCCGCTAGGCAGCGATCTTCCCCCAGAAAACGGCTGACGATAGCATTCTGGTCCTCTGTGTCGAGCGATCCCTCAGCCAATGCGGCCATGAGGCGCGTCGCGGCCGTGGCGGTCCGGTCGTCGTCGCGCTCCTCTGCGGCAGCTTGCTCCTCACGCACGATGCGAATGGCCTCAGTCGCGCTGGACGCGCGGGCAACGCGATCCGCAATTCCCTCGCCGATCTTCCTTCGATAGGCGGAGAAATCAATGCGCACATCGCGCGCACGCTCCGCGCCGAGCACGGTCTTCGCCGCCAAAGGCAAGGGCTCGTCGACCGCTTCAGGAAGAAGAGCCCGCGTTCTTGCCGCAGGAAAAGCGTCGACCACGGCAAACGGATCGGCAGCCGGCACTTCGAACACGGCACCGGCCTGCACGAGCAAGGGTAAGGGATCCCCGGTAAGCGCCGCGCCGAATCGATCGGCATCCGCGAACAGAGCACGCAGGAACGTCACCTGGAAATAGGCGGGCAGGCCTTCGTCGGCAGGAAATTCGCGATCGCCGTCCGAGACGTCATCCTCGCCCGTGTGCTCATCCTTGAACGGCCGAGCGACGACATCAACCCTCTGGACGACCTCCGAAGCAGCAAAGGCAGCTGTCACAAGGGCCAGGCACAGATGCATGGCGTAGCGCCGGCTGCAAGCTTCCCTCTCTTCCCAAGAAAGGGGGATCCGTCCATCGGTCGGGCCGGCATGCGAGAGATCTTCATCCCAGCGCCAAGATGCCATAAGTGCCGCATCGGGAACGGTCAAGTCGAGGGCAACGACTCCTTCCAAGGCATTGACCTGCAGCTGCGCATCTATGCGGAAAGGAAGCCGAAGACGCTCTATGGCAGCGCTGATGCCATATCTCAATTCCCATTCTCCGTCCGGAGCCCCGGCAGGAACGCCTTTGGCCCGCGTTGAGGAAAGCTCTTGGGTGCCGACTGTTTCGGTGAGATATTCATCCCATCGGGAACAATCTCCCTTCGTCGCCAAGGATGCCTGCTCGCCAAACGCCTCGTCCAACAGAAGATAGCGGTTGAGCGCGGCTTCAAGAGCCCATATTTCACGGCGCGACACGGGTGCGCCGGCCTCCTCGAGAGAAACGTAGTAGGTGTTGGCATACTGCGTGGTGCGCACCAGCCTCAACGCACCGACGGGCACCTTGCGTGCCATGATGCCCTCAAGGCCCGCTTCTTCAAGCCAATGGGCAAGAACGCAGAGAAGGGCAGGAGGATTGAGCAGAGGATCGGCCTCGGCACTACGGATATCCGCCATGATCGCCTCAAGGGAGGGAAGCAGTTTTCCATCCCGCAGGCGATCCCGCACCACGCCGACGCCACGGGAGGGAACGCGCGCGCCACCGATGCGAGGACGGTAGGAAAGGGCAAGGTAGGCGCGGGCAAGAGCATCGTCGTAGCACAGGTCGGCGCCGTAAGGCCCAAAGTTATACCACGAGTCAAACAGCGAATAGCGACCATGCTGACACCGGTAACGCCCTCCCTGGCGCGACAGCCCCTCTTCTCCCCGCACCTCGATGAACCCCTGTTCCTCCATCGATGCCGAGTCTGCGGTCGACCGCAGAAATTCCATCTCCGGGCTGCGTGCCGGAGGCGCCTCCAATGGACGGTCGGTAGAGAACACGCGACCGTAGCGGTCGGCGTAGGCAAGGATGCGGAGCAACCGCTTGCCGACGAACTCGACAAGGTAGCGGTCGCCCTTGCTGGGCGAGGGGAAGACCCCCATCACCCAGCCGTACGCGGGGAAGCTCGCTCCGGACGGCGTGCCTCCATCAGGCTCGGCGGAGACCGGAGGAACCGCATCGGGAAGGATGCGATAGGCGCCGAGCATCATCTTGGAAGCGCCGATCCGATACACGCCCTCTTGCTCCTCGATGCTTCGCACGTCCGCTCCTCGCCTTGGCTTTCCGTCATATGTCATGCAGCATAGCATGACCTCGAGGGATTGTCAGAAAAACCAAGGGAACCTTGACAGGCCGACACCTTTCAGAAAGGCGCTCCCGCAATTCTGCAGCCGTCATTCATGATGGTTGCAGGCGTTTTCGATGCCCATGACAGGCGCTCGTCCCTCTGCCACCAACTTGGCGGCATCGCCAACAAGCCGCATCTGGTTTTCGAAATACACGGTGAGTCCGGCCTGATTGAAGCCAGCAAGGGGACGCGACCCCATCCCTGCCGCAACGATGGCATCCGCTCCGGCATCAACAAGCAAACCGACCGGACGCAGACAGCCGCCTTCCTCATGGGGAAGATTCAAGACCTCAGACGTGCCGACGATGGCCCCGTCGGCTATGTCGACCAGCGTGAAGCAATCGCAGTGACCGAAATGGCCCGAACGCTCCGATCCGAGTCCGGCCGCGCCCATGGTCGGCACAGCAAGTTTCAACGTCTCGCCCATTGATGACCTTCTTTCCGGGGCGTCTTTGCCCCTTTGCAGCTGAAGCGCCTTTGCTCCAGCAACCCTACCATCATCAGCCGCAGCGCCTTCGCTCGGCAATGATTTCGCACCGTCGGACGAACCGCCTCGCCTTTGGGAGGCCGTTCCTCTGATCCTCCGCGGACAGCAGGCGACGCAAGCCCGATGACCCGGGTCCCTCTCCCCTCCGAGAAGGCGAACGGGGCGGCCTGAGACTCCTGAGTTCGACTCAGGCATCCACCCAACTCCCCTCTCATGTCCGCAGGGAGGAAGCCGTCGCCCTAGCGGCCGTCCGCATCGGAAAGTCCACGCTGGCTCAAGGCGTCCAGCCCCTTTTCAAGGGAGTCGATAAGGCACTCGTCAAGCTGCCGGCGGGCATGGAGGGCATCAAGCCATTGCTCAGCCAATTCAACCCCTTGCTCCGTCAGCTCGTATTCACGCCGCCGCGGGCCGGCGTTATCCTCGCACCAGCGCGACACGACCGCCCCATCGTCCTCAAGTCTCCTCAGGGACCGATAGAGTCCCCCAACGTCAACATCCACTTCACCACCGGTCATATCGAGGATGGTCCGCCGCATATCGTAGCCATATCCCCCCGCATGAAGCAAAGCGGCAAGCGCCGCCGGCTCGACGAGCGCGCCCCCGCCGCCGGCTCGACGCCGACAGCACGGACGACGGGCGGCATGTCCCTCGCAATCGCCTCGCGGCATGGTACTCCTCCTTCAGAACGTGATATATGATATGAACATATATACGCCTCCAGCACTATGTTGTCAACATGTAGTTCGGCCAAAATGCCCGACGCTCAGGCGGCATGCGGCAAACTGCACCGCCAAGCGCCCTCCTCCCCGCAACCCGTCGCTCACCCCGAAAGCCCTGCCTCTGACCAAGAACGCGGCTTGCACACGATCTCCCGAACAGCACAAGGCAGGGCCACCCAAGCAGCCCTGCCTCGAACCATGTCTCCGTTGTCACGCGAGCTTTTTACAGGAGCTCTGCCACCAGATCTCCCATTCGCTGCGTTCCGACAATCTTGTCAGCAGGAGTTTCGGCATCCCTGATGTCGCCCGTGCGCCAGCCCTCGTCAAGAACCTTCTCCACGGCCCGTGCAATGTCGTCCGCCGCTTCGTCCATGCCAAAGCTGTAGCGCAACATCATTTCGACGGACAGTATCTGCGCGAGCGGGTTCGCTATGCCTTGGCCGGCGATGTCGGGAGCGCTCCCATGGCTGGGCTCGTAGAGAGCCGTGCCGTCGCCAAGGGAGGCGCTGGCCAGCATGCCCAGGGAGCCAGTGAGCATGGACGCCTCGTCAGACAGGATGTCTCCAAACATGTTCTCGGTCACCACGACGTCAAACTGGGCAGGATCGTTGACAAGCTGCATGGCCGCATTGTCAACGAGCATGTCCGACAGCTCCACATCGGGATAGTCGGCGGCAACACGGTGCGTCACTTCGCGCCAAAGGCGGCTTGTCTCCAGCACGTTCGCCTTGTCGATGGAATGGACGCGCCTCCGTCGCTTGCGGGCCGTGTCGAACGCATGGCGCACGATGCGCTCAATCTCATACTCGCGATACTCCAGCGTGTCGTAGGCGCGCTGGCCGTGTGCGCCGTCCGTTCCACAACCCTCCTCGTCGTAAAACCGCTCCCGGGCGCCAAAGTACAGGCCGCCCGTCAGCTCGCGCACGATGACCAGGTCCACGCCTGCAATGAATTCCGGCTTGAGGGTGGAAGCATCGGCCAGTGCGTTGAAGATGCGCACGGGCCGCAGGTTCGCATAGAGGCCAAGTGCCTTACGGATACCGAGAAGACCCTGTTCGGGGCGGGGCTGACCGGGGTCGGTCGTGTCCCATTTCGGACCTCCGACGGCCGCGAGCAACACGGCGTCGGCAGCCTCGGCAGCGCGCAGCGTCTCGTCGGGCAATGCCGTGCCCGTGGCGTCGATGGCACATCCGCCCAACAGCGCCTCCGTATAGGCAAACCGCGTGCCGTGCTTCTCCCCCACCGCATCGAGCACCTTGCGCCCTTCCGCGATGATCTCCGGCCCGATGCCGTCACCGGGAAGAAGGCAGACGTTGTAAGTTTGAGTCATGATGGTTCCTCACGTCATAGATCTGTTCATCTTGCAGGTTCGACTTGCTTCCATGCCCTGCCTGTCCGAAGGCAGGCGAAGCGGCTCACGCCGGAGCATGCGCCTCCCCCTGATTCCAGGGCCTCGGTCGCGCGGCGGCAATTCGGAAAGCGAGAATCCCGTCGCCAAAAGAGCACGGCACCCTCGCCGCAGGCCAAGATGTCGCCGAGAGCCGCAGCGCCAAACGGTTCCGCGGGGCGGAAGACGGGGCCCTACTTCCCCAGCTTCTCCTTTGTGCGGTTGATGAGCCCTCCCGCCTCGATGATCTCACGAATGAACGGCGGGAAAGGCTGGGCCTGAAAGGCAGCGCCGGTCGTCTCATCGACGATGGTGCCGGAATCGGCGTCCACACTCACCACGTCACCTTGGCTGATGGCATCCACCGCTTCCGGACACTCCATGATGGCAAGGCCCGTATTGATGGAATTGCGATAAAAAATGCGCGCAAAACTCTTGGCGATAACCGCATCGATGCCAGCGGCCTTGATGGCAATGGGGGCATGCTCGCGGGAGCTGCCGCATCCGAAGTTTTCTTCTGCCACAATGATGTCGCCCGGCTGCACGCGCTCGACGAACGACGCGTCTAGGTCCTCAAGGCAATGCTTTGCCAATTCGGCCGGATCGGACGTGGTCAGATGGCGAGCCGGTATGATGACGTCGGTGTCGATATCACGGCCATAGCGATGTGCTGTTCCTTTGAAATGCATGATGGCAACCCCTTCCTCAATCCAGGTCTTCCGGCAACCCGATATGTCCAAGCACCGCGCTTGCCGCCGCGATCGCCGGAGAGGACAGGTAGACCTCGCTCGTGGGATCGCCCATACGGCCAACGAAGTTGCGGTTCGTGGTGGCAATGGCACGTTCGCCCGCGGCGAGAATGCCCATGTAGCCGCCAAGACAGGGACCGCAGGTCGGCGTCGACACCGCACAGTTCGCATCGAGGAACACGTCGGTCAAGCCTTCCTCCATGCACTGGCGGTACACCGCCTGAGTTGCAGGGATGACGATGCAGCGGACATCGGGATGAACCGTGCGGCCGCGCAACACGTCAGCGGCCTGCCGCATGTCAGTGATGCGGCCATTCGTGCAGGACCCGATGACGGCTTGATCGATCTTGACATCGCGCGCTTCGGCGGCAGGACGTGTGTTTGACGGCAGATGGGGAAACGATACCGTCGGAACGATATCCGCCGCATTGATCTCATAGACCCTTGCATAACGGGCATCCGGATCGGAATGATATTCCGTATAGGGACGCTCTGTGCGCCCGTCAAGGTAAGCACGCGTCACCTCATCGACCTCAATGAGACCCGCCTTGCCACCCGCTTCGATAGCCATGTTCGAAATGGACATGCGCTCATCCATGGCCATGGCCCGAATGGCGCTGCCCGTAAACTCCATGACCTGATAGAGCGCGCCGTCCACGCCAATCATGCCGATGATATGGAGGATGACGTCTTTGCCCGTCACCCCAGGGGCCAAGTCGCCCTCAATCTTGAAGAGGATGGACTCGGGCACTTTGAACCATGCCTTGCCAGTAGCATATCCCACGCCGGCGTCAGTGGAGCCGACTCCCGTCGCGAATGCGCCCAGCGCACCATAGGTGCAGGTGTGGCTATCGGCGCCGATGATCAGATCGCCCGAACCCACCACGCCCTGTTCCGGCAGCAGCGCATGCTCGACGCCCATGCATCCCACCTCATAGTAGTGGGTGATACCCTGTTCGCGGGCAAAGTCGCGCACAATCTTCGCCTGTTCGGCGCTTTTGATGTCCTTGTTGGGAACGTAATGGTCAGGTACCAGCGCGATCTTCGTCGGGTCAAATACCCTGTCGACACCGATCTTGCGGAACTCGTTAACGGCAATGGGGGTGGTGACGTCATTGGAAAGCACGAGATCAAGATCGCATTCGATCAGCTGACCCGGCTCCACTTCGTCGAACCCCGCATGAACGGCGAGAATCTTCTCCGCCATGGTCATGGGACGTGCCATGCTCTCTCCTTTTGCGGTGGATGTGTGGAAAACGCTCCAATTGTACCACTGGCTCCCCTCAAGCATGAAGAAGAGCCCCGAAGGGCTCTTCAAAGGAGGGCGTTTCTTCAAAAATGCGCAACCTGGCAGAGATTACCAGGATCCGTAATAGTTGCCGTAACCATACGATGATGCCCCGGCTGCTCCGATCATCGCAGCAATCATGCCGGCAAACATCATGCTCAAAACGATGCCGAGCACAACCCAGACCGCGAACCCTATGATGGTCCATTTGAGTGCATCGCTCTTCACCTGAGGAAGCTTGTCAGCATTGACGAGCCAGGAGAGAACGATCCCGCCGATGCCGAGCAACGCGCCGACGACAAACCAGCCGAACTTCATGCCCCCAGTCAGCTGCACCAGAGGAGCGGGAGCATACACGGGCTGAGGAGCCTGATATGCCGGAGGATGCGGTTGAGAAACCGGCTGCCCCACAGGAGGCTGCTGCGGAGGAACCGGCGCAGAGGAAGTCTCTGAGGGAGAGGGCGGGACGGGCACAGCGCCTTGATCATTCTTCTGCTCTTCGGTCATGATGCACCTGCTTTCTATCGGATGGACGATTCCAGCCGTCCGGGACAACACTGTCTGAAAGACGAAGGGACAGACGCTGATCCCTCCTGCGACCACCGGTCGCCCGTTCGCTGGTAAGTATACGAACCACTTTCTTGATGAAGGAGAAAACGTTACCTATATGTTGCGCCCATCACAAGCGCTTCAGGAAAGAGACCGAGAAGCATCTCAGGAAAGCGCAGAGCACAGCGCGTCAAGCAGCGTGATGGCATAGTGCTGGGCGGAGCGGCCCGTTCCCGCGTCCTCCCATGTCGTGCCCGGCAATTCGACGGCAACGCGAGACGGTGTGCTCGCTTCCGCCACGCCGATGGCCGCCTCGAGCCTCAGGGAGAGCGTTTCCTCGGCCTCAAAGCCCACGCGCGGCACCGATTCGGCCGTCTCCTCCTCACGGAGGATGATATGCACAAGGAGCATGGCTTCATCAGGCGCGACCAGCAGAGAGTCAGCGCTCATTATCTTTGAGACGGGGTTGGTTGCAAGCGCGAGGTTCGACATGCGCGAAGCGACGCTGCGCGTGAATTCATGGGTGCCAAACAGGCAAAGCGCATGTTGCTCAAGGACGTCGGCCGCGCGGGCAAACCCTAAATGAGCGGTGCCGTTCAGCGCTTCCTTGCCTTCCCAAGAATGGTGCAGATTGCGAATGGCTTCGTACGTGTAGGCACCGGCGATTCCGTCAGATGGCAGGGCAAGATTGAGCTGAAACTTACGAAGGCCCAGTTCCGTATAGGCACCAAAGATGCCGTCTGCGGTGCCACACGCAAACCCAAGCGCACCCAGAGCCTGCTGTAGCTCAAGGACGTCATGTCCATGAAAATGGGGCATGCGCAAATAGAGCGTTCGATCACCCAGCTGAAACGACGCATCGACGAGAGCCGCCCACACTCTGTCATCGACCTGATCAGACGGCACAAGACCAGCGTGCATGCTAAAGGACTTGACAGCGGCGGCGGTCTTGTCGCCAAACACGCCATCGGCATCGGATTCTTCAAGCAATCCAATCACGGCGAGGCGTTGTTGCACATCCTCGACGGCGGCACCGGTGTCATGTCGTTTAATGGATTCCATGACCGCCATGGTACCGCATGGCCTCACCTCGGTTCAAGGTTACACCAAAGGAACAAAGCGAAACCTCAAAGATTGCCAGCCGCCTTCGCTGCGACAGGAACGCATCTTCTCCTGACGCAGGAAACGTCAGAGAACGGTCTCAACCGATGTTTCTCGACGGCTATCTAAGCCTGTTCACGAACCAATCCGCCATGGAGATCAGCAAATCGCGCGAAGACGAGGGGCGAACCATGTCAATCAACCGGTTCTTGGCTATGCTCGTCAGATTCTCTGCATAGCTGCGCGCATACTCGATGCTGCCCGACTCTTCCATGATCGCAACTGCCTCGGCAAGCACTGCCTGATCCTTTTCCCTTGACGAGAGAATGTCGATGAGGCGGCCCCGATCCGCCGAATGCTGCAAGGCGTGCACCACCATGAGGGTGCGCTTGCCTTCCGTGATGTCGTTCCTGAAATCCTTCCGAGTGCTCTCCTCGCTGCCAATGAGATTCAGCAGGTCGTCTTGGATCTGGAATGCCAGGCCCGTATCCAAGCCGTAGTTGCGCAGCGCCTCGATCTCCGTCTCGGTGCCTCCGCCGATGATGGCGCCGATGGCAAGCGGTACCGCCCCGGAATAGTGCGCCGTCTTATGCGTGGCCATGACAAGATAGTCCTCGGGCGTGATGTCATAGCGGCCATCACGCGCCCAACCGATGTCGAGTGCCTGCCCCTCCACGGTGCGGCGCGTCATGTCGATGAGCTCGGTGACGACGCGAACCTTCGTCGCATCGTCGAGACTCGCGTCGGCGATGACCGTGCCATTCACGAGAGAAAGAGCGAGGTCTCCCATGTTGATGGCCAGCCCGATGCCTTCCGTCAAATGCAGGCAGGGTTCGCCACGGCGCAACTCCGCCTCGTCAGCTATGTCGTCATGGATGAGAGCAGCCGTGTGAAAATGCTCGATTGCCGCCGCCGCACTGGTGGCCTTCACCATGTCGCCGCCCACGGCAAGACACGCGGCGAAGCAGATGAGCGGGCGATGGCGTTTGCCGCCATTCTGACTGTAGGCCGCAAGGGGACCATAGAGATAGCGGTCCATGTCAGGATGGGTACCAGTGGGAATATAGGTGTTCACGAGGTCTCCGACACGGTCGGCATAGCAGTTCAGGTATTCTTCAAACGTTTCTGGTGTCTTTTCGACTGTCGCGATGATATCGTTGATGTTGTCCATGATGCTTTCTTCGATTGAGGGCGATCTTCTGCCAGAGGGGGATGCAAGATGACGCACCAATTTGGTAGGAGCGGTGGGACTCGAACCCACAAGACCGAAGTCGGCGGATTTTAAGTGCATCAAACCCCTCACACGCCCTTTTCTTCTCGCTTGCGGTTTACACAGTCTCTATTGCTCATCAGGAGTTTCTTGCGAATCACCTGCTTTTGCCTTCGGCGGCTCTTGCTCGCTTTTCAGAGGACTGGGACAATCTCGGACAATGCGCGCCCGCCTGTTCATGGCGGCCGCAGCCCGCTCGACCGACTCCGTTCCTTTTTGCACATAGAACTCAGAAGTCACGATGGGCGTGCTGTGTCCGAGAAGCTGCTGCACATCTGAGATGGGCAGTCCGTCCTCTCGCACGAGCATGGTACCACAACTGTGACGGGTGTTTTTAAAGGGCATGGTTACGGGCAGCTTTTTTTGGACGATGATCTCTTTCCACCTTCGCGTCACATGCCCAGGGCGCATCCGCTCGCCATTGCGGACGAGCAGCGGCCCCGTGCCGTCAGCGAATCCGTGGATGATCTCCCCCGCCCAACGCGGGAGGAACACGGTGCGGGCCGAAGTGAAGCTCTTGGGCGGCTCGAACCATCCCACCTTGTTGCGCCAATGGTACGACCGCCAGATGGTGACAGAGCCATAGTAGGCGTCCGTGTCGGCCGTCCAGTCGATCTCCTCGCGGTCTATGGCCACGATCTCGGACCTGCGCAGCCCGACCGCGAAGCCGATCACCACCGCCGGCAGAACGTCCTCGCCCTCGAAGGCGTCGATGTAGTCCCACATGTCCACCGACTTGACGGTTGGCTTGTCGGCCTTCTCCGGCTTAGGCTCGTCCACCGCGTCGGTGATGACGAAGTTCACCAGCTGCCATTTCACGGCACGGCGATACCCCTGGCGCAAGAGCTTGTACACGTTGCGCCGCGCGCCGAGGTGCTCGATGCCGGCAAGCTTGGTTTCCACGAAGTATGCCTTGAGGTCGGCCAGTCCCAAATGCCCGAACAAGGGGATGACGTAGTTGCTTGCCGTCTGCTCGTAGCCCCGGTAGGTCTCCCGCGATATCACGTGCCGGTCACGGGGGCCGCCCGTGTAGGATTCCTTGCGCACCCGGTTCTTCACCCAGGGCAGGTACATGCCGCTGAAGTATTCAGCCACGGTCATGTTCGTGGACTCGATGATGCCATGCTCCACCTTGATGGTCATGGCCCTCAGATGGGCTTCGCGCTCGGTGCCGTCAAACGTCTCGTAGGGCCTGATGCGTTTCCCCGTCGCAGGGTCATGCCCGCATGAGACGCGGATGCCCCAGCGCAGGCAATTGCCTTTGGAATTGTCCTCCAGCGGCGTGATGGTGTAGTTGGGCCGCTTCATGCTACAATCGCCCTGCCTTTCCTCTTTGGTCAGGTTGCACCCCCGATTTGTCTTGCCGGACGCGGGGGTGCGTTGGTTTATTAGCTACATACCTGCGATTTTTGTACCAGCATTAATAGCTATCTCGACAGCCTTTGAAGCTATGCCACCGACAGCCTTTCTGCCAGCTTCTTTAATTTTCTCCTTCTCCCACTTCTCTTTCTTCGACGAATATCTCAAAGCCCCATACGTGAGCTCCACCAACGCACTGCCGTCGATATACTCTCGCGTCATAGCGAAAAAACCCAGGCGCTTCAACTCGTTGAACTCGGGAGTAACATCCGGAACCACGACGCAGCCACGCTCATCAGCGTCGGAGACCATATGAAGCAATGCTTCTTCCAGGTCTTCGTCTATAGGCTCAAATTCCATCGGTGACACCACCTCTATCTTTCTTACTATGGCAAACGAAGCACATACACCCCATTACAAAGCGGTCGGCTATGCCTACGAACAAGCCGAAAGCCTAGGCTTTAATTGGCGTTTTCCGTGCAACCCCGACCTAGAGGACCTCTGCGATCGGGGCGAGTATGCAGGAGTAGTACCGGTCGTCGTGTTCCTGCCGTCCGAGCAGGCTCAGGCGGTGTTCGACGGAAAAGCATCACTCAAGTACTCAAGCAACAATCAAACACAGGAGGGCTGAGCCATGAGAAGAAACGAACTTTTCAGCATCGATACCCTGTTCAAGATCGCCATAGGCTGCTTCGCCTTTTCTGCCATCATTTGGTTCATCGTGTTCGTAATACTCACCCTGAGCTTCTTCATCTGATTCATGCCACGAATCAGAGACTTTTTACTCTTGCTAATCTGCATTGTCGCCGGAGTGCTTATCGCCTGCGGGTTGATCTACCTTGGCGAGCTCTTCCTGTGAAGAACCATGAATCCGATCCCGAACGCCTTGCTCAAGCCTTGGGCCGCTTTGCCGGCAAGATCATCAAGGCTGCAATCCTGTCCGTTATTTTCTGGGCGGCTTATCGACTTGTTGTCGGCTAAGCACCACAGACGCAAGACGATATGATCCAATCAAGACGTCGGATATCGATCCCCTTTTTCAGATTCACCTTGATATGCCCGGCCCTCGTCCAGAACTCCATCTCAGAGTTGAAGTCGAGATGCCCCGCGTTTTCCGACGACCACATGTCGACCGACTTCCAGGGAAGCGAGTATATTTCCACCTTCTTGCCGGTGATGCCCTGGGCGTCACGCACAATCAGGCGCTTGGTGGTGAAGATAGCCGAATCACGGAACGTCTTATATGCAGCGACCGCTTGCTCTCCCGGCGCGAGCACGTTCTGCACATCAGGCGGAATGGCGCATTCCGACACCAGCGTCCACTCCAACTTTGCCCCTGCTTCCATTTTGATTCCTCTCTCTGTTATTGACTTTCCCTACTTATGAGCCCCAAGATACGAGTCGGCAAGATCCAGCAGCACCATGAGGATGTAGCCGAGCAATCATTAGTAAGCCAAATATGCATACACTTCATAGCCCGCATGCTCAGGTGGTGTACCTGTAGCCTGCATCTGAAATGGTGAAGTTCCACCAGGCTGAACATCGTTCACATATGTGTAGTAGCCACCGACAATCGCACCTGCCGCATTCCGAAGCACTACCGAAATCTTAATCGCAGAAGCATCTTGATCAGTTTTATTCGATACTTCTCCAGTGTAAGAAATGCGTCCATATTCATTTATCATTTCATTTAGATTTGTAACTTCGAAAAGAGAATCTGCATCAGCACCTTGAACATCCTCTTCAGTCCAATTCTTATCTGATTGATAGGCGGTCGCCTCTACTGAGGCAACCTTAGAGCCATCCACAGATGTGAAGCCAGTTATCGCCTGTTTTCCATTTGGGAAAAGGTAGGTGATAGAGTCGTCATGGCTAAACAAAATTGCCCCATTAGCATCTTTTGCCGTCACAGTAACCTTCGGATAATTTGCAAGCCAATTGCTATTCGGATTCTCGACAACTGCCGCATAAGTCATGAAACCGTCGGCATCCACGCTATAACCAGATTCGGCAACTGACAGCTGCTGCGGCGCTGCTGTTTTCTCAACTACATTTGAATTTTGTTCTGATGGCTTTTTTTCAATTGACCCTGTCGAGCAACCAATCAATCCCATGATCAGACCAAGCATTAATGCAACTACAGCGATTCTTTTCACTTTGTCCCCTTTTCTAGAGCCTGTCGTCATTCACCATATAATGCCAAACAACCTTACCCAATATCTTCACACGTGGCGCATCGGGATCGCTCGAGTCGATGGATCGATCCCGATGCGCCAAATTGTCGCTCTCTGGATGAAGCACGATGGTGTCCCCCGCGAAGAACACACGCTTGATGGTAGCGTCATCGCCGTTGACGTTGACGACCGCAACGTCTCCGCTGCGAACTTCCATGCTTGGATCAACGTATGCCAACGACCCGTCCGGCATTATGAGGTCCATGGAGTCTCCTGAAATAGTTAGGAAGAAGCCGCCAGGATGCCTGTCAGCAACTTGAGGGATCACGTACGCCTCGTCAGACACCGATAGCATTTCAAGAGCATCACCCGCCGCGATCCGCCCATATACCGGCGCGGTGAGTGACGTAACCGAATAGTTGATGCAACCTGCCGTGTCTTGTCCGTCATCAATAATCGCACTTTTGTTTATTCCGAAATAGTCTGCGATTCTTTGCACGGCCCCCATGCGTGGCACAGCTCTGTCGTTTTCCCATTGCGAGACAGCCATGGAAGACACATCAGAAATTTTTCCAAACTCTTCTTGAGTTAAGCCGTGAGCTAAGCGCAGTTTCTTTATGTTCTGGCCAATACTCATCCCAACCTCTGTCTCTTGATAAACTTTTATTACATCTTATGATAATATTTCTTTACATGCACTATATGTTTAGTTATAGTTTTTGATAGAAGGAGGTGGAGTATGAATTTGATTCAAGCCAGAAAAAATGCTCGGTATTCTCAGCAACAAGTCGCAGATCATCTTGGCATATCAAGACCAACGTACGCCAAGATGGAAAGCGACCCGGACATTGTATCCGTAGATGATGCAAAGAAACTCTCAAAGCTGTTCGGTGTGTCAGTCAATGAAATTTTTTTCAAGTCAAACTATAGTTAAACATATAGTTATCAAATTTTCGACAGGAGGTGATGAGCAATGGCAACACCTAGGAAGTACCCCACCCTGACCGAATTCGAAGAACTGAAGAAGGCCGTGAACCGCATCGAGGATCGCCTGAACGAGAAGCCGGCGAAGGCTTCCGTCGTCGTCGACGCAGCCGAGATGTGCGAGAGGATCGGCATCGCGGACGCATACGGCGTGCCTGTGACGGTCGGAGACGAGATCGGACGGCTGGACGGCGGAGAGGCACGCGAAGTGCGGGAGATCGCAGTGCGGAAGGCTTCAGGAGACGGCAAGGCGACCCTGCACGCGGTATTCGGCGATGGACAGTCGGTCACGGCCGTGGACATGAGGTTGCTCGGCCACGCGGTAATGAAGAAGGCCACGGCATAAGCCATGGCCCACACACAGCGGGCGCACATCCCTAGAAGGACCGCCCGCAGACAAGAGGAAGGATACCACATGCAAGGCGTTGACGAAACATCCACCCCCATCGAAGGCGACGGGCAAACCGCGCTCCAGCCCCAGCCCCTCACCTGCAGCCTGCAGGAAGCGGCAGAGCTCATAGGGCACTCATACGACTGGGTGCTGGGACAGAGCAAGATCGTCAACCCAAAGGACCGCATCCCCGGCTTCAAGACAGGCAAGCTTGGCTACCGCGTCATCATCGCGGAACTGCCCGGCTGGCTCAACAGGAAGGCGGGGCTGTCATGAGACTTGACGACAAGACCAAGTGCGAGCTGTGCTTCGCATTGGCCGTGGTGGTGCTGTTCTTCCTGGTGCCCACCCTCATGTCGTGGTCGCACCTGAACGGGTGGTGGTGACCGTGTACAGCTCAGTCTTGGACGACGCGGAGGATGCCGTCGCCTGGGCCATGACGCCGTGCGAGGGCATCGTGAACCGCACCTACTGGTCAAGGCTCACGGAAGACGCCTGCCGGGCCGCCGCCGAGACCCCGTCCGACTATCCCATCTTGCTGCGCTGCCGGGGAGTCAAGGCCACGACGTGGCCATGCCTTTCCAGGCTCCTGATCATGGCCGAGCCAGCGCTTGCCAAGCGGATCCATCCGGCATACCTCAAGGACCTCGACGGGCAGGAAGGCGTGGCCAGGATGCAGCGCTGGTTCAGGCTCATCACCGGTCGCAAACCGGCGGCACGCAGTTGGAAGCACGCACGCGAACTAGTTGAGGAGGACACGGCCAAGTGAGGAAAGGCTCGCCCCGACGTGACTGGACCACAGGCGACATCGCGTATCTGATGGACACCGCAGGACGCATCCCCCGACGAGACATCTGCCGAGAGCTGAAGCGCTCCAACGGCGCAGTGAAGATGGCTTCGAAGCGCCTCGGGCTGTCCCTTAGGTGCCACATCCCCCGCTTGGTCTGGTGCGACGAATGCGCAAGCTGGAGGTCTCACGTCGACGCGCGCACCGGCAAGTGCCGGGTCTGCTCGATGCGGGACCGCATAGCCGGACGAGAGGATGCCTGCTCCGACGCGCTTGCCGCCATGACTCCGGCGCAGAGGGCGGTCTACGAGGAGAGCGAGTCCTTGCGACAGACGCGGCGCCAGCCGACGAGGCCCAAGCCCCAGAAGCGTGAAAGCTGCCCGGTGAGCCGCTACGAGCGGTCCAAGGCGGAAGCCGACTGGCTGCTTGCCATCGAGCAGTGGGAATACAAGAGGCTCGAGCTTGTCTACAACGCAGCGAAGACGAGGTTGCGAAGGATGCGCGAGGTCACGGGGACGAACCCGCGAAAAAAATCTGAATGAATGTTACTTTTCACTGTTTTACCTGTTAGGAGGGTAAATGTCAACAACGACAGAACGTGTCTCAATCGACGACGTGTACCCATGGGAAGACGAATACGGCAACACTCCCCTCGCACGAGATTGGGATACCAAAGAGAACAAGGATTACGTGGCAGAACTGGCCGAAACCATGCGCGAAAAGGGCGAGCCGATGGAGCCGCCCATACTCGGACGCGATGGGGGAATCTACCGCATCATTGCCGGAAACACCCGCGTCCAAGCCATGCGCCTGCTTAAAACAAAGACGTTTCAGGCGCTCGTCAAGGACGATGCCGACATGGAGGAAGCGATCGCCTTCGCATTGCTGACTAACACGAAGAAAAAGTACTCGCCCATAGAGGAGAGCCGATTCGTGCAGTTGTCCATGAAAGTCGGATGGGATGACGAGAAGATCGCCTCGGCAACCGGAATCAAAGTGGAGAAGATATCCAACGCACGCCAAGGGTTCAAGGCCGTCGGGGATCCGATCGTCAACGAACAGCTGACGATCGAGCGGGCTGAAGCGATCAATGATTTCAGCGACGACCAGGAGGCGATCGAACGCCTGACGAATTGCCCGGAGAACGAATGGCAATATTTGTCGAAACACCTCAAAAGCCTTCGCAGCAGCCAAGAGGAATACGAGAAGCTTCTTGGCCACTGCACGGATCTAGGCATCGAGGTCTACGAAAGGGCTCCCAAGGGTGCAAGGCTTATAAGGACCATCTACTGCTGCTGCAAGGACGATCTTCTTGAGCTCGATCCCATGGAGAGCATCATCCTCATGCCTGAGCCCACCGACGACGAAACGTGGCTCAGAGTGGCCGAGTACAGCTCGCCTGCCGCCGTCTCCGACGAGGAGCAGGCGCAGATCGCGTCCATGAACAAGGTCAAGCACGCCATGTCGTTGGCCAAGCGCCGCCGTGCCGAGTTCATCGCCGGAAGAATGGCAGATGCCTCGATGATGAAAAATACCATCCGGCACTTCACGAGCGTAGCGGCAGAGGATAAGTACGACCTGAGCCGGTTCAAGGAGCTCTCAGGCTTCGACGACATCCCGGCTGCCGCCAACGCCTGGATGGTCGCATACCTCTGGGACCGGTCAGACAACATGACCCAGGCAGAGATCACGGGTGTTTACAAGGGGGGCACGGATGCGTCTAACCGCGATTGGCTGAAAGCGGTGGCCAAGAAGTTTCGAAATCTCCTATCGGCGCTCATGGCCGACGGATACAAGCCCGATGAGTTCGAGAACGACCTGTTTGAAAAATGCAAATCGGCCGTGGCAAATAAGGAGGATATGAAATGAGCGTGAAGATAAGCAGCCTGCAGATCGAGAACGTCAAGCGCGTGAAAGCCGTGGCCATGGAACCTGCGGCGGACGGGCTGACGGTGATCGGCGGACGCAACAACCAAGGCAAGACGAGCGTGCTGGACGCTATCGCATGGGCGCTCGGCGGAGGCAAGCACAAGCCGAGCGAGCCAAAGCGCGAGGGATCCGCGACGGAGCCGGCGCTCAAGGTGGAGCTGTCCAACGGCTTGATAGTCGAGCGCAAGGGGAAGAACGGCGACCTGAAGGTGATCGACCCCGCAGGCCGCAAGTCAGGCCAAGCGCTGCTTGACGGCTTCGTGGAGCAGCTCGCGATCGACCTGCCGAGGTTTCTCGAGTCTAGCAGCAAGGAGAAGGCGCAGACGCTGCTCAACATCATAGGCGTGGGCGACCAGCTGGCCGCGCTCGAGCAGCAGGAGCAGACGATCTACAACCAGCGCCTGACGATCGGCCAGATGGAGAAGGTCAAGCGCGGTGCGGCCGAGGACATGACGACCTACCCCGACGCGCCCGCCGAGGCCGTCAGCGTGACCGAGCTCATCCAGGCCCAGCAAACTATCCTGGCGAAGAACGGCGAGAACCAAAAGCTGCGCGAGAGCGTGGGGCAGGTCGAGGCCGAGCTGCAGTCCGCAAAAGCCGAGGAACGGCGGCTCGAAGCGGAGAGTGTGAGGCTAAAGGCCGCATGGGACGAGATACTCGGCCGTCTCGCCGGACAGGCGATGCAAATCAGCAAGCTGGAATCGAACCTCGACACGGCCCGCAAGACGGCCGAGCAGCTGCAGGACGAGTCCACGGCCGAGATAGAGGCAAAGCTGCAGGAGATCGACACCATCAACGCCAAGGTGCGCACCAACGCCGCGAAGGCCACGGCGGAGAGGGAGGCAGACGAGCTCAAGGGCCAGTACGACGACCTTTCAGGCCGCATCGACCAGGTGCGCGAACAGCGCCTGGCATTGCTCGACGGCGCAGACCTCCCCTTGCCGGGCCTGTCGGTCAAGGAAGGCGAGCTCGTGTACAACGGCTGCAAGTGGGACGCCATGTCCGGCTCAGACCAGCTGAAGGTGGCCACCGCTATCGTGCGCAAGCTCAAGCCAGAGTGCGGCTTCGTGCTGCTCGACAAGCTGGAGCAGATGGACGTTCAGACGATGCAGGAGTTCGGCACCTGGGCCACAGGCGAGGGCCTGCAGGTGATAGCCACCCGCGTCTCCACGGGCGACGAGTGCAGCCTCGTCATAGAGGACGGCTATGGCGGACAGATCGCCGAGCCAGAGCCCACGGCCACAATGGCCACCGGCTACGCAGACGCGCCGACTCTGCAGCCCGTCATGGCGCCTACTACGTCTTCATGGGAAGCGGGGCGGTTCTGATGATCACGAAAGTTGATCCTGCAATAGAAAAAGTAATCGTCACTTTGATCGAGGTAAAAGACCAGTATAAAGCTCTCGAAATGAGAAAGAACGCTCTAGAGGATGCGGTCAAGAAATCCATCGGCGCAGGCAAGAAGGTCATTCTATCGGACGGTACAACGGCGACCGTAAGCCATCCAAGTAGGATAACGCGTCTTAACGGCCAGCAGTTGAAGAAGAGTATGCCTGATGTGTTTGACAGATTCTCCTACTCTTCACCAACGAACTCGCGTCTGACCATAACCAAGCCCAAACAAGATCAGAAGGAGGAATGCTAGATGGCTCTTAACATCACACGTGGCAAGATCGCCAAGGCGCAGAAAGTCGTCGTGTACGGCCCCGAGGGCATCGGAAAGACCACCTTCGCCGCACAGTTTCCCAATCCCCTATTCATCGACACAGAGGGCAGCACGGAGCACTACGATGTGGCACGCACCGATGCTCCTCAAAGTTGGTCGATACTCATGGCGCAGCTACAGGAGGTAAAGATGACGCGGCCATGCGGCACGATTGTCATTGATACAGCTGACTGGGCTGAAAAGCTTTGCATCGAACATATCTGCGCGAAATACAAGTGGGATGGAATAGAGGCACCGGGATATGGCAAGGGTTACACCTACCTCGCCGAAGAGTTCGGCAAGCTCCTGAACCTGCTTTCTGACGTTGCAGAAGCGGGTGTGAACGTCGTCATTACGGCACATGCGGCCATGCGCAAGTTCGAGCAGCCGGACGAAGCCGCCGGCTACGATCGCTGGGAGCTCAAGCTGCAGAAGAAGATCGCTCCAATGATAAAGGAGTGGGCGGACGCCGTTCTCTTCGTTAACTATAAGACAATCGTCGAGACGGTAAGTTCAGGAATGGGACAGGCAAAAGGCAAGGCACGTGGGAACAAGCGCGTCATGTATTGCCAGCATCACGCGTGCTGGGATGCCAAGAACCGCTGGGGACTGCCTGAGGAAGTACCGTTCGACTACGCGCAGATAACCTCCTTCATTCCCGCACAGCTCCACGTCGCTCCGATCCAGGCATCCGCGCCACAGGCCGTTCCGAGCATGCAGCAGATGCCTTCGTCTGCGCAATCGCCCGCAGCGTCTACACAGAAACCCGTTTCGCACACACCACCTACGATGCAGCAGAAACCCGTCCAGTCACTGGTCTACGCGCAGGACGGAACCCTTGTAAGCAACAACAAGCAGCCGGCCGCGGCCCCGCAACTGCCAGCCTACTTCGCTCCGCTCCTGCAGCTCATGGAGTCCAACCACGTGACAGTGGATGAGGTGCGCAACGTCGTGGCCAAGAAAGGCCATTTCACGGCCGAGACGCCGTTTGAAAACTATCCGCAGGACTACGTGGAGGGCGTGCTCATCGGAGCATGGCCACAAGTTTTCGAAGCGATCGATCACGAAGTCCCATTCAACTAACCGAAAGGATCAGAAAATGACAGACTACAACGACATGGGCGAAGCCCTCGACTGGGAAGGCGAGGTGTCCGATGAGGGAGGATTCGTCTTATTGCCTGCAGGGAGCTACCCCTTCGAAGTGATCAAGATCGAAAAGGAGCGTTATGAGGGAGGAGACAAGGTCGCTGCATGCCCTCGCGCGGCTGTGACCCTCAACATTCTCACTGAAAATGGCTGGGTTCCATTCACTGACAGGTTGCTGCTCAACACAAAAATGGCTTGGAGAATTGCCAAATTCTTCGAATCGTTAGGATATGTGAAGAACCCTGAAACCGGCAAGGTGCCCATGCGATGGAATGAGATCGAGGGCAAGCAAGGCTGGCTCAAGCTGAAGGTACGTAAGTTCGTCAAGAAGGACGGAAGCGATGGCGAAGGAAACGACGTCGAGGCATATCTGAAACCCGAAGAGTGGCCCGACCAGCCCACCACTGCCCCGACTCCCGTCGCAGCCACCGCCCCAATGACCGCTCCTGCTCCCGCCTACCAGCAGCCCGCATACCAGCAGGGCGCCATGCCCATGCCGGCGCAACAGCCTGCGCCGCAGACACAGTATCATCCCGGATACACTCCCGGGTCGTTCTGATGGGCATGAGTCTCCGGCCCTATCAGCAGGAGGCTCGCCAAGCCATCGAGAGCGAGTGGACCGAGGGGCGTCGAAAGACGCTCCTCGTCCTACCGACCGGGACCGGCAAGACGGTCGTGTTCTCGATGGTGGCCAAGGATGACGTGGACAAGGGCGGCCGCGTATTGATCCTGGCCCACAGAGGCGAGCTCCTGCAGCAAGCAGCAGACAAACTGGCATCGGCCACAGGGCTTGGGTGCTCCGTCGAGAAGGCAGAGCAGTCATGCCTCGGCGAGTGGTACCGCGTGGTGGTCGGCAGCGTGCAGACGCTGATGCGCGAGAAGCGCCTCAAGCAGTTCCCGAGCGACTATTTCACGACGGTCGTGGTCGACGAGGCGCACCATGCCCTCTCAGACAGCTACCAGCTGGTGCTTAACCACTTCACGGATGCCAACATCCTGGGCGTGACAGCAACGCCCGATCGTGGCGATCGTCGAAACCTCGGCGCGTATTTCGACAGCATAGCTTACGAGTACACCTTACCGAGGGCGATCAAGGACGGCTACCTCTGCCCCATCAAGGCACAGACGGTGCCTCTCAAGCTCGACTTAAGCGGCGTCAAGATACAATCAGGCGACTATAGCGCAAGCGACCTCGGCACGGCGCTGGATCCGTACCTGGACCAGATCGCCGATGAGATGGTAACTGCCGGGTGTCTCGATCGTAAGACGGTCGTGTTCCTGCCACTGGTGGCTACCAGCAAGAAGTTCCGCGGGATCCTCGCATCGAGAGGATTCCAGGCGGCCGAAGTAAACGGTGAGAGCATCGATCGCGCCGAAGTGCTTGAGGACTTTGATGCCGGGCACACCAACGTGCTATGTAACTCGATGCTGCTCACGGAAGGCTGGGACTGCCCAAGTGTGGACTGCATCGTGGTGCTCCGTCCGACCAAGGTGCGCAGCCTCTACTGCCTTGACGATGTCACCGAGATATTGACCGAAACAGGCTGGAAAAGAGACGTGTCGCTTGGCGAGATGGTCGCAACTTTCAATGTGGAAGATGGGACGATTTCATACAAGCCGGCTATTGCGACCGTGCGTCGACCTCTAGATGAGGATGAGTTTTTCTGTTCAATAGCAGGACCCCAGATTGATATCCGAGTGACCAACAAGCATCGAATGGTCTACGACAACAAGCGTAAGCTTGGCTGGAAGTTCAAAGAGGCCGATCAACTCGCCGACCTAAGCGACGGTGCCTATATCCCAGTTTCGGGACACGGACGCTTCGGCGGCGTCCCTCTTACCGATGATGAGCTCCGCTTCATCGGCTGGGTCCTCTCTGATGGAACGATGAATCAGGCAAACGGACAGATAACCATCACCCAGGGCAAGCATCAGCCATGGCTTGAAAAGATACAGGATTGCATCGACGGTTGCGGTTTCAAGCATAACCGCTTCGAGAGATCCCATAAAGGCTTCGCCGAAAACAGCCCATCTGTCGTTTGGACCGTTTGCAAAGGGCAGCCGAGAGGCAGAGACAAGCACCTTCGCGGATGGGGTGATCTTGAACCCTATATGTCAAAGCAAATTCCCACTTCGCTGTTCGATATGACAGAAAGTCAATTCGACGTGATGCTTGAAGCCATCCACCTAGGCGACGGCGCAAAACAGCTTGGACAAACTTGGACAAGGCGCTCATACCATATCAGCACAGGAGATAGGATCTATGCGGAACGCCTGCAGATCATGGCGATCCAGCGCGGGTGGAAGGCGAACATCAGCATCCAAAAAAGCGAGAGCGGCAACGATTGTTACATCTTGCACATGAAGAAAAAGGATCGCGCCTGCATCGGATCGACATACGACGGACGCCCTACCTGGAATAAGGAACAGCATACCGAAGAGCAGTGCTGGTGCGTGCAAACTGACACCGGAACAATTGTCACGCGGCGAAACGGAAAAGTCGCCATCATGGGCAATTGCCAGATGGTGGGGCGCGGCACCCGCCTGTCTCCCGAGACCGGCAAGACCGAGCTGCTGCTGCTCGATTTCCTCTGGCACACCGAGAGGCACGAGCTGTGCCATCCGGCCCACCTCATCGCCGAGAGCGACGACGTGGCCATGCAGATGACGGCGAACATGGAAGATGCCGCGGGGTGTCCCGTGGATCTCGAAGAGGCCGAGCAACAGGCCACCTCCGACGTGCTGCAGCAGCGCGAGGAGGCGTTGGCGGAAGAGCTGAAGGCGATGCGGAACCGCAAGCGCAAGCTGGTGGACCCGCTGCAGTTCGAGATGAGCATCGCAGCCGAGGACTTGACGAACTACGTGCCGGCCTTTGGTTTCGAAATGGCACCCGCAAGCGACAAGCAACTGGCAGCATTGGAGAAGTTCGGCATCTTCCCGGACACGGTTGAATGTGCTGGCAAAGCCTCTCTGCTGCTCGACAAGCTGCACAAGCGCAAGGAGGAGGGACTCTCCACGCCCAAGCAGATTCGCTTCTTGGAGTCCAAGGGATTCAAGCGTGTCGGCACATGGGAGTTTTCCGAGGCAAGCAATCTGATTACGCGGATAAGCGCCAACGGGTGGCGCGTGCCGCGAGGGATAAACCCAAGCGATTTTTCGCCAGAAAAAGGCAGACAACCAATGCCAACATCAACCACTTTCCCCAACAGGATGGAAGGAGCGATAGACAGCGCTGCCCCAACATATGGAGCACTGAAGCTCGGAAAGACGGTGTCGTATGAGTGAGGGATATAACCTCGCGGAGTGCCTCGATGCCATCGACCCCTCGTCGATCGCATACAGCGACTGGGTGGAGATCGGCATGGCGCTCAAGCACGAGGGCTACGGCTTCGACAT
This sequence comes from Actinomycetes bacterium, assembly GCA_023460315.1. GTDB lineage: Bacteria > Actinomycetota > Coriobacteriia > Coriobacteriales > Eggerthellaceae > JAEWQO01. The sequence continues at coordinate 67,212 of JAEWQO010000138.1, forward strand.
ATGGGACGGCTGGAGCCGCAGCGACGCAAAGCGATACAAGGGCAACGGGGCCATGCGCCGCAAGTGGGACGGCTTCGGCCGTTCCGGCGGCGCTCCCGTCACCGGCGGGACGCTCGTCCAGCTGGCGAAGGACGCAGGCTGGGAGCCTGCTGGATCCCATGACATGGGGCAGGCGCTCGACTGGGACGACGAGGTGACGGACAACGGCCCTCAGCGGCAGGGCGGGCGCGTGGTCGACCCGTCATGGATAGAGGCGCAGGAGATCGCCGAGCCCGAAGGCGAGTGGCACGGGTGGCGCGAGGTCGTGCGCTACCTCGAGACGCTGTTCGACGCCAACGAGGTCGTGGGCTACGTCACGGAGGCTTGGGACAAGGACGGGCGCTGGGTGCCCTCCAACAAGGGGCCGCACACCGACACGGCCGGAGACCTGATAGCGCGAGTCACCAAGTACGGCGACGACCTGGGCGCGTCGATCGGGCAGCCGAGCGCGGAGGGCGGCGCGTGGATCCGCTTCAATCCGCTCGACGGCAAGGGCGTGCGCAACGACAACGTGACGGAGTTCCGCTATGCGCTGGTCGAGTCCGACGACATGGACATCGGCAAGCAGCGGGCCATCATCGACGAGCTCGAGCTGCCGGTCGCCTGCCTCGTGCACAGCGGCGGAAAGAGCTTGCATGCGATAGTGCGCGTCGATGCGAAAGACTACGACGAGTACCGCAAGCGGGTGGACTTCCTGTATGCGACGTGCAAAAAGAACGGCCTGACGATCGACACCCAGAACAAGAACCCCTCCCGCCTGTCGAGGATGCCGGGCGTGACGAGGGGCGGCCGCAAGCAGTTCCTCGTGGCAACCAACGTGGGCCAGCCGTCCTGGGCGGAATGGAGGGAATGGCTCGACGAGCAGAACGACGACCTGCCGGATCCGGAGAGCCTGTCAGACGTGTGGGACGAGCTGCCGGAGCTCTCCCCTCCCCTCATCGACGGAGTGCTGCGCCAGGGCCACAAGATGATGCTCGGCGGCCCCAGCAAGGCGGGCAAGAGCTTCGCGCTCATAGAGCTGTGCGTGGCCATAGCCGAGGGCCTGCCGTGGCTTGGGTTCAGCTGCGCCCAGGGCCGCGTGCTCTATGTCAACCTGGAGCTTGACAGGGCGAGCTGCCTGCACCGCTTCAAGGACGTCTATGCGGCGATGGGAGCTAAAGCGGAACATCTGGGCAACATCGACATCTGGAACCTGCGGGGCAAGAGCAAGCCCATGGACCAGCTGGCGCCTTCGCTCATCCGGCGTGCGCTGAAGACGCGGCCGATCGCGGTGATCATCGACCCGATCTACAAGGTCATCACCGGCGACGAAAACAGCGCCGACCAGATGGCCACGTTCTGCAACCAGTTCGACAAGGTTGCCACGGAGCTCGGCTGCGCGGTCGTCTACTGCCACCACCACAGCAAGGGCAGCCAGGGGTCCAAGCGCTCCATGGACCGCGTGAGCGGCTCGGGAGTGTTCGCCCGCGACCCAGACGCGCTGCTGGACATGATCGAGCTGCAGCAGACCGACGCACTGCGCCAGCAGCAGGAGGACGCCCATGTGTGCGCGGCCCTGGAAGAGGTCATGGCCAAGCTGGGGCCGGCCGGGTGGGAGGACATCATAAGCGACGACGACCGCGTGACCGCCAAGCGGTTTCTGGACGGCTCACGGGCACTCCTTGACCGCAAGGGCGAGGGCGCGATGCTGGAGGCCGTGTACGGCGCGAGGCAGGCCGCAAAGGCCAAGACGGCGTGGCGCATAGAGGGCACCCTGCGCGAGTTCCCCCGCTTCGATCCGCTCAACCTGTGGTTCGACTATCCCATCCACCGCAGTGACAAGAGCGGCGTCCTGGCCGATCTGGAAAGCGATGACGGGTTCGAGCAGATGCGCAAGAGCGCCGAGAAGGCACGGGCTGCAAAGACGAGCAAAACCGAGAAAGAGAACAAGGCACTCGATGACCTCTTCCTCGCGACGGTCGGCTTCCTGGAAACCCCGACAAAGGCCGCCATGGCCGAGGCGATGTTCCCGGACGCCTACGCGGAGAACGCCGACAAAGCCAAGAAGCAGGTCGAGAAAGTGGCGAAGAGGCTTGGCTTGAAAACCGAGCAGAGGGACAAGTCGCAGAACCTCTGGACGTACCCCTCTTCGGGAAATAATGACAGAGAGGGGTAGGGGGTGTCTCTGTCTCATTTTTCAGAAGGGGGTACCCCCTCTCTTTCTGAGAAAAATCCAGAGAGGGGTAGGGGGTCTCGAAACCTTATGTATTACATACATAAACCGGTGGGGTACCCCCCTCCCGAGGGGGTGGATCGCCTAGGCACGGAGAGCGCGGTAAACCCGCGCGCTCTCCTCTGCGCGTGGATGCTTGGCCTAGGAGACCCACCCCGCTATCGGGAACCGCGCGAAATGAAAAGCAGTCTAATTGTTAGATAGGAAGCAACATATGACGACACACATCTGCCCTCTGAGAGAAAACGCAAGCTGCACGGTCGACTGCGCGATGGCGTTGACCAAGACAGAAGGCGACGAATGGCTTTGCTCGCTCGCTGCCATCGCACAAAGGCAGGGCGCCTCCTGCGTCTTTGCGCAAGAAGTCACAGGAACGCGTCCAGGAAAGCCAGCGACCGAAAACGAAGACTGGCTGCAGGCTTGCGGCCTGCCCCGCCAATTCTGAGGAGGAGTAGCCATCATGGAGAACGAAGGAGGCGCAGCAATGAGCGGATGGGACTTCCCCTCGAACCGGCCGCAGGAGAGGCGCGCCTGCCAGGTGTGTGGGAAGACGTTCGAGCCGCAATCGCGCAACCAGCGATACTGCAGCGCAGAGTGCCGGCAGAAGGCACGCAAGGAAAGGGAGGGACGATGAGCGAGGAAGTCTATGTGGTCATCGTCACGGCCCGGCCCGAGAACCAGCGCAACGTGCTCAAGACCGTCGCCGCATACGTCACCGACGAGCCTTGCCGGGCTACCGAGCTCAAGGCGGAAGCCGAGCGCGTGACCGGCGGCACCGCATGCATAAACTCCTGCCCGTTCGAGCATGTGCCAGATGCGCTGTGCTGGGTGCCGATGGAGGAGAAAGAATGATCGAATTCTTCGCACCCATGTTGCCGCCGACCGTGACGCACAACGCCATGGAGCTCCACAGGATCGGGAAGCGGACGGTCCTCGGCAAATCTGACGGGCTGCTTGCCGCTGAATCGAAGTGGGAGGCGCATCTGGCGAGGTTCGCGCCTCCTGCGCCGTTAGAAGGACCGCTGCGGGCTGATCTCCGGCTGTGCTGGCCGACGGAGGGCAAGCATGCGCAGGGAGAGCCGAAGGCCACCAAGCCCGACCTCGACAACGTTGAGAAGACATTCTGGGACGTGCTGCAGAAGCTCGGCTACTTCAAGGGAGATCAGCAGATCGTGGCCAAGCAGGTGTCGAAGTGCTGGGCGGATCCGGCCGGCGTGTACCTGAGATTGGAGGAGGTATGAGGCTCTACGTGTCAGGCCCCGTCACGGGTATGGAGCTGCTAAACCGTCCTGCGTTCGAGAGGGCCGGAAGGCGTCTGGAGGCCGCAGGGTATGACGTGCTGCTCCCGCATTGGTTCGTTCCGAGCGGTGCGGACTGGGAGCGGGCGATGAGGGCTTGCGTCGAGACGCTCGTCAAATGCGACGGGGTGGCGCTGCTCCCAGGATGGGGCGGGAGCCGAGGCGCGAAGCTCGAGCGGAGGCTGGCGCTCGCCTTGGGGATGGAGGTACGCAGAGAGGACCTGTGGCGGTGACACCTCCCCCATCATGATCCTTGCCGGTTCCCCCGCCGGCCACCCTCCTCTCGACGCCCTGCGCACCCTTCCCGCGCGGGGCGTCCTGCTTATGTGACACTTTCCCCATCCTGCACGCATGGCAAAGGCAAAGGACCTCACACCCAAACGGCAACTGTTCGCCGAGAAGATAATCGCGGGGCTCAACCCCTCGGAAGCCTACCGTGCGGCGGGCTACAGCTGCGCGCGCATGAGCGACGGCGCCATTGCCGTCGAGGCGCAGAAGCTGCTCGCGAACCCTAATATTTCCCTAATGATCGAACAGGGCCGCAAAGCCGCCGCCGAGGCCGTCCAGTGGACGCTCGACAAGGCCGTGGAGCGCACCCTGCGCGTCAACGATCAAGCCTATGACGAAATCGACCGTTACGGCTTCGTGGAGAAGTCGCCCGGCCCGAAGGCGTTCTTCGACTCGATCGACCGGCTGAACAAGTACACGGGCGTGGAGCGCGAGATCGACGCGCCCGACGGCGAGCTCGGCTTTCCCGTCATCGACACCGCGTCGGTCATCCCCGGCTGCTATGCCGACGAGTGGCGCGCGATCATGCGGCATGACTTCAGCGAGTTCGTCAACGAGAGCGGGCGCGGCTCGGTCAAGTCCTCCATGTTCTCGCTCGCCGGCCCGATGATCATGCTCAAGTTCCCGACGGCGTGCGGCGTCGCGTTCCGCCGCGTCAACAACACCCTGCGCGACTCGGTGTACGCCTCGATCATCCAGGCGATCACCCGCGCCGGCATGGAGCATCTCTTCGAGTGGGGTGTCTCCCCCATGCACATCACGCTCAGGGCGACCGGGCAGGTGATCCTGTTCCGCGGCCTGGACGACGAGGACAAGGCGAAGTCCCTCACCCTGCAGAACCCAGAGCACAAGATCATGTTCGCGTTCTGGGAGGAGTTCGACCAGCAGCGCGGCATGCGCTCGGTGCGCAAGGTGGAGCAGACGATCAAGCGCGGCGTCGACCGCTTCTGGACGTTCCGCGCGTTCAACACGCCGACCAACGAGAGCCACTGGGCGCATGCCTACGCCCTGCAGCGCGAGGAGAGCGGCGATGCATGGGTGGGACGGCAGAACTACCTCGACGTGCCCCGCGAGTTCCTGGGCGAGGAATTCTATGCCGACGCAGAGGCGCTGAAGGAGATCGATCCGGAGGCATACGAGAACGAGTACCTGGGCAAGTGCACGGGGCGCAAGGGCAAGGTGTTCCTCAACCTGGAGCGCCGCGAGATCACCCAGGAAGAGCGCGACGGCTTCAAGTGGATCCGCTGCGGCATCGACTGGGGCTTCGTCACCGACCCATGGGTGTTCCTGCAGCTGGCCTACGACCGCAAGACCAAGACGGTCTACATCCTGCAGGAGGACTACGCCCTGCGCCTGTCGGACGAGAAGACCGCCAAGCGCGTCAGGAAGCGACTCTCGGAAGTCGCCGAAAACGGCGAGAGCGCCTTCTACCCGCGAGCTCCCCGCAACCGGCTCTACGCGGACATCGCCGAGCAGAAGGCGATCGCGAACTACCGCGCTTGCGGGCTTGACTGCGTGGGGGCGAAGAAGTGGCAGGGATCCGTCGAGCAGGGCCTGAGATGGATGCAGACCCGCACGAGGATCGTCATCGACAAGCGGTGCGCCCTCGCCTGGCACGAGTTTTCAGCCTACGACTACGAGCAGGATCCCGACGGCAACGTGATCGAGGACGCCTACCCCGACAAGGACAACCACACCATCGACGCGGCGCGCTATGCGCTCTCGCCGCTCATCGCGAACAAGAAAGAGGTCTAGGCAATGGCAGCAGACGACGGCAGCATGAACTACGCGGGAATCGGATGGGTGCGCTCGCTCGGCTACCCGAACGCGGCGGTGCCCATGCAGAGCGAGGTGGGGGCATGGTGGGACTGGTACCGCGCGAAGGGCGAATGGTACTCCTGCACGCAGGCGAGCGCCGACGGCAAGGGAACCTTCAAGGTGGAGCGCATCAGCTTCAACCCGGCCAAGATGGCGTGCGAGGACTGGGCTGGCATCCTGTTCAACTACCGCACGGGACTCGGCTTGGAAGGCGTGACCGACCTCGACGACGGCGTGGAACCCGACGCCACGCTCGAGGCGGCGCACGAATGGCTGCTGCAGTGGGCGAAGGACGTGCGCCTGCTGACCGATGCCACCGCATTTGAGCGCTGCTTCGCCCTCGGCACCTACGGCTTCGCCCTGGGCCTCGACGGGCTGAGGACGGACGGCAAGCCTGACGCATCCACGCGGGTGGCCATGGCGCGGCATGACGCGCGATCCATCGTGCCCCTCTCGTGGACCGACGGCGGGTGCACCGAGGCGGCGTTCGCCTCGTCGATCATGCACAAGGGCAAGCAGTACACGCAGTGGACCGTCTACACGCTCGACGAGGCCGGGTGCTGCGTCATCGACACCGCGCACTTCAAGGGCAACGGCCAGCGCGTCGAGCTCGACGGCTTCTCCTCCAAGGTGCGCACCGGCGTGCGCGGCCCGCTGTTCGTGCTCCTCTCACCCGAGATTGACAACACCTACTTCGAGCATGGCCCGTTCGGCGTGTCCATCTTCGACTCGGCCCTGGGCGCGATCAAGCTGTCGGACGGCGCGTTCGACAACGCGTGGAAGGACATCTACCTCGGCCAGAAGGTGCTGTTCATCCCCGAGGACATGATCCAGCGCAACGACGATGGCACCTACACCGTCGCACGTGCCGAAGACCAGCAGCTGTTCATGGGCAAGCCGGGCGACGGCGTGGGCGACACGGGCGGCAACAAGATCGACGAGTACAACCCCGACCTGCGCGTGGACAGCAACAAGGCCGCCGTCAGCCTCGGCCTCCGGCTACTCGGCAAGCGGGTCGGATTCGGGACGAAATACTACTCGCTCGACGAGGCGGGCGGCCTCACCACGGCCAAGGAGGTGGCAAGCGACAACGCCGAGCTGATGCGCAACGCGAAGAAGCACGAGCAGGCCATGGGAGCGGAGATCGCCCGGCTCTGCGAGCAGGCCGCAGCCCTCGCCGCCAAGTTCGCCGGCGTGCCGCTGCCCGACCTCTCCGGGAAGGTGGGCGTGCTGTTCGGCGACACCATCATCCAGGACGAGGACACCGAGCGCGAGCGCATGCGCGCAGACGTGGCGGCGGGCCTCGTGCCTGCATGGAAATACGTCATGACTTACTACGGCGTGTCTCCCGAAGTGGCCAAGGAATGGACTGGCGAGGACGAGCCGGCAACCGACGCCCCGCTCGAGGCCTAGCCTGTGGCCATGACCGCCGAAGAGATCACGGCGCTGGCCGAGAGCATCGTGCATGGCGCTCAGGAGCGCTACGTCGCCGAGCTGACGCATGCCCTCGTCGCCGACCTCATGGACGGCGTCTTCGGCGGCACCGGCCAGATCGCGCTCGACACGCTTTCCCGCGCCAACCGAGAGCGCCTGCAGACGATCCTCATGCAGCACCGCGACGAGATCAGCACCGAAGTCATGTCGTCGGTGCAGGATGCGCTCGCACGGGCCGACAATGAAGACGTGGCAGCCTTGGAGGCGTATTACGGGGCATCGGCCGTCACGGGGGCCGTCAGCGCCGCGAGGGCGGCCGGAGCGTCCAGCCATGTGCAGGAGCTGATCCACCAGACAGCACGCGGGCTCTCCGAGGTCATCGCGCGGCAGAACATCGCCATGGCAACGGCGGCGGAGCAGACGTGGTACCAAGTGGCCGGGGATGCCATCGCCGCCAAGAACCAGGGCCTGAAGCCACGCGACAGGATCATCGCCGAAGCAGTATCCAGGCTGTCAGATGCTGGCATCACGGTGATCGACTACAAGTCAGGCATCTCCAACATGGCCGACGTGGCCATCCGTCGTCATATCGTCACGCAGGCGAGCCAGGCAGGTGGAGACATGACGCTCGCACGCTTGGAGGCTTATGGCCATGAGCTCGTCATCACGTCGGCCCATTACGGGGCAAGGCCCAGCCATGCGCTCTGGCAGGGCAAGCCGTGCTGCAGGACCGGAGCGAAGACGGTGGACGGCGTGCATTACCCCGACTTTCGCGACCTCACGGGATACGGCACTGTGGGCGGGCTGAAGGGCGTAAATTGTCGGCACTCTTTCTCGGCATACTTCCCCGGCGTGACCAAGCTGCCCGACCTCGGCTTCCCGCGCGAGACGAGGCATTTCGGCATGTCCTCGGGGGACTACTACGACGCGACCCAGCGCCAGCGCGAGCTCGAGCGCAGGATCCGCGCCACCAAGCGCAAGATCGCGGACATGGAGGACGCGGGACTGGGTCTTGAGTCGCCCAGCTACGTGCAGAAGCGCCTCCTGCTCGGCAGGCAGCAGCAGACTCTGCGCGAGCATGTGGCAGAGAACCGCCTGGTGCGCCAGCCAAAGCGCGAGAAGGCCTATGGCGTGGCCTCACAGCCGAGGGCGCTGAGGACAAACCCTGCAGCGAGATCAACGTCGAAGACGCGCATTGACACGATCGGCATAGGGCGCAGCGTCGGAGCGAAGGCTGTGAACTATGACATCCTGATGAAGAACGGCGAGATGTCCCGATTCGTCGAAGGCAGCGAAATCGACGTGCTCAAAGTGTTCGCGGGATATGGATCAAGCACCGAGCTTCGAAAGAGACTCGTCCTCGCCGAGAATTACGGAGGAGATCCCGACAAGTGGTTTCATGCTTCAGGCGAAGGCTGGATGTTCGATCCAGCGGATGGAAAGATACGCCGCGGTGAGGTACACTGGATGGAGGAAGAAAGCATCGGCAGGAAAGAATTCGTGTTCAAGCGATGGCGGGACGGGAGGTAGGCCGTGAAAGTAAGATATATTGGCGATTATTACAAGGTCGCTCTCTCAAAGGGCGAAACCTATGCTGCCGAAGTGGAAGACGGCATGTATCGGATATTCATCGAGGCCTATGACGATTACTTTCTGTTCCAGCCCGCTCAGTTCGAAATAGTTGCATGATTAAACCCGCTTCGGCGGGTTTTCTTTGGGGTGACTCAAGCTCTATCGTTCTCTCCAGCACGAAAAGGAGAGTCGGATGATTCCAGATACCGTAAACATATTGGGGTTAGACTATAGGGTTCTCGAAGTCGCCGTCGTGGACAGAAACGACCCCGCAGATGGAGAGTTTGACCCTCACGAGCAAACCATCCGAATAGACTCATCGCTCAGCGAGCAAGCGAAGGAGCAGGTCCTCATGCATGAAATACTGCATGGAGTGTTTTTACAGCTTGGCTTTGATGAGCATTACGAGGACGAGCATCTGGTGCAAAGCGTTTCCGCCGTCCTGCACCAGACGCTCCACCCTTTTACTTCTTCTTTCTTGGAGTCTGCGAAAGAGCGCTGCCCGCAGCAGTCTTAGACGCTTTTCCCGTACGCCCGTCACGCAAAACCTTTGATGCGGCCTTTGCGGCCTTCGAAGAAGTCTGCTTCTTGTTTGCCATAATTTCACCCCCCTTCCCCTTCAAGCGATTATCTCGCACCGAGCCGTCCTCCGGGGCGGCTTTTTTCATGTCCTGGTGACACCTCCCCCATCCTGCAATCACGCAAGCGCCGAGCGAAGAGGCGCATCCGCATGCCGCGAGCGAAGAGCGGCGACGTCAAGCGCGCAGGGAAGCGCGTACCAAACGCGACGAGAGGAACAGGATGGAAAACGAAGCAGGATCCGAAGCACCAGCCACAGAAGGAGCAGCAGCACCCGCAGCCCCAGCAGCAACCCCGCCAGCCACAACGACCGACCCGGCACTGGCAGCGTCCACCACGGAAGGTCCCAAGGGCCAGCCCGATGACGCACAGAAGGCCACACGCCTGGAAAACGAGCTTGCTGCCGCGAAGCAGCGAGAGGCAGACCTACAGGCGAAGCTCGACGCGGCCCAGACAGCCGACGACGTGCAGAAGGCGGTCAACGAGGCCAAGGCGGCCGCTCAGGCTCAAGTCAAGGAGATCGCTGTACGTGCGCATCTTACAACGGCTGGCTGTCTCAACGCCGAAGCTCTTACGGCGGCTGCGCACATCGACGCTTCGAAGGTCGAGGTCGCCCAGGACGGCAGCGTTGCCTCTGGCATTGATCTGGACAAGCTGAAAGCTAGCTTTCCCTACCTGTTCCAGGCATCAACGGCGGCCACACCGCCAACCGTGACCACCGGAGCCGCCCCAGCGGCGACAGCAACCGGCGGCGAGGCGAAGACCATCAAGGAAGGCCTCGCCGCAATGAAGAAGAAGTAAGGAGAAACCTATGCCCACCACTCTGGCAGACCTTGCCAAGAACTCCAACGACAAGCTCAAGCAGGGCTTCATCAACGAGCTCATCAACGACAGCTACATCCTTAACATCATGACGTTTGACGACTGCCTGACCGCAAACGGCACCTCCGATCTGGCGTATGCATACAAGCGCGTCAAGACGGGCGCAACGGCAACGTTCCGCGCTCTGAACGAGGAGCCCACGGCCAGCGAGGTCGCGATCGAGAGAATCACCACCAAGCCCGGCATCCTGTCGAGCAAGTGGGATATGGACCGCGTGGCCAAGGCTGCCGCCGAAGATCTTTATGAGCTTAAAGTCGCAGAATCTAAGAACGCGATTATCCGCTCGTTTAACAAGACGCTCATCGATGGCGACACAATTACCGAGACGAAAGGCTTTGATGGCTTAGCAAAGGCGCTCGACGGTTCTAGCACTGAATTCACCAGTGCTGTGGATCTCGCCGCGCTCAATAAGGACGCAGCGCTAGCCTTCGCAACCGAGATGGACACGATGCTTGGCTCGCTGACTCGCGATCCTGACGTGCTCGCCGTTTCCCCGCACATGGCCACCGTGATGAACGCGATCTGCCGCCTGCTCGGTTTTGAAACGATCACGATGGACAGCGCAGGAAAGCGCGTCCAGAACTGGGATGGCATCCGCATCGAAAAGCTCAAGGATGGCGCTCTCACCACAAACGACATCTACGCCGTATGTTTCGGCATGGAAGAGTTCCACGGTATCACGCTCACGGGGGATGCTGGAATCACAGTTGCTCTGCCCGACTGGAGCGCTCCTGGCGCCGTCAAGTCTGGAGATAGCGAGTTCGTCTGCGGCTGTGCTCTCAAAAAGACCAAAGCTGCTGGTGTACTGCATCCCAAGGCTGCGGGCTAAGATATGACTGGCATCCTCGGTGGCATTGAGCCTGACTATGCGTTTTACACGACGTCGTACCACGGCACGATGGATGAGGCTTCCTTTATGGCGGCCTTATCCGATGCCGTTGCCGAGGTGTCCTATGCGGTATGGCCAGGTGCCAACCTCAGCCCATACGAGACACGCGTGAAGATGGCTGTCTGCGCCGTGGCCGACGCGGTGGGCAATCCCGAGCGCCGCCGCACGTCCTACACGGCAGGCAAGGTGAGCGAGAGCTACGGAGACGCAGGGTTCTCGCTCACCGCCGAGGCTGGCATCAGGCGATGGCTCTCCGGCATCGGCATCCTCAAATGGGGGCGGTGGCTATGAGCCTGGCTTATCCGCACACCGTCACCATCTGGAACAAGGTCGACGAGACCGGCCGCAAGGCAAGCTGGCAGCGCCGGACGTTCGACGGGGTGCGCTGGGAGGAGACTCGCGGCGCATCGACCGGCACGTCCGGCGACGCCTCGGAAGACGAGACGCTGGTCCTCATCCCCGCCGTGTTCTCCGGCTACGCGGATCCCGCGAAGCTCGTGGACGGCCGCACCCTGGGCGGCGCGGAGTGGACCCTGCGCAAGGGAGACCGCATCGCGCTGGGCGACTCCTTGGCCCAGATCCCGCCAGCGGCCGCCAGCACCGTCACCAAGGCCACGGCAATTCGCCTGGGCCGGTCCATCCACCACTTCGAGGTGAGCTGCGCATGAGCGTCCGCGTGAAGTCCTTCGACGTCTCCCCGGCCCTCGCGAAGGGCAAAGACGCCGCCATGGCCGTTCGCAGCATGGTGACCATCGCGGCTCGGGAGGACACCAAGCCCTACGTGCCGTATCTGACAGGCGACCTGCGGGGCACGGCCGAGACCGAGAGCGTGCCCGAAGAGGGGCTGCTCGTCTACGGCAACGCCAGCGTGCCCTATGCGCGGGCGCAGTACTACGGGCTGCCGGGCAAGACGTGGCCCGGCACCGTCATGCAGTGGTTCGAGGCGTCCAAGGCGGCCAACATGCTCACATGGGAACGCACAGCCCAGGAAGCGGCGCGGGAGGTGTTCGCGTGATCGACGACCAGGCAGAGATTTCCGGTGCCGTGTTCGACGCCGTGGAGGCCGCCTTGCCAGACGGTGCGCCACGCATCCATTTCGAGTACATGCCGGCAGGCAAGGCGATGCTCCCGGCCGCATCGATGCAGACGCTCGCTGGCGACCCCTACGTTCGGCGCTACATCGATGGAAGCTACATCGGCCGCTACCGGTTCGCGGTCTACCTCAGGCAAGCGTCAGACGACGACGGGTCCCGCCTCGACGCCATGGCCACGTTGGGACAGGTCGCGACGGCCGTGAACGCCGCGGCATTCACGCTACCCAGCGGCTATGACTTCCACCGCTGCATCCAGGACACGCTGCCCAACAGGATCGCGGCAGACGACGCCTTTGACGACTGGCAAGTGACATTCACCGTTCAATACGGATCAAAGAAGCAGAAAGGACAACTCCCATGATCCCCATCTATTCCGACAGCATCCAGCACTTCATGGACATCGGCACGAGCGAGACGCCGACCTATGAGAATGCGACCGCGTTGCTCACCTTCACACCCACTTTCGACAAGAACGAGTATGCGCCGAGCTACATCGAGCGCAGCGTGTCGCCGAAGTTCCGCCGCGGCGGAACCTACACGATCGAGACGAGCGTGGACGCCATGAGCGACGAGCCGCTCCACCTCTGGCTCATGGAGCACGAGCACGATGACAACGTGGTGGTGCCGATCGTGCGCGTCAAGACCTATGACGGCACGCCAACCGATCGATCCGCCGAGCGCGCGGTGTTCTCGATGAACGTCTCGCCCTTGCAACTGACCGCAAACGAGCCCGTGAAGATCAACGCGACGTTCGATATGTCCTCCTCTGCCTGGGAGACGGGCACCTGGAACGAGAGCACCAAGACGTTCACGGCAGGCACCGGATCGCAGGGCTAGGCCATGGCGAAGGGATTCAGCAGCCGTGCCCTCGTGTTCGAATTCGGAGACGGGACCTACACGTGCGAGGTCGACAACGAGAAGATGAAGGTCCTCGACAGGGTGGCCTCGGGACTTCCGGCCACGATGCCCCAGCCGGGATCGTTCGACTACGAGCGCGTCCATGGCGAGATCCATGGCATGGTCGCCGACCTGTTCGGCGTGGACGGTTGCTCCGAGATGTTCGGAGACCGCCCTGCGTCGATCCTTGACGACCTCGACGTCCTGTCCGCGCTCAACCAGTGCGTCGCCAAGTTCATGGCTGAGCGCATCGGCGAGGCGCTGAGCCTCTATCCCATGGTGCAGCCTGGCCAGTGAGGGGTGCGCTCAACATAATCGTGCGCGGAATGCCGTCGGTCATCAAGGTCGGCGGCATTCCATATGAGGCCCACACGGGCTTTCGCGTGGGCATCGAGTGCGAGCGCATCCTCGACGACCCCGAGCTTCGGGACAACGAGGCGCACGCCATGGTGATTGCCCAGCATTTCGACGGGATGACGACGCCGCCGCCAGGAAATGAGCTTTGGGCCGCTGTCAGCGAGTTCCATGCGGCGAGCGAGTTCGCCCTCTTTGACGCGCTTAAGGCATCCAGGATGCCGTCGTCCCAAGGACGCGGGCGCACGTTTGACTGGGACTACGACGCCCATCTCGTCATCGCCGACTTCCAGCGCGAGTACGGAATCGACCTCACGGACCCGTCGCTCGAGATGCACTGGTGGCGCTTCATGGACCTCTTCAGGGGCCTGAGCGACGCGTCGCGTACCAGAGGCGTGATGGCGGAACGCGGCGCGAAGGTCCCCGACAAGGCGCCTGCGGAGGTGCGCCGCAGCATCGAGACCGCACGCCAGGCCGCCGCTCTTCCGCCAAGAACCGAAGGCGAGGCCATCGAGCAGGAGAAAGAGAGGTACGGCATTGGCTGACGGACGCGTTGAGATCGACATCGACGCCGATGCGTCGTCCTACGAGCAAAAGCTTGCCGGCATAAAGCAGAGCACCGCCGCACGCACAGGCGAGATGTCCAAGGCCGTCGACACGCAGTCGGCGAAGATGCTGCAGTCCCTCTCCAACATCGGAGGGGCCGTCGAGAGCGTGGGCACCACCATGTCCGTGGCCATCACCGCTCCCGTGGTCGCTGCTGCCGGTGCCTCCTACAAGCTAGCCTCGGACTTCGAAAGCTCGATGAGCCGCGTCGCCGGCGCGCTCGACGTGCCGGTGTCGTCGATCTCCGACCTGCGCGACCTCGCCATCCAGACCGGGCAGGACACCATCTTCAGCGCCTCCGAAGCCGGAGCAGCCATGGAGGAGCTCGCGAAGGGCGGGCTCACCTCAGCCGACATCAAGGGCGGCGCGCTCAAGACCACCATGGACCTCGCCGCAGCTGGCGGACTGCAGCTCGCCGACGCCGCGAACACCGTTGTTCAGTCCATGGGAGCGTTCGGCCTGTCCGCTGATCAGACCGGCGAGGCAGCCAACGCTCTCGCCGGAGCCGCAGCAGCATCGTCGGCAGACGTGAGCGACCTCACGCAAGGCTTGTCCCAGGTTTCAGCGCAAGCCCACTCCGCCGGATGGTCCATCCAGGACACCGCAGCCGTCTTGGGCGGTTTCGCCGATGCCGGCATCAAGGGCAGCGACGCGGGCACATCCCTCAAGACGATGCTTCAAAGCCTCGCCGCACCCACCGACAAGGCCGCAGACCTTGTCGCCGACCTCGGCTTGGAGGTTCGCGACAGCAACGGCAACATGAAAGACGCCGCAGGGATTGCCGAGGAGCTGCAGAACAAGCTTGGCGGGCTGTCGTCCGCTCAGAAAGACGCAGCCATGCAGACCATATTTGGCAGTGACGCGAGCCGTGCAGCCCTCGTCATGACCAACTTGGGACGCGCGGGCATCGAGAAATACACCGCCGCAACCAATGACCAGGAGGCGGCACAGCGCCTCGCCGACTCTCAGATGGGCGACAGCGAGCGCGCGCTCGAGAACATGAAGGGTGCGGTCGAGACGGCCGCCATCACGATCGGCACCGAGCTCGCGCCCGTGGTCACCGACATAGCCAACGGCGTGAGCGACGCGGCCGAGGCGTTCGGCGAGATGGACGAGACGCAGCAGAAGGCCCTCATATCGACCATCGCCCTTGTGGCCGGCATCGGCCCGGCACTGACGATAATCGGCAAGCTCATGGGCAGCGTGAAGACCGTCAAGGACCTCGTAGGCGATGCTGCCACTCTCGTCAAGGGTTTCGGAGGAGAGGCGGCGAGCGCCGCACCGTCGATCGGCGACGCCGCCGACAAGGCGGGATCGCTCGGCACCAACGCCGAGGCGGCGGGAACCAAGGCTGAGGTGGCATCCGGCAAGCTGTCGTCTTTCGCGAAGAAGGCCGCCATCCTCGGTACAGCGGCCTACACCGCAGCCGAGGGAACGCGCACCATGTTCAGCTGGAACGCCGACGCCCACGGCAGGTTCAGCGACGCTGCAGAAGGGGCGAACGCCTACGCGCAGAGCCTCGGCACGGTCGACGCAAACGCAGATGGAGTGATCGATGCGAACGACCTCGTGGCCCAGGCCCTCGACGGCGCGAGCGAGAAGTTCGAGGACGGCAGCTCCACGATAAACGGCTTCGTCGGGTGGATGGACAAGGTCGACGGATCCACCAAGGGCGCAGCGGGGGCGCTCAACGACTACATGGGCGTGACCGAAGACAACGTGTCCCACGCGATGCGCAACATCACGACGCTCACGCAGCAGGGCTGGGGCTCAGCCCTCGCAGCCACGCAGTCAACCGGTGGGCAGATGACCGACGAGACCAAGACACAGGCGCTTGCCATGGTGGACGCCATAGGCAAGCTGCCCCCGAAGTATCAGGAGTACGGCGACGAGGCTATGCGGGGGCTCGCTGCCTCCATGGCTCCTTATTGGCCGGAACTCGCTGACTACTCCGGCATGTCCGCTCAGCAGATCGCGAGCATCATCAAGGAGAAACTGACCGGCACGCTCTCTTCCTACGGCGAGGAGTTCCAACTGACGGGCCAGACGACTGTGGAGCAGATAGCCAGTGGACTGTCGTTCGCGGCCAATGGCGGCGTACTTGATGAGACAACGGCTGGAATCATCCAGAAGCTGATTGACGGCTTCAAGAGCGAAAATCTCACACCAGAGATGCAGGGCGTTGGCACCGAAGCAATGCGCAACCTCGCGTCTGGTATGGCTGCTCAATGGCCCGAACTTGCGAATTATGCAAACATGTCAGGCGACGAAATCATAGCAGCCATCAGCGCTAGGCTGTCCGGATCCTACCAGGTCGGCTCAGACTCCATGACCGACCTCGGAAGCGGCATCTCTGTTGGTAGCAACACGGTAACGTTCGCCGCCGGATCGGTCGCAGAACAGGTCTATAGCGCGCTCACGGGCAAGGATTACAGCGAGACAGGAGCCATGGTCACCCAAGGTATGGCTGATGGTATCAAGGGTGACCTGTCCGCAGCCTTAGCCGCAGCGGGCCTTGGCGATGACGTCATCGCCAAGATTATGGAATCGCTGGACGCGCACAGCCCATCTGTGCGTGCAAAAACTGCTGGCGCAACTGTCCCCGCTGGGATGGCGCAGGGCATCTCGGGATCCGAGGAAGCCGATACCGCTGCTTCTTCCCTCGGCGAATCCGTGATCAGTACTCTTCTGGGACTAGTCACGGGAGCGTTTGTCCCAGGCTCGGCCCTGGGAGGCAATTTCGCGTCCGGCGTCGGCTCTCAGAAAGACAATGCGAACTCACAGGGCGCCATCACTATGACAGGGGCCGTCTCGGGCCTCGATTCGGGAGACGGCGCAACGCCGGGCAGTGTGCTGGGAAGCCTTTTTGCGGGCGGCGTTGGCGGGCAAGCTAGCAATGCACGATCGCAAGGCGCAAGCACCGCAGGAAGCGCTTCGGCAGGACTGTGGACAGGCGACGGGTCGTCTCCCGGCAGCACGCTCGGCAGCCTCTTCGCCAACGGGGTCGGCGGACAATCGGGCAATGCGCGCTCGCAGGGGTCAGGCGTGGCCGACGCTGCGGCAGGCGGCATGCAGTCCAACAGCAGCAGCTCGTGGTCGTGGGGCGCACACCTCGTGCGAAACTTCGCAAACGGCATCTCGGGGATGGTCTCCTGGGCTACGAGCGCCGCCATGGGAGTCGCCAACGCCGTCGCCAACATACTGGGCCACACGGTCGCCAAAGAGGGACCTCTGCACGTCGGCGGCAAAGGTGAGCGCGCATGGGGCGAGCACCTCGTTGAGAACATCATCGGCGGCATGCGGTCGAAGCATCAGGCCCTGTCCTCGGAAGCGGAGACGATCGCATCCCTGCTCGATCTCGGAGACGAGACGGCAGGCGGCGTCCCCGGTTTCGCGGCGACGCTCGCCCTGGCGACGCCCAGCGCCTCGGCCTACAGCGTCACGAACTATTACTACGCGATCGACGGCGTGGACATATCGGGCGACCCTGCGGCACAGAAGGCCGCAGAGACGCTCTGGAGCAGCGTCCGCCGCCAAGTGAGGATGAGATAGCATGCAGTGGTCAGGAGCGAACAGGCCCTACGGAGACAGCCGCGCCATGTGGGTCGGCGTCGAAGCCTGGATATCCAGCAGCAACGACACGCAGGCGTGGATCGCCGTGAGAGCCTGCGCGTGCTCAGGATCGGGCTACGACGCGGCCTACGGCTACGGCATCGTCACGCAAGCCGGCCATGCGGCCATAGCCAACCGTCCCCGCGAATGGAACGAGGCGGGACGCGGCGTCCTCAACGGCACCGACTGGGTCGCTGACGGAACCATCACCTATGGCCCGTTCGACCGCTACAGCTCAGCATACAACGTCACTTGTTGGGGAAAAGCATGGGGCGACACCGTCAACGGTTACGGAGGATGGGCCGGAAGCGCAGAGGTCTTCGTGACGGTGACGGTCCCCGCCATGCCGGTCTACGCCCCGCCAGCAGTCACAAGCGTGTCGAACGTGCGCAATTCCGACAGCCAGAACACCGTTGCCTGGGCAAACCATGCCGACGCGACGCACCCCTACGCCTCGCTGCTGGTGGAGCGCCAGATCGACGGCGGATCATGGTCCCAGATCGCCTCGCTGTCCGGATCGGCCACCTCCTACGCCGATGCCGGGGCGCAGGCGAACCACGCCTACGCCTACCGCGTGCGACCCTACAACGCGGCAGGATACGGAGCCTACGCGACGAGCGGCACGACTTACAACACCCCCGCCGCGCCCACGTCGATTGCCGCGACCCGCTCCGGATCCGCGACGGTCGCGCTGGCGATCGACAACCCGGCCCTCACCGCCACCGCTCTCGACATCCAGCGGTCGACGGACGGCACGGCATGGGCAAGCGTGGCCACGGTGACCGGTTCCGCCGTCGCCTCGGCCACCGACACCCCCGGCGGCGGCACGTTTTACTACCGCGCACGCAACACTCGTGGGAGCCTCGTCTCCGCATGGTCACCGGCGTCCAACGCCGTGGTCACCATCGTGGCCCCTGCAGCCCCGACGCTGCTCTCCCCCGCCTCCGGCGTGACGATAGCCAAGACCCAGGCGCAGATCGTCTTCGGCTGGCGGCACAACCCCATTGACGGATCGAGCCAGACGGCGGCGCAGCTGCAACACTCGACCGACGGCGGGACCACATGGACGACGGTCGCCCTCAGCACGGCGCAGACATACACGCTCGCCAACAGTTTCGCCGTCAACGCCACCGTGACGTGGAGGGTGCGCACGAAGGGCGCTCATGCCGACTATGGGGCCTACAGCGCCTCGCAGGCGTTCAAGGTCTGCCAGGTGCCCTCCGCGGCCGTGACGGCCCCTGCGGCGGACGGCACCGTGATCAACGATGTGCCGATCGCTATCGCGTGGTCATACGCCGACCAGTCCGGCACGCAGCGACAGGCCGTCGTGACGATCAAGGACGCCGCAGGCTCGTCCCTGTGGTCCAAGGCGGTCGCAGGTGCCGCCACGTCGGTCTCCGTGCCGTCGAGCGAGCTCCTTCCGGCCAACAACGCAACGTTCTCGGTCGAGGTCGCCGTCACGTCAACGTCGAGCCTCACGGCGACGGCGACGCGCACGTTCGCGACCGACTACGAGGAGCCCGCCAACCCCGGCTTGTCCGTCGAGGTCGACGAGGTGCATGGGTCCGTGGCCCTGGTCGTCTACGAGGGCCAGTTTGAAACGGCGACGCTCATGAACCTGATCACGAATGGGGACTTCTCGAAAGGGACGGTGGGATACAATGTATTTGGATCAACAATAAACGTGGATAGTGGCGAATGTACTATGATCGCCACAGCTCAATACGGAAGAACCTATCAAGCCATCCCTAATCAGGTGGCAGCCCACAAAAGATACCATGCGGCCCTTGTTAAGGCTGGTTCTAACCTCGTCGGGCTAGGATATGGTTACAGCCTGTCCCTTGCACATAGCGGTAGCGGCGAGTACGAATTACTATCTGTTGTAAGCTCCGACATTTCGGGAACTACCTATTATCCAGCAGTCGTAGACGCTAGAACTTCTGCTTGGGATGCCGTCAAAATCAAGTTTCGCCTAGCAATCGACCTCACAGCCGCATTCGGCGCAGGCAACGAACCCTCCGCCGCCGAGATGGACGCGCTCCTTGCCGCGAATTTCGAAAATTCTTGGTTCGACGGCACGATAACCCTTTACCGCGAGCTAGGAGAGAGCAAGTGGACGACCCGGCCGATCCCCGCCACGGCCTCGCTCGGCATCTTCCGCCGTGGCCCGGACGGCTCTCTCACGAGCCTCGCGGACAAGGTGGGATCCGGCACCGGCGTGACCGACGTCTACCCGCCCCTCGACGCGGACGGCATGGCCTACGTGGCGGTGGCGTACACCGGCAACGGGCTCACCGCCACGACCGAACGTCCCACGGTGGTGCCATCGGACGGAGCCGTCTTCCTCAATTTCGGCGCAAGCCTCGGCTATGCCGACGTGGCGAAGGCCGACATGGACGTGGAGTGGGAGACCAAGACCGAAGTGGACAGCGAGGTGATCGAGACTGAAGGAGACGAGGATCCCCTTGTCTTCTACGGCGTCGCAAAGCGCATCGAATCGAGCGTCACGGGCAACGTCTGGTGGAGAGAGGCGACCGTGCCCGTCGGCTGGGGCGACGAGGCGAACATGGCAGCCGCGTTCGAGCGCCTTGCCGCAGACGTTGGAATCAAGGTCGTGCGCTATCCCCACGGCCCCGTCGTGCCGTCAGACGTCACCTGCAGCGTCAAGGTCTCGTCCTCCAACCCCCTCGTGGCCGCAGTGGACATCAGCGCGAGGCGGGTGAGGGCCGATGGACTGGTCATCTAGCGGACGGCGGGACAGCTTCCGCTTCATGCGCGTGTCTGCAGACGGCTGGCAGGAGGTCGAGGAGGTCCATGGCATCACGGGCGGCTCGCTCGACCGCAACGACCTCACGTCCATCAAGGCGTCGGGGTCACTTGACTACATCGACGAGCCGCAGCTGGGGCGCGACTACATCCGCGTGTACTCCGACAGCGTCTACCCGCCAACCGGCGAGCGAGTCTCCATCGCGCACGGCACCTACCTCGTCTCTACCCCGTCGAGCACCTACAGGGGAGCGATCGAGGAGGGCACCGCCGACCTCTACGGCGTGCTGCAGGTGCTCGCGGAAGACGCGTTCGAGGCGCCTCTCGTGCTCCCCGCCGGCACGCCTGCCGTCAGCAAGGCGGCTGAGATCATAGCCGATGCGGGGCTGCCGGTGGTCGCCTCCGCCTCGGCAGCTTCGCTTAACGCGGCAGCCGTCTTCGACGACGAGGACGCCAGCAAGCTCGACGCGGTCAACTGGCTCATGGACTTCGCCGGCTTCGGCTCGGCGGCGTGCGACGGCTACGGCAACGTGCTGCTGCGCCCCTATGTGGATCCGACGGCCCGCAAGCCCACGGTAACCCTCCATGACGACGGCAGGTGCGTCTATCGGGCGGGGGTGGTGCGCGAGTACGACATGTTCGACGTACCAAACGTCGTCATAGTCACGTGCTCGAGCGCGGAGGGCGACGCCGACATGGTGGCCGAGGCCGTCAACGATGACCCCATGAGCGCGTTCTCCATCGTCTCGCGCGGACGCCGCATCGTGAGCCGCGAGACCGTGACCGACATCGACAGCCAGGCGGCGCTGCAGGCAAAGGCCGACGCGCTGTTGGTGAGCAAGACCTCCGCCGTGGAAAGCTTCGAGGTGGCACATGCCTACATCCCCATGGACATGGGCGAGGTGTGCGATTTCGCGTATGCCGCTGCAGGCATCTACCGGGACGACATCGCGGCCGTCAGGCAGACCATGCAGCTTCGCCCCGGCATGGAGTGCGCCACGCGGTTCCGCCGGTTCGTGAGGAGCTGACATGGACGCGTATGAAATCGCACAGCTGATGGCCAACCAGGACGCCAAGAACCCGCTCAAAATGCGCTACGGCACCGTCTCGGCCATGGGCGAGGACGGGTCGCTTTCGGTCGTCCCTGATGGCCAGACGGCGGCCATCCCGGCCATAAAATGCTGCCGCCCCTCGGTGGGCAGCCGCGTCGTCATGCTGGTCAACGGGACGGAGTGGCTCGCCGTGTCGGTGATCGGCGGGGATTGCCAATGCCCTTACGAAATCGGCGACCTGCTCACGACCGTCAACGCAGAGAACCCGGCCGACAGATGGCCCGGCACCACGTGGGAAGCCGTCAAGGACCGGATGATATGGGCGACGGATCCCGCCGGCAGCGAAGACCCAGGCACTGAGGGCGGCAGGACGATCAGGCACCTGCACGCCGCGATCGGGTCCACCAACTCCGACCCGTCATGCATCGGCTACATCGCGACTGCCGCGCAATGGACGGCACCGCAGATCAAATACACCGTACATGGCAGCTGGGTCGACACGACAGGCGTGAATCACGGCACGCTCGTCTTTGATCAGGACACAGGGTTTTCCGACATCGACATCCGCCCGAACTACATGGCCGCCCACGTGTGGATCCGCACCAAATAGGAGGATTGCCAATCCGCTGCGCAACGGCCGAGATCTGTGACACGACCGGCATCCTGTCTCCACAAGAAGAGACAAGGATTCCGATGGACTTCTGCATAGACCACAATGCGCATCGCGAACATTTTGAGAGGCTTGACACCCGTGTGGGCGATCTCGAGACCGACAACAAGGAGCTGTCCAGGTTCACCGAGCGCATCACCGTCCTCATCGACAAGTACGACGAAAAGCTCGACGACCACGACACACGCATTGCGGCCCTCGAAAGCAAACCCGCCAAGCGCTGGGAATCGATCGTCGACAAAGCCCTCATGCTTGCCGTCGGCAGTATCTTCGGTGTCCTCCTCTCTCACTTCGGGCTTTAGAAAAGGAGATCTCAATGGAGTACATGAGCGTCGTTTTGGCATTGGTGGTGAGCGTCGTCATCCCCTGGGTCGTGCAGCTCATCAAGACCAAGGCAATCGTCGGCAAGGCCGCACTCATCCTGGCGGTGGCGCTGTCCGTCCTTGGCGCAGTGGTAACTGCCTTGGTGGCGGGCATTCCCATCGACCCCGCGTCCTGGGCGTCTTTCATCGTCTTGACCGTGGTGTCGGTGCAAGGCTTCTACGGACTTTTCAAAGCAGCTGGCGTGACCAGCAAATGGCTTGACGCGCTGCTGGCCATCCAGATCAAGGGCGGCGATCAAAAATGACCGACGAGCCAACAGGGACAAACGGAGAGATCACCGAAACGAACGAAATGAAAGAGACGGTGATAAGCCATGGCTGATGGAGCGTCGCTGATCTCGCTTGCCCGCTCAAAAGCCGGCCAATGGCGATACACCAACGACACCTGGGAGCGCATGAACCCGGAACAGTCGGGCGGAACGGATTGTTCGGGCTTCGTCCGCTGGCTCTATCTCACAGGAGCCGGCATCGACGTCGGAACATGGACGGGAGACGAGTCCCATGCAGGCCACGAGATCGCGCGCGGGCAATATCCGAGCGAGATCCCATGGGGTAGCATGCAGCCCGGCGACCTCATACTCATGACGGCAAAGTATCCCGGCAATTATGAATTCAACGCCTACTTGTGCCATATCGAGGTCTATTGCGGCGGCGGCACGATGATCGGCCATCCGGGTGGCTATGGGCCGCAGGAAAAGCGGGCGCAGGCATGGATGGAAGCCTATGGCTGCATCACGTGGATGGTGCGTCGCGTGCTCGAGGAAGGCGGAAGCGCGCACGTCCCCGCCGTTGCAAAAAGCAGCGAAGAAGTGAGATATCGAGCCTGCACGCAAGCCCAGGGCTGGCTGCCTGAAATGGCAGGTCACGTGGACACGTCGGGATCGGGAGACGACTATGCGGGCGACGGCACTCCCATCATCTACCTGGCGGTCTCCATGCCGGGATGGTACCAAGTGCGCACTCAAGCCAGCGGCTGGTTGCCGCCCGTGCGTGGATACGACGTCAACGACCTCGAAAACGGCTGTGCGGGAGACGGCTCGCCAATTCTCAGCATCCGTTGCTACTACGAGACGCCTGACCCAGCATCCACGGGCTGGCGTGCCATCGAGTACGCCGTGGCCAATGTTGGCGGGAGTTTTTTCGCCAACATGCGCGACCTTACCGACACGTCGGGGTCGGGCGATGATTTTGCGGGCAACGGTGGCTGCATAAGCGCGTTTCGCGCGCAGATAGTCCAGGCATAGACAACGAAAGGAACCGACATGGCAGAGAAGACCAACGACGAGCTGAAGGCAGAGCTCGACAAGCTAGGTGTGGAGTACGCCCAGGACGCGAAGAAAGACGAGCTGAAGGCATTGCTGACGGAAGCGAAGAAGCCGCTGGATCCCGAGCCTGCAGCAGCGCCCGAAGAGGGCGACGACGCCACGGAGAGCGCAGCAGAGGCCACTCCGGCGCCGGAACCGAAAGAGGATGCGCCCAAGGCGGAAACGGCACCTCTCGCGGCCTCTGCGGACACCGTGCGCGTGAAGCTGACCGATGCGACTGCCAAGACGCTCAACGTCCGCATCGAGCCTGCAGGCGCCGTGATCCAGACCGTGCCCGACGGAACCACGCTCGAGGCGCTGGGCGGCGAGGAGGACGGCTGGATCCCCGTGAAGGTCACCGGCTACGTGATGGCCAGCCTCGTGGAGCCTGCCGATGAGTAGGACCGAGAAAGTGGAGTTGCGCTGCGACCGCTGCGGCAAGACCGAGACCCAGGACAAGGCGACAGTCGACGGCAACACGCTCGAGTCGTTGGGATGGGTCGAGGAGCCGGCCATCGGGAGCGGCGGCAAATGGCTGCTGTGCCAGGCTTGCGACGCCGAATTCCGCACAGCTGTGAGCGACTGCATGGCAGCCGGAAAAAGCGCCTAGTTTTCCGTGGTTTCAGCGAGTGCCGAGACCCTTGCGGCCAAATTGGGACAATTCAGAACTTCAAAGAAACAGGGGAAACGGCATCTTTTCGAACCGTTTCCCCTGATCATACTAAATGGTAGGAGCGGTGGGACTCGAACCCACAAGACCGAAGTCGGCGGATTTTAAGTCCGCTGCGTATGCCAATTCCGCCACGCTCCCCTTTCAAAAAAGCAGTCGCTCCGACACTGTCTACATGGTAGCAAAACTCGCCCGGCTTACGAGGGCATTTTTTTCAGGTGCAGCGCAAACGGCACATCAGAAGCTGTGGGCACAATCGCCGTGCTGTCCGAAGCGACGTCCATGATGGCACCGTGGAGAATGTCCGTCTCGCTCACCGTGAGGGAATCGACGCCAACAAGATCGAGAACCGCCTGCATGATCACCAAACCGGCCACGATGACCGGGGCGCGCCCCGGTTCGAGGCCGACCACACGACGCCGTTCCTCCAGGGGCACACGGGAGAGCCGACGATAGACCTCGTCAAGGTCATTCCTGCTCACAAGGGTGCCGTGAACGCGTTCTGCGTCGTAGATCTCCATATGATCCCGAACGGAAACCACCGTCGTCGCCGTCCCAGCAACGGCAATGAGACGGGCGGGCGGCAACATGTCACCATCCATCGATTCGAAGAAGGGGCGCATTTCAGCCATCACCCAAGTTCGGGCGCGCACGAGATCCCCCGTCGAAGGGGGATCCTGAGAAAAGAATTTCTCGGTAACGCGACGGCAGCCGATGTCAAAGGAATGGAATCGGTCGGGTGCGCCGCCGGAACGGCCCAGGGCCACCTCCGTCGAGCCACCGCCAATGTCGACAACAGCCAGGTTCTCATCAGGAAAAGCGCAAGAGGCGCCGGCGAACGAGAGCGATGCCTCCCGTTCGCCGGAAATGACGGCAAGGTCGATTCCCTCCTCGGCAAGCCGTTCAACGAGTTCGTTGCGGTTCTCCGCATCACGTGCCGCCGATGTCGCAAAGGCAACGACATCGACACAAGAACCGTCGGAAGGGGAAAGCCGCGCCAGCACCTTCTTGAAACCAGCAATGGCTTCGGCGACTCGCCGGATAGCCGCGGAACCCAGCACGCCCGACCCGTCAACGCCCTCCCCCAGATTGGCAATGGCATATTCCCGATCGATTTCATAGAGACCGGCATCGTCCACATCTGCCACAAGCAGGCGGCACGTCACCGTCCCAACATCAATGGCGGCATACCTGCCCGGACGAATAGGCATGCTATTCCACACCGAACAGGGCATCGAGAACAGGTGAATACCACGTTTCGGGAGTGGCCACGCTCGCGGACGAAATGTTCGCGAGAAAATCCGTATCCTCTCCCTCATCCTCATTGTCAAGGCCGTTGACAACCGCCGATTGCTCCCCCTCCTCAACCCAACCGAACTGCTCATGGGCACGCGCCTTGACGCCGTCATCGGTCTTCAGGGAATCAACTTCGCTTTGGATGGTCGCGTTGCGCTGTTCGATCGCCGCATACTCGGCTTGCAGGCGGTCGTTTTCCCGCGAAGCGTGATAATACTGCTGAGCGGCAGGGTACAGGAACAGGCACGAAAGCACGAGGCAGGCGAGCGTGACCATGCCCGACATGAACTTCCTGGATGACTTCAGAGCAGAAAGAGCTCCGCGCACCGAACGGCTCTTCGCCGCCCCTCGAGCCGGAGCCTCGTCCTGCATGCGAGCTGCACGCCGATGGGTCGAGCCCATTTCGCCCTTGTAGACGGCAGCCCGCGGCTTGGGGTCGGAGGAATCGGAAGAAGCACTGGAACCGCCGAACTGCCGTTCGAAAGCGCGGTCCGCCTTGTCCTTGGACCTCTGGCGCCGCAAGGAGGCGAAACGAGAGGGAGACTTGTCCTTGCACTCGGCCTCGCCGCTGTCGTCATGCGGCCGTGCCGTGCGTGACGGCCCTTCGCCACGACGGGCTGCATTTCCCGTGGAAGGCCGCGCTTCCCGTAAATGGGCACCAGCTGGTCTCGATCCGTCTGGCGCCATGCGGCGGTGCGTCGGGGAAACATGTTCGGCGCGAGCGACGGGCGAGGACGAGGCCACAGACGGCCGGCTTCGTGGCTTCTTCGCTGACGAAGAAACGGATGGCCGCTTTGCGCCCGCCGTTCGTCTCATCTCTTCGAACGAAAGAATATTCGCTTGATCAGCCAATGGAGCGCCCCTTTGAGCATCGTGGTACAGTTTTGTTTCGTTTAAGGAGACGCCGATCAAAACGAACGCGCCCCGACAGGTGACGCGTCAAGCAGATCAGCTTTTCCTCAATGCAAGAAGCTTGGTTCAGGATACCATACGAACGGGCGATCTGCCACCGAGCCACTGGCTGCCACTGAACCGTTAAAGCGATGCTCGACGGTTCGCCACGGCGGCGAACAGGCGGACAATTCGCCCCCTCCACGACGGGTCACGACGACCTTGCCCCTTGCTCTTTGCGAGACCCCTTCCGCACTTCGGGCGGCACGTCACGGCCAAGATCGACCACGCGATATCCACAGTTTTCCAAAAGCATCTTCATGATGGCCTTGCCCCTGTCGTGAATATCGCCTTTGGCATTCGGCGCTCTCACCGAAAAGCCGTCGGAGGGAAGAAGAGAGCTTGCGGGCGCGCAGGGAAATCCGCTGTCTGCGCGTGATGCTCGCGATAGGGAAAGACCCTCGCATCCTGTCCGTTGAGGCTCTTGAGGGCAGCGATCGCATCCCAATAGCGGAAGCAAAGGGATTCTGGACAGGTCGGGACCAACTCCCAGCGCGACGGCCGGGATGGTCCATTCATGCCCCGTTGAAGCAAGCCGAGACTCACGTTTGATACGCCGTGCACCGCGCGAACGCCAAGGCGCTCCTTCGCCATCGAGGCGGCGCGCCGACAAAAGCGGGATCGAGGCGTGTCAGCCTCAAGGCGATGTTCGTGGGCGGCGAGCGCCAAGTCGCCTTTGAGAGAGAGTGTCGCCGCCGCAACGAGCTGTTCGCCCTTTGATCGTATTTGGTGGCATGTGCCCGATACGATAGCCATTGCGACAGGATGCGTGACTTTCCCCCGAGAAGGTGACGCACCTTTCAGAACCACCCAGCCTCGCCATCGCTCAACAGATCCATCACGAAACGACAGCCTGACACCCGCTTGGCGACCCCCTCCCGAGACGACGGGAAGAAAAACACGGCGGAGTTCATCCATAAGGACAAGACTCCGCCAAAAATAACCTGGGCCGTTCAGAGGGCATTGTTCAAAGGGCATGGTTCTTGATGTAAGAACTCCATTTTTCGAAGGACTCGTCACTGATGGCGTGTTCCATGAGACAGGCTTCCTTGTCGGCCTGCTCATCGGGAATGCCAAGTTCCTTCGTGAGAAAATTGAACAGGAGGGAATGTCGGTCAAGAACAGACGTCCCGTAGGCATATCCTTCTTCCGTCAACGTGATGTCACCGTAATACGGTTGATCGGCGAGGCCCTTTTCCTTGAGTGCTGTGACTGCTTTGTTGACCGAAGCCTTGGACACTCCCAGCTTCGTGGCGATATCGACCGAGCGCACCGAAACTTCCGTAGTGCCCCCCAGCATGACGATAGCTTCAAGATAGTCTTCGTGGGACATGGACATTTTTTCCATGAGAACCTCCTTATAAACCATACCTCATAGTATCACATTCAGAAGCCATGGAAAGAGAAGAACGGCGCTTCAGAGAAGGCCGGCGAGGGGAGAAGAGGGGGAACCCTCGCCGGCTGTTGTGAGGTGGATGACCAGACGAGAGAGAGTCTCCACCACCGGGTCAGCAAAATGAGGAGGTACATCGGGTAAAAAACCGCTGATGTGAGCTGCAGGCAAGAACCAATCGGTCACGCCTCGTCCACGTTTCTTCGGCTTCCTTCGCCCCGCTGACATTTGTTAGTTTAATCTAACTTATTATCAAGGTCAATAATGAGTTTCCCATGGTTTACAATTTCTCCATATCTCCTCCTGCCTCCCGATGAAACTCTGCCTGAACCGCATCGAAATCCATCCAAAAACACGGCAGACCTTCCTGTATGGCAACACCTTCCTTCGGATTGGATGAAATCAAGAGATAGGGGTAACTTTTTTGGGAAGAAAGGCCTCTAGGGGAAAGACGACCGGGGATTTCTCCCCAATCCTGCGGATCGATTGACAAAAAATGCCCAAATGGCCCGATCTCATCCAATCCAACCCGGTTCCATCGTGCGCGAGGTTTCGTCCTCCCCCCGCCTACCCAACCGGTTCCGCCCTCCCCCCGGCCTGCCGACCGGCTCCGTTCTCCCCGTGCCCGACTCAGCCGGCCGATCCGACTCAAAACCCCGCCACAAGAGCGCCGCTCAACCCCTCGGCCGCCGGACGCCTGGCCGAGGGGAAAGGCCGTCGCGCCTGCAGCGTCAGCCACAACGCCACCAAGCTCAGATCTCAACCAACGATCATCCAAGGATCGGCAATTCCACAAATCATGAACCACCCTTCAAAAGGGTGGTTTGCTCAAGGCCTATAAGGCCAAGGGGTACCGGCAGCGTCTCAAGGCGCTTGCCTTTCGCTTTGCTCAAGTCGTATCGCCCTTGACTCGTCGCAGCCGCTTGAAGCGGCTTTTGCATTGCCGGCTGCCCCTGAAGGGGCACCCTGGCGTTATCGATTTCCGAATGGGTCTTCGTATTCCTTGACGC
>JAEWQO010000139.1 GCA_023460315.1 Actinomycetes bacterium
GCCGAGAACCGGCCCGAAAATCCCCTCGTCTATGTCGAGGGCATGGGCGGCGTGGTGACCGAGATGACCTTCAGCCCGGAGTTCTTCGCGGAGCTGGAGGCGGAGATCGCCAAGGGAAATGCCGACGGCAAGAATTTCAAAACACTCGCGTTCAGCCAGGTACGCATGTCGATCTACTTCAACGACAGCGACTACGAGTGGGAGAAGATCGCGGACGGAACGGCCGGCGACATCCTGCGCATGACCGACCAGATGAACGCATACCCGACGCGGCTGGGCATGTACACCAATTACAAGACGCTGACGCCGATTTCGGACTACGCCTACGTCTACGAGCAGAACTACGGTTCTTCGGTAACGCTCGCCTACAACGGCAAGATCAACCGCAGCCGCGGCTGCTACGTAATGGACATCACGGGCTACATGCAGCAGCTCTGGAACAGTTACATGGAAGCCAAGGCGGATGCGGGCGGCGAGGTTGCGAACATCGACTGGGACAAAGTCAAGAACCGCTCGGTATACATCGGACCCGAAGCGTACAGCCTCTACACGACCTCGTTCGGCGTGTTGCAGGGCATGCCGACACAGGCCGGGACTGCCGAACCGAACAACGCCCCGATCCGTTTCAGTATGGCGTACAACCTGATCAAGTAAACAACAGATAACCCCTTTTGCGGAACCTAAGTGTAATGCTTAGGTTTTCGCTTTTCTGAAAAAGCCATCAAAACAGCAATGCAGGAAAATTTAGTAATCGTAGAGTCCCCCGCCAAGGCCAAGACCATCGAGAAGTTTCTCGGCAAGGACTTTATCGAAAAATCGAGCTTCGGACACATCCGCGACCTTGCGAAGAAGGATCTCGGCATCAATATCGGAGAAGGCTACAAGCCCGTATACGAAATCCCCGGCGACAAGAAGAAAGTGGTCGACGAACTCACGAAGCTGGCCAAGTCGAAGACCGTCTGGCTCGCCTCCGATGAGGACCGCGAAGGAGAAGCCATCGCATGGCACCTGACCGAAGTGTTGGGTCTCCCCGTCGACCGGACCAAGCGCATCGTCTTCCACGAAATCACCAAGCGGGCGATTCTGGAAGCCATCGAGAAGCCGCGCACGGTCAATATGGACCTGGTCAACGCCCAGCAGGCACGCCGCATCCTCGACCGGCTGGTCGGCTTCGAGCTGTCGCCGGTGCTGTGGAAGAAGGTACGTCCGGCGCTGTCGGCAGGCCGCGTGCAGTCGGTCGCCGTGCGCCTGATCGTGGAGCGCGAGCGCGAGATCATCGCCTTCCGCTCGGCAGCCTATTTCCGTGTCGTGGCCCAGTTCTACGCCGCCGGAGACCCGGAGAAGACGCTCTTCAAGGCCGAACTTTCGTCGCGTTTCGAAACCGAGGCGCAGGCCGAAACCTTCCTGCAAAGCTGCATCGGCGCCACATTCACGGTGGCCAAGGCCGAGGAGAAACCCGCACAGCGCTACCCCGCGCCGCCGTTCACCACCTCGACGCTCCAGCAGGAGGCGGGCCGCAAGCTGGGCATGTCCGTATCGCAGACGATGTCCGTCGCGCAGCACCTCTACGAGCAGGGTCTGATCACCTACATGCGTACCGACTCGGTGAACCTCTCGCAGCAGGCGCTGGCCCAGTGCAAGGAGGAGATCACGAAACTCTACGGCGAGAAATATTCGCGCTGGTTCAACTACAAGACCAAGACCAAAGGTGCGCAGGAGGCCCACGAGGCCATCCGCCCGTCGTACATCGAGCGTCAGGAGATCGAGGGCACGCCCGCCGAGAAGAAGCTCTACGACCTGATCTGGAAGCGCACGGTCGCCTCGCAGATGGTCTGCGCCGAATTGGACCGCACGACCATCACCATCGACATGTCGGGCAGTTCGAACCAGTTCGTCGCACAGGGCGAGGTGGTCCGTTTCGACGGCTTCCTGCGCCTCTACTCCGAATCCACGGACGACGACCAGGCTGCCGAGAGCGGCGAGGGGCTGCTGCCGAAACTCACGGCCGGCGACCGGGTCCTCCCGTCGCAGATCA
The DNA here is from genome assembly GCA_023460315.1 of Actinomycetes bacterium. Taxonomy (GTDB): domain Bacteria; phylum Actinomycetota; class Coriobacteriia; order Coriobacteriales; family Eggerthellaceae; genus JAEWQO01. The sequence continues at coordinate 2,036 of JAEWQO010000139.1, forward strand.
CCGCCACGGAGCGCTTCACCTCGGCTCCGGCGCGCTATAACGAGGCCTCGCTCGTCAAACGCCTCGAAGAGCTGGGCATCGGCCGTCCTTCGACCTACGCCCCGACGATCACCACGATCATCAACCGCGGCTACGTCGTCAAACAAAACAGGGACGGGCAGAAGCGCAACTACGCACAGCTGACGCTCACGGGCGAAAAGATCGCCTCGAAGACCCTCTCGGAAAACTACGGCAAAGAGAAAAACCGACTTTCGCCGACCGACATCGGCATGGTGGTCAACGATTACCTGGAGGAGCAGTTCGGCCCGATCATCGACTACAACTTCACGGCCAGCGTAGAGAAGGAGTTCGACCGCATCGCCGAGGGCGACATCACCTGGGACAAGATGATCGACGAGTTCTACGGTCCCTTCCACAAGATGGTCGATTCGGCCATCACGACGCAGACCGCCAAGACGCGCGAAGTGCGCATTCTGGGCAACGATCCCAAGACGGGGCACATCGTGAAGGCGCGCATCGGCCGTTACGGCCCGATGGTCGAGATCGAAGGGAACGAAGGCGAGAAGGGACGCTTCGCGTCGCTCAAGAAGGGCCAGCTGATCGAGTCGATCACG
>JAEWQO010000140.1 GCA_023460315.1 Actinomycetes bacterium
AAGGTGCGGGGGCCGTCTGATCTGGCCCCGTGCGTTGGCCGGAGCCGAACGCGCAAGGAGATACTTTACCCGTCCGCGCCCCCGCCGTCAAGCACTGTTTTTGAAAAAGTTTCGGGAGGGCGCGGGGCGCGGCCCTCCCCCACGAGGGGACACGAGGGAGGGATGCGGGAGGGAAGGGCGCGGGGCGCATGCCACGCCGCACAAGACCTCTCGGGAAGCAAGCGCCGGGACACGGCCCTAAGCCCCCCTCACCGCGAATGAGAAGTGCAGTGCCCGACGGTTTGCACCTCGAGAAGGATCTCCCCCGCCCGAGCAAACAGACAGGCGGGACCAAAGGCAAGAGGGCTCGCAGGAAACGAACCTGCGAGCCCTCTCAGAAGCTTCAGAAAGACCTTTCGGTCGGTTTTGCTAGGCGATGCCCATCTTTTCGGCAAGCGCCGCCTGGCCGGCAGCCAGACGAGCGAGGGGAACCCGATAAGGAGAACAGCTCACATAGGTCAGACCGATCTTGTGGAACGTCTTCACCGATTCGGGATCTCCGCCGTGTTCTCCGCACACGCCAAGCGTGATATCGGGATTCGTGGCACGCCCCTTCGTGCAACCCATATCCACCAGAGCGGCAACGCCGGGATCGACGGTCTCAAAAGGATTGCATGGCAGGATATGGCGCTCAAGGTAGCGCGGGATGAACTTCGACTCGACATCGTCACGGCTGAAGCCAAATGTCGTTTGAGTGAGATCATTGGTGCCGAAGCTGAAGAAGTCAGCCTTCGTCGCAATCTCGTCGGCGGTGACTGCCGCACGAGGGAGCTCAATCATCGTCCCAATGGGAATGTCAAGCGCGACGCCTTCGTCTTCGCACACCTGAGAGATGACCGCTTCCGCCTCGCCTCGCAGCGTCTCGAGCTCAGGAAGCACCGACACAAGAGGAATCATGATCTCGGGTTGGGGATCAAACCCTTCCTTCTTCAACCGCGCGGCAGCCAAGGAAAGGGCGCGAACCTGCATGGAGGGAAGCTCGGGATAGAGGATGGCCAGACGGCATCCCCGCAGGCCGAGCATCGGGTTCATTTCTGCCATTGCGTCGACCTTGGCAAGCAGCTCGCGCTTGGATGCGATGGCTGCCTCGTCGGCGCCCGTCGCCTCCATGCGGGCAAGTTCCACGTCAAGCTCACGCGGGTTCTCGAGGAACTCATGCAGGGGCGGATCAAGCAGGCGCACGATGACCGGCAAGCCATCCATGGCCTTGAACATTCCATAGAAGTCGCCCGTCTGCGCTTCCAGCAGGTCGGCAAGAGCCTTCTCGCGGACAGCAGGCTCGTCGTTCAGGATGAATGATTGGATGATCTGCTTGCGGTCTCCCAAAAACATGTGCTCAGTACGGCACAGGCCGATGCCGGCGGCACCAAAGCTGCGTGACAGCTCCGCATCTTCGGGATTGTCAGCGTTGGCTCGCACACCCATGGTCCGAAACTCGTCAGCCCATTCGAGGATGGTGTCGAGATCTCCCGTAAGCTCAGGAAGAACCAGGTCGACAGCGCCGAGCACAACGATGCCGGACGTACCGTCGATCGATATCATGTCGCCTTCGTGGATGACAACGTCTGTCCCGGTGACCACTGCCTCCTTCTTCTCGGCATCGATTTTGAGTGCCTCGACGCCACAGACGCAGGGAGCGCCCATGCCACGAGCTATGACAGCTGCATGGGACGTCTTGCCGCCATGCGAGGTCAGGATTCCCTCAGCGGCAATCATGCCGGCCAGGTCATCGGGGTTCGTCTCCCAGCGCACGAGCACGCACTTTCGACCGGCATCGGTGGAAGCAACGGCATCGCCAGCAGAAAACACCGCTTCGCCGACGGCGGCACCAGGAGATGCGTTCAGACCACGCGCCAACACGTCATAATCGGCGTTCTTGTCGAATTGGGGATGCAACAGCTGATCGAGCTGCGCGGGATCAACGCGCATGAGGGCTTCTTCCTTACTGATAAGGCCCTCGTTTTCCATCTCGATGGCAATATGCAGGGCTGCGGCAGCGGTGCGCTTGCCCACGCGCGTCTGCAGCATCCACAGCTTGCCCTGCTCGATGGTGAACTCAATGTCGCACATATCACGGAAATGGTTCTCGAGGGTGACGAACACCTCTTCGAGCTCGCGGCCCGCATCCTCGAGACCGTCGACGTTCTTGAGGTCGGCGATGGGACTCGTGTTGCGGATGCCCGCAACGACATCTTCGCCTTGGGCGTTCACCAGATAGTCCCCATAGAACTCTTTATGGCCATTGGCGGGATTGCGCGTGAACGCCACCCCTGTGGCAGACGTGTTTCCCTTGTTGCCGAACACCATGGACTGAACATTGACGGCAGTGCCCAGATCGTCGGCTATCTTGTTTTGCTTGCGATACAACGTGGCGCGGGGATTGTTCCAGCTGCCAAAGACAGCCTCGATGGCAAGCTTGAGCTGAACCATGGGGTCTTGGGGAAACTGGACCGCCCCGTTGACCACCAGGCTCGGATAGTCTTCGGCGGGAACGTTATCAGAAAAAATCTGCTTGAACTCGTCCACAAGCTGCATGAGGTCTTCAGCGGTCAGGTCGGTGTCAGAAGGAACGTTGCGAGCATTCTTCATGGCCGTGATGGAGTTCTCAAACAGATCCCCATCAAGACCCATCACCACGTTGGAGAACATCTGGATGAAACGTCGATAGGAATCCCACGCAAAACGAGGATTCTCAGTCTGTTTGATGAGGCCGTTGATGGACTCGTCGTTGAGGCCGAGGTTCAGAACCGTGTCCATCATGCCCGGCATGGACATGGGCGCGCCAGAACGAACGGAAACGAGCAAGGGGTCCTCGGCATCGCCGATCTTCTTCCCGATGCGGGCCTCAAGATCCTCACGATAGGCGTGGATGACGTCGAGCGCGCCTTCTGGCCACGTGTTGTCGGCATTGGCGTACTCCATGCACGTCTGACACGAGATGGTGAATCCCGGAGGAACGGGCAATCCGATGTTGGCCATCTCGGCGAGATTCGCGCCTTTGCCGCCCAACACCGGCTTCATGTGCGTGTTGCCCTCGGTTACGTTGTTGCCCTGTGCATCCTTGCCGAATGCGTAGACTCGCTTGACTTCTTCAGTCACCTTGTTCTCCTTAAACACGATGTTCCAAACGGTTTCGAACCCAACGCTCACAGGCTTAGCCCATCATATCAGCGGACGGAGGATGAGTGCGTTCATAGTAGCGCAAAATCTCTTGAGCGGTTTCCTCGACGGCGCGATTTTCAGTATGGACCACAATGCAGCCAAGCTTTCTCATGAGCGCACGCGCCTGTTCCAAATCCTGATACACGTATTCGGGATCGGCATAGCTCGATGCCACGACACGCGCATTGCCCAACCGACGCTGACGGATGCCCACCAGAACATCGGGCGTCGTCATGAGACCGAACAAACGCGTACGCTCAACCTCGAATATCTGAGGCGGGGGCGCGGTATGAAGGTCAAGAGGAACATTGGCCACTTTATAGCCCTGTTGGGATAGGTAAATGGACAAAGGCGTCTTGGAGGATCGTGACACGCCCAGAAGCACGAGGTCGGCGCGCCCCAGATCCTGCGGATTACGTCCGTCATCGTGGTCGATGGTGAACTCAAGCGCCTCAATGCGCTTGAAATAGTACTGGTCAGCCACGTGAAGTCCGCCGGGCTTCGTGGAAGGCTCAAGCCCGCTGATGCGCGCAATGGAGTCGATGGCATCCGTCATGAGGTCGATGGCCTCGATGCCTTCCCGCTCATCGGCATAGTCAACCAGTTGGCGGCGCAAGTCCTTGTCAACGAGCGTATAGAACACAAGCATGCGGCCATCCCCGGAGTGCTCTCGATGGAAAGCGCTTTGCATCTCGATAAACTCCCGGATCTCGTCAAAATGCTGAGCCTTGGACAGCACCTCGATACAGGGATTGGTGACGCCGAATTGGGCAGCGGCGGCACGGACGACGCCCTGGGCCGTCACGCCCACCGAATCGCTGATGACATAGATGGTTGGAAGGGGCGTGGTGTTCTCATGGACGGTGAACTCTTCGCGCATGAGCTATCTACTCCTCGCCATCTTGCCAAAGTCAGCCACGGACGAGAACACCGAGACAAACAAGTTAAGCAGTTTGAGCCTGTTTTCTCGCACGGCAACATCCTCGTCCATGATGAGCACCTCGGTAAAGAAGGCATCGATGGGAGCACGCAGGGTGGCAAGAGCGGCAAGGGCCGTGGCATAGTCGTCGTCGCGAAGGGCTTCGTCCACCTGGTCCGCAACCGAGCGGACGGAGGCAAGCAGCGAAACTTCAGCATCGCCCATGAGGCTCTCGTTCACCGTGCTCCCCAGGGAGGCATCACGGAGATTGTTTGCGCGAGCATAGGCTATCGCCAAGTCATCGAAGGTTTCGGGGGCGCCGTCACGCGCCTCCTCAAGAGCGCGGACACGATCAATGAGATCCGCGGGCTCTTCGATGCCCACTCCCAGAACGGCATCCACGGCATCGGGAGAACTGCCGGAATCGCGGAGCATGACTCGCGTGCGCGCAATGAAGAAGTCGACTATCTCGGAATATGTCACAGCCTGATCGAAAGCGATGCCCGCTCCCTCATAGGTGTCCAGCGATGCCCGCACCGCTTTCGCAAGCGACACGGGCAGCCCCTCTTCAAGCATGGCCACAATGCCGATGGCATTTCGACGCAAGGCGAAAGGATCCGAGGAACCCGTCGGACCTTGCCCCACGGCGAACAGGCCGCAGACGGTATCGAGCTTGTCTGCCAGGGCGACAATCCGGCCAACGTCAGACGAGGGCAGATCATCCCCGGAGAAACGTGGGCGATAATGATCGGCGATGGCCTCGGCCACCTGGGCGTCTTCGCCCGCTGCCACAGCATAGTAAGAGCCCATGATGCCCTGGACGCTCGTAAATTCCACAACGGCATTGGTTACGAGGTCGGCCTTGGCAAGATAGGCGGCCCTCACAACATTCCTCTCATCGCCCTCGGAAAGCCCCGCATCGGAGGAAAGGTGGCGGGCAAGAGCCACCACGCGGTCAGTTTTGGCTCGCATGGTACCGAGAGTTTCCTGGAACACGACTTCGTCGAGACGTTCGACATACGCTTCGAGGGGCTGCTTGAGATCTTCCTCATAGAAGAATTTCGCGTCGGACAGCCGCGCACGGACGACGCGCTCGTTGCCGGCGATAATGGTTTCGGCACAAGCAGGATTGCCGTTGCTTACGACAATGAATCGGTTGGTAAGCGAGCCCGCCTGGTCATAGAGCGGAAAATAGCGCTGATGCATGAGCATGGCGTCAACGATGATTTCCTCCGGAACCTGCAGGAATTCGGCATCGAAGGTGCCAACCAGCACCGTGGGATATTCAGAGAGGTTCGTGACCTCGAGCAGGGTTTTCTGGGGAAGGACGGCATGCGAGCCGGTTTCCGCCTCAATCCTCGCCACTCCCGCGCGAATGACCTCTTCGCGTGCATGTTCGCTCGTGACGACCCGCGCGTCCTCAAGCACATCGATCAGGCTGGCCGCATGGTGGACCTCATGAGGTCCCGGAGAAAGGAGACGATGCCCCCACGTCGCCCTTCCCGCCTCGAGGCCGGCAAAGCGCACCGGAAGAATCTGATCGTCAAGCAGCGCCACCAGCCAGCGGACTGGACGCGAAAAGTACTCTTTTGTCGTGCCCCATCGACACGATTTTGGCCACGAGATGGAACCGATGACTCCTTCAAGGACGCCGGGAAGCAGAGAGGCTGTGTCCCGCGCGGGAACCGTGCGAGAAGCAAACACGTACTCGGATCCTCCTTCCTCGCGGCGCTCGAGGGCATCCACCTCGATGCCCTTGCCCCGAGCAAAACCGAGCGCTGCCTTTGTCGGGTTTCCCAAAGCATCGAATGCAATCTTTGCGGAAGGGCCCCGAAACACCTCCTCGACGCTTTCCGTCGTGTCAGCCACATCCGACACAAGGGCGATGAGACGGCGGGGAGTGGTATGGATGGCCGTGTCTCCATGCGGAATTCTGACAGCATCGAGAGCCTCGGGAACCAGCGTTTCAAGCTGCTGCGTAGCACGATGGAGGTCAAATGCGGGAATCTCCTCGACGCCAATCTCGAATGAGAGCGTATGCACCAAGCTCATCTCGCACCTTCCTTCTCGTCAGCCGGAGCGGATCCGTCCTCTGAGGGAGCCATACCCACAACATGCTTCATATACGATGCGCAACATGCTTTCGCAATGGTGCGGACGCGCAAGATATAGGCCATGCGTTCTGTCGCGGATATCACCCCACGCGCGTCGAGGAGATTGAACGCGTGGCAGCATTTCAGCACGCTGTCATACGCCGGCAGAGGAAGGCCGGCCTCAAGCGTGCGCATGCACTCGGCTTCACGGTCGCTGAACTCTTGAAACAGAAATTCCGTGTCCGCAACCTCAAAATTGTAGCGGGAATATTGGCGTTCGTTTTCCAAGTACACATCGCCGTAGGTGAACACAACGCCATCCGCGCCACGGCTCCATACGATGTCGAACATGCTGTCGACACCCTGAATGTACATGACGAGGCGCTCCAGTCCATAGGCCACCTCCACCGGCACCGGACTGCACTCGAATCCACCGACCTGTTGGAAATAGGTGAACTGAGTGACCTCCATGCCGTCGATCCATACCTCCCACCCAAGACCCCAAGCTCCGAGCGTCGGGCTTTCCCAATCGTCTTCCACAAAACGAACGTCATGCTGGTCGACGTCGACGCCGATAGCCCGCAGGGAACCGAGGTACAGGTCCTGGATATTGTCGGGAGAAGGCTTCATGAGCACCTGAAACTGATAGTAGAACTGGGTGCGGTTGGGATTCTCGCCATAGCGGCCATCGGCGGGACGCCGACACCCCTGCACATAGGCGGTGCGCCATGTGTCGGGCCCAAGGGAACGAAGGGCCGTTGCAGGGGCGTTTGTGCCAGCTCCGACTTCGTTGTCGTAAGGCTGAAGAATGACGCATCCGGCATGGGCCCAGTACCGCTGCAGGTTCATGATGACATCCTGGAACGTCGGCGGAAGGCCCTCGGGTGGCTGTCCGGACGGCATCGCCGGGAAGGTTTCGGTTGACATGGTTCTCCTTGTCTTTCTTGATTCCAAATGCTTGTCCCCCATCACATTCGCCCCGCAGGGAGACGTGGCCGGCAGAGCCTTTGGCAATCCGGCACGACGCGGGACACCCGCCGCGGCCGCCTTGCTACAGCAAGCCGATATCAGTGAAGGGCCAATACACGAAAGCACCGCGCCCCGTTACCGTATCTTCGTCAATCGAGCCAAAATACCGCGAGTCTTGCGAGTTCGTCCTGTTGTCGCCCATGACCCAAAGACGGCCCGCGGGAATGGTGTAGGGATACGAGACGTCGGCGATCGAATTGCTCAGGCGATACGATGGCTCGTTATCGGTGTACGGCTCGGAAAGCGGCACGCCGTCGACATACACCAGGCCGTCGGAATCGTTGATGTCAACGGTCTGCCCCCCCACGGCGATGACGCGCTTGATGAGTATGCGGCCCGGAATCTCAGGATCCTGGAAGGTGACGATGTCGCCCGGTTCAGGATCGCGCATGTAATAGCTCACCTTTTCGGAAAGCACCATATCCCCCGTCATGATGGTCTGCTCCATCGACCCCGAAGGTATCTCATACGCTTGAAACACGAAAGTGCGCAGCAGCCAAGACAGCCCGAGCACGAACGCCACCATGATGACAAGACCGACAAAAGTCCTCAGTATACCCGGGCTCTGACGCTCGGCGTGCTGACCGGAATCCATGAAGTTCGTCTTTCCTTTCGGTACGGGCGTGCAAACACCCGGCTGGAGTCACAAGAACATATGATACCGCTTGGAGGCTAGTTCGCCTCACCGTTCGACAAACTTTGCAGAAATTCCCGATCACGAAGGGAAAGACAGGCATCTTCCAGAAGATCGGGCCGCAAAAGCGCCGTGCTTCTCAGGCTTTGTTGTCGCCGCCAGAGCGCAATGGCGCCATGATCCCCCGACAGCAGCACAGCTGGCACATCCAACCCTCGACATGATGAAGGCCTCGTGTACTGGGGATACTCAAGGAGGCTATCGGCGAAGCTCTCGTTTTTCGCACCCGTTTCCGCGCCCAGCACTCCCGGCAGCTTGCGAACGACGGCATCGATGACGACCATTGAGGCCAACTCTCCACTGGTCAGCACATAGTCCCCCAGCGAAACAATGCGGTCGGCGAGAGAATAGGCACGCTCGTCGATGCCTTCATAATGGCCGCAAATGAAAAGAAGACGCTCCTCGGAAGTCAAGGCATCTGCCGTTGCGTCGGTGAAGGGCTCTCCCCGCGGATCGAGGAAAACCGTGCAGGGCGGCGACAGGGCGACGCGCCCGCCGCCTCCGTCCGAAAAAGCCTCAGCGCGGCTGGCAGCGATAGCATCATAGGCTTCGAAGATCGGATCGCATTTCATGACGAGCCCGTCGCCGCCGCCGTAAGGGTCGTCATCCGTGGTGCGATGGCGATCATGGGTCCAGTCCCTGAGGTCATATGCCCGAAACTCAATGATGCCCTTTTCACGGGCGATGCGCATCATAGATGAGTCCATCACGGAATCGTACATGGACGGAAACGTCGAGAGCGTCTCAATAATCATGGATACCCCTTTGTCAGAGATCGAGCAGACCGACAGGCAAAGCGACGTCGATGCGCCGGGCATCCTCGTCAATGTCCACGACAAACTCGCTCACCGCAGGAACGAGCAGGGGTCGGCTCTCGCCTTCTCGCTGGATGGAAAGGAGCGCTTGGCCAGGATTCTCCACCACCTCGGACAGCAGGCCGAGAAACCCTCGACTCGTGTCGTGCACCGCCCAGCCGACCATGGTCTCATCGCCCCGCACCAGCGCATCGGCCGGAAGATCCTCCCTCCGGACCAGGCAATGGCATCCTGCCAGCCGCGATGCGACATCGAGATCGCCCACCGTGTCAAAAAACACGACATGGCCGCTCTTGCCCTGTTCAATCACCGCGGTAACATGCCCACGACGAGGCGCATCATGAACCGGAGGCACAAAAGCAACTTCCATGCCTTCGCTCAGCAAAAAAGGAAGGGCCGCCGCGCCTTGCACGACGAACCCTCCCTGCAGGTTCTTTGTTTTGGCCAGAACGGCCACATCAGCCCACGTGCGCATCTAGTCGAGAAGCTCCACTTCGACCGTCGTGCCCGTGCGTGAGGCCGCTGCACGAGCAAGCGTGCGGATGGCCTTGATCACGCGGCCCTGGCGACCGATGACTTTTCCCGCATCCTCTTCATGCACGCGCATCTCGACGAGAACCGCACCCTCTTCTGTCACCCGTACCGATGACTGAAGCTCATCGGGATGCTCGACGAGCGGACGCACCAATGACTCCACGAGACCGACAATGTCTTCTTCCTGCTCAGGCATACTGCTACGCGTTCTCGCGTGCGCTCTTCAGAAGACGGTCAACCGTGTCAGTCGGCTGGGCGCCATTGGCGATCCACCTGTCAACTTTTTCCATATCAAACTGCACCATCGCAGGATCGACGCACGGATTGTAACGACCGACCTCCTCGATGAACTTGCCGTCGCGCGGGCAACGCGAGTCGGCGGCGACAATGCGATAGTACGGACGCTTCTTGGCGCCGTGACGAGCAAGGCGAATTTTAACTGCCATGAAGATGAACTCCTTTTATCCTACATACATTCGATCGGTGCATGGGCGACACCTGAGGTGCCGCGAAAACGACAATTGCCCATGATACGGGGTCTGGGCGCTTTTGACAAGTGCGTTGTCCTGTCGCGCCCGCGTTTGGAGTCAAAACTGCGTCGAACCTCCACCACCTGTCCCCGTCCCTCAGAGAAACCCTCTTCTCAAAACAGCAGAATCCCTACTCCTCCATCATGTCTTGAATCTTCTTGAGGTCGGCCATGTTCATGCCGCCCATGCCGGGCAGGCCCCTCCGCCGCCGACCCTTCTTCCCCCGCTTGCCCTTCTTGCCGGACGCCTCTTCGCCCGCAGGCATCATCTTCTTCATCATTTTCTTCGTCTCATTGAATTTCTTGATAAGCTGGTTCACCTCGGAGACAGCCACCCCCGCACCAGAGGCGATGCGGGCACGACGCGATCCGTTGAGAATGTCCGGCTTCTCGCGTTCAACCTTCGTCATGGAGTTGATGATGACCTCCATATGGTCGAGCGCTCCTTCGTCAACCTGCCCTTTCGCCATGGCCTTGTCGCCGCCCGGCAAGGCGCTCACCAGCTTCGAGATGCCGCCCATCTTGCGAATTTGGCGGTTCATGTCAATGAAGTCATTGAGGTTAAGCTGGGCACGCATCATGCGCTCAGTCGCCTGCTCCTCAATTTCCTGCTTCTGGACTTTCACGGCACTTTCGATGAGGCTGACCACATCTCCCATGCCCAGGATGCGCTTTGCCATGCGATCGGGATGGAACTCCTCAAGGGAATCGGGCTTTTCCCCCGAGCTTATGAACTTGATGGGCTTTCCCGTGACCTGCCTGACAGACAAAGCGCCGCCTCCGCGAGCATCGCCATCCATCTTTGACATGATGACGCCATCGAAATCGACACGCTCGGCAAAGGAGGCGGCCATGTTGACGACATCCTGTCCGGTCATCGCATCGACCACCATGAGTATCTGATCGGGCTTGATGGCGCGTTTGATGGCCTCGGCCTCAGCCATCATCTCGTCGTCGACATGAAGACGGCCCGCCGTGTCGACGATGACCACGTCTCGAAGGTTATCGATGGCATGCTGGATGCCCTCCGTCGCAATCCGCACCGGATCGTGACCGTCGCCACGGTACACGCGCACGCCGATTTCACCGCCAAGGGTTTCCAGCTGATCGGCAGCGGCAGGACGATAGACGTCGCACGCCACCAGCAACGGGCTATGGTTTTCCTGCACGAGCCGATAAGCCAGCTTCGCCGCAGCCGTCGTCTTGCCCGAACCCTGAAGACCCACCAGCATGATGACGTTGGGAATGCGGTTCGACAGCACGAGCTTCGAGTCGGTCCGGCCAAGAAGCTCAGTCAGCTCATCGAGCACGATCTTGGTGACGTTTTGCGCCGGAGTGAGGGAATCGAGCACCTCGGCACTGAGACAACGCTCCTTGGTGCGGGCGACAAACGACTTCACCACCTTGAAGTTGACGTCGGCTTCCAAGAGCGCCATGCGAATCTCGCGCATGGCGTCATTGATATCATCCTCGGTCAGTCGGCCTTTGCCGCGCAATCCGGAGAAAATGCCCTGAAGACGTTCGGATAGGTTTTCAAGCATGGAACGGAACTCCCATCGGTCAACACGTATTCGTTGAGGGAAGTGCTGATCGACTCGGCACCTCTCTCTGAAAAGTATACTTGATGGTGGCACTTTGAGGCCAACTTCACCGTTTCAACGGCTTGGATCTCCCGACGTTTTCCAATGCTGAAACGGCGATTCCCCCCAAATGCAGAATACGGACCTGTATTTCTTTTGTCAGAACAGGGGTTAAATGGGTACCCACATGCAGCCATAGCTTCGTTTTTAAAAAATGGGGGCTAGGCATTCGTCCAAGGAGGGCATTGCGTCTGCAAATGAAGAGCCGCAGACGAAATGCCCGAAAAATGCGCGTTACTTTTCTGCAAGAGCCTTGCCGAGCTGGCGGCCAAGAGTCATGGCAAAGCCGAGCGTCAGGCCAGAGATAGCAGTGGAGTATTGCACGGCAAAACGGCCGCCACTATTGTTTCCGGTAGCATACAGCCCCTCAATGGGGTTATAGCTTTTATCGAGCACCCGCTGATTGTCGTCGATAACCAAACCATTCAAGGCAACGGTGCCAAGCATCGGTTTTTCCTCGACGCTATACATGCCAAAGAAAGGGGGCTCGCTCACATCAAGCAACATCTTGGGGTCACGGCCAAACTCTTCGTCTTCGCCTTGAGCACAAAAGGAATTGTACTTGTCGATGGATGCTTTGATCTCGACTTTCATTTCCTCATCGAAACCCATGTATTCGAGAAGCTCATCGAAGCTGTTCGCTGCCCACGCGCACACGGCTCCGCCGTCCTCCGTCTCAGCACCTTCAGCGCCTCGATCAACCCAAGTCTGGAACAGCTTTTCAAAATCAGCCGCGTCGGTCACCCCAATAGGCTGAGAGAAATGCTCTGGTGGCATTTTTGCCAGGAGCTCTTTCCACTTGCTGTCAAAGAAAAAGAAGTAGCGACCCGGTTTGCGACGCTCGACCTGATCAAGCGTACCAAATATGCCAAGAAACGTCTCGTCGGCAAAACGCTGTCCCTGCGCATCAAGACAAACGAACGGAGCACCCCAGGGGTTCTGGCTGGCTCCACCAGCACCTGCCGGCAACCGATCCGCCTCAATTTTGAAACCTGAACCCCAGCGGAGCACGTTCGTGGGAAAGTCTGTGCTCTCAAACATGACTTGGGGCGATACGAGACAGTGCGGAGAAGGATCGATGGAACCGCCAACCCACATGCCCATCTTGATGCCGCTGCCATCTCGGCCGAACATCTGAGTACGCATTTGGGAAGTGTCCAAGCCATGGGCTTCATACAGCCAGCGACGTTCATCCTGCAAGTTCACATACATATCATTGTTTCCGCCATAGTCGCCACAAGCCAATACCACGCCTTTTTCACCGACAAACTTAATATAATTACCGTCGGCATCCTGGACGACAGCTGCCGTGACCCTCGTCACTTCAGTGTCAACGTTTTCTTCGGAGATCACCCCGGTCGACTCATCATAGACCGTCGTCTTCACTCCCTGCGTCACCGTTTCAGACAGCAATTTAACCGCAGTATGGTTCCAATACCACTTTGCACCCTGACTTTCGGCTTGCTCTATCAAAAGCGGAGCTGTGTCTTGAAAATTTACCTGGACACATCCTCGAAAGCAATGGAATCCGTTGACTTCCGCCCCATCCTCGAAATACTGGGTGCCCGTCTGACTCTCGGTTCCATTTTCAATCTCAAGCGCGTCGACTACCTCTTGTGGAGCACGTTCGATAATCCAGTCAAGCATCTCCCCGCTCTCGTTTGCAAACTGGCGAACCAAGGCAGGATTGGTCTTGTTGCGATTGCGACGTTGGTACTCGGCGATAAATTCGCTCGGTCTTACTGCAGCGATGTCATGCTCGGCCAGATAGTTTGAATTCAGGTTTGCGATGTCATGCAGACCGTAATAGGAGATTCCTTCCTTGCTTTGCATCTCGATGACCGATACGGTGGCACCCTCTTCAGCTGCTGCAGTTGCGCACATGATGCCAGCATTGCCGCCACCCAAAACGATAATGTCCGACGTGACCGTTTCCGTGATTTGAGACTCGTCTATCTCAGGCGCTTCGCCCAACCATGAATAACTACCATTCGAAGCATCACTCGCCCCAGAAGCGGCTCCACCCGAACTCGTCGCCTTCTTTTCGGATGCGCCTTGCGGTGCGCAGCCAGGCAGAGCAGCGACCGCCGCAGTCACCACGCCAAAGCCGGCGGCAGCCTTCATGAAGCCCCTTCGGTCCATAGTATGCTTTTCCATAGCATGCCCTCCTCTATGATTTGCTCGCTCCTTGCCGGCGAGCAACAGAGGAGGGCAGTATAGGCTGCTCCTTTCTCATTACGCGTCCCCCTTGCGTGCCGAAGAGTCAAAAGCAGGCATAATCAACCCAAAATGATGATGCGCAGACAACACAAGCTCAGTTTCAAAATTACGCGAAGCTATATAATGGAATGCATTCGTCATTCAAGGGAGGGGACCAATGGGAAAAATGCGCACCGCGCCCACACACGCATATTCCCGTGAGGACGTGCGTGCCGCCATCGCTTTTGGAACCTTTGTTACCTGGAATGGCTTGGCCTTTCGCATTGCCAATGCGCCCGAAGTGTCATTTCCCTGGTCGCTTCTCTCATTTCCTCGTCATGACGAGGCGTGGCTGAGCGCGCTGCTCGCGATTATATTCATCTCATTGGCTGCAGGAATACTCTGGTATCTCATGCCAGAAAAAAGGATGAGCGCACGGCAGGAAAAGCTTGCAATTGCGTTATCCGGAATAGCAATGGCAGCAAGTACCGGGGGTCTCGTCACTCCCCACGCCTCTCTTGCCGCAACGCTCTTTTTTGGCGTCATATGCGGGACAGGCATGGCCATCGTGCTTCATGTATGGATACCGCGCGCACAGGCCCATGATGGGTCTCAATTGACACGTCGCATGTTATTTGGCTTTATGGTTGCGTTCGTGCTCGATGCAACCGTTGTCATTCTTCCTCAAGAAATTGCCTCTTTTCTTGTAAGCGCACTACCGCTTGTCACCAGTGCCTTTCTGCTGACGCACACAGGCGACGCTCAGCCTCAGCGCACGACAAACACCTCCGAACAGCCTTTTGCCAACACGCTCACCGCCTGTATCGCCATGTTTGGGTTTGCCGTGTTCATGGGGATTATTGGATTCGACTATGACCTCACCAACAGTCAAAACATGAGAGTGGCACAAGCTGGCCTCATGGCAGGCGGGGCAGCGTTTGCCGCCGTCATTCTGTTTGCGCTTGGCCGTTTTTCCGATATCGGACGTCTGCAGGTTATCGTGCCGATCGTACTTACAACCTCATTTGTGCTGCTCCCCTTGAGCGCAACGTCTTTCGTACGCGAGATTGCAGTCGTCCTGGCGCAAGCCACCTTGCTGCTCACCTTTGTCGTCGTGATGCTGGCCGTCGGGCAAGGGAAAGGACGAGGGTCGGCTCGCCGGTTCCCCTTTCTCATTGCCTCACTCGCAGTGCTCAACCTCCTTGGCGTGATTGTTGGAGGTGTCATCCGTAACTCATTCGGCCTCGACGCCACCGCTCTCACCTTCACTGCCCTTTTGATAATATACTTTGTCTTGCTTGTTGCATTGCCTCTCTCGCGCTGCAATCGCCTTGTAAAACATGTTATACAAGGCGCTTCGATCGCAAGTCCGACTGAAATCGCACGCATCAGACGTGACGCACTTGCTGAGCGTTACCCAAGCCTTTCAACACGCGAAAAAGACGTCCTGCTTCTCATGTTGCAAAGCTACAGCAACCAGCGAATGGCCGATGCTTTGATTGTGTCTGAGAGCACGGTAAAGACCCATGTACGTCACGTATACGCGAAGATGGGCATCCGTTCCCGTCAGCAGCTATTGATTGAAGCAGAGGACATCCCCTTGGAAATGGATGAATGAGCACACCCTTCACTCTCGCTCGTCGAAATCTCCCACCAAGGCACGGGCGAAATCGTGGGCATCAAAGTCCCTGAGGTCATCGAGTCCCTCCCCCACGCCAATTTTGAGAACAGGCAGGTTCAGCTCGTGTGACACAGCGAGCACAATACCTCCTTTGGCGGTGCCGTCAAGCTTGGTGACGATGACGCCATCGAGGTCGAGCGCACGGTCGAACTCGCGCGCTTGCGTGAGCCCGTTTTGTCCAGTCGTCGCGTCGATCACGAGCACGGTGTAGACCGGCACGTTTGCGCGCTTGCGCACGACGCCCACCACCTTCTCCAGCTCACGCATGAGATCGGCCGACGTGTGCAGGCGCCCAGCCGTGTCGATGAGCACGAGGTCGGCACCTTCCTGTTCGGCCCGCTCGATGGTGTCGTAGCACACGCTGGCAGGATCGCTTCCGCGCTCACGCGTGCATATTCCCACATCAGCACGGCGTGCCCAGACTTCGAGCTGCTCGATGGCGGCGGCACGGAACGTGTCCGCGCTGCCAAGAAGCACCTTCCGGCCAGCATCGGTGGCCTCTTTGGCAATCTTGCCCACCGTGGTGGTCTTGCCAGTGCCGTTGATTCCCACGAACAGCACGATGGCGGCATCTCCCCCGAAGACATCCTGCCCGCCTTCGACAAAAGCTTCCGCTATCTGGTCATTCAGCAGATCAAACACCGCGTAAGCATCGGGAAGCGCCATGCGGGTGGCCCGATCACGCAGATTCTCGACGATCGCACTCGTTGCCGGTGCGCCGATGTCAGCCAGAATGAGCGTCTCCTCAAGGCCGTCCCAGAACCCATCGTCCAGATCGGGGCCTCGGTCAAGCAGAACGTTCATCTGCTCCTTGAACTTGTCGCGCGAACGCGACAGCCCCTCACTGATGCGGTCGAAGAATCCCATGCTCACGCTCCTTTCTTGGTCAGCAAACAGTGTACCCCAAGACAGGCGCTCCGGCGACGTTCCGAACCGAAGCCATGACGCTCACGCCCGATTGTCGGCAATGCGCGCCATCTGGTCAAAATTCGGCGAGGAGAAAGGATGGAGCCGCATCTCAGCCGATGCGGCTCCATTTGAAAGACGTGCTATCGCTTAGGGCAACCTGCTTGCCCTGGCTTTTGGCTGAGAGCTGCGTGCCGACGGCACCGCGCCGCGGCACCCTGCAGAACGTCTCCAGGCACCCTAGCCTTCGGGATAAAAGCCGCTCGGCGATTCGCTGAGATTGATCATGATATTCTTGGTTTGCGTGTAATGCTCAAGCATGATCTTGTGCGTCTCACGCCCAATGCCCGATTCCTTATATCCGCCAAACGGCGCGCCGGAGGGAATCTGGTTGTAGGTGTTCACCCACATGCGCCCCGTTTGAACGCCCTGGGCAACGCGGAATGCCCGGTTGATGTCGCGCGTCCACACCGCTCCGCCCAGACCATAGACCGAGTCGTTTGCCATGTCGATGACCTCTTGCTCATCTTTGAACTTGATGACCACGGCTACGGGACCAAATATCTCTTCTTGCGCCACCCGACAGGAATTGTTGGGAACCTCGATGAGCGTGGGCTTCAAGAACGCACCCTTTGCCAGTTCGCCTTCCGTCGCGCGCTCTCCGCCGCAAAGCACGGTGCCGCCATCCTGCTTGGCAATCTCGACGTACTCGAGGATCTTCTCCATCTGCCTTTGATCGATCTGGCTGCCCATCTGGGTGTCATCCTCCCACGGCATCCCAACTTTAACCCGGGAAAAAGCCTCACATGCATCTTGGACGAACTGCTCATAGATGTCCTCATGCACGAATATGCGGCTGCCGGCGCAGCAGACCTGTCCCTGATTGAACAGGATGCCGAGCTGAATGCCATCAAGCATCATGTCCCACTTGCAGTCCGGGAAAATGATGTTCGCAGATTTGCCGCCCAGCTCCAACGTCGCCGGTATCAGACGCTCGGCTGCAGCGCGTGCAACATCGCGGCCAACTTCAGTCGATCCCGTGAATGCAAGCTTGCTGATGTCCGGATGGTCGAGAATGTACTGTCCTGACTTCGAGCCACGGCCAGTGACAACGTTGAACACGCCAGCAGGTATGATGTCCTGCGTGAGCTTTGCCAGCTCAAGAACCGTGAGGGATGTTGTGGAAGAAGGTTTGAAAACCGTGCAGTCACCCGCCGCGAGCACCGGAGCGAGCTTCCATGCAGCCATGAGGAAGGGGAAGTTCCAAGGAACGATTTGCCCAACCACGCCGATGGGCTCATGGAACACCAATGACATCATGTTGCCCGGCAAGAGGTCGGCCTCTCCCGTGTCAGCCAACAGAACGCCGGCGAAATAGCGAAAATGGTCAACGGAATAGGCAATGTCAATGGCACGCGTCTCGCGGATGGGCTTGCCGTTGTCAAGCGACTCAAGCAACGCAAAGTGCTCGGCATTTTCCTCGATGACATCCGCGACCTTGTTCAGGATGATGGCGCGTTGCGCCTTGTCGGTCTTGCTCCACGACTCAAACGCTTTCCATGCCGCACCCACCGCGCGGTCGACGTCTTCCTTCGAGGCGTCCGCAATGGTCGAGAGCTGTTCCCCATTGGCCGGGCAGTGCACAGCGAGCGTCGCCCCGTCAGACGCGTCCGCCCACTCGCCGCCAATAAAGAGTTGATAGGATTTCTGAGCAGGATTTTCCATTCGTGCATCCTTTCTTCTGGCAGCGGACGAGCCGCCGCACCCATCCACACGGGCCAAAAGGGACCCTTGGGGTTCAGGATACCGTGTACGGCACGGCAATGCAGTCTTTGTTGTAGGTAAACCCGTCAACGGTCGATAAACGATCCCTGAACAGTAGCATATTCGGAAAAGACGAAGGAAGGCCCAAGAAATGAGGGAGCCGAAGGCTCCCTCATGAGATTAGATCTGCTTCTGCAGCTCGCTCTTGTCCAGCAGCAAGCGATTCAGCGCGTTCAGATAGGCTTTCGTTGACGAGACGATGATGTCGCCGTCTGCCCCGCGGCCCGTGTATACCTCCCCGTCACCCGCTGCCACGCGCACCGTCACCTCACCCAGCGCGTCAATGCCACGCGTGACGGACTGCACGGAAAACTCGGTCAAGTCGTTGTCGACTTGCACGATCTTGTTCACCGCCTTGTACACCGCGTCAACAGGACCGATGCCATGATCGCATACCGTGCATTCCTTGCCCTCGGCGTCCTTGAGGGTGAGCGTGGCCGTTGGAATGAGCGGAAAGCCACAGCTGATCTGCACCGACTCCAGCGTGTACAGAGCTCGTTCATTGCGGTCGCGCTCATTGATGAGGCTCTCGAGGTCTTCGTCGTAGACCTCCTTCTTTTTGTCGGCAAGGTTGAGGAACGCTTCATACACCTGGTCGAGCGTTTCCCCCTCAAACTCGTAGCCAAGCTCTTCCAGCCGATGTTTCAGGGCTGCGTGCCCCGACCGGGCGGTGAGCACGATCTGGCTTTGCCCTGCACCCACGTCGGCCGGATCGATGATCTCGTAGGTGTCGCGCTTCTTCAGAACGCCATCCTGATGGATGCCCGAAGAATGGGCGAACGCGTTGGCTCCGACGATGGCCTTGTTCGCCTGGACGTTCATGCCCGTGATTGACGACACCAGACGGCTTGCCTTCACGAATTCGCGCGTGTTGACATCGGTGTGCGCATCCAACTCCTTTTCGTGCATCTTGATGGCCATGACCACTTCCTCCATGGCCGTGTTGCCCGCACGCTCCCCCAAGCCGTTGATGGTGCATTCGACCTGCCGTGCGCCGTTCTTCACTCCCGCCATGGCGAGCGCGGTGGCCATGCCCAGATCGTTATGGCAATGGACGGCAACTTTCACCTGTTCAATGCCCTTCACGCCCTCCATGAGGTACTTGATGCGGCGGCCAAACTCTTCGGGAAGCGAATAGCCGGTCGTGTCGGGGATATTGACCACCGTGGCACCCGCATCCACGACAGCCTGAATGACGCGAACGAGAAAATCATAGTCCGAGCGACCAGCATCCTCGGCGTAAAATTGCACGTCTTCCACAAAGCTCTTGGCATATTTCACACACGTGACAGCACGCTCGACACATTCGTCCTCGGTGATGCGCAGTTTATCCCGCAAGTGGCTCGGGCTCACGCCAATGCCCGTATGGATGCGCGGCCTCTTGGCATACCTGAGCGCGTCAGCCGCCGCATCGATATCCTTCTCCACCGCACGAGTGAGACCGCACACGACCGCCTGATCCCCCGCAAGTTCGGCAATGCGGCGAACCGACTCAAAGTCGCCCGGACTTGAAATGGGAAATCCCGCCTCGATGACGTCAACGTCGAGACGGAGCAGCTGACGCGCAACGACCAGCTTTTCCTCGGTGTTCATGGAAGCGCCTGGCGACTGCTCGCCATCGCGCAGCGTGGTGTCGAAAATATCAATCTTGCGCGTCATGTTCATGCATCCTTTCCATCTCAGCCGCATCGCCGCAAGGCGGTTGGCCCTGCGGGAGCGGACGGTTCTGATTCGATCCAGTCATCGGAAGCACCGTGTCTCAAGCTCGACACGGGCCCCGACCCTACACCCTGCGGCAGGAAGGACGCGGCAGAGCGCCATCCCCATCGCCACAGAGACGAACATACTTAGAGCTTTACATACCAGAGGTTCTTGAGGTCGGAAATCTCAGCACGCAAACGGTTCAAAACTCCGTCCCCTATCACACCCTCGACGTTCATGTAAACGAGTGCGCATCGGTCTTCGGGTTTCGTGCCGATCTGCATGGTGGTGATGTTTATGCCCTCCTCGCCCAAGACGGTCCCGATCGTGCCCATCCGTCCGGGAGCGTCAACGTACTCAAAGATGAGCGATTGAGTGCCGGGTGCGATATCGATCCGGTAGCCCAAAAGCGATACCAGGCGCGCGGTTTGCGCCGCGTCTCCCAAAGTGCAGGCCACTTCCGTGCCATCCGCAATGATCGAAACGGCAGATGCATAGCCATCCGCGTCAGGCTTGGCTTGGGTCTCCACCTTGATCCCGTGGCGCTGCGCCACCGAATCAGCATTCACGGGAGTGACCGTCGCCGTCTCCCGATAGGAGAGAAGGCCCTTGACTGTGCCGGCAACCAGGATGGAAGGCTCTGCGTTGGAAAGCGATCCGGCCGCAGTCAGCTTGAGATACTGAGGAATTTCCCCATCGATCTGCGCAAGCATACTCCCCATCATTTGGCACGCAGGGACATAAGGCCCCACTGCATCCATAACCTCAGGCGGCACCGGTGCCATGTTCACGGCAGTCGGCACGATGGATCCTTCCAAGCCAGCCGCCACGTACTCGGCCGTCTGCACGCCGGCACGTTGTTGCGCCTCCTTGGTAGCCGCGCCCAGATGAGGAGTGAGGATGGCATTTTCAAATTCATGCAACGGGCTTTCCGTGCAAGGTTCCGACTCGTACACGTCAATGCCAACCGCCCCCACCTTGCCGGCAGCGAGAAAGTCGGCGAGCGACTCTATATTATAAATGCCGCCACGGGCGGCGTTCACCAGGATGACGCCGTCTTTCATGCGGGCATATTGCTCCGGCCCGAACATGCCAATGGTCTCCTTGGTCTTGGGCAGGTGCACCGTGATGAAATCGGCCAGCGGCACGAGGGCGTCAACGTCGTCATAGAGTGTCACGCCCAGCTGCTCGGCGCGATCAGGACTGCAATAGGGATCATAGCCGATGAGCTTCATGCCAAAGGCCTTCGCCCGCTCGGCCACCAGTCCGCCAATGCGGCCCAAACCGAAGATCGCAAGCGTCTTCTCATACAACTCGGTACCGGTAAACCGCCCGCGCTCCCACTTTCCCTCGTGCATCGAGGCATTGGCCTGCGGAGTCTTCCGAGCGCAGGCAAGCATGAGGCACAATGTCTGCTCGGCGGCAGAAACGATGTTCGATGTCGGCGCGTTGCAGACGATGACCCCTCGCTCAGTGGCAGCCTCGACGTCAACGTTGTCGACTCCCACGCCGGCACGGCCGATGATCTTGAGGCGCGTCCCCGCCTCAATGACTTCACGCGTCACCTTCGTGGCAGACCTCACCATGAGGGCATCGTATTCGGGAATCGCGGCCACCAGTTCGTCGGGGTCCATGTCAAGCCTGACATCAACCACGTACCCCTTGCCGCGGAGAACGTCAAGGCCGGCGTCGGCCAACTTCTCTGCAACCAGAACCTTCTTCGCCATAAGGGCAACCACTCATCCTTCCATCAGCGCACACAACGGCTGTGCATCCTAATCGGCCCGACCATTCCGCCACGCATCGCTGCGCGTCACGCCCATGATAAAGCGAAACCATCTCCCGGTGGCGCAAGCGGCCAAAATTACCCATGAAGAGCGAAAGGCGTCGGAGACAGGCCGCCACCCGTCCTCCCCTCCTGACGCATCGGCATAAGCCAGCCTTCGCGAATGCCCGCCAAATTCAGTGGCAGGCATTCTTTCCGTTTCAAGAGAGGACCCGTTCCATCCGCATGCAAGAGACGCCCAAGAACCGGCTTTAGTCCTTCTTGATCCAGCTGAACATGGAGCGGATGCGCTCGCCGGTCTCCTCGATGGGATGCTGGTTGATGGCCTCGCGCTGCTCGTAGAGCCACGCATGGCCATTTGCACAATCGTCCATGAACTCTTTGGCAAAGCTGCCGTCCTGGATGCGAGCCAATATTTCTTTCATGGCGGCACGGGACTCGTCGTTGATGATTTTGGGACCCGCATAGTATTCGCCATATTCCGCCGTGTTGGAAATGGAGTAGTTCATGAAGTGGATCCCGCTCTCGTACATGAGGTCGACAATCATCTTCATTTCGTGGTAGACCTCGAAGTACGCGAGCTCAGGCGGGTAACCAGCCTCAGTGAGCGTCTCGAACCCAGCCTTGATCATTTCCACGAGACCGCCGCAGAGCACGGCCTGTTCGCCAAACAGGTCTTCTTCGGTCTCGTCCTTGAACGTTGACTTGATAATGCCGGAACGCGCGCCGCCGACGCCCCATGCATAGGAAAGAGCCAAATCCCAGGCATGGCCCGTGTAGTCCTGCCACACGCATGCCAAGTCCGGCACGCCAGACCCTTCGGTATACTGGCGGCGGACAATATGGCCCGGACCCTTAGGAGCAACCATGATGACATCCACGAATTCCGGTGGAACGATATAGCCGTAATGGACGTTGAAACCATGCGCGAAGGCGAGGGCGTCCCCTTCCTTCAAATGAGGAGCGATATGCTCTTCATAGATGGCTGCCTGTATCTCATCAGGAATGAGAACCATGATGAGATCGGCCTCCTCAGCAGCCTGATCCATGGTGCAAACCTTGAGTCCCGCCTCCTCGGCCTTCGCCCATGACGACGACCCTTCGCGCAGGCCAACACGCACGTCGCATCCCGAGTCCATGAGGTTGAGCGCATGGGCATGGCCCTGGCTGCCATAGCCGATGACGGCAACTTTGCGCTCTTGAATGATCCTCGGATCGACGTCCTTTTCGTGATAGATTGTAACAGCCATGTTGGTTTTTTCCTTTCTCCTGGCTGATTTCACTGAGATGAACCCCTATTGAACAGCACGGCAAGGCACAGTCCCCTTCTCTCCGGCGACGAAGAGGAGAGGATCGGCGCTAGGTTTCCTTGCTTGTACGCGACATCGCGATCTTCCCGGTGCGCGTGATTTCCTTGATGCCATAGGCGCGAAACAGATCCTCGAGACCTTTCAGCTTGTCTTCATCCCCCGTCGCCTCGATCATGAGCGAGCTCTTTCCGACGTCCACGATCTTGGCCCGGAAGATGTTGGCGATCTCAATGATCTCATTGCGCCGATCCGGCTGGGCGTTCACCTTGAACAGAACCAACTCGCGTTCGATGGCCGCATCGTTGGTGAGGTCGGTAATTTTATGGACGCTGATCAGCTTGTGCAGCTGTTTGGTGATCTGCTCGTAGGCGACGTCATCGGCTTTCACGATGGCTGTCACACGCGACATGGTGGGATTTTCGGTCGGTCCAACAGACAGCGACTCGATGTTGAAGCCGCGGCGGGATATGAGCCCCGTCACGCGCGAGAGCACGCCCGGCTTGTTTTCCACGAGAACGGAAAGGATATGTCTCATCGTGCACCCCCTTCCTCGGCTGCCGAATCCGCCTCAGGCACGGAGGTCCTCACCGCGCCGACCGCCACATCAATGGCACCGATGGCCTGAGAAAGAGCGCTTCCTGGGGCGACCATGGGATACACGTTCTGCTCGCGAGAAATGACGACGTCGAGCAGATAGGGACCTTGGGCCTTCAGCATCCGGGACAGCGCCTCGTCAAGATCGGCCGGAGCGGACACCCGCTCGCCCTCCCAGCCATAGGCGTCAGCCAGTTTCACGAAATCCGGATTCGATTCCAGCAGCGTGCAGGAATAGCGCTCGTCATAGAACAGCTTCTGCCACTGGTGCACCATCCCGAGGCACCGGTTGTCCATAAGAAGCACCTTGACCGGAACATGATTGATGGCAGCAGTCGCCATCTCCTGGCTGTTCATCTGAAACGAGCCGTCTCCCGCCACGCAAACGACCACCTTATCGGGACAACCGATGGCCGCCCCGATCGCCGCCGGGAAGCCAAAGCCCATAGTGCCCAGTCCTCCCGACGAGATAAACGTGCGGGGAACCTCGCGGGAGATGTGCTGGGCAGCCCACATCTGATGTTGGCCGACTTCGGTCACAACGATGCTCCGCTCAGGATCCAACGAGTCGGAGAGCCGTTCCATGACGATCTCGGGAACGATCTCGTCAGAAAATTCTGCCACATCAGGATGGTAAAAGGGAAAGCGGGCTCGCCATTGCGCTATCTGGGCAACCCACTCCTGGGTCACAGGAGAGGCGCCCTCCTTATGCAGCGCGACAACAATCCCCCCAAGCACGCCCTTGAGGTCGCCAACGATGGGCACCTGCGCTTCGCGGACCTTGCCGATCTCGGCGGGATCGATGTCGATGTGAATGACTTCCGCATGCGGCGCGAACTTGTCCAGCTTTCCGGTCACGCGATCTGAGAACCGTGCGCCGGCCGCAATGATCAAGCTGCTTTCCGTCATGGCCATATTCGCGTATTTCGATCCATGCATGCCCACGGGTCCAAGATTGAGCGGATGGGACGTAGGAAAGGCTCCTTTTCCCATGAGGGAAGTCACCACGGGAATCTGCATGGTTTCCGCGAGGTCGAGCAGTTCTTTGGAGGCGCCGGAAGACACGATGCCGCCGCCGACATACAACACCGGCCGAGGCGCGCGCCTGATATGCGAGACAGCCTGCCTGATCTGCTTCGCGTTTCCCCGATAAGTCGGTTTGTATGACGGCAGGTTCACGCTGTCGGGATACTCGAACACCATGTCCTCTGACGCCAAATCAGACGGAACGTCGATGAGTACAGGGCCGGGACGCCCGGTTTTGGCAATGTGGAATGCCTCACGAAAGGTCTGTGCAAGCTCATCGGTGGTCTGCAAAAGGTAGCTGTGCTTCACCACCGGCATGGAAATGCCCACGATGTCGGATTCCTGAAACGAGTCGGTCCCGATGACGCCGCGCGGCACCTGGCCCGTGATGACGACAAGGGGAACGCTGTCCATGTAGGCGGTCGCAATGCCGGTGACCGTGTTGGTGGCACCAGGGCCGCTTGTCACAACCACCACGCCCACATTGCCCGTCGCGCGCGCATAGCCGTCGGCCTCGTGGACCGCTCCCTGTTCATGCCGGGAGAGCACATGCCTGATCTGCTTGGAGTCATACAGGGCATCGTATATCTTGATGGCTTGGCCCCCGGGATAGCCGAAGACGAGATCGACCCCTTCGGCCTCCAGGGAGGCGACCACCGCCTGGGCGCCCGTCATGCATTTTCCCTGCTTGGCCGTATGGCTTCCCTGACCGCGCGGGGCCCCGACCGCCGAGGCGCTGGCTTGGGCAGGCCTCGCCACGGACCCCGCAAGGGAAGCTTCGCGCTTCGGCACAGAAGAATCCTCGCTCGCCCGCATCGCATCGGGCGTCTTGTTGTCCTTGCGTGCATTCGTCATGAGACATACGCCCCCTCGTCTGCGGATGACACGAGCTTCGCATACTTGGCCAGCACGCCATGATCATGTTTCGGCGCAGGCTGTCGCCATGCGGCACGCCGACGCTCCCATTCGGAGTCCTCCACATCGAGCCGGAGCGAGCCGCCTTCAATATCAACCGTGACGAGATCGCCCTCTTCGATGAGGGCGATGGGCCCACCCGCAGCCGCCTCAGGACTCACATGGCCAATAGCAGGGCCTTTCGTCGCTCCCGAAAATCGTCCGTCGGTGATGAGGGCCACGCTTGTCGACAGCCCCATCCCCACAATCGAGGAGGTGGGAGTCAGCATCTCGCGCATTCCGGGACCCCCCTTTGGACCTTCATAGCGTATGACCACGACATCGCCCGCCACGATGGCCCCTGAGTCGATAGCCGCACAGGCGGCTTCCTCAGAGTCAAACACGCGCGCTGGACCCGTATGATTCATCATGGAGGGATCAACTGCCGACTTTTTGACGATGGCGCCGTCGGGGGCGATATTGCCATGGAGCACACGCAGGGCGCCCACCGGGCTAAACGGGTTGTCGGAGGAACGACATACCTCACCGTCGGCCTCGATGCCGCGCGCGGCCAGACTCGTCAGATACTCGCCCATCGTGCCCATGCAGGTAAGGGCATCGCGGTCGATCAGACCAAGCTTGTCCAGTTCGGCAATGACGACCGGAACGCCTCCGACCTCATAGAGATCGGACAGGGGCCTTGGTCCTGAAGGCTGAAGCTTCACGAGGTGCGGCGTGCGGGAGCTTGCCGCATCCCAATCGTCCATGGTGATGGGATATCCCGCTTCTCGTGCGATGGCGGTCAGGTGCAGCACCGTGTTTGTGGAGCCGCCAAATGCCATATCGCATTCCATGGCGTTGCGTATGGCTGCCCCGTTCACGATGTCGCGCGCCGTGATCCCCCGCTCAAGAAGCTCCATCACCTTCATGCCGGCATGCTTCGCCAGACGGATGCGCTCCGAATAAACGGCAGGGATGGTCCCATTGCCGGGCAGGGCGATGCCGAGCGCCTCACAGAGGCAATTCATGGAATTAGCCGTGAACATGCCCGAACAGCTTCCACAGGTGGGACATGCCGTGTCTTCGTAGCGCTTGAGCTCCTCTTCGGTCATGGTCCCATGCTGGACCGCCGCCGCGCCGTCGAACAACGTGTTGAGATCGGTGGTGGGACCGCATCCGCCAGGCTGTTTGCCAGCCAGCATGGGACCGCCCGACACGAACACCGTGGGAATGTCCACGCGCAGCGCTCCCAGCAGCATGCCAGGCACGACTTTGTCGCAATTTGGAATGCAGACAAGCGCATCGAAAGCGTGTCCCTGGACGGCACATTCCAAGGAATCGGCGATGACCTCGCGCGATACGAGCGAATAGTGCATTCCCTCATGGTTCATGGCAATGCCGTCACACACGCCTATGGTGGATATCTCAAACGGCACCCCGCCCGCCAGGTAGATGCCCGCCTTCACGGCCTCGGCGATCTTGTCAAGGTTATTGTGGCCCGGAATGATGTCATTGCGGGAATTGAGCACGGCGATGAGGGGCCTCTTCATCTCCTCGTCGGTGATGCCATCGGCCTTCAGCAGACTGCGGTGCGGCGCACGGGCGACACCGGCAGTGACAGCTTCGCTTCTCAGCTGCATTTCGCTTTTCTCCCTTCCTCGATCACGCCATAAAAAAATCCTGCTGCAGGTAAGCTGCACCAGGACCTCAGAAGAAAGAGAGACGCTACATTCCACACAACGGTGAAACGATATCTCAATCAGACTGGTAACGGAGTCGCCGGCTCAGCCTACTTGCTCCGCGCACGGCCGGAGATTGTCCGATCATGACACGAAACGTTCGATCCAAACTGCTCGGAGGTGGCTTTCGAACCGCCCACCACCGGCTCGCAGCATCCGCCGGCTCTCTGAAGATGGGTTCGTTTCTACTATCCTCGTCAACGCATTTCGTCTATGAACTTGTTGCCAAGCAGTATACCCCACCATTTCCCTCACGCAAGAAGTACTTCGAAATGCGAGAGTCTGCACGGGAACTCCACAGGCCGTGCGGCGGCGTTGCGCTTCGGCCACACCGCGGGCCAGTGCTCCGCGGGTTGGACTCGCAGCCGAAAACGCGAATGCTCCGAAGGGGCGAATGCCCGCAGACAGCATTAAAGGCAGGGCTTTGCCGCACGTGGTCTCATAAAGGCAAGGCTCGACCAAGTGCGAGCCCAGCCAATCCAGCAAGCATCGAGAACGCCGCCATGGACACCGCATGCACGACAGCCATGCGACGCCGACCTTCCTCAAGGTAACGTGCGCTTTCAACGCTCGCCGTCGAAAAGGTGGTATACCCACCTATCACTCCCGTCCCCACAATCCTTTCCCAATCGCCCGTCAAGATGAAAGAGATCGATGCACCCGTCAGTACACCGAGAACAAACGAACCCGTTACGTTGATCGCCATCGTGCCGAGCAAAAACTCGGTGCGGTTGACCCGGTGGATCGCCCCATCGAGCATGACGCGCAAAACGCTGCCCAAGCCTCCGCCCAACGCAGTCAGCACCAGCGTCATCATTGCATACCGCCTTTACGGGAATCGCGGCGACCGGGAAAAGGGCGCAGGGTGAAAAGGGATCTTGCAAGCTTTATCCCCAGCCACGCACATGCTATGCCAAGCACCACGCTTGCAAGGGCATACGACCATCCGATCCAACTTCCATCGCTTATCAGCCTATCGGTCTCCACTATGAAAGCACTGTAGGTGGTAAAGCCTCCGCAGAGGCCGGTGCCCAGGCCAAGGCGGGCAGTTTTCAGCCACCCTTCGTCCTTTCCCAGAAAAAGCAACGATTCAAGGAGGAATCCCAGAGCGAGCGATCCTGCGAGGTTGATGGCAAACGTCGTCAAGGGAAAAGCGCCCGCTGCCGCAGGATAGGCGTGGGAGAGCGCGTCACGCGCCGCCGTCCCCATGCATCCCCCCAAGAAAACAACTACAAGCTCACAGGCTTTCTTCCGCTTCTTGGTTACCGCGAACATACGCCCGCGTCCTCCCTGTCGCTCAATTTCGGATGCTGGGGCACAATGACCACCGGACGCGGCTGAATCCGAACAAGGATAGAAGCGACCTTTCCGCCCACCGTTTCCCGCATCACCGCTTTCGGGCCTTCCTCTCGGTCGCCTATCACAATAAGCTCTGCGTCCACCTCCTGCGCGATCTGAGCCAAGGCCTGCCCCGCACTCCCCCTGCAGCAGACAAGCTTCCAGACACTGTCGGAATCCTCCATGCCACGACCCAGGCGTGCCTCCAGTCCTTCCCGTATCTCGTTGTCGGCAAACCCGCCATTCACAAGGTCGGGATCAAGGCTCGAAGCATGCCCCGCCGCACCCTGGTAACCATGGGCGTCGGCATAGACGA
This sequence comes from Actinomycetes bacterium, assembly GCA_023460315.1. GTDB lineage: Bacteria > Actinomycetota > Coriobacteriia > Coriobacteriales > Eggerthellaceae > JAEWQO01. The sequence goes on from JAEWQO010000140.1 coordinate 28,769, forward strand.
ACACGACATCGGCCTGCAAGGCGCGCGCAAGGCGCTTGACGCTTGACACGACGCGATCATTTTGTTGGGGAATGACGCCGACAACTATTTGACATCGATCTTCCATGGCAACCCTTCCTTTGTCACAAGCGAAACGACCGCATCGGTTTCGCACAAAGCCAGACAGCCCATCGAGGCAATAAAAAAAGCCGATGCCTGCCTCATGCAGGAGTCATCAGCCAATGGCGGTTCGGGCATTCTGCCCGGGGAGAAACTCCATTCCCTTGCACGCTAAGATAACACGAACGCCATCCCCTTTGGAATGGCGCAGCACAAAGAACAGAGAATCAAAGTGTCTGCGGCGCACAGAGTCCAGAGGCGAGAAAGCAAACGTGCGGCTTGCCTGCGCGGATCAGCGGAGGCCCTCGACGCCACCGCACCCTAATCCCTCTTGGCACCTCCAAGAACGGCTTCCCTCTAGCTTCATGCAGCCTCCCGCATGCTCGCGCATAAGGGACTGGCCAGAGCCGAATGCGTTGAGAGATCCGACAGGCCAGGGCTTTGGACGGGAGGGTGGCGCCCCGTGCAGCATGCCGCCCTCCCGCCCAGCAAAGGCTTGCCTATGCGTGGGCTTTCTCGAAACCGTCCATGAACCGAACAAGCTTTTCCACGCCCGCTTTCGGCATGGCGTTGTAGATGCTCGCACGCATGCCGCCGACGCTGCGATGGCCCTTGAGATTCTCCAGTCCGGACGCCTTCGCTTCAGCCACGAATGCCGCGTCGAGATCGGCATCGCCCGTCACGAACGGCACGTTCATGAGAGAGCGGTCTTCCTTGCGCACCGTTCCGCGGAATAGCTTGCTCTGATCGAGAAAATCATAGAGCACCGCGGCCTTCTCCTCGTTGCGCTCCTTCATGGCCGCGAGACCTCCCTGGGCCTTCAGCCACTTGAACACCTTGCCGCAGATGTAGATGCCATAGGCCGGCGGCGTGTTATAGAGCGAACCGGCATCGGCCTGAGTCTTCCATTTGAGCATGGTCGGCGTTCCTTCAAGCACGTCGTCCGTGATGAGGTCTTCCCGAATGATGGAAACGACCACGCCGGCCGGACCGATGTTCTTCTGCACGCCGCCATACATCACGCCGTATCTCTCGATGTCCACCGGCTCGGAGAGAAAGCAGGACGATACGTCGGCCACGAGATCCTTGCCCTTGGTGTTGGGAAGCGTGTGAAACTTCGTGCCGTAGATGGTGTTGTTCTCGCAGATGTAGACATAGTCCGCATCTTCTGAAATAGGCAGATCAGAGCAATCGGGAATATACGAGAATGTCTCATCCTCGCTGCTGGCGACCGCACGGGCATCTCCATAGAGCTTGGCTTCCTTGAATGCCTTCTTCGCCCAGGACCCGGTGATGACATAGTCAGCCACACGATTTTTCATGAGATTCATCGGAACAGCCGCGAACTGCTGCGAGGCGCCTCCCTGCAGGAACAGCACGCGATAGGTATCCGGAATGCCGGCGAGATCGCGAAGGTCGGCTTCAGCGGTCTCGATGATATCCCCAAACGCCTTCGACCGGTGACTCATCTCCATCACGGACATTCCCGTCCCGCGATAGTCCAGCATCTCGGCCGCAGCTTCGGACAAGACCTCCTCTGGCAGAACGGCAGGACCAGCCGAAAAGTTGTACACCCTACTCATGAATCGATCTCCTTTCGCATGATCCCCGAGGCACGCCGCGCTCCTTCGCGCGAAACGGCTGGCGCCATGGATGACCATGGCAGAGTGGCACGAGGCATCAGTTCCGTACCGCGCATTGTAATACTGCATCGCAACAATCGCCGGTATCGGTTCGCTAACCAACAGAACAACACAGAGAAACGGTTCGCAGGCCTCGGCAGACTTCTCTCGTTGACGGCTTACACTCTCTTCCACAACCAGGACAGGATAGGAATGACATGGCGTACCGGGGCTTCCCCTATTTCACCGCCCAGAGCTCTGGGCCAGCCAATCGACTCGATCTCACGGTGTCGAAACGGCGGCGCCTGTCCAATTGTTCCTACGGGGTGCGCCGCGCCGCCCTTCCGCGGCCGACAAGGCACCTCGAGCCCTGCATTCAATCCACGGCGATCAGGCCTGCTCGCCCGTCGATTGAGCGGCCCCTCTTCAAATCCTCCGCCAAGAAACCCGCATCGACGCCGTCCTTCTCCTCTCTCGTTGTCACCGTTGTCGTGCTGCTGGCATTGGCCCTTGCAGGAGCCTTCGCCTTCCAGATATTCACGGGACTCTTTGACGGAGCATCCCAAGCCATCGGTGCCATCACAGAATCTGATGCAGATAACGAGAGCCCGAGCACTCCGGCAACAGACTGGCGCAAGGGCACGATTCCCTCCCTTTATCAGACGGACCCCCAATGGTCCGGGCATTCTTACGGGAACGACACCCTCGGTTCGGCAGGGTCGGCGGCGCTCTGTCTGACGATGGTTCGAATCGGCCTCACGGGAGATACGTCTGTGGGGCCGATCGAGGCCGCCGACGTGGCACAGCGCGGCACGTATGCCGGGTCGGAGAACTCGGAGGCGTTGCTGTCGGAAGGAGCAGAGCTGTTTGGGCTCTCGGTTCATGACGTTGACGGAACCGAACGCGCCATACGCCGCGAGCTCGCGGCTGGGCGACCGGTGATAGCTTCCCTGTCTTCTGGTTCGTTCGGATCGGGCGATAACCACCTCGTCCTCGTCGGCATCGACGAGCACAGCCTTCTTGAAATCAGAGATCCCCAAAGCAGTGAACGCACAGAAAAGCATTGGCAATTTGATGAAATCATTGCCAATGCCTCATCGTTTCATTCCTACAGCATCGCATCGTAGCCGAAAGCCGACCCGGCATGGGGGCACTTACGCAACGATGTTGAAAGGTTTCTGCCCCGCAGCGACCCGTGCGACATTTTCCCAGACCATTCGATGAGCACGGTAAAACATCCCTTCGGTGACACCGCCGATATGGGGTGAGAGAACCACCCGTCGGGCAGCCTCGGGGGGCAGTTTCAGCAACGGATGGTCGACAGGCACGGGTTCCGGAGCCAAGGTATCGCAGCCCGCCGCCGCGATCGATCCGCTTTCGACGGCGCGCGCGAGCGCCTCCTGGTCAACGATCTCGCCCCGCGCCGTGTTGATGAGGATGGCATCGTCCTTCATGCGAGCAAAGAACCCGTCATCCACCATACCGCGCGTCTCGTCGGTGACAGGAACGTGCAGACTCACAATGTCGCTGGTAGCGACGAGGTCGTCCAAAGGCTCAAACCGCACGCCCAGACGCTCCTCTTCCTCGGACGAGAGCGGTGAGCGTTTGTTGTACGCCATCCTGCATCCCCAGCCGGACAGCCGCGTGGCAGCTGCCTGCGCAATGGCCCCGAATCCCACAAAGCCGACCTTGCAGTCCCCGAGCTCGCGAATGCCCTCCACCATCATGCGTTCTTTCGCTTGGATCTGACGTCCTGCACGTACCGCGGCATCTCCTGCGACCACGTCACGGAGGCAGGCCAGCATGAGCAGGATGGCCTGTTCGGCGACAGCCGCCGCGTTCACGCCGGCGTTGTTGCATACCGTCACGCCACGCTCTCGCGCCGCAGTGAGGTCAATGAGATCGAAAGCCACCCCTTCGGAGTGAATGAGCTTGAGGTTCGGCATAGACCCGATAAGGCGCGCGCTCACCGGGCTGATGGCATCGGCCAGGATGAAGTCAGCATCGCCGGCACAGGCGAGCAGATCGTCGTCGGAAGATCCCCTTTTCATCACGGCCAGATCGACCTCGTCAACGATAGGCAGGTCAGGCAGGTACTTCCTCGTTCTCTTCTCGTCACCGATAACCAGCAGCTTCATAGGACCCTCCTTGCATGCGACGGAACCGTTTTCCTCTGTTACCATCGTATCAAAACTACGAGATCACTTGGCGCAGGACCTTGCGGTGCCACAAGGACAGGCCCTGAAAACAGCGGCGGCGTTGCGGGACCATGGCTCTTCCTATGTCCACGTGCGGCGGCCTCTACGAATCGCCAGAAGCAGCCACAAGCTCCAAACGATTCCACAGAACACACGATGCCAATGGGCCGGACTCCGCGACGGCAACCCAGAAGGGGCAGCCTATTCCTGTTCCTCGGGAGTCACGACATAGAGTTTGCCTGTCTCTTCATCGCGATAGACCGTGCCAAGCTGTTCATAGGAGCCGTCACTGACAGCGATGCCCTCTTCGACAGCTTCCAAGTCTCCCTCGATCTCCTTGATGGAGGGTGTATCGCCGGACGACGGCACACTGTTCAGATCGACGTTCCAGTTCGCGATGATGGCCAGCATGAGTCCGCAGGCGAACACCAACATCACGTCGGCCAAGTTCACCAAACCGACACGCGGATCAGAGTCGTCGCCGTCCGTCCGATGCCTGCGCAGGACGGAGGAGCGCAAATTGTTCGAGCTCATCGACATCTCATCGTCCCCCTTCGCCGCAGGGACCGTCGCTGACTGTCACATCAACGCGTCCATCGCGCACCCGCTTCGCCCCTTGGCCGCATACCGGACGCGGGTCTGGCTTTGCCCCAAAATCGTATCCACGGTCATGCATCGCGCCAGCTTTCTCAAGAAGGGTGTTGAACGCCGACTCCATGCTCACGAGATAGTCGTCATACCATCGGCGTCGAAGCGTCGAGACCGCCAGACACACGATGGCCACGACGAGCCCGGCAACCGTACCGTCAAAAGCCACAAGAAGAGATGATGACAACGTTTCAGTGTCGCCCGCGCCCAAAGCGACTATGCCGGGGCCGAGGGGAATGAGCGTGCACATGAGGCCGAACATGGGCGCAACCTTGGACATGAGCATGGTACGGCCGATCGTTTTCTGATACACGATGTCTTCATCAGCCAGCAGGCGTTTAGCAACCTCAGTGCGCGCATCTTCGGGAAGATAGAGGTACGAAATCAGTTCCTGAAGACGTCCCCGCTGGGTGTCCAACAGCCCGCTTCGGGCGACAACCTCGTCGAGATCCTCGTAAGAAGCTGCATCGATTTCGGCAATCATCTGCGGCAACGCAACCCGGTAGTGACGCCTCTCCACGAAGACCTCCACCACAAGGGAACCAAGCGTATACACCGCGTATGCGACCAGAAGGACCAGACAGACGACTGTGGGAATAAGAAGCCCTTGCGACAATGCGTGCAGTGCGTCAAAAGCAAAGAAACGATCGAGAACATCCATAGTATCTTTTTCCTTTCAGTGAATCGCTCGAACACGATCGGCGGGAACAAATCATTTTCAGCGTGCAAGCATTGCCTTTACACACTGAAAGCCGCCGGTGACCCATCGTCGATACAGACAGTTCTTGCACGATGGCTTTGGATCGAGACACTCTCCCTCATCGTTGTCCCACTCGAAGGCGGCGCAGACACGCGACCAGCTGTCACCCGCGTTGCCGATATCCCCCAGATCGATCTTTGAGCACGGATATGCGATGCCATCAACAACATCGCACACGACCGTAAGGGCACCGCCATGGAGGATGGGCTTCCCCTCGGCCGCGAGGGAGAACGGCAAGTTGCAAGGAAGATCGCCTCCCTGTGCATCAACGAGCTTGACCGGGCCACGGAAGTCGTACGCGAGTCTGCGCGCAACCATGCCCACATTGGGGGCGCTTTCTCCCGCGCACAGCTTTGAAAAATCCCACTTTCCCCGGAAGCGGCCGTCGTCACCCCCAAGCCGCAATCCCACGCCCGCCAGAGCACCCACCACGCCTGAGCCGTCACCTCCATGCTCGCTCAAAGCCACCCATGGAATCCGACTCGCCAATTCATAGGCCGAACGCGCGCTGCAGAAATCGACTTTGGCATGCCGGCCGAAAGCGACAAGCTCTCCAACCGCCAAACTTTCAAGCTGGGTGAATGCCTCATTCCCGTGCGTATCCGGAACGCATGCAAAGCAAAGGCCAGGATCCGACGTTGGCGCACGGTTCACGGCTATGATTTGCACAGCCTGGGCATACAGGTCGGCGATACCCTCGGAAGGCACGAGCGCCTCAAACGCCATAGAAGAATTGTGAGAGGTGTAGGGAACGTCGTCGCGTAACAGCAACTGATGACGCGTGACTTCCAGGCGCAGGCTTCCTCCCAGCGCTGTCGCCGCCGAAGCGATGAGGCTGGCGATCTCGCCGGTGGACGTTGCCCGGGTCTCGTCGTCGGTGTCATCGACGCTGACGACGAGGGACACAAGTCCGTCTCCAGCCCGATCGGCCGTTATACCCGTCAAAGGTGTGTGCATCTACTTTCCTCCCCCGCTACCGGAACCGCTGCCGGAACCGCCCTGGTCCCCCGAGCGTTCGAGGCGGAGTCCTTCGCCTGCAAGGATGGCATCCCAGGTGGCATTGTCGATATCCAACCCCACGACATCGCGATAGTAGGAAACCACCGTCTCCTTCAAATCGATATCCTCATACAGAGAGGGATAGAGGGTCTTCCCCAACCAGAGCATGCCAAGAAACGTCTCGGGATCGCCACGCTGTCCCCAGCGGCTGGTCGACACCGGAAGGTTGTACACTCCGCCCGACGATACCGCCGCCATTCCTTGCCACTGTACATCACCGAGGATCGCGTCCTTTGCGTCAGCGGTGCTACAGATAATGACGTCGGGATTCCAGGCGTACACCTGCTCAAGTGTGGCCGTGTAATCGCCCGTCCCACCCGTGCCTTCCTCTTCTGCCGAAACATCTGACACTCCCGTGCGCTCAATCCAGTCCGCCCCCAGCGAACCCGTTCCGTCCGTCAGCAGTGGATCGTTGATGGAGTGATAGACGTTCTTGCGCTGATCGGCAGGAATCAGAGCCGCACGCTCCTCCACCAGCGCGACCATGTTCCGATAGTACGTCACGATCCCTTGCGCCTTCTGAGCACCATCTGTCCCACATACTTGACCCACCAGCGCAATGGCCTGCATTTGTTCGTCCACCGTCCCATAGTCCACCACCACGTAGGGAATACAGAGCTTTTCGAGCTGGGCGGTCTCGCCGCCATCATACAGGTCGCGCTTGACCAGAACCACGTCGACCCCCGCCGACAGCAAAGTCTCCGCATTGACGCTGTTGCCCGACAGCTGATCAGCCGATTCAAGACTCGGACATATCTTCTTGAGCAGATCGTTCGATATGACGCCGCCCGGTGCGCCTGACAGCTTTTCCCCCGCCCCCACCAACACGCACACATTGCCGGAAAACGCATCCATCGCAGCGATATGCTGTGGATTGGCAGGCACGCTGACCGTCCGGCCGACGGAATCGGTGACCTCCTGCATCTCGACTGCTGCGGCCTGCTCGACGGGCACCACGCTTTCGAGCAGTGTGGAGGGCGACCCGCCCCCAAGCACGTACAGGCCCAAACCACATACCACCACGATAAGCACGCCGACAGCCGCCGACGCCAAAACGGTTTTCGCACCGCGTTTCTGCGTTGTCATTCTCTCGCCTCTTCTCGTTGGTCTCCCGACGTGCTCAAGGGCACAACCTGCCGCATGACGGTCCCCTGTCCGTCAGCGAAATAGCCAGGTGATGAATCGTCCACCCAGGAAACGTGGGCGAGTGCGGCTCTCACGCCGAAATAGCGCCAGAGCGCAGAAGGGGTCAGAACCTCGTCTGGGACACCCACGCACGCCACCCGTCCGCAGGACATGAGCGCAACCCGCACGTCAAGTCCAGCAGCTGCCAGATGAAACGCCTGGTTAGGAGCATGTGTCGCCATGAGAACCGTTACGCCATGCGCGCTCACCAGACGCTCCACCGTCTCGAGAAACACCAGTTCGTTCTTGAAGTCCAGGTGTGCCGTGGGCTCGTCCAACACGATGAGCGGTGTATCCTGCACAAGCGCGCGGGCAAGCAGCGCCATCTGCATCTCTCCGCCAGAAAGCTCCGTGCACACCCGTCCATGTAAATGATCGATACCGCAGGTCCGAAGAGCCTCGAGCACCCGGCACCGATCCTCATCGTCGGTCGAACCGAAGCCGGACTGATAGGCTGTGCGGCCCATGAGCACCATATGCTCCACGGTGTAGGGGAACATGCGCTCATGAATCTGCGGCACGTAGGCAAGAAGACGTGCGCGTTCGCGGGCGCGCATGTCGACGACATCTTTTCCATTCACTTTGACGGTGCCTGTGTCAGGCCTGTTCTCTCCCAATACGCAGTCGAGAAAGGTGGATTTTCCACATCCGTTCACGCCCATGAGGCATACGACCGACCCCCGCTCGACGTCGAGCGAAAAATCTTCCAACACCTGATGTTCTCCCCACGAAAAGAACACGCTGCGGGCGCTGAGCATCGTTGAAGCCGATGTGGCAGCAGGCATCTCCCCTAGACCACAGAGTGTCGGCACGTCGTTCCGGACCTCCATCACCAGCCACCACCCTTCGTCTTCTTCAGCAAGTACACGAAGAACGGCGCGCCGATGAGAGCAGTGAGTATTCCCAGCGGCACCTCACTGGCCCACAGGCAACGCGCGCACGTGTCGACCACCACGAGAAATGCGCCACCCAGCGCCATGGATGCGGGGATAAGACGCCTGTTCTCGCTGCCAACCAGCATGCGTCCGATATGCGGCATGATAAGCCCCACCCAACCCACTACGCCGGCCATGCACACAGCGCCAGCGGTGGCAAAAGTGGCCGCCGCGATGATGACACCTTTGTCACGGGAGACATTGAGCCCCAGCGAACGTGCCTCCTTGTCACCCATCGACAATACGTCAACACGAGAGGCGCACACCATCAGCACCACAGCACCCACAGCCATGACAGCCACCGACCAGAAACTCTCCCATCCCACCGATGACAAGCTTCCCATCAGCCAATATACGATAGAAGGCAACTGCGTGGAAGGATCGGCAACGTATTTCATCAGAGACACGAGCGCCGCGAATACGCTCGACACGATCGTGCCGCCCAAGATGAGCATGATGGTGGGCGTGCTTCGATACACCCGTGCTATCCAGTAGCTGGCGCACACGGCCGCGATGCCGAACAGGAACGCTGCCGGATAGATGACCATACCTCCGCCGAACAGCACGATGGCCAACGCAGCGCCAAAACCGGCACCGTTGCTCACGCCTAGAAGGCCCGGGTTCACCAACGGATTACGGAACACGCCTTGAAACGCCGCACCCGAAGCGGAAAGCGCGGCACCCACGGCGACGGCAGCCAACGCGCGCGGAAGGCGTACCTGCAGCACGAGCGTCGCAGACTCCATCGACACCTTGCCTGAGAAACCTGGCAACCATGACATGAGCGCCTGACACACTTCGGGGAGCGTCAACATATAGCGTCCGAAGAATAGCGCCGCAAATACGCAAACCAGCGGAAGCAGAAAGAGTGCAACCAGTCTGAGAGACCTGCCACCAGAGCGCACTATGCACTCATCTTTCATGGCCATCACCACAGTCCTGCGAGGCAACCAGCGCTACGCCCGTGCCCGCGACATCCTCGCAAAGCGTCTCGCCCATCCTCACAGGAGCCTTCGCCCTCAGGTGACGGCAGGCGCGTGCCACGTCGAGCAGCGCTCCCTTTGACACCGGGCCAGCGGTCCGCACGGGCAGCAACGGCCGATATCCACCGGAAACCGGCACCGTTCCCGTGAACATCCTGGTTGGGTGCACCAATTCACGCATCGCGTATTCCTCGCCGCGCGCGCAGGATGCGCCCGTCACCATGCCGTCATCCGCGGCTTCCATCACACAGCCACGGGGGCACACCGTGCACACAATGCGCCGCGTGCCTTCAGACGTGTCTCTCTGGACATCGGACATCCTCCCCTTGGACTCATGGATTGGAAGATGCGCCATGCGCACAAGGTCGGCCGGCATTGCGGATTCAACCGGCCAAGACTGTCCCGCCGCATGCCGCGCAGCCCCGAGACCTGTCTCGAGACCCTCCTGGGTCACCTGATCCACCAGGTCATGCGGGACATTGGCGTTGCCGCACAGAAACAGGCCCGGCACGTGGTCGACAGGGCCACATGAGGCGAGAACCTCACGTTCAGGCACAAGCCCGCACGCAACAAGCAGTACGTTACAGCGCACGTATTCCTTGCGGGTAAAATCGAACGACCCATCGGCGAAGAGCGGTGCAACCGTCACGCCCTGCAGCTGTCCGTAGCCATGAATACGGGCAAGACCCCAGCCATAGCGAAGGGGAATACCGAAATCCTCAATGCAGCGGATGTGGTTACGCACTAGTCCCGTGGCTTCCTGCCCCAGAACAAGACGGACCTCAGCACCCTCCAACGTCATGCGCCGCGCCATGATGAGCCCGATGTCACCTGAGCCCAACACCACCACCTTGTCTCCGGGCATCTGGTTGGCAACATTGACCATGTACTGGGCCGATCCCGCCGCCAGAACGCCCGCTGGGCGGCCTCCGGGAATCTGCATCGCCCCACGCGTACGCTCGCGGCAACCCGTCGCGCAAACGACGGCGCGTGCGCGTACTGTCACCCTCCCTCCCAATACCACACCCAAGGTATCGAGGTGGAACAGGCCGTCGACCCCCGGCCCCTTCACCAAAAGCACGGTGGTCGCCAGCGCCACCCGCACACCGGCAGCATACGCCCGCATAGCCCAGCGATGCGCGTACTCAGGACCGGTCAACGACATGCCGTAGAGATACAGACCGAAACCGTCATGGACGCATTGTGGCAGGACGCCGCCTAAATATTCTTCCCGTTCAAGCACCAGCACGCGCATCGAACCGCTTTCTGCGGCAGCAACCGCCGCGGCCAATCCGGCGGAACCACCGCCGATGACCGCCACGTCGAACGGCTCGCTCACCTCGATTGCGTGGCTCATGCTCGCTTCACCTGCCTTTTGACCACCCGTCCACCACGCTCGCCCCGTGCGATCTGGCAGGGATCGCATCCCAGCTCGTCGGCCATGACCTGCACGATGCGCGACGCGCAGAAGCCACCTTGGCAGCGGCCCATGCCACAACGTAGCCGATGCTTCAATCCGTCCAAGGTATGCGGCGGGACGATGTCATGGAGGACATTGCGGACGTCCCCCTCCGTCACTCCCTCGCAACGGCACAACACGTGTCCATAGCGGGAGTCTGATGCCAGCATTTCCCGCTGCCGGTCAGGCTGGCACATCATGAACGGCTTACGATGAGAGGCTCCTTGGTCGCGCGGATCGAAACGGGGGTCGTCCTCAAGACGTAGCCCCTCCTGCTCCAAGAGGGACACCGCGCGTCTGCATAGGGCGGGCGCGCAGGTGAGACCCGGGTTCTTGATGCCCAATGCACTGATAAAACCGGGTGCCGAGGCTCTCACGACGAAGTCTTTCTTCTCCTTCTCCACGTTCACGATATTGGCGCGGATGCCGGAAAATTCGTGGATGACCTGACCAAGGTCAAGATCAGGCACCAACTTGCACGCGACACGTTTCACATGGTCGATGCCTTGTGTCGTCGTGGCGTTGTCAGCAAAGGATCGCACGTTCTCACTTGTAGGACCGGCCAACAGATTGCCATCGACCGTGGGCGTGAGCAACGTTCCTCCCTCATCGGTCTCCTGCGCCTGAAACAATACGTGGCGCAAGGGCGGCTTGGCGTCCGCGCCGCCATCCTGCTGCTTGTCAAACACCACATACTGCCCGCGACGAGGACGGACCACGAGGTCGGCAGCATGCACCTGCACGTCGAGCAGAGCAGCCTCCTCACCCGCCATGTTCACCGCGTAACGCGCCCGGCACCGACGGCCGTCGGTGCCGGTCAGAAGCCATCCTTCCTCAGCACGCTCAACGCAAGCCACCTCGAAGCCAAACGAGAACTCCACGCCGTTTGCAGCTGCGTTACGCGCCGTGGATAATGCCAGCTCGAACGGCGATATGATGCCGGTGGTAGGCGCGACGAGTGCAGCGATGACACGTTCCGAGAGACGCGGTTCCAAAACCCGTGCCTCATCGCCTGAAACGACATCCAAAATACCGGCACCGTTCTGTCGTGCACGCTCACGCTTCTCGAGCAGGTGATCCACCCCCGCGGGATGAAACGCCACGTACAAGGCGCCGATACGCTGAAAAGGGACATCAAGCTCATCGGCGATGGCGTCATGGAGCGCGTTGCCCTCCACGCAGCTTCTGCCTTTCAGGCTGCCTCCACGCGGGTGGAACCCCGTATGCACCAAGCCGCTGTTCGCCTTGGTTGCCCCCTCACCGACGTCATGGGCGGCCTCAAGCACACATACGTCCACCCGGTACCGCGCAAGGGCGCGCGCCATCGTGCAACCCAGAATGCCGGCTCCGATTATCGCCACATCAACGTCCACCGTGACCTGCCCTCACCTTCTCGTCTCTCGACTTTCCCGTCCAACATGCCCCTCGCCCTGAGAAGCGGAGTCAGCTGCCGCTTGCCCCATGCGCTCTCTGCCTTCGCCAGCGCATCGCCCTCTTCGTCGCGCCAAGCAAGGCAAGGCCAACGGCTGCCAAGCAGAGTGCCGCCGCGAATTGCCAAGGGGAGGATGGTGCCTCGATCGGTTCCTCCCCGCCGACGTCACCCCTGTCCAACCCCCCTTGACCAATAGCGTAGACCACACCTCCACCCTCCCCGGCAGCTCTGCTTTCGCCACTCTTCGGGGAAGCTTCCACAGCAGCATCCCCTATGGAGGCCTCCGCCTGCGCCTCAGGCGACGTGCCGGACGAAGCGCTGGTGCCCTGTGCACCGTTTTGGTCAAGACCCCCGCCTATGGTGCTGGAGCCCCCTTGTCCGCCGGAGCCACCCCCTCCGTCAGACGGCGTGGGAGTGGGCTCCGAAGTTTGTTCCGATGGCTTTTCTTGATTTGACTGCGGTTTCTCACCCGTAGTCGTGAAGTAAAGAGATGATCCTTGCCCGGTATGGCCCTGCGCGTTGCCGGCGCTGCACATGCCGGGAGCGATCGACAGAGTGTAGGCCGTGCCAGGCTGAAGCGGTCCATAGTCCAGATAGATCACCTGGCGGGAGAAATAGGGATCGTTACCCTGATCTCCTCCAAAGGTGTGATAGGCGGAAAAACTGGCTGGACTGCCATTCTCGTCTATAAGCGAGATGCAGGCGACGTTGTCGTCGAACACCAAGACCCGCCACGCCCCCGTCGCCATATCTTTGTATCCAACTATGTTATTGGAAAACTGCAGCGATATGGTTCCCGATATCTCCATGGTCGACGTGACATTCGAACTGACCAAATCCGGGTTCGCGTATGCCTTGATCGGTGAGACAAGGGAGAAGATGATCAGGCTCACCACACAAGCGACAAGAAGCAGCAGAGCAGACCGCGCCAAGGCCATCGCCGCCACATGTATTTCTTTCCCGGTTTTCAAGCCTTCGTCTCTCCCATCAGCCAACGCTGTTTCAATCGTGTGCAGGACCAGGCGTGCTCCTCCCACACACACGAAACCAAACATGCTAGTCCCGCTTGCGACACCGAACGATCGCGACGGCAACCCCGGCAGATACCAGTGCGCCGAACGTCAACGCCATCATCAACGCGGAGACGGGATCACCCGTGGAAACGAGGACCGCGCTGCTTGATGAACCCGATTTCGACCCGGCATCACCACCCTGCCGACCTCCCTCAGTGGCGGCAACAGCTTTCAGACCTTTTTGTTTCGCCAGCCCGAAGATCGCCTGTGCACTGTTCAGGGCACTTTGCGCCACGTCAAGTTCGTCTTGGCTTGCCGTGGGATTCGAAAGTGCCAATCGCGCCTCGGAAAGCGCCTTTTCGAAATCATGCGTTGCAGCTGCGTTGACCCACACTTGCGTGTTGGGAACTTCCTCACCGGTCTCGCTCACTGCCGTTGCTTCCTTATCCGACTCGGCAACATCAATGGCAAGCGACAGCGCCCCACCATCCGCTTGCGCTATTGCCAGAACAGCTTTAAACGCAGCTGCGGCAGCAGACAAATCAGCATGCGCCTTATCGACATCAGCTTGCGTGACGTCCCCATCCAAAAGAACGGCCTGCGCCTCCGCGATGGCGTCGTTGAATATCTTAATCTGCGCAGGGGTAGCCCATGAGGTGCCCGACGCAACATCATTTCCGCTTTCGCTCGACGCCACGCCCGCAGCTGTCACCTTGGCCTCGGTAAGGGCCCCGCTCAGGCCGGACATATCGACTTGGTCAGACGTGATGGCAAACGTCACGGTCTGCATGCTGCCCGCATAGGCGTTAAGGCCGGTAATGACAGCCTTGCCCACTCCGACCGCATTGTTGTCCTCGTACGCCACGCTGAAGTCGACGCCCTGCGTCAGGACGCGAGTAGAAGCAGGAGTCACGACGGGGGTTTCAGTTGATTCGTCCCACAAGGTCGTTTCGGGAATCGCGACGGCCACCGCCACGGCAGGCTCGAGGGCATCACCATGGAAGACCTGGTCGGGAATCCCAGACACCGTGGCCGAAGCGATATCGGCAGTTCCCGCAGTGAACGTCCATCTCACGGCTTTCATCAGCGGAGCAGCCACGTTGTGCCCCGTCAAAGCCTCCTCAGCAACGAGCGTGTACGTCCTGCCCACTTTGAGAACGCCGGGATCGACGCCAAGGACGACGGTGTTATCGGTTCCATTGCCGCCGCGCAGATCGATCCACCTCAGCCCATCACCGACGGTGGCGATCCGAGAGCCTGAAGCATCTTGCAACCAAATATAATCGTTCAGATGATTGGCCGTCCAGTCGTCCCAATCCCAGCGCGTCGCGTCCCAGGCGCTTCCCGGCCCACCCAAATTCAAAGCGAACGATGCGCCCTGCGCCGCCACGGGATCGATCAGATAGTTGTCGAAGGCATCTAGGGTCTCATCATAAGAGGCGGTTTCCATAGCTCCGGCACCCGTTAAGCAGATGGTGGATCCATTGCCCTGATAGGTACCTGGGGCAAGCGGCACCCGAGCGGTCGATGCATTGTTGGAGAAACCCGTCACGGCAATCTGTCCCTGGGCAACGTCAACTCCGTCGCTGTCGCGAACCACCAACGTCACCGTTGCGTTGGCGCATGCCGTCAAATGCTGCCACAGCCCGCGCGTCGTGCCCGCATGGGTGATAGCGTGAGAGTTGGAGACAAAGCCTGCGTAATCGTCGGTCACAATCTCTCCACCGACAATAACCGAAACGACTGCCGTCGGACTAGCGGCAGTCAGAGACACCACCTTGTCACCCAGCCTCTCACCTCCGACGTACACTCCGTCCTCCAGCGGACAGTACGTCACATTGGCATAGGTGCCAGCCGTCTCTTTTATCGAAGCTACCTGAGGCCACCCGTACAGCAGGCACTCGGCGGAATTGTCAAACACCCCGATTCCCCACACGGGAGCATAGGTTACGCCAGTCTCATCCTCTTTGCCGGCCATCTTCACAAAGGACAATCCGTCCATGTCGGCAAATGCCCCGTCCCCAATGCTCGTTACTGTGTCGGGAATCATGATGGACCGCACCTGGGAGACACCTCTGAAAGCATCTTTTGCGATGCTTGACACCTTCTTGCCGTTGTAGAAATCGGGCACGAACACGTCAATGGCTGACGCATCACCGTCTATATCGATGCCAGTGATGGTGGCCGTTTCTCCTGTAAGATCATACTGCAGCTGATAGATATCCGATGCTTCCACCGTGAACACGAAATCGACGTCTTTATCCAAGAACGATGTTCCGTTGTTAGCCCCAAAGCCCTTGTCGAAATGCAACGTGTACGTGCCGGCCGGCAGTTCGTTTGCCGCGACGCCAATGCGAAAGGCATTGATAACATTGCCCTGGCTCTTGCCATCCACGGAATCGAACACGGTACCGAACAGCTTGAGCTTGCCCGATCCATCATCATAGCGTGCGACAGTGGCACCGGATTCGTCTCTGATGCTCACGAACGGAAGGCTGAAACTTTTCTGGTACGCCCCGTCACCACCGTTGGCATTACCACCGCGACCCATGCCGAAGGCGAACATGATGTCCTGATTGGCCTTGTACGGTGTGGTGATCTTGTTCAGGAAATGGGTGGCGTCAGCGCCGTACGACTCCACATCCGGCTGTTTCGCGCTCACGCTGGGCAACTTGGAAAGGTCAAGCAGCTGTACCGTCTGATCCAAGCCTTGGTAGCCGGGATACGCCGTCGGCGTTGCGGTGATCGTGCTGGTCTTTGCGAACTTCGCATAATAGGTCGTTCCGCTGCTGAGCGCTTTCCATGAAGTGGCGGGATGCATGGTCGACACATCGGTCGTCCACTTCACAAAGTCATATTCCGGTCTGGTCAAAACACCGACCAAAGTTCTGCTAGCAAACGATGCGTCCTGCGAAATGCTGCCCTCATTGGTCACAGCAAGTGCCGTGGTCACGCGATCGATGTTGCCCCCCGTGCGATCGGAGGCGTCGGCGGAAAGGCTTTTGACCAACGACGCCACCCGGGCTTCCCTCACGTAGACAGTGGCCCCCTCGGCTATACCGCAAAACGCACCATCCCCTATGGCGGACAGGGCACCCGGCCCCGTTCCTGCGCAGGACGTCAAGTCGACAGCGAGCACGTTTTTGCAATTGGCGAACGCCTCTTTGCCGATCGAGACGATACCGGAAGGCAACTTGATCGAGGTGATGCTGGCATTGTCGAGGTTGCAAAATGCATAATCCCCCACGGAAGCGACCCCCTCATCAATCCGGACCTTCTTGATGTCGCCCGCGCGTGCCGCCCATGGAACATCGCTCGCGGAGGCAAAATCCCTCATCGTTCCCGCACCTGACACCGTGAGCGTCCCGTTCTCAAGGAGTCCCGCGGTCACATCGCTGGGATTGTCCTTGCCGATGTTCCACGTGACGCTTTTCACAAGCGTACGATTGCTCGCCGTCCAATCGTATGAGGCCAGCTTTGCATCGTCGGATATCGTATAGGTTTCCAGCGGGTTCTCTGCCGAATAAGGTGTGTCAACCAAAAACATGTCCGTAGTGTTCGCGTTTGAGGGCAAAGAGAAGTCCGCCGGTATTTCGGTGAGCGCCGGGCAGTTCGCAAAGGCTCTCGTTGCATCGGTCACCGTGGAAGGAATCGCACCAATGCTTGTCAGCGACGAGCATCCACGAAACGCATTGAACAACATGCGCGTGCCTTCGGGAATGGCAGGCGCTTTCGTCAAGGACGAGCACCCGTCGAACATGCCGATCAGATTCGCGGTTCCACAGGGAATGTCCGGAGACGATTTTAGGCTCGAACAGCCTTGAAACGTATAGGAGTAACTTGTCGTCGACGAAGGAAGGTTCGGCACCGATTCAAGCGACGTGGCGTTCCAGAAGGTCTGGGACATATCGGACACCGAATCAGGAATGGCCGGAGCTGTCTTGAGCGCGGGGCAGTAGGCGAAGGTGCACGCCATTTCTTCGGCACTTGACGGGATTGACTCGACGAACTCAAGCGCAGAGCAATACTGGAACGTGTACTTCAGATTCTGGACGCTGTCGGGAAGTTTTGGCGCCGTTTTGAGAGAGACACATTGGCTGAACGTGCGCTCAGCGCTGATGATTCCTTCGGGAATGCCGGTGACCGAGGTCAGCTTGTCGCATGCAACGAAGTAGAAATCGAGATCAGTCGGCTGAACCATGCCCTCGAACGAAACCGAAACGATGGACGAGCGGCTTGTGAACCACGGCGCATCCGACTCTCGACCAAACGCCTTGAGGTCTCCTGTCCCGGATATCACCAGCTTTCCATCGGTGTAAAGCGTCGCCGTCGCGGCGTTCTCGATATCTTTGCCAAGATTCCATTGCTGGGAAACACCGATTTTCGTGCCGGCCTGTTTCTGAGACTGGAAAACGCCCCACGCTGCAGCAAGCGTCGATGTCGCCTCATCAACTTGGTCTTGGGACGCTTGCACGTTATCGGCAACACCGCTTGCAGCCGCTATGGCAGCACCCATCACCTGCATCTGATCCTCAGTCACCCACGTTTCGAGATTGAGGACATCGGAACCATTCGCGCTGGCTTTTGTCGCCTGAACATCGGCTTTAACCTGACCGATGGTGCGATTCAGGGCTGTTTTGTTCGCCTCGACGGCCTCCCCGTCCGCTGCGGTCGTAAACGTGAAAGATATTGTGGTCCCGATGATAGCAGAGGTGTTTGGCCCCGAAAGATTCGATGCAAATGCAAGCACATAGCTCTTCCCCTTTGTAAACGTATGTGCGGGAACGGAGAACACCATGGCACTGCAGGGTGTGCGAGAATCATAACTTGTGCAAGATAAATTCCCTTTCTCATGAGAAGCGACCACGGCTCCATCGGAGTCAATCACGGAAACGTTGGGATATACCTGTCCGTTCAGCCAGCCCTCAACGCCACCGGGATAGCGCGAGGAATCCCACTTTGTCCCTGCGCCGCCGAGGGACACATTGAAGGTTAACGGCGATGAGGCATTCACGCTGTCTTGTATGTAGTTGCTGGTAGTCCCCTCGTCAGTGGTTATCTTGTTGAAACCGGAAACCGTCAGCGTGCCCGGAGTGCCTTGGTTGCCCACATAATCCGGGTGCGCAGCGGCAGCACGCTCTTTGATGGCAACCGTGTAGTTGCCGCCAAATTGGATAGAGTTCGATCCGCTGAACCGGGCGAATCCGTCATCCCCAACAACCGCCTCATACACGGCCATCGTCGGATCCCCCAACACCGACAGGGCAGAGCTTGAGGTATTGACCGTAGAGGTGTTGGAGAAATCGACGCCATACCCTGTGCCGCGCGAAGTTTGTCCGACATCATATCCGCCATAATAGGTCATCGTGATCGTGTCGCCAGCTTTGATTTGTTTGTCCTCGGCAAGGCCAGCACTGGCGCTTACCGCATCAAAAGCATACTCCCACGTATCGAAATAGGTGGCGAAACACCCATGCCACGCAAACCCAATGCGTACGTTGCCCGTCGAGGTGTCTTGCGCAGAATAGGGAGCGAGACGAAAGGCATAGACCCAGCTCGATTGAGTACTTTGCCCCAATCCGCTCCACACGTCGGCACCTGTGCCGTCAGCGCCTCCCGCCAGCACAGGGCCAACAGCGGCAGCTCCGTTATGCCGTCCAGAATCATCGTGCATGTCAAAGCTCATGGAGCTCACCAGCGAACCGTCCGTGGTGTTTCCCTCTCGTTGCTCAAACGTGACAGCAAACGGAACGAAGGCGTCTCCACCACTCGCCGTGTTCGTGCCCGTTCCACTCCAGAAGGCAGATGGGCGCGTTTGCTCCGGATCGCCTATCTTCGTAACAAGTATGGCATACGGATCATCTGATGAGCCTGTGGCAGTCGAAGCATTATAGGCATCCTGACTGGGCCCGTCGAACGCCAATGCTGTGCCAGGAACCACAATTATCGTGCTCAATGCCAGCATCAAGCTCAACAACACGCGCAGGGCCACCCTGCTTCCTGCTTGAACCGGTATCGGCCCAGCCGTTTCCCACCCAACAGACATCATCTTGACATGAGTCATGCTCCAACCCGCTTTCAAACTTTGCCGATCTTCCGCATGCATCAGAAAGAGATTCTGCGCTCGGCAGCAGAATCCCCCTCTGGCACTGCCCAATTTTGCTCGTTTAATGATATTTCTTAATAAGAATATTTCAAGATTAAAATATTCTTATTTCAGTGTAGACACAGGCATGTCTCGACTGAGACGTGCCTGCATCAATCACTCTTTTCTCTTGCTTAGCCACGTATGCGCCGTCGAGCAACCGCAGCTGCAATCAGGCTCGCGAGCAGCATCAGCAGCGTGCCCACAATGACGACGAATACGGAATCACCCGTGGCCACCGATAGATTCACCGCCGTCCCCAACACCTCATTCCCTCCATTGTTGGCCGCAACGCCACTGACCTCAACGACGGGCTCCGCAGCTGTCCCAGCCTGCTTGGCGGCATCGAAAACAGCCTTTGCGGCCATAAGCTCCCCCGTCGCCGCATCAACCTCGTCCTGCGTTGAGTTCGGATCATTGAAAACAGCCTGCGCTTTGGCAATGGAAGCCTGATACGCGTCAAGAATTTCCCGGTTCACCAATGTTTCTGCGGATGCCATTGACTGGAGCGCCTCGTCAATGGTGGAGCCCAATGCCGAAATGTTCACCTTCGAACCATGTTGGCGTGCCTGGTCAAATACAAGCGAAGCAGCGCTTAAATCGGCGAGGGCGGCATCCACGCCGTTCTGCGTGTGTAATACGTCCAGCTGCGCTCTCTGCGCACTGGCCAAAGCGCTCTTGTAAGCATCGAGCTGCTCCTGCGTCATCCATTGGTCCCGAACGAACACATCTGAACCATCCGTACTCACCTTGATCCCGGGAAGAGCTTCATTGCCCGCCTTCACGGCTGCAGACAGATCGTCTGTAATGACCACAGCCGTATTCACGTGGGCATTGAACGTTGTCACTGCATCATTGAGTGCCTCGAGTGAGGCATCAACACCGTTTTGCGATGTGTCCATCGTAGCGATTTTGTTAACTGCAGCGACCAAATCAACGATATCTTGCGAGGCGGAGATTGCATCGTCCAAAGCCTGCTTGTCTACCGGAGTGCACCATATCTGACCAGACGGAACATCTTTGCCGTCAAGTGAAACTTGAGGTGCTGAAGCTGCGAAACGAGCAGCCTGCACAGCGGCGGCCAAGGCAGCCGTGGCCGGTTTCGCAGTGTTTCTTGCATCGTTGAATGCGGACGTCGCAGCATTGACGGACATCCTTGCAACATCGACTTCGTTCTGCGTCGCAGTGACGTTCGTGGCCACGAGGGCCTGCGCATCGATCACCGCCTGAAGCTGATCAGCATGAGCCTGTGTGACCCAATCCTCGCCCGCAGCGACATCGTTGCCGTTGGTGTCGCTCACCTGCGTCGAAGCTTTGGCCTCAGAAGCGATGGCAAGAGAGGCATTCAGCGCGTCGAAATTGGTGACCGCAGTCTTCACGGCAGCATTGAACACGTCCTTGGCCATGCCGACCACGCTGGCGGCTGCATCAATTTCATCCTGTGTGGCATCCACCTTTGCCGCAACGTCCCTCGCGGCAGAGATCGCATCGGTGAGGAGCCTCAAATCACTGGCCGTCACGTAGGTGGAGCCATTGGCGACATCTTTGCCGTCGGAGCTAACCGTGGCGCCCGTGGCCGCTGTCTCGGCATTGCTGATAGCTGTCGTCAAGGCAGCGAAGTCCTGCACGACCAGCTTTCGGTTCATGCTGGCCCAATCAAAGCTCGTCACAGAAGCGTCTGCGGGAGCGGAAATTAGGGTGTCGAGGGGATTCGTCGGGGAATAAGGATCGGATACGGTGAACATGTCTACCGTGTCTGCTCCTGAGGGAATTGCAAACCCGCTAGGGAGAGAGATCAATGAAGTGCAGTTCTGGAACGTCGACCGCAGATTCGTCACGGCATCGGGGATGGCCGGGACCTGCGTGATCGAGCTGCAGCCAAAGAAAGTCCGTCGTAGGTTCGTCACAGCATCGGGGATAGCTGGAGCAGCTTTGAGGGCGATGCAGTTCTGGAACATGCTCTGCATGTCGGTAACGTTCGCCGGTATCGCCGGTGCCGACTCAAGGCTGGTGCAGCCATTGAACAGGTTCCTCACGATCGTGACGCTGTCCGGCAACGCGGGAGCGGTCCTCAAGGACGTGCACCCGAAGAAGGCAGCCTGCATATCCGAAACGCCAAGCGGGATGGCCGGTGCCTCTATCAAAGAGGTGCACCCGAAGAAAGCCTGATAAAGCGACGTGACGCTCGAAGGAATAATGGGCGCTTTTCCCAAAGATGTGCAACCTTGGAACGTACCCACCATGAGCGTCACCCCCTGCGGGATGGCCGGTGCCTCCGCCAAAGATGTGCACCCGAAGAAGGCAGAGCTCATGTCGATCATCTGCAAAGGAATGGCCGGAGCGCTTTTTAGCGAGATGCAGCCATTGAACGTGCCTATCAGGCTCGTCGTCGAGTCTGGAATGGCGGGAGATTCTTCCAATAAGGTGCAATTCGCGAACGTGAGACGCATGCTGGTCACCGTAGAGGGCAACTCACCGACGAGCTCGAGGTTCGTACACCCAGAGAAGTAGTAGTCAAGATTGACTGGAGCGGTGTCACCAGCGAATCGAACCGATTTCACCTGAGAAGCGTTTGCACTCCACGGAACGTCCTGGCGCGTTGCGTAACGAGCTAGATCGCCCGTGCCAGAAAAGAGCAGCATGCCATCCTCATAGAGCGTCGCCTGAGCTGATTCGGCCGTAATGTCGCCAATATTCCACATTGCCACAGCGGCGACCTTGAGCGATCCCGCTCGCTTGGCTTCATTGAACGCTTCCCTTGCCTCAATGAGCGCCTCCTGCGCTGCGTTGATTTCAACAGGCGTGGCATCCTCCCGGCCGGCAACGGCAGAAGCGAATGCGATGGCGGATGTGAAAGCGCTTTTGTCTGACGGGACGACCCACATCCTGTCTTGATAGACGTCGACACCATCGGTACTCACCATCACCGAGCCGCTGTCGGCACGGGCGGTTTCCAGAGCGTCGAGCAGTTTCCCTGTATCTCTGTACCCCGCATACACCTCGTTGGCTGCGATCGGACTCGCATAGGCACTCCATGTCGCGGCGACCGTGCATGCGGCGTCGCTGAACCATCCGATGAAGGGGGTATCTCCCTTGTCGAGGGAGGACACGAGGACGCCCGGCTCGAGGAGGGCGCCTTCGGGCAGCGAGCCTCCGCCGGTGACGGCGAGGCACATCTTCGTGGCGCCGCTGTTTCCGATGCCCTTCATGGCCTCGACGCTCGCGGCGTCTCTGAGATAGACGGTGCGTTTGGCCCACATGCCCACCTGACCGCCGAACGCGAAGTCGGCGACGCTCGCGAGCGTCGAGGAGGTGAAGTCCATCGAAACGATCTTGGGGCATCCCTGGAAGGAGTAGCCGCCCAAAGCAGCGAGGGCGTCGCCGCCCTTGACGGTCGTGAGCGCAGAGGAGCCATTGAAGGCGCAGGCGCCGACGCTGGTGACGCCGTCGCCGATCGTGACGCTTGTGATCTGGGCGGCGTAGTCAGCATACCAGGGAGCTCTGTTCTCGCCTTGGTCGTAATCCTTCATGGCACCCGTGCCGGTAACAGTGAGGGAGTACGTCGATCCGTCCCCGTTTGGCGTCACCTTTGCCCGGACCGAGTTGTCTCCTGCGGCCGAGACGTCCCACGACGTGGCAGGAGCCGTTTTGAAACCAAAAACAATAGGCTTTCTCAGGGGACTCGTCGCATTACCGGGCAAGAATGATCCCGTGAACACCAGCCAATAGCCCTTTCCAGACTCAAGGTCAGAAAGGGCGATATTCACACCATCGATGCTCGGCCAATCACGGTCGGGATTGGCAAGAGAGCACGCGACGGTACCTTTTGCGATTGTGGCAACAGGCTCAATGCCTTCGACGTTGTAACCGTCTTGCCCAACGGGATCAACATCATAGACTTTGATTTCGCTATTGTTTGTCCAGCTGCTAATTGTTTGCCAGTTGGAACCCGAACCGTCCGCATGCACTTTAAAGACAATGTCGCCATTGTCGTCATAGTCCATCGGCGTGGAGACGGCGTTGTTCCAGCAGCTCGAAATGTTATTAAGGTCAAGGGTGACATCTGACGGATCAGGGCTCATGACGCCGAGCTTCGTGCCACCATTGCCCTGCTCCCGTCCGTAGCCGGCAGTTGCCACATTGCCGTCCCATACGGCCTGACGATTCATGTCTGTGCTGAATTCAAACACGATATCGGCGTATACGCGGCCCCATTGCCCAGCTGTTCCGTTTTTGATTGCAAGATAATAGGTCTGGTTTGCTTCCAGATTGTCTGTGTCGACCGAGCAGACGATATTCTTCCACCAATTGTCGCTCGTGTTATGAACGACGGTGTTCGAGGTCGTCGCTTCCCACACCACGCTATCAGACGCGACCCAGTTCATCGGATCGCCTGAAGAGTTCCAATCATCGGGATTGTCGGAAGTCGCGATAATGATGCCGCTTGGCGTGTTCGGATCGAGCGTATAAGCGAGGTTCACTCCTCCCGCCCCCACGTAATTGAATGTGAATTGGATAGTACCCTGAGTCACATCATAGGACGGCAAAATCACATTCTTGTAGTACAACGGATCAGCAAATGATCCTGCTCCGCTCGTGTCTGTCTTGCCAGTGTCCGTGACAACCACTACGCTGTCACCAGTGACCATGCCGCTTGAATCAGTATAACCGGTGACACCAATCGACAAAGGATCGGCTAACGACCACGCTGGGTATCCCTTTCTTGTCGTTCCTCCGGACGAACCGTACCAAGGATCACTCGCTTCGTCCCACGGGGAATCTTGCCAACCCTGATAAGCTTCGTAGCCGTCGGCCTGGCTATAGGAAACCGAGGTGTCGCTGTTCGCGACAGGTGCTTCTGGCTCGTCTGCATAGGATTGCATGGCGAACGTCGGAAGCATCGACGAGCAAAGCGCCACACACAGCAAACATCTGAACAGCCGAAAGGCGATTCTTTTCCGCACAAGGCCAACGGCGAAGACTTTGTCATCCTTCATAGTGGTTCTTCTCCTCAAATCTCACAAAAAGCGACATGCCTCCGGGCATGTCGCCTGTGCTGGCCACAAAGTGAATTAGGCGACCGAGATGTCATAGTTGCCACCATATTTGATCGCCTGAGAACCGGCGAATGTAACGTATCCATCAGCTCCCACCACGGCAGAAGCGGAATATCCGTCGATGTCAGCAGGAGAGTCTGAGGTGCTGTACATCCCGGAACCATAAGTGAGGTCAGTCGCAATCGTATTGAAATTAGGAGTGTAATTGGTACCTCGGCTTGTCTGGTCTGCAAGGTAACCGCCATAGTATGTCAAGGTGACCGTCTGTCCCTCTGCCGCACCCAAGGCGCCTGCCGCATTGAAGCGGTAAGCCCAATCGTCGAAATACGTAGCGAAGCAGCCCTTCCAATTAAAAGCCAGGCGTTCCATGGCGGCATCGCCGTCAGTGTTTTGAAATGTCACATAGGGGCACAGCCTGAATGCATAGGTCCAGTTGCCATCCCAGACGATCGCAGCAAGATCAAAGTCATCGGTGGGATCACCAATATAAGATCCCGGGACACCGCTTGCGCCCGAGCCGATGTACAGGGGGCCGAACAGCGCCTTGCCCGAATTGAGCCCTCCACTCACGCTCATGTCGAAGAACATTGTGCTGTTATAGTCGCTTGGGCCAGAATCGAACACCACCGCGAACGACCCCACGCCCTCACCACCGGAAACGGCATTGACTCCCGTACCACTCCAAAATGCCGAAGGTCTCGTGTAGTCGCCTGAAGAAACGCTGATCACGTACGGATCAGCGGTCGTGCCCGATCCGGAGTCGCTATCCTGAATCGGACCATCAAGCGCCCATGCCGGAATCGCTGCAAGCATGGTCAGCGCCGCCGCCGCGACGAAGCCGAGCATCGCCCGTTTCGCCTTGCCGCACGGCAATCCTGCGAGGTAGTGCTTTTGCCCCCCTTGCTTCTCCACCGCCAAAAGCATAAAAGACTCCCTTCTTCTCAAGACCAATGCATGCAAACCCGCATTTCATTCACATCTTGCATGGTGAAAGCTATTTTAATAACGATATAATCCAATTCTGAGAAGAATCTTATGTATTGGCTGTTGCGCGAAAACTGACCCTTATCTTCGTCCATATTGTCACTTAGAAGCGGTATACTATCATGATTCAAGGATAATTTGATGCCTTGCGAAGGAGGCCTGCCTCATGGCATACAAGAGCGAAGAGGGATCCTCGCATCGGCGAAACACTGTCCTCCCCCTCTCTCGCATCGAGCTTCAGTTGGACAACGAGACCGCTCGCATGTTGGGCGACGCCGAGTTGGCCGTGCGGTCGCTTGATCGGCGGCGGGAAAGCGTGCTTGAGGAGCAAGCTTTCGTCGACGCCTGCCTTCATATCGAATCCATCGCCAACATCAAGATGACCGGCAAGCAAGCCAGTGCCCAACAGGTGTTCCGCGCGTCCATCATGCAACCTCAGCAGCAGAGCGGCGAAGGCGAGCAAGAGCGGTCGGAATCTTTGCGCAACACCGATGCCCTTCTGACGGCCCGGGACCTCGGCAGCGGACCCATCAGGCAAGGCACGTTCGGCGAAATACACCGCCGCCTGCTCGCTGGCACCACACGCGACCTCTTCAAGGGACTACTCCGCACGAATGTCAAACAAGTCGGAGGCAGCAGGTACCATTCATTCGGATCGCCCTACCAAACACCAGACCCGGACGCCATCCCCGCACTTCTCGTTGACCTCGCTGCATTTTGCGACCGTGTGGAACTGCCTGCCGTCGCGCAAGCCGCCCTCGCGCATGTGCAGTTCATCGCCATCCATCCATTTGAACGGGCAAATGGCAAGACGGCAAGAGCGATCATCCCAATGGTGTTTCGACACCGAGGACTCATAGCAAACGCCATCGCGCCACTATCGTTATCCATGGTCGTGTCATCGCATGACTACCAGAAGGGCGTCATGTCCACCATGCAAAACCTTTTGGAAGACAACCCCGACCAACAGGAGCTGAATTTCTGGCTGCGCTATTTCTGTACCTGCTGCACACGAGCCGTCGAAGAGGCGGCTTCGTTCGAACAGAAAGCCGACACGCTCCAATCAGCGTGGCTTGCCCAGCTAGGAACGCGCTCTGACTCGGCAACTACCCTCCTCGTGCACGCGCTCCCCGGAATCCCAGTTTTCACCGCCGCCAGCGCAGCAACCTATATTGATCGCAGTTTCAAGCGCGCGACCTCCGCGATCGACGAACTCGTAACCGCTGGAGTCATTAAGCAGATCACCGAGGGAAAGCGTAATCGCGTCTT
Organism: Actinomycetes bacterium; assembly: GCA_023460315.1. Lineage (GTDB taxonomy): Bacteria > Actinomycetota > Coriobacteriia > Coriobacteriales > Eggerthellaceae > JAEWQO01. The sequence continues at coordinate 55,617 of JAEWQO010000140.1, forward strand.
CGAATGTCCCGCCATCGTGGATGCTTACGCCCATATCACCGGTTTCCAGTAGCTCTGAAGCGCTTCCCGAAACCAGCCTCAGCACCGCGCCCAATCGCTAACGCACGCTGACGACACGCTTCTGATATGCTGCCTGAACCTGCGCAGGATGGGCTGCACGAGACACAACGGCAGCCAAAGCCTCGACCGGTAGCCGATAGGTGTTGTTGTTCTGAGATATATGCATGGCAACCACCTGCTCGAGCTCATGGCACAGCAATGCTTCGAGCTCTTCGGCCGCCTGCATATTTGAAAGATGTCCCACATCCGATCCGACTCGCCGCTTCACCGGATAGGGATAGGGTCCGTCCTTCAGCATCTGCACGTCATGGTTGCTTTCCAGGGCAAGCAACCGCACGCCGCGCATGGCTTCGTCGGCCTCCCCTGTCACCAAACCCGTGTCGGTCATGAAACCGACAGCATCTCCATCAGCCCCTTCGAAACGGAACCCGCATGACGCAGCTGCATCGTGCGAGGTACGAAAGACCTGCACGCCCATGCCAGCCAAAGGCAATGAGTCACCCACACGGAATGAACGGATGTCGCTCGATCCGTCAAGGCTACGGATGTCGCCGCTGGCCGCATGGACGGCATCGTCAACGTACACCGGCGGAGCGATTCCCTGCTTGGCCAGCCCACGCAGCACCACGCCGAGACCCTTCGTGTGATCGGTGTGCTCGTGAGTGATGACAATGGCCGAAAGCTTCGAGGGGTCGAAACCCACCTCGGAACTGCGCTCAAAAAAGTCGCGTTTACAGATGCCACAATCGACCAGCACCCCCGCGCCAGTTCGCGTGTCCTCAACGATGGCCGCATTTCCACGACTCCCGCTTGCGAGCACATGCAGTGCCAGGCAACGTCCCATGGACAACCTTCCGCCTTTCCTCTCGGATGCCCTCCGCGAAGAGCGAGGGCACCTTTGGTCACATACGCTCGACGATGCCGGAGACAAGACGTGCGAAATCGGCCTCACGGCCTTTCGCCACCTCGAGCACTTCCTTGTCGTTGGGCGAGGATCCTTCAACTCCGCATGCCATGTTCGAAACAAGAGACATGCCCAGCACGCGCATTCCCACATGACGCGCAGCGATGACCTCTTCAACAACACTCATGGCAACGGTGTCGGCGCCCCAGGCGCGGAACATGCGGATTTCAGCTGGCGTCTCGAAACTCGGACCCAGAAGACCCAGATACACGCCTTCCCGCACGCGGATGCCATGCTCGTCAGCCACCTCGTGCGCGAGGCGGCGCAGCGCCGGATCATAGGCATCCTTCATGGAAAAGAACCGGAACGCGATGCCGTCAGGGTCGATTCCCGCCACCGGATTTCTACCCGTGAAGTTGAGGTGATCCTCCATGATGCAAAAGTCCCCGGGTTCGTACGTTTCATTGATGGCGCCGGCGGCATTGGTGGTGACAAGCGTCTCAACCCCCACCAGGCGCATGAGCCAGACGGGATAGGCAACTTCCTGCGCGGTGTTGCCCTCGTATCCATGCAAGCGGCCCTGCATTGCGATAACCGTCTTGCTTCCCAGGCGGCCGCAGACAAACTGGCCCACATGGCTCGTTGCCGTGCTCGTCTTCATATGGGGCACTTCTCCGTAGGGAATACGGACGGCATCTTCCACCTGATCAGCCAAGGGACCAAGCCCTGACCCAAGGATCAGCCCGACCACCGGCTCACGGGCTCCGATGCGCTCCCTGACCGCACGGGCAGACTCCGCCAGGTTCTCTTTCAACGCATTGCGTTCAGGCATGCCCTCTTCCCTTCCTTCCTTTATAAGCGAGATGCCTCGGAAAGCATGAGGCGATTCCAATGACAGCCATTCTACTCCAAGAGGGACGAAGCGGCAGACAAAGCATCGCTGCCTGCGGATTTGCATGCAGGAACGATCTTCCCACCCGAACGGAATCTCGCATCAACGCCACATTGCAGACCGCACACGGCCCCAGGGAAGAGCCCCACAACCCCCTCTGCCCAACTTCGAAAATGGCAGAAAATGAAAGGTGACTCACGCCAAAGATCGACAGCCCTTGTGCCACCATGCCGCGAGCCCGAGAAATGGAAAGGTGGTCAGATACGGCGAAACCACCATCACTCCACTGACCTGCGCGTTTCTCGATCAGTAAGAAAATCAGCATGCTTCCAGCATCGTTTGCCTTGCCATTTCTCGGGCTCGCGGCATCGAAGCCCTGATCTGAGAGAGAACCGATTGAGACGGCATAGCCGCAAAGCGGCAGCAACATACCAACATGCCAGCACGTCAACATATGTCAGCATGCCAACACGCCAACATGGCGGCATGAGACGGCGTCGAGACCACCGCAACGTGCGCTACGTCAGGGAACCATCCGAGATCACACGCTTGCCTTCCTCCGGCCATCGCGCAACGAGCACCCGCGGACGGCCCGCCAGGTCCTCGACGACACGGACGTCGCAGAAGCCCGTGGCAGATGCCGCGCTCGCCGCCTCATCGAGACTGTCCTCATGAAGTTCGAAGACGCAGGCTCCACCTGGCTTGAGAGCCTGCGTGCAGAAAGAAAGCAGCGGACGGAACACATCCAGCCCATCGACGCCTCCGTCAAGGGCGAGCGCAGGCTCGTAGTCGGTGACCTCGCCCGGCATCTCGGTCAACACCGACGTTGGAACATACGGCGGGTTGGACACGACAAGATCGAGGTTGCCCAGAATATCGGCCGGAATGCCCGCTCCCAAGTCACATTCCACCACGTCGACCCGATCGGTCAAACCGAGAGCTTCGGCGTTCTCGCGTGCGAGGTCGACCGCCTCACGGGAGAGATCGGTCGCCACGACGCGCACGAGGGGATGCTCGTAAGCCAGCGAACAGGCAATGCACCCAGATCCCGTGCACAGGTCGGCCACAAGGAGAACCCCTTCTCCCCCCTCTTCGGCTGACTCCGTGGAGGAGCCGGGCAGGGTCACCCCATCCAATGCGACGGAGCGTCCGGAATCATCGGCCGAACCGACGTCGGAAACGAAAGAATCCCCTTTCGCCCCCGCGAAAGCAGTTGCGTCATGCGCAGACTTCTCGGCATCGGGCATGCCCTGTGCTCCCATCGAGAAGTCTTCCTCCGTCGCCCGGGGCCGGGGCGCAGCAGGAAGCAGGGCAAGCGCTTCGCTCACAAGCACTTCCGTTTCGGGACGAGGAATCAGAACGCCAGGGCGCACCTTCACCGCAATATGGCGAAATCCAACTTCACCGGTTATGTATTGCAGCGGCTCTCCTTTGCCCCGCCGGTCGACATACCCGCGCAGAACGTCACGCTCAGGCAAGGAGAGCGGCCGATCGAGGCTCATGTACAGCTCGATACGTCGCAGGCCCGTCGCCTCGGCCAGCAGCCATTGGGCCGAGATGCGCGGGCTCTTGTCTCCCTTGCGTTCAAGATACCCAACCGTCCAGTCAAGCGCCGCCTTGATGGTCCAGATGTCCCCCGACACGTCTTTAAACAGCCTGTTCGAGCTTTTGTGCGCGGTCAGCCGCCTGAAGTGCGGTGATCAGCTCAGCAAGGCCGGCACCACCAGCGCCCAGAAGCACTCCGTTGTAGGTGCCATTGTAGCCGATGCGATGGTCGGTGACCCGATCCTGCGGCCCATTGTAGGTGCGTATCTTTTCCGATCGGTCCCCCGACCCGATCTGGGCGAGCCGCTTCGCCCCTTCGGCGGCTTGCTGCTCGGCCAACATCTTCTCGTACAGGCGCGCGCGCAGCACGCTCATGGCCGCAATCTTGTTTTGCAACTGCGACTTCTGGTCCTGGGACTGCACGACCAGCCCCGAGGGCAGATGGGTGATGCGAACGGCCGAGTCGGTGGTGTTCACGCACTGACCGCCCGGGCCCCCGGCGCGATACACGTCCACGCGAAGGTCGTTCTCGTTGATCTCGACTTCGACCTCATCAGCTTCGGGAAGAACCGCAACGGTGGCGGTCGAAGTATGGATGCGCCCCTGGCTCTCGGTCTTGGGAACGCGCTGCACACGATGCACGCCACTTTCGAACTTCATGACCGAGTACACCTTATCGCCTTTGACCTTGAACTGGATTTCCTTGTATCCCCCCGCTTCCGAAGGAGACACGTCCATGGCCTCGGTCTTCCATCCTTGCTCAGAGGCAAAACGTTGATACATCTTATAGAGGTCTCCCGCAAAGAGCGCAGCCTCATCCCCGCCTGCAGCCGCGCGAATCTCTACGATGATGTTCTTCTCATCAGCGGGATCACTCGGAATGAGCATGAATTTGATATCTTCCTCGATCGAGGGAAGCCTCTCCTCGATCGACCCAATCTCCTCTTGCGCGAATTCCTTCATGTCGGGATCGGCAAGCATCTCTTTCGCCGCTGCCAGATCATCGGCGGCCTGCACGTATTCCGCTGCTTTGCGGGCGAGCGGACCTTGGTCCGCGTATTCCTTAGCCAGGCGATTGTATTCCTTCTGATCGGCGAGGACGGCAGGATCTCCCATTTTTGCCTGCAGATCTTCGTACGCCTCGATGATCTTCTCGAGCTTGCCTCGCATATCCGTTTCCTGCATAGGTATGAGTTTCCTTCGTAACGTGTTTGAGCCGTGGAGTTCGGCGACCTTCGTTTCATGTCTGTCGGCACGAAAGGCCGCAGGCACCTGAACCCGCTCAGCACAAGCAAAGCGAGCGACCTTGAGAGCAACTGATTATGATATCAGATCGCCAGATATTTCGCAGCCTCCTCCGCGGTAAGAGCACCGTCGGAAACCGCCGTGACCACCTGACGGAGTTTCTTCGTGCGTACATCCCCGGCGACGAAAACACCCGGGATATCCGTCTTGCCCGTTTCGTCGGCAACGATATAGCCCGTTCCGTCCGCATGCAGCGCTCCATCAAGGAATTCCGTATTGGGTTCCGTGCCAACTGCAACGAACAGCCCATCCACGGCGACGACGCGCTCCTCCCCCGTCTCGAGCATCTCCAGGCGCATGCCCGCAAGCATGCCCTGGTCAGCCACGATCTTCCGCGTCACCGCATTCCAGATGAACTCGACATTGGGCAGATCTTCCAAGCGTTTGTGGTAGATAGCCGTGGCTCGCAGCTTGTCGCGCCGATGCACAAGATAGACTTTCTTGCATATCCTCGACAGATAGATCGCATTCGCTGCGGCGGTGTTGCCCCCGCCAACCACCATGACCGTCTTGTCACGGAAGAAACTGCCGTCGCAGGTGGCGCAATACGACACGCCTCGGCCTTGCAGCTCCTCTTCGAGCTCGAGGCCCAATTTGCGAGGCCGGGCACCGGTGGCAATGATGACGCTCCTGGCGTAATGCTCGGAAAACGCTGTCCTGAGCAATTTGGGGCTCTCCGTGAAATCAACGGAAAGGACCTCCTCGCCAACGTTGTGCACGCCAAAGCGATCGGCCTGCTGCTTCATCGCCATGGCCAGATCAAACCCGTTCGTGCCATCGGGAAACCCGGGATAGTTTTCCATATGTTCGGTCTGGGCAAGCTGACCGCCGGGGGCGATTCGTTCAAACAGGACCACGTCCAACCCCGCACGGGCAGCATAGAGTCCCGCCGCGAGTCCCGCAGGACCAGCGCCAATCACCGCAACATCGATGATTCCCGCATCTCCCGCCTTGCATTCGGCCGACGTCTCATTGGGGACCGACTCCTCAGTCATCGTTTCCTGGGCCATGATGCTCGCCTCCTCGCACGGTTCGGGCTCAGTGAACCCCTGGCATTCCGTCCTTTTGGCATCAGTATAGAACACCCGGAACGATCTATACAGGGCACGGCAGGTTGGCGGAGGGAACCCGCAGGAAGAAAAACAGGGAGAATGAAAGGAAGGCATCTTCCCGATCACCAAAAACGAGCCGTCTTCACATTGTGTTCACAGAAACCCAGTATGGTGAGTCTACGATCCATGCTCCACGCTTCGCCACTTGGGCCCGCCCGCCCCTGCCTTGCCAGCCCATCAGAGAAAAGGCTTTCCGATACCGCATGAGCACCAAAGATCTCATCCTCATCGTCGAAGACGAGGAAAAAATAGCCGAACTTGTGACCTTCTACCTTGAAAAAGAGGGCTATGCCGTCCTGAGCACGGCCAAGGGCCGACAGGCCTTGGACATCGTGTCTCGCCATCCCGTCTCGTTGGTCCTGCTCGATCTGATGTTGCCCGACATATCCGGCGAGGAGGTGTGCGCCGCACTGCGCGAGCATCACGCCGTCCCCCTCATCATGATGACGGCAAAAGCCGACGAGCAGAGCGTGCTTGACGGGCTCAAGGGCGGAGCGGACGATTACGTGACGAAGCCTTTCAGCCCAAAGCAGCTGGTCGCACGCGTTGAAGCCGTGCTCAGAAGAAGTGCGATGCAGCCCGACCGCAATCAACCTCGGATGCTGCGCAGCGGGAACATCCTCGTCGACGTTGGCGGACGGTTGGCCTGCAAGGAAAACGAGCCGCTCGAATTGACCGGCACCGAGTTTCGCATTCTCGCCCTTTTGATGGAACATCCCCATCGCACGTTCACCCGAAGCGAGATCATGGCGCAGGTGGGCAGCGATGAAGGAGCGGTGTTCGACCGCACGATCGACACGCACATCAAAAACATACGGAGGAAAATCGAACATTCGCCCAAAGAGCCCCGTTACCTCAAGACCGTCTATGGCCTCGGGTATAGGTGGGAGTTGGACGTGCATTGATTAAGGTTCCTTTGGCAATCGGTCTCAAAACCCGCCTGGCGCTCACCTATGCGACATTCGTCGGGCTTTTGGTCATCCTGCTTGTCGTCATAAGCAACGTATCCATCAACCAGCTGTTCATGCAGATGGTCAAGGACAACATCGCCGAGCAGAGCAATCGCATCGTCATGGCCATGGAGGACGAGTATCGCGCGGAAGAAGGCAGCTTCGATTCCGACCGCATAGCGATTCTGGGCATGCAATACGTCCATCAGGGATACATCGTCACCGTGTACGACGGGAAAGGGGACACCGTCTGGGATGCGCGAGCGAGCGACATGGACCAATGCGTGGCAACGATCAACGCGATATCCACTCTCATGCAGCAGCAGGGGGACACGGACGGACAGTTCTCGAGCATTGACTACCCTTTGACAAGCGGCACCCAAAGCATCGGCAGCGTCAGGATAGAAACCTATGGACCCTATTTCTATTCAGAGCGAGAAGCTGCCTTCATCAACGAATTCAACTCATTCCTCCTGTGGATGGGCATTGCCGCTCTCGTAGTGGTCGTAGGATTGTCGATCGTACTCGCCAATGCGCTCGCGCGGCCGGTCAAGGCAACGGCGGCGGCGGCTCGCCAGATTGCAGGGGGCGATCTCAAGGCGCGCACCCCTGAAGGAGGTCGCACACGCGAGCTCCAAGAACTCGCGACAAGCGTCAATGACCTTGCACAATCGCTCGAAAACGGGGATCGCTGGCAAAAGCGGCTGACGAGCGACATCGCCCACGAGCTGCGCACCCCCCTGACATTGCTTCAGGGGAACCTCGAAGCCATCAGGGATGGGGTGTACGATCCCACAGCGGAGCGAATAGCCAGCTGCCATGAAGAAGTGCTCCGGCTGAGCAGGCTGGTCGATGATCTTGGTCAAGTGTCGCTGCTCGAACGCGAAAATCTCACGCTTGTCAGGCACGATTTTGACATGCATCTGCTGCTGGAGGATGTCGTCGACTCCTTCAGACATGAGGCGAGCAGCCGCGGGCTGACTTTAACGCTCCAAGCTCAACCGGCACAGGTCCACGCCGACCTCGACCGCATCAGGCAAGTGTTCGTCAACCTGCTGTCAAATGCGTTTGCCTATACACAAGAAGGCAGCATCTCCGTGACCGCGGCACAAGAAGGCGACCGATATCGCATCACCGTGTCCGACACGGGATGCGGGATCTCCCCCGAAGACCTCCCCCATATATTTGACCGCTTCTACCGCACAGACAAGTCGCGCGCGCGCAAGACGGGAGGCTCCGGCATCGGATTAGCCGTCACGCGTGCCATCGTCCAGGCGCATCAGGGCACGATAACGGCAGAGAGCACCTGGGGCAAAGGGACCAGCCTTATTGTGTTTCTGCCCCTCTGATGCAATTTTCCCCAAGAACGCACCTCTTCATATTCTGCTCACAAGCTCTGGACAAAATGCCATCCGACAGAACATCCGACAGAAAGGCAGTCCAGATGGCATCATCCACCCTCCCGCAGCGCCGCCTCCTCATCCTCTCCCTGGGAGCGCTCATCATTGCGGCCAGTGCAGCCCTGCTGCTCAGTTCCTGTTCAAGCGGGTCTACGTCAGCCACCGGACAGAATGCCGAACGCGACAGCAGCGCAACCGCCGCCCCAACCGCAGACGGCGACGATTTGGTCATCCAGGTTGCTGACGTGAGCGAGACCGCGCGCTTCTACCCGCTCGACATCAATGGAACCTCGCTCGAAGTCATTGCAGTGAAGGCTTCGGACGGGAGCATCAGGACCGCATTCAACACCTGCCAGGTATGCTACGACTCTGGTCATGGCTACTATGTCCAACAAGGCAGCGACCTCGTCTGCCAGAACTGCGGGAACCGATTCTCTCCCGACAAGGTGGAGGTTGAAAAGGGAGGCTGCAACCCCTACCCCATCATGGACAACGAGAAAACGGTCACCGACGACAGCATCACCGTGCCCTATGCGTTCTTGAAGAGCGCGACCACCCTCTTCCAGAATTGGAAAATCGATGCCTGACACCATCTCTCTCTCGATAGAGGGGATGTCCTGCATCAACTGCCAAACAAGGATCACGCGCAAGCTTCTTGAGACGGAGGGTGTCGAAAAAGCCGAAGTCAGCTATGCGGCAGGAACGGCCAGGGTGACCTACGACCCCGCGCTCCTTACCCCGGGTTCATTGGTGGCCGCCATTGGAGATGCGGGATATGAGGCGTCTTCGGAACAGAAGCCCTCAAAGCCAGGCTTCGGCCGCATTATCGGAATTGCAGCAATCGTTGTTTTCTCCTATCTGCTTCTGGAGCAGTCCGGTGTCCTGAACGTCCTGGTGCCCAGCCAGCTCGCCGAATCCAACATGGGACTCGGCATGATGTTCGTCATCGGGCTTGTCACTTCGGTCCACTGCTTGGCCATGTGCGGGGGAATCAACCTTTCGCAATGCGTCCGCCCAGAGGCTGATACCGGTAAAAGCACGTTCCTCGCCACCGCACGTGCCCCGTTTCTTTACAATGGGGGAAGGGTCCTCTCCTACACCATCATTGGCTTTGCTGCGGGCGCCCTGGGGTCAGTGCTCACCTTCTCGCCCTTTGTGCAGGGAATGATGAAGCTTGCGGCCGGCGTTGTCATGCTGGTGATGGGATTGAACCTGCTGGGAGTCTTTCCCTCTTTGCGCAGGCTCAGCCCCCGAATCCCCCGCCGGCTCTCCTCCGCCCTGGATGGCGTGAGGGCAAGCGGCAAGGGTCCCTTCGTGGTGGGCCTGCTCAACGGGCTGATGCCTTGTGGCCCCTTGCAGGCGATGCAGATTTATGCCCTCTCCACCGCAAATCCGGCAACCGGAGCCCTCTCCATGCTGCTTTTCAGCCTCGGCACCGTCCCCCTCGTCTTCGGATTGGGAACGCTTGGTTCCGCACTCGGCAGAACGTTCACGCACAAGGCCATGGCGGTAGGGGCAATCCTGGTGATGGTGCTTGGTCTTTCCATGCTCTCACAAGGTTGGAGCCTGTCGGGCATCACGCTCCCCTCCCTCCCTTCCCTCATTGCATCGCAGACGCAGGAAACCGAGGGGCAGGCCGTCATCGAAGATGGCGTGCAGCTGGTGAATTCCACCTTGTCATCGGGAGCATATCCCGACATCACCGTTCAGGCCGGAATGCCGGTAAAGTGGACGATCACGGCTCCTGAGGGCAGCGTCAACGGATGCAACAACCGCATGCTCATTTCCCCCTTCAACCTCGAGCACCGCTTTCAGACCGGCGAAAACATCATCGAGTTCACCCCTACCGAAGCCGGAACATACTCATACAGCTGCTGGATGGGAATGATCCACGGCACCATACGGGTGACCTGAGAAGCAAAACCCCTGCCCAAAGGAAAACGCATAACGGTTTCGTATGCGTTTTCCTTTCCCGCTCTCCGAAGCAGTATCATTGGCGGCATCCGAAAGAAAGGATGCCTGATGGATGAAACCATTGCAGCCGAACCCACTGGATCCAAGCAAGGCGAGACGTCTGAAACGGAGGACCTGCATACGATTCATCTTGCCGGGGGATGTTTCTGGGGACTTGAAGCGTTTCTCGACCGCCTTCCCGGCGTGCGGGAAACCACCGTCGGATACGCAAACGGCTCTACCGAGTCGCCGACCTATCACGACGTGTGCAACCGGGAGAGCGGCCATGCCGAGACGGTAGCCGTCACCTACGACCGTCGCATTCTGCCGACTTCGGTACTGCTTGATGCCTTTTTCGAAGTGGTTGATCCCACTTCGCGCAATCGCCAAGGAAACGATTGGGGCACGCAATATCGCAGCGGCATATACTGGACCGACGATTCCGACATCCCGCTCATCGAGGCGTCCGTCCTTCGGCAGCAGGCACGCTTCTCGCAGCCTGTCGTCACCGAGGTAGAACCGCTTGACGGGTTCTTTCCCGCGGAAAGCTATCATCAAGACTACCTCGAAAAGAATCCTGGAGGATACTGCCACATCGACCTTGGCAAAGCGGCGGCATTTGCACAGCGCAGAGGGCTGAAGGAAGGGTGCCCCTACGCTGGAGACGAGGACTCTTCGGGAGGCCAGGCCACCCAGCCGCCCATACCTCAAGCCGACGATGAGCCGTGCGGCCAATCAGGTCCCCGGGCGCTAGCCGAACTCATACGCTCAAAGGGATACAAATCAGCGTCTGACGATGAGCTTCAGCGAGATCTGACTGACCTGCAGTATCGCGTGACCCAAGAGAACGCGACGGAACGGCCCTTTGAGAATCGCTATGATCAAACGTTCGACCGGGGCATATACGTGGACATCACCAGCGGAGAACCCCTCTTCTCGTCCCTCGACAAATTCGATTCCGGCTGCGGCTGGCCAGCATTCGCCCGCCCAATCGTCAATGATGTCGTGGTCGAGCGACTCGACCGCACCCTCGGACTGCCTCGCACCGAAGTGCGCAGTCGCAGCGGCGACGCGCATCTTGGCCACGTGTTCGCCGACGGCCCCGAGAACCGGGGCGGTCTCCGGTATTGCATCAACAGCGCAGCTTTGAGGTTCATTCCCTACGATGAGATGGACGCGGCAGGATATGGCTATCTAAAAAAGTCGCTCTGAGAAATTTGATCTCGACTTGCGCACGGCATTCGCTTTCCTTTGAGGGAACAGGGAGAAAGGGCCGGCCGCAATGGGCGGCCGGCCCTTTCTCCCTGAATTGTCTGGATCCGCTTAGCCAATCATGGACAGGATATTCTGCTTGGGTTGCACGCCAACCGCCTGGTTCTTGACCTTGCCTCCCTCAAACACCACCAAAGTCGGAACGCTCATGACGCCATACCGTTGGGCGATGTCAGGGCTCTGATCGATATCAAGCTTGTACACGGCAGCTTTCCCCGCAACCTCGCCAGCAACCTCCTCAAGAGTTGGAGCAAGCATTTTGCAGGGGCCGCACCATGTCGCAAAGAAATCGACGAGCACGGGACCTTGCGCATCGATCACCTTGGACTGAAAGTCAGAAGAGGACACCACTTCACTCATACTACCTGCCTCCTTCGATACGATGCAGACGCCTCGCCTGCATGCGACGCGCTCAGCGTCTGACGTGTCGGCACGCTCGTCGAGAACGGCCGCTTCTCTCTTGCTTTTACTCATCATGTCAATTGTATCCTCCCCAATCGGTTCGTCCAGCATGCGTTACCAGATAGGTGGATAATTCCGATAAATACGACATATCATCTCGGTGAACGGCTCCCCGGATCACCGTCCCAAAAAAGCTATAATGAACGCGATCAAAGAAAGGATTCCTTATGAGCACCTCTCCCGCGAATCAGCGTGCAACGTCCCCGGGGGTTCCCCTGCCTACGGACAAGATGCCTCTTCCCGCCTGGCAGGGCTGCCGGGCAGAACCTGTCAACCTCGTGCTTGAAGGCGGTGCCATGCGAGGTCAGTTCACCGCCGGCGTCCTCGACTACTTCATGGAGCAGAAGCTGTTTTGCGAGCGCGTCATCGGCGTGTCGGCTGGAGCGCTCAACGGATACAATTATGTCGCCGGATCTTACGGACGTGCGTGCTATATCAACACGAAGTATTGTGACGACTGGCGCTACCTGTCCATGAAAAGCTTTGTCCGCACGGGAAACGCCTTCGGCCGCGCTTTCGCGTTCGACGAGATTCCCAACAAGCTGGAGCCGTTCGATTACGACGCATTCGCACACTCGCCGATGGAGCTGACGGCCGTCTCCAGCGACCTTGACACGGGAGAAGCCGACTATCACTCGTTCGAGGATCCCCTCCTTGACCTCCCTTACCTCATAGCCTCGTCGGCAACGCCCCTCGTCAGCAAAATTGTTGAAACGGACGGCAAACGGCTGCTTGACGGCGGAACATGCGACAGCGTCCCCCTCGTCCACTCACTGCTCACCGGCGCAAAGAAACATATCGTCGTGCTTACCCAGGCAGCCGGATACGTGAAGGAAGTCAACAAGCTCATGGCCATCCTCCGTCAACGATACGCTCAATTCCCTTTCTACCTCGACCGGCTGCATTATCGCCATTTCGAATACAATCGGATCTACCGGCTGCTGCCGAAGTTGCATGACGAACGGCAGATCTTCGTGATTCGTCCACCCCTTCCCGTCACCGTCGGCAGCATGGAAAAGGATGCCGACAAGCTGCTCGACCTCTATGGGCAAGGGTACGCCGAAGCCGCCCGCCAGTGGAACGATCTTCAAGCCTATTTGGAATGCTAAGGCTTCCACGCGGAAACGCCAGCATGCTTGGCTGGCCATAAGACTCCTGTTGAAGACCTGTTTTTCTTTGGGCATTCCCCACGGGTTGACAAAGGGTAGAATTATACGTTGACGTATCTGCGCATTGTCTGTTGCTTTAGCGAAAAAGGATCACGATGCCCATGGACTTCATATCGCTCGCCATCATTGCCCTTGTCGCGGCGCTCTCCCCCATCGCCGCTCAGCTCATCCCGGGAAAGCTCATTCCCGAAGTGGTCTTCCTCCTCATCGCGGGATCGGTATTGGGACCGCACCTCGTTAACGCCATCCAGATCACCGACGCGGTCGGGCTCCTTTCTGATCTTGGCCTCGCCTTCCTTTTCCTGCTCGCAGGCTACGAAATCAATCCCAAGACCCTGACCGGAAACCAGGGGAAAAGGGGATTCCTCACGTGGGTCGTCTGCCTCGTCCTCGCATTTCTTGCCGTCGCCCTTTCCCCCGTTGCTTCAGCCACCGACATCGATGGCATTGCCGTCGCCATCGCAATGTCAACCACGGCGCTTGGCACACTCCTTCCCATCTTGAAAGAGCGTGGATTGATGGACACCCGCGTTGGTGAGTCGATTCTTTCATATGGCACCTGGGGAGAGCTCGGTCCCGTGTTCGCGATGGCACTGCTGCTCTCCACACGTACAGAATGGAAGACCATCCTCATTCTGCTGACGTTCGTCGCAATCGCCGCCCTCGTCGCCATCGTCCCCGCCAAGGCAAAGAAGGCAGGCTCTAAGATCTTTGATTTTCTCACCGAAAATGCCAACACCACCTCTCAGACCATGATGCGCGTCACCGTCCTGCTCCTCGTCGGACTGGTTGCCTTGTCCGCCGCCTTTGACCTTGACATCGTGCTGGGCGCATTTGCTGCTGGCTTCGTTTTGCGCTACATCGTGCCCGAAGGAAACGACTCCCTCGAAAACAAGCTCAACGGTCTGGCTTATGGCTTCCTCATTCCGATCTTCTTTGTCGCTTCTGGAGCTAAAATCGATCTGCTCGCCGTGCTCCAACAACCGGTCCTTTTGGTGGGATTCATCCTCATGCTGCTGCTCATCCGAGCTGTGCCCGTGTTCGTGGCACTTTCGACCGGCAAAGAAACCCGTGACATGTCAACGCACAATCGCCTGTCCATCGCCCTCTACTGCACGACGGCGCTCCCCATCATTGTCGCCGTGACCGCCGTGGCCGTCGACGCGGATGCCATGTCTCAGCAAACCGCATCCGTCTTGGTGGCCGCCGGAGCCATCACGGTGTTCCTCATGCCGCTGCTCGCCTCAATCGCCTATCACGTGTCAGACACAAAGCCGCTCGACGCCGTGAAAGAGATATCGAGAAACCCCAACCAAGCCGGAAGCATTCTGCGCGACCATCTCGCACTCGAACGCCTTCTCTCCAAGCAGGGCAGCGTCACGGCAGCAGGGGCGTTCGGCAGCCTTTCTGCACCGAGCTACCTCTCCACACATCGCGCGGCGAAAAACGCCGGGGGGAATTGGCTTCCGGACGACCATCCTGACCGAGTGGCCGATTTTTTAAAGGATGCCAAGCTTGACCCAGCCCTCTGGGATGAGGTGAAGGCGCATGGCGATGCGAGGTGGGATGCGGCCAAGGCCGGCGGTGACGCAGCTTGGACACGCCTGAAAGGCGAAGGAGATCGACACTGGTCAGACCTTAAAAAAGTGGGAGATAAAGCGATTGGTGAACAGCGGGAAGACCGTCTTCAAGACGAAGCTACCACGCTCGAATCCAAAGCGGACTTGCATGAGGCTGCGGAAAAGGAATACGACGAACTCGTTCGCCAAGCGGCGGCAGCCAACGCAGCGAACGCCAAACGTGTGGCAACGCTGTTCGCTGCCGAACTGGCAAAACGTCTCGCCAACCTCAAAGACTCCCAGCATGACGACGATGGAGATGTCCAGAATGCCTACCCGCGAGAGTGACCGAGGGATGAGAAACAGGCACGGTCACCTGGCGGACAGAGGGCATCTGCGTCAAGAGAAGACTCCCTGATCGCCCTCTCTTGACAACGGAGGGGAAAGCGACGGTAGTGTGCCGGAAAGTGGTGTAAGGCTCGGTCTCAGGCTGGTCGAGCTAACCGAGAACCACCTAGAATGCTGTCATTCTACAACAACCTATGCCACCTTCATTCCTGAAATCTGATTCTCGGC
>JAEWQO010000141.1 GCA_023460315.1 Actinomycetes bacterium
TTATGAAAGCGGCCCTGGTCAACGTCGTGGTCGACATGAACGAAAACTGTGCATGGCCCAACTGGACGAGCGAGACCGAAGCGGTCAAGGACATGGAACGCTTCTCGTTCGAAGCGCTCGTTTACGGCAACTCGTTCAAAAAGGAGATTTCGACGATCATGGGCATCGAGGATGTTTTTCTGCTGCGCGTGGGTGACGCCGACATCCCCATGAACCAGCTCCAGGTCGCCTTCTGCACCAAGGACGAGGGGTCGACCTACCGCGGTTACGTAACTTCTTCCTCGCTCAAGTTGCAGCCTTACCGCTGGTATCATATCGCCGTGACGTTCGACAAGGGCGATATATGCGTCTACCTCGACGGCAAGCTGAAGGCATCGGGACAGACCGTCACGGACAAGAAGGACGAGCAGGGCAATCCCGTGCTGATCGACAAGATCAACTTTGCGGTTCCCCACTCCGACGAGAGCGACGGCAAGCCCCGCTGCTTCTGGATCGGCTACTCCTACGACGACAAGCGGAGCTTCGACGGTATGATGGGCGAGATCCGCGTCTGGAACAAGGTGCTCACCGCCGAGGAGGTCAATGCGAAGGATCACTTCTACAAGATCGACCCCGCATCCGAGGGTCTGGTTTCGTACTGGAAATTCAACGACAACAACACCAAGGACAAGGTCGTCAAGGACTATTCGGGCAACGGCTTCCACCTGGAAACGAAGAACAATGCCAACTGGCAGAACGTATCGGTTCCCGCGGAGGATTAGACAATCACGACAACACAAATACTATTCACTAACCTTTTAATTACTAAAACATGAAAAAAAGATCATTTTTGATGTTTCTTGCAGGGATGTTCGCCATCTCCGGGGCATTCGTCTCCTGCGACGACTCTGACGACACGGACGGCGTAAATAAACTGGAAGTTACGCCTTCGACCGACATTTCGTTCAAGGCCGACGGAAACGAGGACGTAGTCCTGACCGTCGTCACCGATGCCGATAAATGGAGTGTCGAGAAAACCGACTGGATCACGGTCAAGCAGAATGGCAACAAGCTGACGGTGAACGCCGAAGCCAATACGACGGAATCGGAGCGTCCCGGACGCATCACGATTTCGGCAGGAAACGCCGAGCCTGTCAAGATCAACGTGCTCCAGGAAGCGCTCGAAGTCGGTGAAACCGTTTTGAGCGTAACGCCTTCGGATCCCATTGCTTTCGAGGCCAAGGGCAACGAAGCCGTCGTGCTGACCGTTACGACCAACGCTTCCGAGTGGACCTACACCTTCCCGGAGGAGTGGATGACCGCTTCGAAGGAGGGCGACAAGCTGACGGTCAACGCCAAGGATAACACGGGCGAAGCCCATGTGGGCCAGATCGTCATCACCGCCGAGCAGAAGACGGTGAAGATCGCCGTGACGCAGAAGGCCGCTTCGACCGATCCCGAACCGACCGAGAAGATCGCCGGTTCGCTGAAGACCGAGGATGCGCTGTCCCACATGTTCCCCTTCA
Source organism: Actinomycetes bacterium (assembly GCA_023460315.1). Taxonomy (GTDB): domain Bacteria; phylum Actinomycetota; class Coriobacteriia; order Coriobacteriales; family Eggerthellaceae; genus JAEWQO01. The sequence goes on from JAEWQO010000141.1 coordinate 1,506, forward strand.
AGGAGCCTGAAGCGGTCAAAAAGACCCTCACGTTCGAACTGGAGAAAGCCGCCGAGGCAGAGACCCAGGTCAAGATCAACTTCGACGAGGCTTATGTCGCCGAGTACAACTACCTCAACAAAACCAAGTTCGTCGCATTCCCCGAAGCGAGCGTCGCCATCGCCAACGACGGCATTCTGACGATCGCCGCCGGTGCTACGAGCGGCTCGATCGAGGTCACGCTCTCGCCGAATTCGTCCCTCTCCACCACCGAGGCCTACATGGCTCCCTTGCAGGCTGTGGCCCAGTCGGCCAACGTCACCGTGAAGACCGACGCTTCCCGCGTGAACTTCACCATCAAGCAGCAAGGCTCGAAAACGGTCAAGAACTTCCTCTATTTCGAGGTGAACGACACCAACCCGCTCAACGCGCTGGAATATGTGCTGGAGGACGGCCAGTTGTTCTTCGATGCCGTCGTGCTCTTCTCGGGCAACATCCACTGGGATACGCAGAGCGGCAAACCCTACATGCACTATAACGACAACGTCACGGCGCTGCTCAAGGACAAGGACAAATACATCCAGCCGCTGCGCGACCGGGGCATCAAGGTGCTGATGGGCGTTCTGGGCGACCACGACGGCAGCGGTCCGGGTAACCTGACGGAAAAGGGCGCCGAAGTGTTCGCCGAGCACCTCGCCGAGATGTGCGTCGAATACGGTCTCGACGGTATCTGCATGGACGACGAGTATTCGGAGTACTACAAGGCTCCCACGAACGAGTATTTCACGGGCTACAACACCTCGCTGCAGCAGGCGACCTACTTCCTGGAGCGTGTGAACTATTACATGAAGAAGGAGGTGCCTTGGGAGACGATGACCGCAGTGTTCTACTGGGGCCTTTACAACTCAAGCATGCCGGCGATCAACGGCCGCCAGCCGGCGGAGTTCGTCGATATGGTCAAAGCCAACTACGGCAGCAGCGCTTCGCCCGTAGCCGGAGGCGACAAGTCGATGTGCTCGTTCATGTCCGTCGAGTGTAACCTCGGAAGCGGTTGGATCAGCGAAGATTCGGCCCGTCAGGCCAAAGAGGCCGGCTACGGCTGGTGCATGTGGTTCGCACTCGATCCCGTACTGCGCCGCGAGCCGTGGAGCAAGCTGTCGGCAGCGGCTAAAGGCCTCTACGATCAGGATCTCAAACCGCGCACGGGTTATTACAAAAAGCTCGGCGCAGGCCGCTACGATCCGACCCGTTACGAAAATTAATCTGTAATCCGATCAGTTTACGGCGGCGGCATGAAAAACGCCATGCGCTTGCATGCCGCCGCTTTTTTCCAAAAAAACAAAACCAACTTGATCCCATGAAAAAATTCGCTAAATGGTTTCTTTTCGCTGCAACCGCGCTCGTAGTCTGCGGCGCCTGCGACGATAAAGACAATGAAGAGCCGGCTCCGGCTCCGGACAAAATCTCCATCACCCCGAAAACGGCCAACGTCAGCAGCAAGGGCGGCGAGGCGTCCGTAATGGTCTCCAGTTCGGGTCAGTGGACGCTCTCCGACAATACGAA
>JAEWQO010000142.1 GCA_023460315.1 Actinomycetes bacterium
ATCGCTAACCATATCGTACCTACCAGGTAGCATACAAACGTTCCTAATACCATACCTACGAAGAGCATATATGCTTTTCCTTTCTTCACAAAGAGATCAGTAAAATATCCAGTAAAAACCGCAATACCCAGATATCCAATCAAATAACCTCCAGTAGGTCCAACCAATACACCAGCACCTGATGACCAACTAGCAAATACGGGAACTCCTATAAGACCTATAAGTAAATACAACAATACACATAGCACGCCGCGCTTCATTCCAAGAACCACAGCTCCTAAATATACAGCAAAGGTTGCTAGTGTGATTGGCACACTCCCTATCGGTATCGCTAGGGGTGCAATAACACATAACACTGCCGCCATTAATGCAGTAATCGTTAACGTTTTAATCTTAGTTGACATAGTATATTTATCCTTTCGCGTCTAGTATTACATGAATTATAATCAAGATAGTTCACATTGTCAACCCATTTATTTATATTGGTTTACATTTAACTAAATCATGCCTATAATTGGCTCCTAATCAAGGGAGTTCTTAAAGCAAAGAATTAATTATAGGACCAATATACTATAAAATTGTATATATCTATTGATTTTTTGCCAATTTATGATATTCTTATATGTATCTCACTGTCAATTTTTGGTATACGGAGGCGCGTATGAAGAATTATTCCAAACCTTTACTAATGAGTCATGAACTTTACCTCGAAGGCATCTATGCTTGCAGTGGTTCGAAACCTGCGAACACATGTCCTAGAGGATACTCAAGATATTACTATGGACGTACCTATTGTTGGGGTTGTCAATATTATGAACAACGACCATGGTGGGATATTCTTATCCCTGGTGATATTTGTGAACCTAACTGTACTTATAACTGGTAATCTGTACCCCAAGTCAAGGACATTAATGAATAGAGTCGCTACTCTTGCTCCTGGCTTGTGATATCCTCTTTCTTTGTTTTTAACTGCATTTATCATCTGCAGATTCCTCTGCATCAGATGACTTCTTTTTCCCTAACTCCTCCGGTCTTTTCTGAATTACCGGTGCTTTGGGTAGATGTGGTATCTCAAGCGGATACCGTCCCGTTGTCACAAACTGATTATATTCGTTTGGTGACAAGTACGCTAAATCCCAGACATATCGTTCATTGTTGTAATAATCCATGTAGTCATCAACTGCAAACTTTATCTGGTCAAACTTCTTTGCATCAGCAACTCTTTCCATGAGATGATCTTTCATGTGACCAAAGAAGCTCTCCTGCGGGGCATTGTCCCAACAGTTGCCTCTTCGTGACATCGACTGTCTTATCCCATTATCCTTTAGGATTTTGATAAAGGTTATGCTTGTATAATGGCTACCTTGATCACTGTTGATTATTGTTTCCTTATACAGGTCTATTCCATGATTATTAACAAGAATTTCTACCGTTTCTCTAACAAAATCAACCTCCAGAGATTCACTTAATACATACGATAAAACCTGTTTTGTGAAGGCATCCAGAATTACCGACAGATATGCAAACACTCCATTGTATGGTATGTATGTGATATCCGTAAGCAGTACCATTCTCGGTCCATAACATTCGAATTCTCGTTGTAATAAGTTATCAGCATAATTGCTGGTCTTTATTGCTTTCTGCATTTGTCTGTATGGATTTGCCTGTCTTACCGGACACTGAAGATTGTACTTCTTCATAAGCCTTCTGATCTTTTTCAGATTCATGATAATAGGCGGATCCATGTGGAGCAGGCACATATAGATGCCTCTGGCTCCTTTTGTATATCCACGCTTATTATAAGCGATTAGGATTAGTCTAAAATCTGCTCTGTCTTCCTCTTCTCGCCGTTCCCTGTCAGGAATGGTTGCCACCCAGGCATAGTAGCCTGATCTGGATACTCCGGCGATATCGCAGAGTGTTTCAACACTTAGGTCGTTCTTTTCTTCCTGTACTGTCCGATATATAATCTCAAACAGCGGCGCTGCCTTTCCCATAAGCACCGCCCTTACTTCTTTGTATCTTTAATTGAAGTAATTTTTTTTAAAAACTCAACCTCTTGGCGAAGGTATAAGAGTTCGTGTTGCATCTTAATAATTGTCTCATCTGACGGATTATTATCAACATCGTAAAGCTCTGTTTTACGGCCTCTTTTCCGACCTTTACCTTCTGTAAATCCACCAGGCTTCTGGGCTTGTTTCTGTATATTTATCTGCAATCCATTAATACGGTATTGCCCCAGCATATCTGGATCATAACCAAGTGCTTCAACAATGCTCCGTGGTGATTCTCCTTCCTGATAGTGCCTCCAGAATTCTTCCTTAAATTCCTTTGTGTAGAAAATCTGTGATTCTGTTACCTTATAAGTGTATGGATTGTGTTTAATTAGCTGAATTTCCCTCTTTGTGAACTTGTTTCGGTTCATGTGCATGTCCTCCTGAATCCTACTTTGAGTATACCACACGCTCTACTTTCAAAAAGAAAAATCTGTCCGAAACTTGGAATTTTCTATTTATTCCCTGTCCACTCATTGGGATTCTCTTTGATTTTTAGGAATTTATACATCTAGTTTCAGATGTCCTAAGAATAGGTCTGCTCTATTCTTAACTGTCCACTATCTAGGGTACAGTTTATGGGGTAAGTAAACGCATATCTACTCATAAAACAACCAAATCATATAGTTCACGGGTGCATAAAGTAGATAAAAATAACGCAGGTCGATTCGATTCTGCGTTCTTTTTATCTATTCATTTATTTATTCATCTATCTATTCATTGATTATTCGAATATCTATTCCTTTATCTTTCCTTTATCTATTCCTTTATCTTTTCTTATATCTTTTCATATATCCATTCTTTTATACGTTACTAAATCTTGCTACAATAGCATATCCTTCTCCGTTTCCACCGGTAATATAATATTCACCACAGCGTAACCAAGCATGCGCAACCATATTCTTGTCCTCTTTTCCTACTCCCAGATACAATGTAGAAGGTATCTTCTTTTGCATTAATAACCTTTGAGCAGTTAATGCCTGTATCAGACATTTACTTTCCCATGGAGTTCTTCTGGCGACACGATTAACTACCATACTAACCCGAGAGGCATAGTAATAATGTTGCACCTCTTCAATCTCACTAGATTCATTATTTAATATTCCAAACTTCTTTTTTAACTTATCCATAGAGATCAGTAGTACACACATTCGATAATATGCTGCATATAGAAAAGCCTTTACTGTTAACCACCTATTTTTATTCTTAAATATGAAGTTATAAATAAGTTTAAGCATAATTTATCCGATACAATTGCTATATGTATCGTTTCTCTCCTTTAAATAATCTGTAATATCTACCTTGACTATTAAATAATATGCCAAGCTTACACAAATTCAACAAACTTCAATTCATATAAATGATTAATAAAGTCCGTAACCGATTCTGCACATGTCTTCTCATCAATTTCATATTCACGAACCAATTTACTCGTAATGGCATTAATGTTCACTCCTAATCCCGCAGACAGAATGTCCCAGATATCATTTGCTACTCCTTTTAATAAAAAATACTTCCCGGTTGAGAAATCAATCATTACCTTCTCACCGGCCAAATCTGTCACATCCAAATGTTTTGTAAGTTTGACTATCGCATTCTCCTTCATAGATACCTCCAAATGATCCTCTTATACTAAAGTAGCGAGGCTCCTATCTTATCTGCTTCGCAACTTCTCTTAATCACTACCATATAGAAGTTTACCATATTTTTACAATTTGTACAACAATTTATTTGCTAATCAATTGTAAAACAAGTGATAGTTGCTCTTCCATCGTCTGCTTTGATTTAGGTCTGTGAATCCGATAGATTGGAATATCCTGTACAATCTTTATACATTGCTTAAAGATTGAGGAATCCATTCCTATATTACGGTAGGTGGTATAATGATACAGATTTGTTACAAATGACTCTAGCTTATCATGCCCTTGCAATACCTCTAACTCAACTTTATCACAGTCTTCTGCACATATCTCAACAATACACCCTAAAATCATCTTCTTGCTGCAATAATCATGATTCAATCTTATAGCATACTTCTGCCGATCTTCTTCCAATAGTAATAATTGATCTAGAGAATAGCCAAAGTGTAACGCTGCGTCCTTACATAACTTCTGTTGAGGATACGCTGGACACGCATAGATGCATCCTTCTACACTTCGAAGCGCTACAGTATCGTCAGCCATAAACTGAAACCCCTTTTTCCGTAGCTGAGTTGTTAAGGTCGACTTTCCTGAGCCAGATTGTCCACAGATAATGATTGCTCTATTATGACTTACCACTGCTGAGCCATGGATTGCCAGAATCTGTCTTTGAATTAATAGAGTTCCGAAGCAAGTTCCTAATACCATTGCTCTTAGATTCTTCTTATCATAACCTTCCTGAGGATTCACAAGAATCTCATGTCCATTACGAATTACAAAGTCACCAACCCCCTCCATAAAAAACCATAGTACATCCTTCTCCATCTTATACAAACGACCTTCTAACTTTAGCTTCTGATATTCGTCCAGCAAATCACTAAGACTAATATTAACTTCTATCTCTTCCTCTTCCATACCATCAACTCTATACGCTTCTGGAAATTCAATCTGAGACGTAACTTTTAGTCCATATATCTCATAATAATATTCGTTCTTCACACTATTCTCCATTCTGCTGCAAACCCAGAATTTGGGCGCCAGCACAAATTTGCCGTGTGAAAAATCTAGATTTTTCACACTACCTCTTTCTGCATATTTTACTTGCTTGCAAATTAATTACTGCGTAAATTCGTCGGTTGAAATAGTGTTTTTCAACCTATCTCCACCATATTTTATAAAATAATAGGATATCTTACGTTCAATAAGATACCCTATCTATACTTAATTACTTGCCAATAATCCCCGCAATAAATTCTTCTTTGGTCATGTTTCCTGAAAAAGAAACAATGTTAAGTGCTCCGTCATTAGACTTAAATACACCATCTTGAACATTTCCCTCTTTCGAATAATAAGCTGTGTTACTAATTGCCAACTCTTCTATACTTGGCTTAACATATACCTTCATATTGCCTCCTTACTTAGCTGATGATGAATACTGATACAAATAGAACAAGATATTACCGTCATTATCTTCAAAGTGTCCATCAGGTTCAACACCATCTGCATAATTGTATTGTGTGTTAGAGATCGGTAACTCCTCAATCATAGGTACAACAAATTCCTTTTTCATAATGAGACTCCTTTCTAATTTAGTGACTAAAGTATAAGGTATTTATCAAGCACAAGCAATTAATCTAACCAGTTTGTTATCCTTTCAACTTTCTATTATGT